>JACAEQ010000064.1 GCA_013388755.1 Chloroflexota bacterium
GAGGGGGAGAGGGGGAGACAGGGGGAGGGCGGGTTAGCCAGCGCCAGGCTCATGTCTGAAAAGCTATCAAGCCTCTCTAGCTCTCCCCTTCTCCGTTTCTCCCGTTCTCATCGGCTCTCCTATGCCCGAGTTACGCTCGTCTCGGCATTGACGCTGGTGCTTGCCGCCGAACCACTGGCCCGGGCCTTCCATGACGAACTGTTACGCTCGCGCCCGACGACACGCATTCTTGCGGGCGAATGGCTTGCATCCCACACCACTGACGGCGATCGTATCTGGCTGGAGAATAACACGCTCATCCTGCCGTCACGCTTACGCGCTATCGGTGGAGAACCGGCCGCACGTCACGACATCGCATGGTATCGCGAGCAGGGAATCCGGTATATTGTGGTGGATCTTGGCCGTGATACCGGCGCTGCGGCGCTCGCAGCGTTCGGCGAGCCGGCGGCCCGTTTTCTGCGCGCCGGCGAGCGGCATGGTCCCGAACTGGCAATCTTTGCCAGTGGCGCGCCTGATGCTGCAACCGAGGCGCGCACCCCGTCCGGCGCAACGCTCGGCGCCGGTGCAATCATCCTTGAGGGGTACCGGCATGTCGGGGCGGTCAGCGCTGGCGAGACCTTGCCGCTGGTGCTCTTCTGGCGCGCAACGCGCCCGCTGGCGGCGAATTACACCGTCTATGTGCACCTCGTGGATGCGGCGGGCAACAAAGTGGCGCAGCGCGACGTACCGCCGCTCGAAGGGCGCCGCCCGACCAGTGGCTGGGTGGTGGGCGAACTGGTGCGCGACGATCAGGATCTGCCGATTCCGGCAACCGTCGAACCGGGAACATATCGGCTGCTGGTAGGAATGTATGACGGGGCGACACTGGCGGCGATCAATGACGCGGGGCCGATCGACATTGGAACGTTGAACGTTGAACGTTGAACGTCGAACGTTGAACGTCTATCTGTCAACGCCGTATCAGGTCAGTAGCGATCGGGAGGGTGAAGTAGAACGTACTGCCTTTATTCAGTTTACTTTCGGCCCAGATGCGCCCACCGTGCAACTCGACCAGCGCTCTGGCGATGGAGAGGCCGAGGCCGGTGCCGCCGATACGGCGCGTATTCGAATTATCCACGCGGAAGAAGCGTTCCCAGATACGCGGCAGATCCTCGGGGGCGATGCCGATCCCCTGGTCGGCGACCGCAATGCGTAAGAAGCGACCTGGCGGGTGATCGGGCGGCAATGGCGCATCCTCGGTGACAGTCAACCGGATCTCGCCGCCGCGTGGCGAGTACTTTGCCGCATTCGTAATCAGGTTCACCAGAATCTGCTTCACCTTGTCGCGATCCACATATACCGGAGGGATCTGGGGTGGAATGTCGATCAGCATCGTGTGTTTGCCGCCAATCTGATTATTGAGCTGCGCCGCAAGTTCGGTAATCAACTGGCGCAATGACACGACCCACTGATCAAGCCGCACATTGCCGGCCTCCAGCCGTGAGACGCCCAGCAAATCTTCGACAATCTGCGACAGATGGTTCGCCTCGTTGTACACCGTCTGTACGAACTCGCGCTGGTCATTGACATTGAACTCACGGGCCAGGAGCAATTCGGTATACCCCATGATCGAGGTAAGCGGCGTGCGCAGTTCGTGTGACACGACCGAAAGAAACTCACTTTTGAGCCGGTCGGCTTCGCGTTCGCGCGTGACATCGCTGACCACCCACAACCGGCCGGTCAGCGCACCGAAACTGTCGCGTGTCGGCACCGAGAGGAGCAACACTTCCTGGTGAGGGTTGTTGAGCTGCACAAGCAGTGATTGCACCTCGCCGGGCGCACGCTGGCCCTCGGCGCACAACTCGGTCAGCGCCAGCGGATCGCGCAGGCGTGGCAGCAGCAAGGGCACGAGGTCCCATGGGATCTGGAACGCTTCGCCAATCGCATCGGGCTGCAGCCCCCAGATCGTCAGCCAGGCCGGGTTGTGGCGCAACACGCGCCCCTGCTGATCCATCAGCACCAGCCCTGTCGGCATGCTGGTGAACACCTGGCCAAGCTGCGCGCTTGTTTCGAGCAACTGCTGATAGTGCAGGGCGCGGTGCAACGGGTTGGCGGCCAGGTCGCACAGCGCATGGACAAATGCCACTTCGCTCTCGCCGAAGGCCGCCGAACGCGGGCTATCAAGCACCAGCACGGCCAGTGGTCGCTCGCCGCCGATCGGCGCGGCCAGTTCGGCGCGCACGTCCGGGCTGAATGCCTGGTAATCGGGATTGCGCGAGACATCGCGCAGGAGGATGGCGCGCCCCGTGCGCGCGACCTTGCCGGCAATGCCCACGTCCCAACTCCAGCGCCGGCGGGTCTCGCCGAAGGCATCGCGGCTGAGGGGGTCGCTGCCGTATCCTTCGTGGGCCTGGAGCACAATCTCACCGCGTTCGTGGTCAACCATGCTCACTGCGCCGGCCTCGGCGCCAGTGGCATCGATCGCCCAGCGCAGCAGGAACGTAAGGAGTGCACCGAGATCGAGTGGTGCCTCGAGTTCGGCGCGCAGCGTGGTCATCAATCGCTGCTGGCGCGTTGTGAGTGCACTGCGCACTGCCATGGCCTCGCCAGGCGCACCACGATCAGCTGCGATCGCTGCCGCCAGCAACGGTGTCAACGCATGCACCAGCGCCAGTTCCGCGTCGCTGGTGAATGCCCGGGCCTCGCCTCGTAGTTCCAGCACCCCCCACAACCGGTCGCTCCACAGAATCGGCGTGCCGTAGTGGGCCAGCGCGTACCCTCCAGCGCCAGCGGTCACGCGCCGGCTGGAGACATGCTGGTCGAGTACCTCGCGCAGCACCTCATCGCTCCATGGCTGGCGCCAGCCATTCAGCGCATAACACTGCTCACCTGTCGCTGAGGCAATCGGTTCGCAACGCCAGTAGGTAACGCGCCCGTCGTGGAACGCAACCGCGCCACGCAAGAGATCGAACGTCTCCTGCAAGCGCGCCACCAGTGGTCGCTCGCTGGCCAGCAGGCGCGCCGCACTCAGTACCAGCGGGAGGGACATCGTTGTATCGGGAAGTGCGTGCATTGACTCATTCGTGTGACCGGTTATGTTGATTATTGTAGCGCCTTGATGCATGTTGTCAATCGTGACTGTTCCAGCCTGGCGCGAGCCATATCCAGGCGCATGCCCGAGCACGGCACGAATCGCGTGCCCACGGCATACCATTGCCGAGATCGCCTGTCGCAGCCGGTCGCCTGTGGCTTGACATCCCCGTAGCAGCGTGTTACCATTCCGGCCAATTACACGCTGGTTAAGCCAATGAAACCATTCTCTCGCCGCGCTGCGGAGATCATGGAAAGCCCGAATATGGATGCGCCGGCGTCGCGCGTTTCCGATCAGGCAGTATGGGTGTTTCCCGGATGAGCGCGGCGAGCACGAAGAGCCGCCCGGCGCGCATAGCGCAAGGAGGGAGCCTATCGGAACAGCCTTTCTCTCACCGTTCAGACACCCACAGGAAGCAGGAGCACTGCAACGTCCCTACTGAAGATTCCAGAAAGGAGCATGCTTCGCATGAAGCTTCTCAACAACAGGGTGGCACTGCCACTGATTTTCGCCCTGGTTGTGCCCATTCTCGCGGCGTGTGGCGGAACGGCGGCACCTTCGGTGGTGCGCGAAACCGTCGTGGTGACGGCGGAGCCGGTGCGCGAGACGGTTGTGGTGCCGCAGACGGTCGTCTCCGAAGCGCCGACAGCCGAGGCGCCGACCACACCGAGCGCATTTACGACGCCGCATCCGATTCTGGGCGATCCCAGGGTGCGCCAGGCGATTGCCTACTGCACCAACCGCGCTGAGTTGATCCAGTCGGTCTATAGCTACCTGACGCCGGAGCAGCAGCAAGGCCTGCTGATGGATACCCACCTGCCGAAGACGCACTGGGCGGCTGCCGGCGAAGCGGATGGCATCGTGACCTATCCCTTCGATCCTGATAAGGGCAAGGCGCTGCTCGACGATGCGGGCTGGACATTGCCTGAAGGTGCGACGGTACGTGCGAAGGATGGGTTGCCACTCTCGCTTGAGTTTACCACCACCAACGCACAGTTCCGCATCACCTGGGCAACCGTGCTGGAGAAGCAGCTCCTCGACAACTGCGGCATCCAGATCATCCGCAAACATGCCCCGGGTTCCTGGTGGTTCGGTAGCGCCTCCGGTCTGCGCCGGCGCGACTATGAACTTGGTGCTTTCGCCTGGGTCGGTGAGGCGGATCCGGGTGGCCGCACGCTCTATGCCTGTGACCAGATCCCGCTGCCGGATAACAACTGGAACGGCCAGAACTACATGGGCTGGTGCAACGAAACGGCCAGCAAGGCGATCACCGCGGCCAACAATACGTTGAACCGCGAGGAGCGCATCAAGAACTATAAGGCGTTCCAGGTCGAGTTCACCAAAGATATGGTCAGCCTGCCGCTGTTCCAGCGCCTTGAGGCGTACGGCTGGAACAAGGCGCTGAAGAACATGAAGCCTGACCCGACCGAGTATATCACTGCCAACGCCTATGAGTGGGAGCGCAGCGACAATGGCAATACGATTGTGCTTGGCTTCACCCAGGAGCCGGACACAATGTTTACGCTCGTGTCGAGCGCGGCGGTGCAGCGCCAGGCAGCGCAACTCGTCGAGGGCGTGCTGACGACCCAGTACAACTATGACTTCCAGCCGGTGCTGCAGGATGGTCTCTCGACGATCGAGAGCGGCAAGGCGAAGAATGAAGTCGTCGAGGTCAAAGATGGCGACAAGGTGTGGGACGCCACCGGCGCCGCCGTTGAACTCAAGCCGGGTGTGGAGATCATCAACTCTGATGGTGAGACGATCAAGTATGAGAGCGGCACGGTCAAGATGAACCAGTTGACCGTCACCTACGACCTGATCAGTGGCATCAAGTGGTCGGACGGTGAGCCGCTGAAGAAGGCCGACCTGGAACTGTCGGTCAAGATCGTTTGCGATCCTGAGTCGGGCAATGTGAGCCTGACCTTCTGCGAGTCGCATGACAATGCCAATGGCGTGACGGTCACCAGTGATACCAGCTATACGGTCAAGTTCCTGCCGGGCGTGCAGTGGCCGACGTACTACCTGGCGCCCTACGGTGGCTACCCCTCGCACGTGACCGTTTCGGACGGGCGGAAACTGGCCGATGTGCCGGCCAAGGATTGGGCGACTCTGCCGGAAGTTGCTGAGCTGCCGCTGGGCTATGGCCCCTACATTCTGAAGGAATGGAACAAGGGCCAGAGCATGAAGTTCGAGGCCAACCCGAACTTCGTCCTTGGCGCGCCGAAGGTCCAGAATGTTGTCATCCAGATCTATGCCGACACCAATGCGGCTGTGGCGGCGCTGTTGACCGGTGAGGTTGACATTCTGGAGAAGGCGACGCTCGGCGCCGGCCCTGAGGTGGAGACGGTGCTCAAGGCGGCGGCAGAGGGCAAGATCGAAGCCAAGACCGATGCCAGCCCGACCTGGGAACACATGGATATGAACCTGTTCGTACGCTAGATAGAACCCTGAATATCTTCCGGGAAGGTTGAGGAGGGCGATCGATCTGCGTTTCAACCTTCCCGGAAGCTATATGTCGAAGTAGTCAGGGCATACGGTGTTACCTGGTCATCTTCATCAGCCACACGTCGCTCGCTGAACACTGTCACTCGCGCTCCGTGCAATGACACGGAGGCGTGGCGTTCTTCGGATAGGCACCTGGCTGGTGTGATGGTGACCCCGGGCGTTGATGGACGCCTGAACATGGCTGGTGGCCTCATCCCTGGCGCGTTGCGCTTCTCCTTCTGGCTGCGGCGCGGGGGAAGGGAGTGAGGTTTCATAGCACGCCCCCCGGAGCTTATGGCATGACAGCATACCTTATCCGCCGTCTCATTCAGATGGTGATTGTTACCATTCTCTCGGCCATGCTTGGCTATACGTTGCTTTATATTGCGCCGGGCGGGCCGTTGTTGTTTTTGCAGCAGATGCAGAACACCGGGCAGCGCCGGGTTACCGAAGAAGATATTGCGCGCCTGAAAGCGCGGTATGAACTTGACCTCTATTTGCCTGTTCGTTTTACGCGCTGGCTGGCCGGCATTCCAGCCGGGCCGGTGCAGATCGGTGGAGTGAATCTGATTTCGCCCGAGACGGTTGTCGGTTGCGCGATTCCCGGCCAGGTCCGTCTGCGCTATCCTGACGGCACAACCGAGATTGTCGAAGAAGGGTGCAACCGTGTCGTGACGCTGGCCGATCTGGCCGAACGGCGCACCAGTCGTGGCATTCTGTTCGGCGACTTTGGCCTGTCCCAGCAGATCGCCCGCGAGCGGCCGATCAGCGACCTGTTGATGAGTCGCTTACCCTACACGCTGCAGTTGATGGGGGTTTCGACGTTCCTGGCGATTTTGATCGGGGTGCCGATCGGTATCTATTCAGCCGTGCGCCAGTACTCGCGCTTTGATTATTTGATGACGGGCATTACGTTCGTCGGCTCGTCACTCCCCACGCTCTTCATGGGTGTCATGGCGATCCTGATCTTTTCGGTGCTGGCGAAAGGCGCCGGCCTGCCCTACCTCCCCTCCGGTGGCGCGCAGGGGATTCGTGACTATACGGTGCCGTGGATTGGCGTCGTTGAGGCCGGTTCCGGGCTTGACCGGACCATGCGCTTCATCATGCCGTGTGCGGTGCTGACCTTCTTCAATATTGCCGGCTGGAGCCGCTTCATTCGTGCCAGCATGCTCGAAGTGTTGCGCCAGGATTATGTGCGCACGGCGCGCGCCAAGGGTGTGCGCGAGCGACTGGTGATTACCAAGCACGCCCTGCGTAATGCGTTGATCCCGTTCGTGACGCTGCTGGCCGGCATTTTGCCGACGCTGGTCGCCGGAGCGGCGATTACCGAGTCGGTGTTCAACTGGCCCGGCATGGGTCGCCTGCTGGTTGATGCACTCGGTCGCAGCGACTACACGGTTGCGATGTCCATTCTGTTCATCAGTACCGTGCTGGTCCTGCTCGGGTATCTGATCTCCGATATTCTGTATACGGTCGTTGACCCGCGCATCCGGCTCGCGTAAGGAGGGGTTTCGATGGCAACCACGACTGCACCGGCTTCCAGCGCCATCGAACGTGCGCAGAGTCGCTCCGAGGGGCAGTGGGCGGTCGTCTTCCGCCGCTTCCGGCGGCATCGCCTGGCGATGGTTAGCCTGGGTATTCTGGTAATCATTTTCGGCGCCTCGATTCTGGCGCCCTGGATTGCGCCCTTCCCGCGTGATGATATCGGGCTGAATCGCACGACCCTCCCGCCGATGACGCCCGACCCGGTGACCGGCAGGTTACACGTTCTCGGTACGGATCATCTCGGACGCGATTTCTTTACGCGTGTCATCTATGCGGCGCGCGTCTCACTGATGGTCGCGCTGTCAGTAACGACGCTGGTGGCGATTACCGGGTCGCTGCTGGGATTGATTGCCGGGTTCTTCGGCGGCTGGGTGGATAATGCCATCAGCCGGGTGATGGAGTTCGTTGCAACGATACCCGATCTGCCCATTCTGTTGATCCTCAGTTCGATCATGATCCAGAATGCCGATCTCATTGTGTTGCCGGTATGGATCATCGGGCCGGTGGCGTGGATCATGGCGGTGCCGGCTCGCGAGGCGACGCAGGTGGCGCTCTTGATCCTGGTGCTGGCGTCGCTTGGTTGGGTCGGCGTGGCGCGCTTGATGCGCGGCATGGTGCTGCAGGTGCGCGAAATGCAGTACATTGAGTCGGCGCGCTCCCTCGGCGGCTCCAATGTCTGGATCCTGGCGAAGCATGTGTTCCCCAACTCCTTCCCGCCGCTGATTGTGGCCTTTACGCTCGGTCTCAACGGCGCGCTGGTGAGTGAGGTGGCGATCAGTTTCCTCGGCTTCGGTGTCCAGGATCCTACGCCGACATGGGGCAATATGATGGGGTTCGCCACCAGTTATATGTTCAACCATCCGTGGATGCCGCTTATCCCGGGGTTGCCGATCTTTCTGTGCTCGCTGGCCTTCAACTTTATCGGCGATGGTCTGCGTGACGCGCTTGATCCGCGGTTGAAGCTCTAATGGGTGACCACACTGAATAATGGGGATTGTGTGATTGAGGTTTGTCGCGCTGCAATGCAATCACACACGCAAACAACCCCGTCGTGACCGTGGTTGCTGCCTGGTGGCGCTGTCGCAACCAGCGCTGATCCTGTCGAAGGGGCAAGAACAATCGTCGGGCGCGGCGCCTGCATCGGGTGCCGGTGCAACTCGTATTCAGCAAGAAGAGAACCGTGACGACTTCATCTGTATCCGCGCCGGACGCCACTCCGCAATCGGCGGCCAGAAACGGCGATGTGCTGCTCAAAGTGCGCGGGCTGAAGACATATTTCTATACCGAGGGCGGGGTTGTGCGCGCGGTGGATGGAATTGACCTGACGCTGCGCCGGGGCGAGGCGCTTGGCATCGTCGGCGAGAGCGGATGCGGTAAGAGTGTGACTTCACTCTCCATCCTGCGACTGATCCAGGATCCGCCGGGCAAGATCGTTGAAGGTGAGATAATCTTCGACGGGACCGATGTGCGCGCGCTGAGCGAAGAAGATATGCGCCAGGTGCGCGGCAACCGTATTTCGATGATCTTCCAGCAGCCAACGACATGCCTCAATCCCGTGTTCCGGGTGGGCGACCAGATCACCGAGGCGCTGGAGATTCACCAGGGCTTGCGCGGCGAAGAGGCGCGCAAGCGCGCAATCGAGTTGTTCTCCCTCGTCGGTTTGCCTGACCCGGCACGACGTATCAATCAGTACCCCCACGAACTGTCGGGCGGGCAGGCGCAGCGTGTCATGATTGCGATGGCGCTGGCCTGCAACCCGGAACTCTTGATTGCTGATGAACCGACGACTGCGCTCGACGTGACGATCCAGGCGCAGATCCTCGATCTGATGCGCGCGTTGCGCGAGAAAATCAATACATCCATCATCCTGATCACCCACGACATGGGGGTGGTCGCCGAGATGGTTGATACCGTGGCGGTGATGTATGCCGGCCAGATCGTGGAATATGCCGATGTGCTCCAGATCTTCGCTGATCCAAAGCACCCGTATACCCGTGGATTGCTCGATTCTATTCCGGTCCTGGGTGAGATCGTAGATGAACTGGCAACGATTCCCGGTACGGTGCCAAGCCTGATTGACCCGCCGCAGGGGTGCCGTTTCGCAGATCGCTGCTCGCGCCGATTTGCGCGCTGTGACGACCCTGTGCCGATGTTCGAACTCGAAGGCGGGCGCCAGGTGCGTTGCTGGCTGTATGCGCCTGATGCGCCGCAACAGGAATAAGACGCGACGATGCAGATGATGAACGTACCTGCGAAAACCGGGCTTTCAAGCGATACGCTGCTTGAGGTCAATAACCTGGTGAAGCATTTCCCGATCAAAGGTGGGGTGCTCCGCCGAACCGTTGCGCTGGTGAAGGCGGTGGACGGCGTGAGTTTTACGCTCAAACGCGGTGAAACCCTTGGCCTGGTCGGCGAGAGTGGTTGTGGCAAAACGACGACCGGGCGAACGATCTTGCGCCTTGAAAAAGCCACCGACGGCGAAGTCGTGTTCGATGGCAGAGATGTGCTGGCCGCGTCGGGCAGCCAGATGAAGGCGTTGCGCCGTGATATGCAGATTGTGTTCCAGGACCCATACGCCTCCCTCGATCCGCGCATGACGATCGGCGAGAGTGTGGCCGAAGGGTTAAATATCCATGGTATCGGCAGCAAGGCGGAACGGATCGAACGCGTGCGCGAAGTGCTGGCCAAGGTCGGCATGCATCCAGGCCATATGGAACGGTTCCCGCACGAGTTTTCCGGTGGCCAGCGCCAGCGCATCGGCATTGCACGCGCGCTCGTGATGAACCCCAAACTGATCGTGTGCGATGAACCCGTGTCGGCGCTTGATGTGTCGATCCAGTCGCAGGTGCTCAACCTGTTGCGCAATCTGCAGCAGGAGTTCGGCCTGACCTACCTGTTCATTGCGCATAACCTGAGCGTTGTCGAGCACATCAGTAACCGTGTCGGCGTGATGTACCTGGGGAAGATGGTCGAACTTGCCGATCGGGTTGAACTGTTCCGCCGCCCGCTCCACCCGTATTCAAAAGCGCTGATTTCGGCCATTCCCGTGCCGAATCCGACGGTGCGCCGCGAGCGTATCCTGCTGCAGGGTGATGTGCCCAGCCCGATCAACCCGCCGAAAGGGTGCCGCTTTCACCCGCGCTGCTGGATGGCGCGCGATATTTGCCGTGAGGTCGAGCCGGCATTCGAGGAAAAGGCACCGGGCCACTGGTCAGCCTGCCACTTTGCACATGAGGTGTCGTGACGTCTGGAAGGAGTAATCATGTCGCAGCCGTTGCTCGTCGTCAAGAACCTGGAAACCCACTTCAAAACCCAGGACGGTGTCGTCAAAGCCGTCAACAATGTGTCGTTCCATGTGAACCGTGGCGAAACGCTCGGCATCGTCGGCGAGAGCGGCTCGGGTAAGAGTGTCACGTCATTGTCGATTATGCGGCTCATCCCGAACCCGCCGGGCAGGATTGCCGGCGGGCAGATCATCTTCGACAACGATAACCTGCTCGATTACAGCGATGAGGAAATGCGGCACATTCGTGGTAACCGGATCGCGATGATCTTTCAGGATCCGATGACATCGCTCAATCCGGTGCTGACGATCGGCCGCCAGATTACCGAATCGCTTGAATTGCACATGAAGTTGACGCCCAAAGAGGCGCGCCATCGCGCGGTTGAATTGCTGCAGATGGTCGGCATCCCGGGCGCTGCGCGCCGCCTCGATGACTACCCGCACCAGTTTTCGGGTGGTATGCGCCAGCGCGTCATGATCGCCATGGCGCTCTCGTGCAACCCGGAATTGCTGATCGCCGACGAGCCAACGACCGCGCTCGATGTGACGATTCAGGCCCAGATCCTTGAATTGATCGGGCGGTTGCAGCATGAACTCGGTACTGCAGTGATTATCATTACGCACGACCTGGGTGTGGTCGCCGGTATGGCCGATCGGGTGATCGTCATGTATGCCGGGCGTATCGTTGAAGAGGGGCCGACCGACGAGATCTTTGCGCGCCCGCGGATGCCGTACACCATCGGGTTGCTGCGCTCCATCCCGCGCCTGGATGAAAGCGAGGATCGCAAACTTACCCCTATTCGCGGCTTGCCACCCGATCTGATTGGCCTGCCGCAGATCTGCCCGTTCAGCCCGCGCTGTGACTATTTCATTCCCGGCAAGTGTGATCAGCAGACGCCGCCGTTGCGTGAGGTGGCGCCTGACCATAAGGCTGCCTGCCTGTTCGATATTACGCTGGAGACGCCACTCCCCGCAACCGGTGATGAGGTCCCGGTCTGACATCCGTCCGTCAGATTGCATCCACTGGCTGATTGACGAGTAGATGAGGAACGTACGATGAGCAATGGTTCGACCGACCTGGTCCAGGTGCGTGGCTTGAAGATGCATTTCCCCGTCACAAAAGGGGTTGTGATCAAACGCACGGTCGCTCACGTCAAGGCGGTTGACGGTGTGACCTTCTCGATCAAGCGCGGCGAGACGCTGGGCCTGGTGGGGGAGAGCGGCTGTGGTAAGTCAACGACCGGGCGTGCCATTTTGCAGCTCTACAAGCCAACGGCGGGCGAGGTACTGTTTCAGGGCACCGATCTCACCCGGCTTAACGGTGAGGAGATGCGCCGTATGCGGCGCAAGGTGCAGATGATCTTCCAGGACCCGTACGCCTCGCTCAATCCGCGCATGACCGTTGGCGATATTATCGGCGAGCCGATTGGCGTACATAACCTGCGCCAGGGGCGCGCCGCCATCCGCGAGCGTGTGCAGGAACTGCTTGAGCTTGTCGGCCTGAACCCGTACTTTATCAACCGGTATCCGCACGAGTTTTCCGGTGGCCAGCGCCAGCGCATCGGTATCGCGCGCGCCCTGGCGGTCGAACCCGAGTTCGTGGTGTGCGACGAGCCGGTGTCGGCGCTCGATGTCTCCATCCAGGCTCAGGTGCTTAATCTGCTCGAAGACCTGCAGCAGCGCCTGGGGCTGACCTATCTGTTCATCGCGCATGGCCTGGCGGTCGTCAAACATATCAGCGACCGGGTGGCCGTTATGTACCTCGGCAAGGTGGTCGAACTGGCCGAAGGCAAGAAGCTCTATGCCATGCCGATGCATCCGTATACGCAGGCGCTCCTCTCGGCGGCGCCGATCCCTGACCCGTCGGTTGAGAAGCGGCGCCAGCGCGTTATTCTCGAAGGCGATGTGCCCAGCCCGCTGAACCCGCCCCCCGGCTGTCATTTCCACACCCGTTGCCCGATCGCCATCGAACGCTGCAAGAGCGAAGAACCACCGTTCGAGGATTATGGTGATGGGCATTATGTCGCCTGCTGGCGCGCGAAGGAGTCGATCGAACTCTTGCAGACCAGCGTGATGCGCTCGACCAGGTATCGCCCCGATGCAGCGCAGGCATGAACCGGCGGCAGGGGATGGGTGCGTCGGTGTGCGAACGTTGAAGAGGGGAACGTTCAACGTTCAACAGGTGGTTCCATGACGATTGGCTGGACCGAAGGGCTGATTATTCTGATCATCCTGGCGTTTGTGATCGGGCTGGCATTTCGCGGTGGGTATCAGCGCGGCCGGATGCGCCGCTCCGGTGCGGTGCGCAAGAAGGATGACGATGTCACTGCCGGTTGAACAGCATATCTGGGATGATCGGTATGCCGGCGCGGCAGATCTCGTTTCGGCCTCGGCAGTGCGCGAGTTGCTGAAGCTCACCGAGCAGCCGGAGTTCATTTCGTTTGCCGGCGGCTTACCCGCGGCGGAATGCTTCCCGGCTGAGGAGATCGCACTTGCCGCCGAGCGCGTCCTGGCGCAGCAGGCGAGCCGTGTTCTCCAGTATGGCCCGACCGAAGGGTTTCCTCTATTACGCGACTTCCTGGTTGACCTGATGCATGGCCGTGGCCTGGCTGTTGCACCTGGGAACCTGGTGGTAACCAGCGGTTCACAGCAGGCGCTCGATATCCTCGCCAGACTCTTGATTGACCCGGGCGATCCTGTGCTCGTCGCGCATCGCATCACGCAGCGCACGCCAGCCAATGACCTGTAGCCCATTCTCGCGAACCCAGGCGCGCAATTCGGCGCTGCAGAACGCCTGGTAGTCGGCGACGCGGGCGCGCCAGTCAGGCGCGATAGCCCGCAGTTCCGGTGTGTCGACGGCCGGGTGAAGGATGAAATAACTCAAACCCGGCTTCAATCCGCCAAGCCGTTCTTTTGCGACGTCGATCCGATTCTCATGCTGATCAAGCGGCATACCGAGAATATCGTCCATAAGTGGGATGCCCTGCGCTTCAAGCCGGCGCGCAGCATCTAAAGCGAAGGCGATCATCTCCTCAGGGATCTGTTCCTCGCGCATACGTTCTTCACTCATGCGCGGAACCATCGGCGGCACACGGCCACGCGCGGCGACGGCAAGATATGCCGGCGTGAGTTGTGGGCTGAAGACTGTGCCCATATGCGAGTCGACATGGGTGACATCGATCCCGGCGGTGAGAGCGATATCGAGCTGGGCGTTCAGCTCCGCCGCAACTGCAACAGGATCGCCATATTTCTGGGCCGCCTCGGTTGAACGATAGAAGTATCCTTCCTCGTCGATCATTCCTGAGGCGCGGTCCCGCGAGCTGATCGGTCCCCAGCGGTAGACATCCCATTCGCATGTCAGTGTCGTATGAACGCCGATGTCGGCGGCGGGGTTGGCGCGGGCATAAGCCGCGACCGCCGGGAACCAGGAGCATGGCGTCATTGTCGCCGCCGACGAAACCAGGCCGGCGTCAAAGAGTTCGGCGACGGCGGGAATGGTTGCATGGCACATGCCAAAATCGTCCGCGTGAATGATGACGACGCGGTCGTCTTCGGCAAAACCGAGTTGTTGCAGAATCGGGTTCATCGTACTGGTTCCTTATTGACAGGACTTACGTGGCAGGTGCTGCCATAGCCCTTTTCATGTCACTCTTCGACAGGTTCAGGACAGGCCCCGAGGCGCATCAGCGACGAGGGATCTGGAATGACCATGCCATCTCTACAGGCGAATCGTTATCCCGCACGCCTCCACAATGATGCCGCTCATATCGCCGCCGCATACCGTTACCTCCGGAGTCCATCCGCCGCTTGCCGGATCGCGTCGCTGGCGGTAGGTTCCCCAGCCGCGACCACACGACCAGAGACAGTGGAAGTCATCCGGATCGCCTGACGCCGCCAGTACCGGGTCGAAGCGTATCCAGCCGGCCGCCATATCGCAGGTAAAGCCGCTGAGTGCGGTCAGGAGCGCCCATGAGGCCATACTGCGGGCGTAGTGATGGCCGCACTCGACGTCGTCCCACGGGTTGCGGCGCACGCCGTCGTGGCGCTCCCGCGCCGCAGTAACAATTGCCAGCGCCTGGTCGAGCCATCCTTCATAGATCAGGTGCGCCGCGACCTGGTATTCGACACCGGTCCATACTTCGTCGGAATAGGGGAACGGAAAGCGTGGTCGTCCGCCGCGCGGCCAGGTGCAGAGCAGCAGGCCGGCTTCATCATTCAACGCATACGTCCGCTGGGTGTTGACATGGTCGCGGAAATCGGTGCGGAAGTTATGCTGATAGATGGCTCGTGCCGCCGCGCGCACATGCTCGGCCGGCAACAGATCGCCCAGGCCAAGAACACGCGCATGCAACTGGCCGAGCAGTTGATCAGCAAGCATGCCGGCGCCATGCTGGTACTTGTAGGCATTGACATCATCAAGACGCTGTTCGTAATACTCGCCGTTCCAGAGCAATGAGTCGAGCCGGTCACTGCCCTGCGAGAAGCTGGCGCGGTAGCGCGCCGCCAGGTCATCCTCGCCCATCACACGCGCCAGCTCTTCGACGGCGCGCAATCCGGCAAGGTAGTAGATGCCGCAGAGCGGGTTGGGCCCATAGAACTCGATATCGTAGGTGTTGTGCTGCTTGCCATCGAGAACGCCGTCGCCATCGATATCCCATTGTTGTGCGGCAAAGGCGATGGCACGTTTCACGCCGGGCCACACCAGTTCAAGAAATGCCCGGTCACCGCTGAGCAGCCATTCGCGGTAGACGCGCAGAATACTGCCCATCTGCCCGTCAACAGCGGCCTCCGGGTGCAGGTCGGCGCCCCAGTGCCAGATGAAGGTTTCACCAGAGGTGTTGAAGGTGCGAAAGAACATGTACCCGGTGGCGTCGGTCTCGACACAGAACTCGATCCGCCGCATCTCACGTTCGAGTTGCGGCCAGAGGAAGGCGACGGTATAGGCATAACTCCAGACGTGGGTACATGATCCTTCGCAGCAACCGGCATCGTCGAAGCACCCTTCCCAACCAAAGAAGCGCCCATCCTCAAGCCAGAAGCAGGTTGTGCTGCGCACCGGCACAATACCTGTCGCCAGCGCATCGGTCACGGCAGGCGGCAGCGTCCCGCCCCAGAGCGCATCGCGAAACGCGCGCGTCGCCCCATCGAGGCGCGCATAATGATCGGCCAGATAGCGGGCGACATCCCATGCGCCGCCGAACTGCCGTGCATAGTGGACGCGTGTGAGCCGTTCGCTCTGGAGCTTCCAGCTATCAGGGCGGTTCGGGAAATACCAGGCCAGCACAAAGCGGTAGGTACGCCGCTCGCCGGGTGCGAGTGTGTCAACCAGGCCGAGTGAACCGGTGTCGCTCCGGCCTGCTGCTGCCGGCTCGTCATACCCATGGTCGCTCAACATCCCATCGGCGACCAGGTCATCCCAGAACTCTTGCAGGTCATCCCACCATGCGCCGCGCAACCAGGCGCGTTTCACCGTGACCGTCGAATGGTCGGTAACCAGGCACAACTCGCCGAACGCCGGTTCATGCCGAGCATACCGGGTCGAACGAAGCAACAGGCCGCGCAGCACACCATCATCGCGCGCTTCGTTGATGTTCCCGCCCAGACCTTCCGATGCCGGGTTCCCGAACCGATCGTAGGTCAGTCCGCCCACCGGGTTAAACAGCGATGCGACCAGCGTCATCTGGATCGGATCCGGCGCGGTATTTTCAATGCTATAGGTCAACAGTGCGCATGGCAGGCCGCTCGCTTCGGGATCGAGCGGTACAAGCGGCGTGTATGCCTCCAGCGCGACGCGTACCGGTAACGCAGGATCATCGAAGGTGACGCTGACGATCGGATACGCGCCACGCATGGTCGCTGCGGCCATGCGCGGCAATCCGGCGCCGGTATTTGGATGATACCCGTGCGAGCCGGTGTGGGGCGGCTGGATGGGGCCCTCAAGGACGCGCACGACGGCGGGCGCGTCGCCGGCCTGGGTACGGATGGCGAAGAAGGTGTTCGGCAGACGCGAGCCCCTGGCAGGGCGGTTGAAGATCTCCCAATCGCAGAGATTGCCGCGTGCGCCAAGCGACACATTGCCGGTACCGATGCCGCCAAGTGGAAATGCGGCGGCAGTTGCCGTCGCCGGGAGATCGCGCGGGTACATATGACCACCTTTCTGCTACGCTGCACTCCGTGGGCCCGGCGGCGCTCACTCGTCGCCGCACTCGCCTCATGGCGATAGGCGCTCGATGATCCATGCACTATCCTCGCGGCGGTAACGGATGCGATCGTGCAGCCGACCCGGTCTCCCCTGCCAGAACTCGATGACATCCGGTGTGACGCGAAATCCGCCCCAGTAGGGTGGGCGCGGAACCTCGCCGCCGGCATAGGTTGCCTCCAGTTCAGCAACCCGTCGCTCTAGTTCAGCGCGCCCGCTGATGACGCTGCTCTGGCGCGAGGCCCATGCGCCAATCCGGCTGCCATCGGGCCGGGAGGCAAAATATGCGTCGGATTCCTCGGCGGCCACGCGTGCAACACGTCCCTCAATTCGCACCTGGCGCTCCAGTTCCGGCCAGTAAAAGACCAGCGCCGCCCAGGGATTGGCAGCCAGCTCATTCCCTTTGCGGCTCTCATAATTCGTGAAGAACACGAACCCGCCGGAGTCTACCCCTTTTAATAGCACCATGCGCGCCGACGGGCGGCCATCAGGCGTGGCAGTTGCCAGCGTCATTGCGTTGGGTTCGGCAAGACCGGCCGCCTGCGCCTGGTCGAACCAGCGCTGAAATTGCCGCAACGGATTCGTATCAACCTCGTCCTCGCTCAAGCCATGCAACGTGTATTCTTTTCGCAAATCGGCGACCTGCATATGGCACCTGTGAACCTTTGTGCGAGTGATTCGCCAGCCGACCGGGTACGCTCTGTCATAATACCACACGCTCGTACACTGCCAGCGTCTGTTCCGCTGTGCGGCGCCAGGAGAATTGCGCCGCGCGCATGAGACCCGCCGCACGCAGGGCCGCCTGTAATGCTGAATCCTCGAGCACGCGGGCGATCGTCGCTGCCAGTTCTCCCGGATCGTCCGGGTCCACCAGCAGGACCGCGTCATCGGCGACCTCTGGCAGGCTCCCGGCGCGACTGCAGATCACCGGAGTACCGCATGCCATTGCCTCGAGGGGTGGCAGGCCAAAGCCTTCATAACGTGACGGGTAGACGAAAAGCGCGGCGCCGCTGAACAATGCCGCCATGTCCTCCTCGGCCACCGGCCCCAGGTCGCGGATGGTCGCCGTTTCGGGCACCACGCTTTGCTGCGTACGGTGACCTGCAAGGATGAGGTTTGGGCGTTGAAGGTTGAAGGCTGAAGGCCGGGCGTTGGACGCTGACGGTTCGCACCGATTGACGTTCTGCAACATGTCCCATGCTTCGAGCAGCGTGGCCAGGTTTTTATGTGGTTTGTCCGATGCGACACACAGGACGTAGATTTCCGGCAGCCGGTAGCGCGCTCGTAACGCCGCCACGCTGGCGGGATCGGCCGGCCGGAAATGTTCATCTGCCGCTTCGTACACCACCTCGACGCGTACGCGTGGCACGCCATAGAGCTGCACAATATCGTCACGCGAACGTCGCGAGACCGTGATGATACCCTGGGCAGCATGCAGCGCGAGCCGGCTCAAGAGACCGAACATCAGCCGCGCACGCCACGATGACTCACCGGGGAACAGGTGTGGAATGGTATCGTGGAGCGTCACGACCGCCGGGCATGGGAGGCCGGCGTATGGCAAGAGATAATATGGCGCGTGATACACATCGGCGCGCGCCAGGCGCAACAATGCCGGGAGTGCCGCCTGCCCCGCGATACTGAGCGCCGGCGGCGCAGCCAGCGCCATCACTCCCGGTAATCGCAGCAGCGCTGCCATATCGTAGCGCGTATTCCGCGCAGCAGGCGCGTGGATGTAGATCAGTTCGTGCGATGTACGCAGCAGCGCCAGCGCCCGCGCCAGGTTGTAGGCGTAGCGACCGATGCCGGGAAAGGTGTCGGTAACGAAACGTACGTCCAGGGCGATACGCATTGGCAGCATCCGCGCATCAGCTTCCGCCGGTGCGCTCTTTGAACCGGCTCAGTGCCGGGTCACCATACCAGCCGGTAATATATCCCAGCGCGCTGGCATACGACGCAAGCGCTTTGAGCGGCTTGAACCCCGGTCGCCAGGATGGCGCGGCGTACGAGTAGGGCAGAAACACATTCGGCGCAAGGATCGCAGTGCGAAAAAGAAAATAGGCCAGCGCATGCAACGGCGTGCGCAACGCGCGCCCACGCGCCCGGCCTGGATCGCGACGTACCTCCTGCGCATGGCCGAAGCCGTACAGGAACTGCTTGCGCAGCAGTAGGCGCAGCGTGGCAGGCGCCGGGTGATACACCCAGGCGTGGGGCGCCAGAACGAAGCGGTAGCGCGCCAACCGCATTCCGTCGCCGGCCTCCTGATCACCCGTATACATTCGCCGCACGCGCACAAAGAACTCCGTATCAACGCCGCGCAGCAGCGTCTCGTCAAAACCACCCGCCTGCTCGAACACAGCGCGGCGCATGGCGCAGCACGTGGTTGTGATCTCGCTGTAGAACGCCGGTGGGTCAGGGTTGGTCTCCTGCGGCGTCTCAACCAGCGGGTGAACAATGCGCGGCACCTCGCGCGCGACCCATTGCTGGAACCAGGATGCATCGGGGGGTAAGAGTCTGGCGGCGCCGGTCACACCGATTGACGGATCGGCGAGAAGCAGCATTGCCAGGCGTTCGATCAGCCGGTCATCGCCCGGGATTGCGTCATCGTCAATGAACAACAGAAACGGTGAGGTTGTCTGTGCAACGCCCTGGTTACGCGCACGCCCATTGGGGCGCACGCCGGCAACCACGACGATCTCCGCCGGCAGCAGCGTCTGGCGCTGTAATTCGGCCACCAGCGCATCGGCATGACCATCGAGCGAGGGAACGATAGCCGCAATCCGGGGCACTTCCGCGCCATGTTCCGTCACGGGCGCACCTCTTCGACAAACGTGATCACCCCATCAACGATGGTCGTCCATGCAAACGAGCCCTCCGCCGCCGCGCGCGCGCGCGCACCAATAGCTGCCCGCTCGGCATACGGCAGGTTCAGCAGCCATTGCAGGCGTTCTGCCAGCGCGGCGGCGGCGCCGGGTGGAAAGAGCGCGCCGAGGCGCATCACCTCAATAAACTCCATCCCCGGCAATGCCGCTGCCAGCACAGGACGCCCGAGCGCCAGATATTCGAAGACCTTGAGCGGCGACACGCCGGTACGCCAGTTACGCTCGATCGGCGCCAGAGGCGCGGCGAGTACATCGCATGTCGCCAGCACTTGCGGTACATGCGTATGCGGCAGCCGGCCCGTGAACCGTACCCGCGCACCGAGCGGCGCGGCGCGTGCCTCCAGTCTGGCGCGTTCCACACCATCACCGATCAGCAGCAGGTGTAGCCGCGGGTGAGTGGGCGCAAGCTGAAGAACGGCCTCCACCAGGAGATCCAGTCCCTGCCAGGCAGCAAAGTTCCCCGCAAAACCAACAACCTGAGCGTCGAGCGGGATGCCGAGCATCCGGCGCGCCACGGTGCTATCACCAGGAACGAAGCGGTGCGGATTCACACCGTTTGGCGCGACATGCACGGCGCGGGCGCCGTTCTGCCGTGCCACCATGGCGAGTTGCGGCGTCACCGCCACGATGCCGGATGCCAGCCGATATTCAAGCCGCGCCAGCAGCGTGTAGAACATCCGGCGCGCGGGCGCGGATCGCGTGTCATGCTCCAGTTCATATTCCAGCGCCGGCAGACCATTCAATTCCAGTATACAGGGTATACCCAGACGGCGCGCAGCCATGATGGCGCCAAGATTAAAGGCCGCCGCGCGCACATAGATCACGTCCGGCTTCAGAGGTTGCCCGGCGAGCAGCAATGCACGCGCGGCGCGCGCCTGAAAGACCAGTTCACGCGGTGGCCGCGCAGGGAGCGACACCGGCACAAACGGAATCATCGGCAACGCCGCCGGCGCGGGTGGCGGGCCAAACAGCGCGAGTGGTCGCGAGCGCGCCAGCGCCTCGCAGAACTCGGCGACATGCGTCGCCTGCCCACCATGGACACCCAGGGATAACGGAGCCAGGTAGAACCATCGCCGGTCGCATCTCATATGGCACGACGTACGCGGTGGCGTACCAGCAGGGTGGTCTGGAGGGCGGCACGCCCTCCAGGGCCAATCATCCGGCGGTGGGAAGGTGGTCGCAACGCGGAACAGAACACCGTCCTGCCGGCGGAGGGGCACTGGCATTTGCCCGGCTGGCCGATTACGCGCGTGACCGCGTCACTCCAGTCATATGATTGATGCGGTTCAAGCGTATCCCCCAGACGTTGAATACCCACAGGATCAGCGTGGGTCTCAAAGAGAACGCGTGCGATACCAATCGGCGAGTAGGTACCAGCCGCAACGTCTCGCGGGAAGAGGTAGAGGCTGCCATCCGGCGCGCGGGCAACGGCAGGATTCAGGACACCCGGTACCTCATCGGGGCTGGCGGGGCCACCGCGCATCACAGTGGACAAACGGCGCATCGCAAAGCGAAGCATCACGGTCACCATCAACCTCTATGCTATAATGCCAGGGTCACGCTTACGTGGGCCAATGACGCCCCTGGCACAGAAAGGAGCAGACAATGGGAGACAAGAGTCCGAAAAACGTCAGCAAGCAGAAGAAACAGTCGGCAGCCAAAAAAGAGCCGAAGAAGAAATAACTTCTGCGCTGACCCGCTCCGATCGCGCGCGAGGGGGATGTGCAACGACGGCACGTGCGGCATCCTCCTCGCGTGGCCATTGCGCCGCCGAGCATAGCACGCAGATCCACCAGCGTCAAGCCATGTTCTGACAGACATACACTATGTGCACACGCCATCCAGCACGCAACGAACGGAACGTTTTCTCCGCCATCGTCCACACCGTGTTGCTCATCACCCTGAGCGCTGGACTGGTGGCGTGTACCCTGCCGGACCCGCCCCAACCCACAACGCCGCGCCCGACTGCGCCGACCATTCTTGAGATCACCCCTGCGCCAACACAGGATGTTGATGCTACTGCGACGGCCTATGCCAGCCTGCTGGCGCCATCGCCGACACCGGCCGGATTATACATTGTGCAGCCTGGCGATACGCTCAGCGCCCTTGCCGAAGCATTCGGCACGACTGTTGCCGAGATCATGGCCGCCAATGGCCTGACCGACCCTGACGCATTGCAGGCTGGCCAGCCCTTGCTCATCCCTTCGCTTGTTGATACATCACCATCACTACGCGCCTCGCCGACGCCGGGCGCGCCTGTCGGTGGTAGTGACGCGCCGGCGGTCACGGCGACGCCTGCTATGTCCGTCACGCCAACCCTTTCGACGCCATAGCGACCGTTAAAGATTCGCCCTTGACAGGCGTCGTGAAGTTCGGTATAGTTGCAACGTCAATCCTTCAATTTGCCGTTCAGGCGTAAAGGAGGTGATGCCCATGAGTAATGAGCGTAAGGGCATCACCGTTCTGGTGGCGCGGTAGCTCCATCAGCGGTGGTGCCCGGATCAACACAAAAAACCCTCGCCACTGGCGAGGGTTTTTTGATGCAATTGACGTTATTCCGCTTCCTCGACCTCGCGACGCTCACGCACCAGTTCCGGCTCATGCGGCGCTTCCACGGCTTCTTCCTCAGCCACAGCGGCGCGAGTCGTTGCCAGGTTGACCACCAGTTCATCGCCCGGAGTGACGAGCGCAGCGCCTGGCGGCAACACAAGATCGCGCACGTGGATGCTCCTGTCAAAACTGTCAAGACCGCTGATATCAACGGTAACGTGCGCCGGAATATCAGCCGGCAATGCCCGGATTTCAACGACGCTCATGACTTGATTGACAACCGCATCGCCACGAGCAGCCAGCGGCGATTCACCAGCGATGTGCAGAGGGACAGCAACCTGTATCTCCTGGCGTAAGTCCACGGCGCGAAAATCAGCGTGAATAATCGCGCGTGTGACCGGATGGCGCTGCAGGCTATGGATAAACGCCGCCAGCGGCTTCTGCCCGGCGATCTGCAACTCGACCAGAGCGGTGCGCCCGGCGCGACGATAGACATCCTGGAAACTACGTGTATCGACCTGGACAGCCATTGGCGCAACGCCTTTGCCGTAGACCGTAGCCGGCAGCACGCCGTTGCGGCGCAACCGACTGACTTTCTTTCCCAATACCGAACGAACCTCAAGCGATAATGTGTACTTCTCAGACATGATGGACCCGGCGCTCCTTATGATGATGCAACTACCTTCGCCAAAAGCTAAGGGCATTGCCCGGTAGCTCCAAAAATGGCATTGTACTATAATGCCGCACCGCGTGCAAGAGCGCCAGCGCGTGACGAGTGATGGGTGATTAGAAAATATGGGCTTGACAAGAACAGGCGTGTTATGTCATAATGATCCTACTACATAAGTTCTATCGAACAAGCTTGCGGCTTACCACGGCGGCTTTCCAGGCGTCGCCAAAGCACTGAAAGGATAGCACGTATGCGATCTGGAGATCAGCTCTCGGCACGGCAGCGCGAGATTCTCGCTTTCATCGAAGAGTTCGTGCAGGAGCACGGCTATCCGCCGGCAATCCGGGAGATTCAGGACAGACTCGACATTTCCTCCACCTCGGTTGTGGCCTACAATCTACGCGCGCTCGAGAACAAGGGCCTGATCGATCGCGAGGGCAAAGTATCGCGCGGGATCAAGCTCAAGCAGATGACCCCGACATTGTTGAGTCGCGCCCGAGGTGGCCAGGTGCCGATCCTGGGCGTGATCACCGCTGGCCAGCCCTTGCCGAACCCGGAGGATACCAGCGAGGCGACGACCGAGTTGCTTGATGTTCCCGCCGATGTCGTGGCGCCGGAGAAGTTGCAGCATGTGTATGCGCTTAAGGTACGCGGCCACTCGATGATCGACGCGCTGATCGACGATGGCGACATCGTCCTGATGCGCTATCAGGAAACTGCCGAAAACGGCCAGATGGTTGCGGTGCGGATCGAAGATGAGAATGCTGTGACGCTCAAGCGCTTTTACCGCGAGGGCGAAAAGGTGCGCCTGCAGCCAGCCAACGTGACGATGGAGCCCATTTTCGTTGATGCCGCCAATGTTCATATCCAGGGGCGCGTGGTGGGTGTGCTACGCTCGATGGCATGAGGTCAGGTGTGGAATGGGTGCAGGTAGGGGTGCGGCTGCGCCCCTACACCACCGGGCGAAACTTGTACCCGTAGACAATCAACCCTGTCGGCCCCAGTGCTCGCAGCTTGCGGGTCACCATCTCAACCGGCATGTCAATCGTTACCTGGTCGAGATCGCAATCGGTTAGTTGCGCGGTCACCAGCGGTCCTTCCTCAAGGCGCACCAGCGCGATCAGATATGGTGCCTGCTCGTCATACCCCTCGGGTGGCTGTCGCACAATGCTGAATGAGTAGACCCGGCCACGCCCGCTCAAGACGTATGGTTCCCAGGAGTCATGCGCCTCGCCCGGCCGCAGCGGGGCCGGTGGAAAACGCACTTCGCCAGTCGTCCGGTGGCGCTGCCCTTCCAGACGGTAGCGCGCATGGCGTATGCGCCAGTGTTTTGCCAGATCCATCCTGACCTCCGCCTTATTCCATGGTAAGAATGTGGGTTGCCGCTGTTGCGCCGATGCCGCCGATGCACTGCGCCAGCGCGACGCTTGCACCGGCCACCTGGGCCGCGCCGGCCTGGCCGCGCAGTTGTGCGACCAGCTCAACCACCTGGTAGATACCATTGGCGCCCACCGCATCGCCGCGCGCCTTGCAGCCGCCGCCAGTTGCCAGCGGCAGCGCCCCCTTCGGGGTGATCGCGCCGTCACGCGCCAGCGCGACCGCCGCGCCACGCTCGGCAAACCCGCCTGCCTCCAGAACGAGTGCCGCCGTGATGCCGTGGGGGTCGGTCACATCCAGTACCTGGATATCACGATGCGTCATCCGGGCAGCGCGCAGTGCCGTAGCCGTCGAGTGCGCAACGGCCGAGAGCCACAGGGGATCGTGCCGGCTATGAAGCGCCAGCGTATCGGTGGCCACTGCCGATGCGGCCACACACACCGGTGCGGCGCTGACGTCGCGCGCCAGGCCCTCGCTGGCAATCAGCAATGCAGCCGCCCCATCTGCCGCGGTCGAGCAATCGAGCAGGCCAAGCGGTTCGGCAACCATTGGCGCGCTACGCACCTTGTCGGCAGTGATCGCAAAACGATACATCGCATTCGGGTTCGCCACGCCGTTTGCGTGAGCATTGACCGGGAAAGGAGCAAAATCCTCGATGCCATAGCCGTAGTTGTGCATGTACCGGCGCATCAACATTGCCCAGAGCGCCGTCGTCGTCACGCCGTGTATCGCCTCCCACTCGGCATCGCCTGCCAGGGCAAGCGCCCGCTCGCGACGCGCATCGAGCACGTCGGTCGTTTTCTCCACCCCGACGACCGCCACCAGATCAACGATGCCGGATGCGACCGCCAGGCAGGCCTGGCGCAATGCAACCCCGCCCGACGCTGTACCGGCTTCGATCGACACCGCCTCGATGCCGGAGATGCCAGCAGCCGTCGCGACCATCGGGCCGACCTGGCTCTGTACCTCCAGCGAACCATTTAGCGCACTGGCAACATACAGCGCGCCAACCCGAGACGCTGGTATGTCACCCAGCGCTGCTGCCAGCGCCTCAACCGCAAGCGAAGCGGCGCTGCGATCCCAGTGTTCTCCAACCGGTGTTGCACCGGTTCCAACAATATAAACGTTTCGCATCACATTACCCCATCACCAGTTTGCCGCGCCACTTGGCGTACACCGCATAGTCCACGAAGGTTTCACGCGCCAGATAGGCAGTGGTGAGCGGGGCGCGCTCACGGCGTTCAACCAGTGCATCGGTGACCCGCAGCGCATACGCGTCGGAACCGGCACCCGATCCATAGGTCGCCATGAAGATCGTGTCACCCGGTTTTGCCACATCGAGCACGGCGCACAGACCAAGAAGCGCGGCGGCTGAGTAGGCATTGCCAATCTTCGGCGATAGGAGGCCGGGCGCAATCTGTTGTGGTGTGAACCCGAGCTGTTTCGCGACCGTCTGCGGGAAACGCGCGTTTGGCTGGTGAAACACAGCGTAGGTGAAATCCGAAGGCTTTGCGCCAAGATCGTTGAGCAGCCGTTCAGCCGCACCGCGCGAGGTGCTGAAGTAGGCGGGTTCGCCCGTAAAACGATGCCCGTGGACCGGATAGGCCGTATCAGCGCGCCGGAAGAAATCGGGTGTATCGGTGACGTAGGATGTTGTGCCTTCGATCACCGCAACCGCATCTGCGGCCGGGCCGACCAGGAACGCGGCCGCGCCAGCCGCCGCAGTGTACTCCAGCGCATCACCCGGGCGTCCCTGAGCTGTGTCGGCGCCGATTGCCAGGACGTACTCCGCCATCCCGCTGCCGATCATGCCCATCGCTGCCGTCAGCGCCTCCGAGCCGGCCTTGCAGGCAAATTCCCAGTCAGCGGCGCTGACCCAGGGCGTCGCACCGAGCGCTTCGGCAACCAGTGTGCCTGACGGCTTGACCGAGTAGGGATGGCTCTCGCTGCCGACCCACACGGCAGAGAGGCGCCCGGCAGCCAGACGCGCGCGAGCCAGCGCGCTGCGCGCCGCTTCGATCGACATCGTGATCGTGTCTTCGTCCGGGCCGGGGACGCTCTTCGAGTCTACCGGCACACCGCCGGCGCCGTCCCAGATGCGGGCAATTTCACGGGCGGCAATGCGAAAGCGTGGAATATAGACGCCGTAGCCGGCGATGCCCACGGGCCGCTCGGGTTTCATCATATGGTTTCTCCTTCCGGGGTCAAAACAAAAGACAGAGACACAATGAACCTGCATCGCGCCGGTGTGTGGGTAGGTAGCATGAAGAAGGCATCACAGCGGCGGGATGCAACGTTCCTGGTTCTCTGCCTGTTCGTATGACCTTCTGCTCGGGCGATCAGCTCCTGATTGCCACGACATGCGTTGTGTTTCGTAACTCGGCCAGTAGTTCGCTGGCGCGACCCGGCTTGATCACGCGCTCTTCGACCATGCGGGCCACAATGTCGTCAATTTCATGCCCGTGCGCACCCGCCGCCATGGCAATCTGGCGCGCGTGGAGGCTCATGTGACCGCGCTGAATTCCCTCGGTGGCCAGCGCACGCATCGCTGCCAGGTTCGATGCCAGGCCGGCGCAGACGCAGATCTCGGCAAGCTCGTGGGCATGCGTGACGCCCAGCAGTTTGAGCGCCGCCTGCGCCGCCGGATGTACCTTCGTCGCGCCGCCGACCACGCCAACCGCCAGTGGCATCTCAAGGGTGCCGACCAGGTTCCCCTGCGCGTCGCGCTCCCAGTGCGACAGTGACGTATACTGGCCACTGCGCGCCGCATAGGCGTGGGCGCCCGCTTCAACCGCGCGCCAGTCGTTGCCGGTCGCGATCAGTATCGGGTCAATGCCATTCAGAATACCTTTGTTGTGTGTCGCCGCGCGATACGGATCTACCACGGCAAAGGCGTGCGCCCACAGGATACCCTCGATCACCTCGTCGCCGCTCAGGCCATCCCGTGCCAGCGACTGCGCCGGAACGATTGCCCGCGCCCGCGCGAGGCGACGATCGCTCAGGTTCGAAAGAATCCGCAGATATGCGCGCCCACCGCTGAGTTCTTCGAGCAGCGGCGCAACTGCTTCGGCCATGGTATTGATGGCATTGGCCCCCATCGCGTCGCGGCAGTCGATCATCAGGTGAACGACGAGCATCGGGCCCATCGGGCTCGTGTCGAAAAAGCGCACTTCAATATCCTGCGCTCCGCCGCCAAGTGCAACCAGGCTACCGCTCTGGCGGTTGGCCAGCGCAAGGATCACATGGCGCTGCGCCAGGATCTCGAGTCGCGCGCGATGCGGATCCGCGACGCCAACCAGTTGCACCTGCCCGATCATCAGCGGTGGCGTTGAGTCAGCGTGAAAGCCGCCACCATCACGCACCAGCTTTGCAGCGTAACTGGCGCCGGCAACGATTGACGGCTCTTCGACCACCATTGGTATCAGTACATCACGACCATTGATGCAGAAGTTGGTGGCGATACCAATTGGCAGGTTGAAGGTGCCGATGACATTCTCGATCATCTTGTCAGCGCGCTCGACGGTCAGGGCGCCATTGCCCCCGTGGAGCTGGCGCAGGTCCTCATCGGTCAACCCGTCGAACGACTTGACCGCATCCAGCCGTTCAAGTGGATTGAGCTGGTAGAACCCGCTGAGCCGTGAGTTGCGCATTCCCATGGTTGTCCATTGCTCCTGTTGTTTATGTTATGCTCTGATGAGAACTACGCGCGAGTATACCAGTGAGATCCATTCAAACCATCCGTGAAAGCTGTCAAAACCTATCATTCACCTGTCGTTGACTTTCATGACACGATCACGAACTGTGCAAGGGTTCCTCATCATCTACGCCATTGCTACACTACTGGCGTCGTGCAATCTGGCGGTACCCGGCGTTGCGCCTGTCACGACCCGGGCGCTCGTTCCACTTGATACGGCGCTTGCCGCTGCCCCGGCGCCTGCCACGGCCGCCGGGTATCTACTGCGCGACAGCGCAGGCTTCCGGCTCGTTGGCGGGCTTAGTTTCAGTGCCGGCGCGGATCCCACGCCAATCGATCCGCCGGTACAACAGGCGTGGATTGATGCCAGTGCTGCTGACGCTGCACTGAGCGCCGGTATGCAACCCGCTGGCGATACATCATACATGGCCGTTCTGGTCACGGGTATGTTCGAAGGGCCAGGTTCTTACGGCCCGGGTGGTATCGTTGCCTACTATGTGCGCGATCCGGCAATTGTTCCGCTGTCCTGGCAGGAGACGACCATTGCCCTGCTGGTGGCAACACCCGATCGGTTCGAGCCTGTGCCGGTGCGTGTCACCGGTGCGCTGGTGGCCAGTGCAAGCGAGGCGTTGCTGGTCGAAGCCATCGGGCCGGGTGGTCTCCCGGTGCCTTCTGCGCGCCAGGTCAAACTGCGCGCACCGGTACGCGACACGGCGCTGCTGGCAATGCTGACGGCGGCGCCGGGTGGTGCGGTGCGCTACGGGAAGGTGCAGATCGAAGGGATCTGGCGCAATGGCGAGCTGGTGCCGCTGAGCATACGGATCGTTGCTTGAGCGTAGCGATGGCCGGTTCGCATAAACTATTTCTGCCAGCCCTGCGCCTTCTGGTATGATTATGGCAACATGTACAAACCTTACCCCGGTGGGGTGGTGGTGAGCAGGACCGGCGGCGCGTCTGCGGTTCGCGGTTGCTGCTCGCCGCTGATGAACATTCAGTATTACAATCGGTAGACGCTCCGCCGTGGCCCTGAAGGGCTCGGCTTCGTTCGGGAAAGGCCGCCTGCGCGGCCTGCTGGTGAGCCCGCGTCGGCGGGCTTCGTACCGCATAGCCGCCTGCCTGCCGGCAGGCAGGCGGGCTTCAGCCCCACGGCCAGAACGTGCGGTATACCGGCTTTATTTTTTGATCTTATGAGCGGGGCCTGAATGCCTGGTGATCGGCAGGCGTCCGGGGGCTCGCGTGCGCGATGATGAGGAGCGGAGGCTGGGATGGAGATAGGCAAACTGCTGATCGCCAACCGGGGGGAAATTGCCGTCCGTATCATGCGCGCCTGCCATGCCCTGGGCATCGCCACGGTCGCCGTCTACAGCGAGGCGGACAGGACGGCGCTGCATGTGCGCATGGCCGATGAGGCGCTGCCGATCGGGCCGGCCCCGGCGCCCGAGAGCTACCTGCGCGGCGACGCCATTATCGAGGCGGCGCTGCGCGTCGGTGCGCAGGCGATCCATCCCGGTTACGGCTTCCTCTCCGAACGCGCTGCCTTTGCCCGTGCCTGTCGTGCCGCTGGCCTGGTGTTCGTCGGGCCGCCGCCGGAAGCGATTGAAGCGGTTGGCGACAAGATCGCCGCCCGCCGCCTGGCGATCATGGCGGGCGTGCCCGTGGCGCCGGGTTACCATGGCGCCGCGCAACGTGATGACGAACTGGTGCGTGAAGCAGAGCGGATTGGTTATCCGCTGCTGATCAAGGCCAGCGCCGGCGGCGGCGGTCGCGGCATGCGGATTGTCGGCCAGGCGGCGGAGTTCCTGCCATTACTCGAAAGCGCCAGGCGCGAGGCGCGCGCCGCCTTTGGCGACGATACTGTGTTTCTCGAAAAGCTGATCGCCCGGCCACGCCACATTGAGGTGCAGATTCTCGCAGACGCCCACGGCCATTGCGTTCACCTGTTCGAACGTGAATGCTCGATCCAGCGCCGCCATCAAAAGATCATCGAGGAGTCGCCCTCAACGGTGCTGACGCCGGCACTGCGCGAGATGATCGGCGCCGCTGCGGTGCGCCTGGCGCGCGCCGCCGGCTATGTTAACGCCGGGACGGCCGAGTTTCTCTATGACGAGGCCGGCGGTAGTTTCGCTTTCCTCGAAATGAACACCCGCCTGCAGGTGGAGCATCCGGTGACCGAATGCGTCACCGGTGTGGACCTGGTGCAACTCCAGATTGCAATCGCCGGCGGCGCGCCGCTCCCCTTCCGCCAGGAGGATCTCCGCCAGCAGGGGCACGCGATCGAGGCACGCATCTGCGCCGAAGATCCGATCACCTTTCTGCCCGCCAGCGGCCATCTGACACGTTTCGCACCGCCTGCCGGGCCAGGCATTCGTAACGAGGCCGGCGTCGAGACCGGTGATGAGGTTACGGTTCACTATGACTCGCTGCTGGCGAAACTCATCGTCCATGCCACGGGCCGCCCGGCCGCCGTGGCGGCGCTGCGTGCCGCGCTCGATGTCTATGATGTGGCGGGTGTGATCACCAATCTGCCGCTGCTGCGCGCAATTGCGGCTCATCCGGCCTTTGCCGGAGGCGCAACAACGACCGATTTTCTGGTGGCGCATGATATAACCGGGCAACTGGCCGTAACCGTCCAGACGCCTGATGAAGCGTTCCTGGCGGCGGCGCTTGCCGATGTGGTGCCCGCGATGGCAACCGGAGCGCCGCATGACCCGTGGGCCTGGCCTGGCCCCTGGCGCATGTTGCGCGCCGGTATGCCGCTCCGTTACCGTGCTGGTGGCGTGGAGCGGCTGGTGATCGTCTCCGAGCGTGCCGTCGGCTGGCGAGTTGAGGTTGATACGGCGCTCTACGAGGCCGAGGTGCTGGTCGCGCGCCCGAATTACCTGGCCGTGCGCCTGGCGAGCGGGCGAATCGAACGTTTTGCGCTGGCGCGTGATGGCGCGCTGCTCACGATTGCATGGCGCGATCGCCGCTACCGCATCGAACGATCCGGTGCGCCGGATGTTGACCATCCGGGTACTCATGGGCACAGCCATGGACGTGCCGGGCTGGAAGCACCAATGCCCGGGACAATCGTGCGGGTGCTGGCACACGAGGGCGAGCGTGTTGCCGCACACCAGCCGCTTGTGGTGCTTGAGGCGATGAAAATGGAACACATCGTTGTCGCGCCATACGATGGCGTGGTGGTGCGTCTGCCGTTTGCCGCCGGCGCGCTTGTCGTCAGGGGCGCGATGCTGGTCGAGCTGGAAGAAGGATAGCGCAGGCTGCTGAAGCGCAGCGATCTGTGCTGGCACGATGTCGTCCGGTGGTGCTGCCGATCGCGCGAAGCAACGAGTCTGAACCGCCAGCGATAGCTTTTGCGTCGCCAGAAAGCCGGAAGAAAGCACGATTCGCAATCAAGCAATGTGGCATCGGTTCTATCGCTGGCCCGGCAACCACACACATGCCTTTTTACTGATATACTACCAGTACACCGTAAGCTGCACCCAGACCTGGGATTTGTTCACACCTGGGGGAACCATGTCTTTTTGCGTCGGCGGTTCGATGGAGCATGGCGCTGATGTCGTGGACGCAGCACGCTGCGGCCCGACCCGCCGCCGATGGTTCATGTCGGGAGCATCCCCCGCGCCCCCGATCGTGAACAGTTGCCAGACCTGTTATGCCGGCGAGGAGCATTGCCATGAACGATGATGGGCAGTCAACGGCGATGGGCGACGCTGAGATGCAGCGCCTGTTCGACATGTTTCCGCCTGCGAGCTATGATCAGTGGCGCCAGGCGGCGGAGAAAACCTTGAAGGGTGCCCCCTTCGAGAAACGGCTGATCACCAGAACGTACGAAGCCATCAACCTTCAACCCATCTATGTGGCCGACCATATCGCCGATCTGCCGCACGTGGCGTCACTACCCGGCCAGCCGCCGTATGTCCGCGGTACCCAGGCCTCCGGGCACATCGTGCACCCCTGGGATATCTGCCAGGAACTGCCCTACCCGACAGCCGCTGAAGTCAACCAGGCCGCGCGCGACGACCTGGTGCGTGGCCTGACGGCGCTCAATGTGCCGCTCGATCAGGCAACCCTCCTCGGCATTGACCCCGACCAGGCTCCGGCGAACCTGGTGGGCCAGGGCGGCGTGTCGCTCGCAACCGTGAATGACCTGGCCACACTGATTGATGGCATCGCGCTTGATCATACGCCCGTGCTGCTGGCAGCAGGCGCCAACGCGCTCCCGATCGCGGCGCTGCTGATGGTCGCGGCTGAGCGCCAGGGCATCGCGCATGATCAGGTGTCCGGTTGTATCGGCATGGACCCGCTCGGCGCGCTGGCGGCACACGGAACGGTGCCGCTCGCACTCGAGCGCAGCTATGACATCATGGCCCGGCTGACCGCATGGGCGCAGACGCATGCGCCCCGGCTGCGCACGATCCTGGTGGCGCTCCATCCATACCACAATGGAGGTGCCAGCACCGTGCAGGATCTGGCGTATGCGTTGGCCACAGGCGTCGAGTACCTGCGCGCGATGCTGGCCCGTGGCCTGGCGGTGGATCTCGTCGCGCCGCGGATGCAGTTTGCCTTTTCAATCGGCGCGAACTTCTTCATGGAGATTGCACGCCTGCGCGCCGCGCGCATGCTCTGGGCGCGGGTTGTGTCCGCCTTCGACGGCGATCTCCAGGCGCAAAAGATGCGCCTCCACGGGCGAACCTCTGCCTGGACCAGGACGCGCTACGATGCCTACAACAATATGCTGCGCGCGACAAGCGAGGCGATGGCAGGGGTCATGGGTGGGTGTGACAGCCTGCACGTCGGCCCGTTTGACGAGGCAATCGGCCTGCCTGATGAGTTCTCGCGCCGGATCGCGCGCAATGTACAGATTATTCTGAAGGAGGAATGTAACTTCTTCCGCCTGGTTGACCCGGCTGGCGGCGCCTGGTCGGTCGAGACGCTGACCGATGAGATTGCCCGTAAGGCGTGGGAACTGTTCCAGGAGATCGAACGCCAGGGCGGGATGGCTGCCGCGTTGCGCGCCGGCCTGCCGCAGGCAGCGGTTGCTGCCACACGCAATGAGCGTTTCACCCAGATAGCCCAGCGCCGCGAGGTCATTATCGGCGTCAACATGTATGCCAACCTCAAGGAACAACCACTGGTGGCGCGCCGGGTGGATAGCGCCACGCTGCAGGTGGAGCGAACCACCGATCTGCAGCGCGCGCGTCTGCAGATCGATCCTGTGGCACATCACGCGGCCCTCGAAGCGCTGGCGCAGGCGCCTGCCGCAATGCCGGAGCGCCTGGTCGAACTTGCGCTCGAAGCAGTGCGCGCCGGCGCCACCCTCGGCGAGCTCTCTACCGCGCTTGCGGGGGGGCACACCGGGCTGGCGATTGACGCCATACCGGCCCACCGTGCTGCCGAACGCTTCGAGGCCCTGCGAGCGGCCGCCGACGAGGTAACGGCGCGCACCGGTGTGCGTCCGGCGGTCTTTCTCGCCAGCATGGGGCCGGTACCGCAACACAAAGCGCGTGCCGATTTTGCGACCGGTTTCTTCGAGGCCGGCGGATTCGCAGTCATCGGCAATGATGGCTTCGCAACGGCTGAAGAGGCGGCCCGGGCCGCGCTTGCCTCGCAGGCCTCGATTGTCACCATCTGCTCGACCGATGACACGTACCCGGCGATTGTACCAGCCCTGACGAGTCTGCTCAAATCGCAACGCCCGGATATCACTGTCGTGCTGGCCGGATATCCGGCCGATCAGATTGAGGCGCATCGGGCCGCCGGCGTTGATGAGTTCATTCATCTGCGCGCCGACTGCTACGCAACCCTGGCCCGGCTGCAGCAATTGAAAGGAGTTGTCGCGTGAAAACGCCCGATTTCACTACGCTGCCCTACCGTGATGGCGCTGCTGCACCGAGCCTTGCACAATGGCGGGAACAGGTCACGCGCGAAGCCGGCAAACCCCTCGAGGCGCTGACCTGGCGCACCATGGAACAGATTGATGTGCGCCCGCTCTACACCGCCGAGGATATGGCCGGCCTGGAGCATCTCGGCTTCACCGCGGGCATTCCGCCATACCTGCGTGGCCCATACCCGACGATGTATGTCACCCAGCCGTGGACGGTGCGCCAGTATGCCGGCTTTTCGACCGCCGAAGCCAGTAATGCCTTCTACCGGCGCAATCTGGCCGCCGGCCAGAAAGGGCTGTCGGTGGCCTTCGACCTTGCGACCCACCGTGGTTATGACTCGGATCACCCGCGCGTGGTGGGTGACGTGGGCAAGGCCGGCGTGGCAATTGACTCCATCCTCGACGCCAAGATCCTGTTCGATGGCATCCCGCTCGACCAGATGTCGGTGTCAATGACGATGAACGGCGCCGTGATCCCGGTGATGGCCTTCTATATCGTGGCTGCGGAAGAACAGGGGGTGCGCCAGGAGCAACTCACCGGCACGATCCAGAACGACATCCTCAAAGAGTACATGGTGCGCAATACCTACATCTACCCGCCGGAACCCTCCATGCGCATCATCGCCGATATTTTCGCCTACACCGCGCAGCACATGCCGAAGTTCAACAGCATCAGTATTTCCGGCTATCACATGCAGGAAGCGGGCGCAACGGCCGATCTTGAGCTCGGCTATACGCTGGCAGACGGCCTCGAATATGTGCGTGCCGGGCTCAAAGCGGGCATGACCATTGATACCTTTGCGCCGCGCCTTTCGTTCTTCTGGGCCATCGGTATGAACTACTTCATGGAAATCGCCAAGATGCGCGCCGGGCGCCTCCTCTGGGCGAAGATCATCAAGCAGTTCGACCCCAGGGATTCGAAATCAATGGCGTTGCGCACGCACTCCCAGACATCGGGCTGGAGCCTGACGGAACAGGATCCCTTCAATAATGTGGCGCGCACCTGTATCGAGGCCATGGCTGCCGCGCTCGGCCATACCCAGTCGCTCCATACCAACTCGCTCGATGAGGCCATTGCCCTGCCGACTGACTTCTCGGCGCGTATCGCGCGCAATACGCAACTCTTCCTGCAGGAGGAGACCGGGATCTGCAAGATTGTTGACCCGTGGGGCGGCGCCTTTTACCTCGAACGCCTCACGGATGCGCTGGCGCGGCGAGCCTGGGCACACATCCAGGAAGTTGAGGACCTGGGTGGCATGGCAAAAGCGATCGAGGCTGGCGTGCCGAAGCTGCGCATTGAGGAGGCCGCCGCGCGCCGCCAGGCGCATATCGACTCGGGCCAGGAAACGATTGTTGGCGTCAATAAGTATCGCCTGGCATCCGAGGCACCCATCGAGATCCTTGAAGTTGATAACACTGCCGTTCGCCAGGCTCAGATTGAGCGCCTGGCGCGGCTGCGCGCCGAGCGCGATGAGACCCGCGTGCAGGCGGCGCTGGATGCCCTGACGCATGCCGCCGCCACGGGTGAAGGCAATCTGCTGGGGCTGGCGATCGAAGCGGCGCGCGCGCGTGCTACACTCGGCGAGATTTCCATGGCGATGGAGAAGGTCTTTGGCCGCTACAAGGCCGTCATTCGCTCGATCTCCGGCGTTTATGAGAGCGAATACAATGACGCCGAGCAGATCCAGCGCACCCGCGCGCTCGCTGACGCCTTTGCGCAGCAGGAAGGCCGCCGCCCGCGCATCCTGGTGGCCAAGATGGGCCAGGATGGTCACGACCGCGGCGCCAAGGTGGTGGCCACGGCATTTGCCGATCTCGGCTTCGACGTGGATATCGGCTCACTGTTCCAGACGCCGGAGGAAGTGGCTCGCCAGGCGGTTGAGAATGATGTACACGTGGTCGGTATCAGTTCGCTGGCTGCTGGCCACAAGACGCTGCTGCCGCAACTGGTGGAGGAACTGGCGAAACTTGGACGCGATGACATCACTGTCGTCATTGGCGGCGTGATCCCGGCACAGGATTACGCCTTCTTGAGGGAGCATGGCGCGGCCATGATCTTCGGGCCCGGCACGGTCATTCCGGTCGCGGCGGAAAAACTGTTGCTCGAACTGGGCCGACGGTTGCATACGGCGTGAGGCGGTGGGAGACGGGGGGACGGGGAGATGGGGAGATGGGGGGACGGGGAGATGGGGAGACAGGGAGACGGTAGAGTATCCAGATCCAGGCTCGAGTCTGAAAAGTCATCAAATCTCTCCCGCTCTCCCGCTCTCCTCCACTCTGCTTCTCCTGCTCTCCCGCTCTCCTGCTCTCCGCTTCCCTCGTCTCAGCAGACGATCGACACGAGACGCTTCATGAACAATAGTGGTGACACCCCTCACTCTGAAGAAACGCCCTTTGGTCTCTCGGTGATGGCCGGCGTCGCTGGCGGGCATGATGGCCTGCCCGGGCAACGGAGCGGCCCGCCGGGATCGCCGGTGGCACGGCGACGGTTACTGACCGTTGAGGAATATGTCGCCGGGGTGCGGCATGGCGACCGGTCGATCCTGGCGCGTGCGATCACACTGATCGAAAGCAATGCTCCGGCGCATCTGGCGCTGGCGCAGGAGGTGTTGCGCGAACTGCTGCCCTATACCGGTGGCGCGCTACGCGTCGGCATCACCGGTGTGCCGGGCGTCGGCAAGAGCACCTTTATCGAGGCGCTGGGCACACTCCTGTGCGATCGCGGCCATCGCGTGGCTGTGCTTGCGGTCGATCCATCGAGCAGTATCTCGCGCGGCAGCATTCTGGGCGACAAAACGCGCATGGAGATCCTGGCGCGCCATCCAAACGCCTACATCCGCCCTTCGCCAACCGGCGGCAGCCTGGGGGGCGTGGCACGCAAGAGCCGCGAAACCCTGCTGGTCTGTGAGGCCGCCGGCTTCGATATCATCCTGGTCGAAACCGTTGGCGTGGGGCAGAGTGAGATCGCGGTGCGCGGAATGGTCGATTTCTTCCTGTTGCTGATGCTGGCAGGCGCAGGCGATGAGCTCCAGGGGATCAAAAAGGGGATCATCGAACTGGCAGATGCGTTGCTGATCACCAAGGCCGACGGCGAGAACCGCGCCCGCGCCATGGCAGCGCAGGCCGATTATAATCGCGCGCTACGCTACCTGGCGCCGGCGACCGCGGGCTGGCGGACGCGCGCATACACCTGTTCGGCACTGAGCGGCGCCGGGATCGCCGAGATCTGGCGCGAGATCGAACGGTTTCGCGACCAGACCACTGCCTCCGGCGTCTTTGCCGAACGGCGGCGCGCCCAGGCGCGTGACTGGGTCTATACACTGATAGAGGATCACCTGCGGACGCGTTTCTTCAGCCATCCGGCGGTACAGGAACGCCTGCCGGCTATCGAACAGGCGGTCGTGGATGGAACGCTGCCGGTGACGACCGCGGTGCAGACGCTCGTGCAGGCGTTTGAGCAAGCGATTCATATGGTAGATGGCTAACCTCTGACACCCATTCTGCTCTGACGCCAGAGATAGCCGCTGATCGTCGCCAGCACGAGAAGCGCGCCAAGGACCTGCCAGTATGATGCCAACCACTCGCCGAGGAGCCATGCCGCCATCGCCAGCGTTGCCACCAGGCGCCAGGCCATCACACTGCTCACCAGCGGCGCGCCCAGCCGGCGCAATGACACGATCTGCCCCAGATTCGCCCCGAGCAACACGCCAAAAACGAACGCAAAGAACACGGCCCAGTCAACGGGGCCAATCGCAGCAAAGCGCTCCCACTCCTCACCGATCACCAGGCTGATTGCCGTGCTGGTAACGCTCAAGGTCAGCAGTTGCATGAGGAGAATCGCCTCGCCGGGCAGGGCATGCTTCACGGTGCGCGGCACCAGAATCATGTAGGCGGCCAGGCAGAATGCCGAGGTCAGCGCCAGCACAATGCCAATCCAGTCGGATGGGCCGAGGTTCAGGCGAACACCGGCAGCGCCGATCTCGCCGCTCATCATCAATAACGACCCCAGCAGCGACAGCGCGATCGCCGGCCAGGTCAACGGTGGCAATTGTTCGCGGAAGAGGCCGGCGCTGAGCAACGCGACCAGCAGCGGTGTCATCAAGGTAATCGGTTGAATGTAGATTGCGAGTGTAAACCGCGCCGCCAGCAGGTTGGTCGTGGCCCGCAACACGACAATCAGCGCAAAGGCCCAGATGACCCATGAACGAAGGAAACGCTGATCCACGCGCCGCCAGACGAACGGCAAATAGATCGCAAGCGCGATAAGATTGCCCACGCCAAGCAGCGCCATACTCGGTAGATCGCTCACCGTCTGGAGATACCGGGCCAGCACCGGGTAGGCGCCCCAGCCGGTATGCGCCAGCAGCGCGATGCCCATGCCGCCCCAGGTAAATGATGGTCGGCGCGCTGCTACGGCGGAGGTGGATGTTGAATGCATGATGTCCCGCAGTTCAATAATCAAACGGGACATATGATACAGCAGGATCGATCACATTGAGTGGTGGAGTTGGGAGTCGTGGTATGGGCCTGGCCACAGCTCCCATTGTAGCGACTGATGATTTCCTCAATGGGAGCTGTGGGAGTATGAGGTTTCAGGTATTAGCGCGAGAGCAGGGGAAGATAGACGTTATATCGGGTTGTCTCAATACCTGGAGGAACAAACGGAACGCTGGCCGACACGACAGCCGACATGTTGCCGCCGGCGTCCCGGTAACGCACGTAGTAACCGGATGCGAGCGGCATTTCCACATAGAGATGGAACGGCTGCCACACCTGTACCTGGTTCTGATCAGTCCATATCTGCATATCAGTAATTGCTCCGCCTGCACTCTGCGCAGCGAGTTCGAGCAAGGGAGTTGACAGTCATCGCTCGATGTGATCGCCGCCGAACTGGGCGACTTGCCGCTGGCATTGCATCTTGCCGGCGGTTTTATTGAACGCTATGGTTCTATCGTCACCGCCGAGAGTTATCTCGCCGGTCTGCGCGCCGCCCCATTCCGGCAACTTACTCACGATCGGGACTCTGTGCCCGGCGGCTATCGACCGGACGTCGCCGCATCATTTGCGCTCAGTTACGACCGGCTGTCGCCTGACGATCCAACCGATGCGCTGGCGCTTACCTTATTGCGGCATGCGGCATGTTTTGCGCCAGGCGAGTCGATCCCGCGCGATCTTATCCTGGCGTCGCTCGAATTGACGGGAACCGACCTGGATTCCGCACGTCGCTCTGCCGACGCGCTGGCGCGCCTGACGAACCTCGGCCTGCTTGAGTCCGGCGATCAGGGGGACGTGCGCCTGCACCGGTTGCTCTGTATGTTTGTCGCTGACATCGGCAACCTGGACGAGGCGCGCGCAGCGGTGGAACGCGCGCTGATCGCCGAGGCGCGCCAGCTTGCCGAGGTGCGCAATGTGGCGCAGATGCTGGCGATCCAGGGTCATCTGCGCGCCATCGCCGAGCATGCAGCCGATACGGAACGCGCTGTGACGCTCTTTCTGCTTCTGGGATGGCACCTGACGATTCTGTATAATTGGGAAGGTGTGCGCTGCCGAAGGTGACCCGGCTGGCGGGCGAATGCTGCTGGAACAGGCCGAGGCGATCTTCGAGTCACGCTCCGGGCCGCGGAATGTCGATACTGCATGGTGTATAGAGCAGCTTGGGCATGTATGTCTGGCGCTCGGCGACCATCCGACGGCGCGGCGGCGGTTCCAGGCGGCGCTCGCCGTATATCAGCAGCAGTTCCTTGCCGATCACCCCTGGACGCGCCGCGCCCTGGCGGCGCTCGCCACCATCGAAATGCCGCCCGCGTAAAAGTGTGCTACCATGCATCGCGCGCGGCCAGAGCATTCGTGCAGCGAATCTTCGGTTCAGCAGGCTGCACCGACGAGCGCGCGTGCCATCGCCCGCCTCAACCTGGAGTCTGCCCATGACAGCCACCACCGTCGGCAGCATACCGCCCGATGTCGCCCCACCCGATGATCCGTTCCGTTACGGCTGGCGTGTCGTGCGCCGCGACATTGGCGACGGTCATCTGGAAGAAGAACTGATCCCACTTCGCCTTATCGATTTGCTCCATCCTGAAGAGGGGGATCAGGTGATCCAGAATTATGCCCACCAGCGCCATGTTCGCTATCTCGCCGATGTCTTTCAGGCGCGGGTGGCCGGCGACCCACATGCTGTGGTGCTTGCCGATATGCGTATTGCCTGGGATGTTCCTGAACTCAAGGCGCATGGCCCTGATGTGATGGTCATCTTTGACGTACGCGAACTGCGCAACTGGGGCACATTCGATGTGGCGCAAGAAGGAACGCGCCCTGCGATCATCGTCGAGGTTACCTCGCCTGAGACGCGCAAATTCGATCTGTATGACAAAGTCGAAGCCTACGATCGTGCCGGCGTTCCGCTCTACATTGTTGTCGATGCGGTTGAGCGTCAGGGGAAAACGGTCATTCGCCTTCTGGGATACGAACGAGTCATGTCGGTGTATCAGCCACTGATTCCTGACGAACGTGGCTGGCTCTGGCTGGCGCCGTTGCGTATCTGGCTGGGAGTGCGCGACAACGAGGTGTACTGTTTCGACGAGCAGGGGAAACAGATTGGCGACTATACCGAACTGGTAGAGCATCTGGTTGAAGCTGAAGAGCGCGCCAGGGCGGAAGCCGCCGCCCGCGCCGCTGCCGAACAGCGTATCCGTGAGCTTGAGGAAGAGTTACGCCGCCTCCGCGGCGAGTAAGGAATGCCGATGACTACCAGCGACACGCCGGAGTATCGCTTTTTTCTGGCGGGCGAATGGCGCACCGGCGCGCCCTATACGATTGCCTGCCCATATGACGGCGCTGCCGTCGCCGTCGTGCATCGCGCCGCGCCCGCCGATCTCGAGCTGGCTATCCAGGCGGCTGTCAGGGCATTCGAGACGTCTCGTCGCATACCATTGCATCGTCGCGCCGCCGCATTACGCGCAATTGCCGCAGGTATCGAATCGCGCGCCGAAGAACTGGCGCGCTCGATTGCGCTGGAAGCCGGTAAGCCAATCAAGCAGGCGCGTGTCGAGGTGGCGCGCAGTATCACGACCTTCTCTACCGCCGCCGACGAAGCAACCCGTTCGCACGACGAGGCATTGCGTCTCGACGCGGCGCCTGGCGGCGAGGGGCGCCAGGCGATCGTGCGGCGTTTCCCCATCGGTCCGGTTGCGGCGATTTCGCCGTTCAATTTCCCGCTCAACCTGGTGGCGCACAAACTCGCGCCGGCGATCGCCGCCGGATGCCCGGTGGTGCTCAAGCCAGCCTCGCAAACGCCAGTTGTTGCGCTGAAACTGGCCGAAATCATCGCCGCGTCAGGGTGGCCACCCGAGGCGCTCAGCGTCCTGCCGCTCGCCAGCCGCGATGCCGCACCGCTCGTAGAAGACGAACGTTTCGGCCTGCTTACCTTCACGGGTTCGCCAGCAGTTGGCTGGGACATGAAACGCCGCGCCGGTCGCAAGCGCGTGACGCTCGAACTTGGCGGCAATGCCGGCGTCATCGTGCATTCCGATGCCGATCTGGCTGTCGCTGCGGCGCGTTGTGTCATGGGCGGATTTTCGTATGCCGGCCAGAGCTGTATCAGCGTTCAGCGCATTTTCGTTCACGCGCCGGTGTATGAAGCGTTCATGGAGCGCTTTGTGCCGCAGGTGCAGGCCCTGAATGTCGGGCATCCGCTTGACGAGGCAAGCGACCTGAGCGCGCTGATTGGCGCGTCGGAAACTGAGCGCGTCGCCGCCTGGCTTGATGAGGCGCGCGCCGCGGGCGCCGAGTGCCTGGTTGGTGGAAGCATACAGGGCGGCGTGGTTGCGCCGACGGTTGTGGTGCGAGCGTCGCCGGAGTTGCGTGTGAATTGCCAGGAGATATTTGCGCCGGTTGTGACGGTGCAAACCTATGCTACATTTGAAGAGGCGCTGGCCGCGGTCAACAACAGCGATTTCGGGTTGCAGGCCGGTGTATTCACCCGCGATGTAGCTAGAATCTTCCAGGCCTATGAGACGCTGGAGGTGGGCGGGGTTATTGTGAATGATGTGCCGACGTGGCGGATTGACCCGATGCCGTACGGCGGCGTCAAACACTCCGGCTTCGGGCGCGAAGGGTTGCGGTATGCGATCGAGGAAATGACTGAGCCGAAGTTGCTGGTGATAAACCTTATGTAGGGGTTAGGGGTTAGCTGCATTGAATGCACCGATTCCATTGATCTCAATGGATTAACCCTTAACCCGTAACCCTTAACTCCTAATTCCCGACCCAGGCGCGCCATTCGTCGGCCAGTTCGTCGAGCGATGCACCGTACACACCCTCGTAGTCGGAGGAGCCAGGTTCGCGGCTGCGCCCGCTGGCGTACAGCAGGTGCAGCTTCTCCATCCCATCACGCTCGATCAGGAAATCAACGAACGACGCCCATAGTTCATAGGCGATGTCGCTGCCGTAGCGTTGCGGTTGCAGCAAGCGCAATGGCACGCCCATGTCGCGAATCTGGCGCGCTCGCGCCTTCCAGCTTTCGGCGCCATTCATTGCCAGCCAGGGCGGGCCGGTGATCCAGGTTGCCAGCCCTTCAAGCAAAATGATGTCAGCGCGCTTCTGGATATCCTCGCCGTACCGTTGCGCCTGTAGATGGTGTGCCAGTTCGTGCGACGCGACCACCAGCGCGCGTTCAATGTCTTCGTGTGGGCGATAGAACACCGCCGCGCGCCCTTCCTCAGTATAGGCAATCCCACGCGTGTCCTTCGACGGCGCAAGTGAAGGGCGGTAAAATGCCAGCGAAACGCGCGATTGCAGCATGAAACCGAATCGCTCTTCATTGTCGCGCAGCAACCGTTCGATCCGTGGTGTTATGGCCGCGACCTGTTCGGGTGTGAACGTGCGCAGCCCGACATACACATCGATCCGTCCGGTCTGTGCCACGCGCGTCCCGGGCATGGGCGGCCCGTCGCCGGCGATACCCGGTGCAGGAACCATCGCTCCGGGCAGCGCGGCGGTCATCTCGCCGGGCGGGGGAATCTGCGCCTCGATCGGCAGTGGCACCGTATCCACCAGCAACGCAGGCTGTATCTGCACTGCCTGCGTTGTCGGTTCACGTATCGTCACGACGGCAGGTTGCGCTCTGAGAAACAGTGGCGGCGCAGAGGACACGCTGGTCGCCGCAAACGCAACTGGTGGCGTGCCGGTCGTTATGACGCAGGGGAATACGGTGGCGATCATGAGGAGGCAGGCGCGTAACAGAACACGCAACATGGCGTTCCCTCTCGGCGGCGGCGGTCATGGTCGCCCCGGTGTGCAATGAGCGCATCGCCCGCGGGTGTGCTCCGCGCGCTGGTCAGGCACCACAGGCACATGGCTCGCTGGCCGGCAAGATCTGGCGCTCATCTATCTGATTTCGTATCGGTCGCTTGCCGCCATGAGGTACCATAAGGTTAATGATTTGTCAAACGGCCACCTGCAATGCTGAAGCGGGGCGCTTCCTCCGACCGCTCAAGCTGGTGGGCTGCCGCGCCTAAAGGCGAGCATTCGCGAAACTGTATCAGCTTCTGGTACAATACGGCATGCACCACACCGTATGGCTCCACCTCAATGCCGAGGTGTTCCAGATGTATCGGCGGCGATTATTCTCCGCCGTCTCGCTCACGGCGGCGCACCCGCCTGACGCAGCGGCTGCGCCGTCCGGATCAATGATGAAAGAGCACCTGCCATGACCAGAAACACCCTCACCATCACCGACAATCGTACCGGCAAGACGTACGAAGTGCCGATCGAGCATGACACGATCCGCGCCACCGATCTTCGCCAGATCAAGGTCAATCCGGACGACTTTGGTCTGATGTCCTACGATCCAGCGTACATGAACACTGCGGCGGGCACCAGTACCATCACCTACATCGACGGCGACAAAGGCATTCTGGAGTACCGCGGCTATCCGATCGAGCAACTCGCCGAGCAGAGTTCGTATCTTGAGGTCGCCTACCTGCTCCTCTATGGCGAATTACCGTCAAAGGAGCGCCTCGACTGGTGGGAATACCGTATCAGCCGGCATCGCTTCATTCACAATAGCCTGGTTGAGCTGATTCAGGCCTTCCGGTATGATGCCCATCCCATGGGCATTTTGATCAGTTCAGTCGCGGCCATGTCAACACTCTATCCGGAAGCGAAGAACGTTGACGATCCGGCGGTGCGCGAAAAACAGATCTGGCGCATGCTGGGGATGATCCCTACAATTGCCGCATTCGCCTATCGCCATCGCATTGGCCGGCCGTTCAACCAGCCCGACAGTTCGCTCAGTTATACTGCCAACCTGCTCTATATGATGGACTACATGAACCAGCGTGATTATGAGGTCAACCCGGTTCTGGCCAAGGCGCTGGACGTGCTGTTCATTCTGCATGCCGACCACGAGCAGAATTGCTCGACCGCCACCATGCGCGGGGTGGGTTCGAGCCGGGTTGACCCGTACTGTGCGCTCTCGGCAGCGGCGGCGGCGCTGTACGGCCCGCTGCACGGTGGCGCAAACGAGGCGGTATTGCGCATGCTGCAGAATATTGGCAGTGTCAAGAACGTGCCGGCCTTTATCGAACGTGTGAAGAAAGGCGAAACACGCCTGATGGGCTTCGGGCACCGGGTGTACAAGAATTATGACCCGCGCGCGAAGATTATCCGGAAGGTGGCGTATGAGGTGTTTGAGGCGACAACCGCCAATCCGCTGCTAGAAATTGCGGTGGAACTGGAACGGATCGCACTTGAGGATGAGTACTTCATCTCTCGCAAGCTCTACCCGAATGTTGACTTCTATAGCGGCCTGATCTATCAGGCGCTGCGCTTCCCGATCGAGTATTTCCCCTTCCTGTTCGCCATTCCGCGCGCGTCGGGCTGGCTGGCGCAATGGCTGGAGATGCTCGACGATCCAGAGCAGAAGATCATGCGCCCGCGCCAGGTCTACCTGGGGCATGCCCGGCGCGATTACGTTCCGGTTGATAAGCGGTAGGGCGATGGCCCGGAGGCGGTGCGATTGCGGCTCGCGAGCCGCGCCTCGCGAGCCGCGCTGCCGAGTTGCTCAGTTGCTATGCATCACGGGAAGGACCATCGTAAAGGTGGTGCCGGCGCCGAGGGTTGAATCAACGCGAATACTTCCTCCATGCGCTTCGATGATGGCCTTCGCGATCGCCAGGCCCAGGCCGGAGTTTGATCCGTCGCCCCGTGTGCGTGCCGGGTCAACGCGGTAGAACCGGTCGAAGACCAGCGGCAGGTCCTCCGGCGCAATGCCCGTACCTGTGTCGCGCACCTGAAGGACGAGATGCTGTGTTCCTTCAGCAGCTGCCGCCAGTACGATCTCGCCCTGTTTTGTGAAACGCAGCGCATTCGCCACCAGGTTGTTCAGCACCTGCGCCATGCGGTCCGTATCAACCGGCACCGAGGGAAGCGATTCCGGGGCTTCTACCCGCAATGTCACTCCCTGCTGTTCCGCCTGCACGACGTGCGCCAGCGCGGCCCGTTCGAGCAGCGCGCGCGGATCGACGGCGCGCCGGTTCAGCGAGAGTGCGCCGGCATCCGCCAGTGAGAGCAGGCGCAGATCGTCAATCAGGCGCTGTAAATGCTCGACCTCGCCATGCATGATTCGATAGATCGCCGGCGTTCCGGTGATTCGCGCTTCCTGCAACCCTTCGGTATACCCGCGCAGAATACTGAGCGGCGTGCGTAGATCGTGCGCAAGATCTGCGGTCATCTGGCGGCGCGCCTGGATCGCCCGGCCAAGATCGGCGCTCATCTGGTTGAAGGCACGCGCCAGCTCACCGATCTCGTCGTGTGAACGAACGGTCACGCGCTGGTCGAGCCGCCCGCTCGCCAGTGCGCGTGTTGCGAGCGTCAGTTCGCGGATCGGGCGGGTGAGCGTACGCGCCAGCAAGGTGCCGACGATCAGGGCAGCGATAATGGCGATACCGGCACTGATGGCTGTTGCCGTGGTTAACCGCTCGAGGAGCGCCGCCTCCGCTGCCCAGCGCGGATCGCCGCGAATAGGAATAATAACCGGACCCGGCACATCAATCAGCGCATATCCGACGACCGCGCCATCCACGCGGACCGGATCGGCGCGCGCCAGGGCACTGGCAGGTAAGCTGCGGCCTGGACGGTATGGCCCGCGACCGCGAACAACGGTTCCGGTTGCATCCGTCAACACCAGGGTGCGGCCGTAGAAATCGAGCGGTGGCGTCTGTTCGAGCATCGCGTCAACGCCCAGCCAGCTGTCGTTCGCTTGATAGTATGCACTCAGCGCGTTCAGCAAAGTTGTGCGATCGCGCGTCGAAAGAAAGACGTCGAACTCGGAACGTGTGCGGAGACCGACTGCGAGGGCGACCAGCAGCGAGCCAATCAGACCGACAAGCAGGAATGCCAGCGTAAGTTTGAGGGTCAACGAGCGCATGGTCGGTGCGCCAATCTATTGCAGCGCCGGTGCGCGCGGCAGTGCAAAACGGTATCCCATGCCGTAGACGGTTTCGATATATGCCGGGTGGCGCGGATCGGCCTCGATTTTGGCGCGCAAGTTACGGATATGAACGTCAATCGTGCGTTCATACCCTTCGAATGCATCGCCACCGGAGACACGATCGAGCAGGTCGAGCCGTGAGAAGACCTGCCCCGGCGCGGCCATCAACGTCGCCAGGATGGCGAACTCGGACGGGGTCAGGTCAACATAGCGCTCACCCACCTTCACCGTGCGCCCGGTCCGGTCGAGCACAATGTCTGCCGCGCGCAATATATCCGGTTCAATCGGCGCTTGCTGGCTACGGCGCAAGACGGCGCGCACACGTGCAATCAGTTCGCGCACATTGAACGGTTTGGTCACATAGTCATCGGCGCCGAGCTCCAGGCCAAGGATCTTGTCGGTATCCTCAATCTTCGCCGTCAGCACGATCACCGGGGTGCGTGCCTCTCTGGCAAAGGCGCGCAGGAACTCGTAGCCGCCCATCTCGGGCATCATCAGATCAAGAATGATCAGGTCAGGTTTCTCGACCCGCGCCACGTATAGCGCCCGGCGACCGTCACCGGCTTCGATGACGTGAAACCCTTCCTGTTCGAGATAGAGCCGGAGCATGTCACGGAGCGCCGGCTCATCATCAACGACCAGAATCGTGCTCATGAAGGAGGTTCCGTTTCGACCTGTCGTGCCACGGTTCGCTGCCTCAATCCGCGCGTTACCCGCTCCAGCATGACCACCAGTGCAACAATGGCGGCAATGATCGCCAGGTTTTTGCCGACCTCGACCAGACCGGCCAGGCTGGCCTGGTGTTCATCACCCCCTGCGCGGTTGCGATGCTCGAACCCGCCTGGTGCAAACCCACCCGGGCGCGCCTCGCCCGCCTCTATCCGCATACGCCCTGGCCTGGTCTCACCCGGCATCCGGGCATACTCCGTCTGCCGGAAGGCGAACAGTGCGCCGGCAATCACCAGTGCCGCCGCCAGGATGATGAGTGTGCGTCCGATGATCTTCATCACGGCACCTCCCGTACAGCCCGCGACGTGACCGTCACAGGTTCGGTGATCGACGCAGGGCGGCGCGTCGAGATCCGCAGCAGACGGCGGGTGGAATGCACGATCCAGCGCCAGTGCAGCGCCACGTGGAATCCGATCAGAAGAACGGCAGCATCAGACGCTAGCCGGTGCACCTGCGACCAGATATGATCATGCGGCAATTGCATGCCGAGCAATGGTAAGGCTGCTTCGGAGATCATCAGGCCGGTGGCGATAATGATCGTCATCGCAATGAACAACAGCGTGTTCAACACATAGTTCACACGTGCCGTCCACGTCACTTTGCCGAAGAACCGCCGCGCTACTTCGATGATCCACTGCCAGTGCAGCAGCAGATGGGTCATGATGGCCACACCGAAGGCGATGCCGAGCCATTCGTGGATCGCGATTCCGGTAAGACGCGGGGCCGTCGCCGCCAGGAATGCACCGAAGATGGCGCTGTCAAGCGCCAGGTTGATGGTTGTGCGTTGCTGTGCCCCTGCTCCTCGTGCCATGATTATACCTCCGCGAGTGTTTCCAGAGAGCCGGTTTCACACTTCGCGAGTATCGTAGCCGGCACGTCTTCAGAGATTGTTAAGAAGTCCTGCGGAGAATATGAGGAACGAACGTTGTGGTGACGTTTCGCATGCTGTGCTGAGGAAGACTTTCTGACAGGCAGGGCGCGGATCATAACGATGGCGCAAAAAAGCGGCGGCCAGCGGCTACGCTGCCGCCATCCGCCGCCACACACCCTTCCTTCGCTGCGTACGGAGCGACGACCGCCCTATGGCTCGCGGATCGCCGCCGTGACGGGGACCTCGCCGGCCTTTTCGAACTGCAAGGTTAGCTGCACATTCTCACCGGCCTTCATGTCGCGCGTCAGGCCAATCAGCATCACGTGGTAGCCGCCCGGCTTTAACGTGACTTCGCCGCCGGCCGGGATCTCGATGCCGCCCTCGACCGGGCGCATCTGCATCATACCATTCTCCTGAACGACCGTATGAATCTCAACCGTCTTCGCAACATCGCTGCGCGCCGCAACCAGCCGGTCAGCAGCGGTGCCAGTGTTGCGAATAACCATGTATGCCGCGCTATTTGCGCCACCCATCTCCATGCCGCTGTGCCCCATACTGCCTTCCGGCGCCTTTGTCGGCGATTCCATGCCACCCATGGCGCCACCTTCCATCATCATCGCACGCGCCCACGGATCGCTGATCTGAATCGTCGCACCGCTTGCACCGCCGGAACCCGCGGGGGGCGCTGGCGATGCCGTGCTGCATGCCGCCAGCGCAATGGCGCCCAGCAACAGGGTGATATATCGGTACAGGTTCATTGGTGTGTCTCCCTTCTTCAGTAATGACTTGAACACGACATAATATGCCGGCCAGACGATTACGGCACATACGCTGATCTGGTGGACGGGACATCGCGTACCGCCATGGCGAGAGCGTAGGAAGCGATTAACCGGGATAATGGCGTCGAGTCGGCGGTCGTTCCGGCCTTACATTCCTGCCGCCCGGCACCCTGGTGATTGCGCGATGAGGTTCGCCACACGCCACACCCTTATGGCATCCGGCTGTGGTCCTGCTTCGGCGGCGGCGCAGGTGGAGGAGGAACGTCACGACCATGGATGATGCAGGCTGCCGCTTTCAGGAGCATAAGCGGTAACAAGACGATCACCAGAGAGGAGAGTGCAAGCGTGCCTTCGTAGAATGCGCGCGGTGCAGCGGGCAACGTCCCGATCGTGCCCGGGTCTGTCGGAGCCTGCAACACCACGCCGAGGTGGCACACGAACCTGTTCGCGGCGCGATGCGGCGCAGGCGGCTGCGCGACGACGGCGCAATGCACCATGCAGATCAAGGGATTGAGGAAGCCCAGCGTTACTGCCAGAAGGACGATGATACTGGTGTGCAACGGCAGTTCCGGCAGCATCCGGTGTATGCGCGGGTTCCCTGGGATCGATACCGCTGCTTCCAATGGCACACTTCAACAAGATGATCTCCAGTGATTGTGCAGTATACCACAATGTACGGCGGTCAGGTTGACTACGCTTTCCAGCACGCTGGTGTGATAACCGTCGCGAGATCCGCTGCATCCGGTCGTCCGAAACGAAGATTTCGGCATACAGGCCGGAGGTGTGCAACAATTCCTGGTGTAAGCCGCGTGCCACGATCCTGCCGCGTTCCAGCACCAGGATCAGGTCCGCCTCGCGCAGTGTGCTCAGCCATTGTGCGATCACGAATGACCGAGAAGGGGCGGTGGGCCACAACGGCGTAGCTGTCGCCGCAACCCACCGCTCCCGATCACCGTTTCCTGTGTCCGCGGATCAGAGTGCCGCGAGGTCGGCGGCAATCGCGGCCAGGCGATCCGGTGTCAACCGGTCGGGCGCGAAACCGGCCATCTGCGCCAGCGTCAGGCCCATCATCACGCCAAATCCCGCCTGCGCCGCAAATCCCGGCAGGTGGCGCTCGATCACCGCGCGCGCGCCGGCATGCTCCAGCAGATCCTTCACCAGCATATCAATACCCGGGACGGCCGGCGGCTTCTCCGGCCCGCCAAAGATGGCCGTTTCCGCCAGGCGGAACTCCGCCCGTGCCCGGATGTCTTGCGATGAGCTCCCCACCAGCACCTCGAATGCGCCGGCCTCGGCAACCCACGCATGGTTGAGATCGTCCCAGTATGCCAGCGCTTCTCGATCGAGCGTGAGCGTGACGCTCCTGGTCTCGCCCGGCGTCAGCGCCACCTTCGAGAATCCTTTCAGTTCCTTCTCGGGACGAGCGACCCGCGCGGCACAATCGCGCACATAGAGCTGTACAACTTCCTGGCCTGCCATGCGCCCGGTATTGGTGATATCAATACTGATCGTGAGTACCTCGTCGGGCGCCATCACGTCGGTGCTTAACCGCAGGTTGTCGTAACTGAAGCTGGTATACGAGAGGCCATGGCCGAACGGAAACAGCGGCGCGACATTCTTCTTTTCATAGTATCGGTAACCAACAAAGATTCGTTCGCCATAATACACCCGGCCATTCTCGCCAGGGTAGTTGATATACGTCGGGTTATCCTCCAGGCGGAGCGGGAAGGTTTGCGGCAGTTTACCCGACGGATTCGCGAGGCCGAACAACACGTCGGCAATGGCGTTGCCGCATTCCTGGCCAGGATACCAGGCCTGCAACACGCCGGCAACCTTACCCAGCCACGGCATCGTAACCGGCGAGCCGGTCTGGAGCACGACGATCGTGCGTGGGTTGGCGGCTGCGACCTGCTCAACCAGCTCAACCTGCCTGCCGACAAGTTCCATGTCGGGCCGGTCATACCCTTCGCTCTCCCAGTCCGCATTCAAGCCGACAAAGACCAGCGCGACGTCGGAGCGTGCTGCCAGCGCGGCTGCGCGCTCAATGGCGTCGTTGGCGACCGGCGGCATATATCCCAGGCGCACGCCAGCCAGCATGGTCGCGCCCTGGCTGCTATACTCCAGGCGCAGATCGTACGTCGTACCTGCTTCCAGGTTCACCTGCGCGATCACCTCGGTGCTACCGGAGCCAAAGTAGGTATCGCCGCGAGTCTGGCTGCTCCAGGTGTCAATCACCAGCGTATTATTCACGAACAGGCGGCTCAAGCCGGCGCTCGCCAGGCTGAAGCTGTGCGCGCCACCCTCGTGGGGCGTAAAGTGAGCCGCGAGCCGCGCCGAGAATGCGCGCGGATCCACGCCGGGCGCGACCTCGCCCAGCCACATCTGTTCGCTACTGCCGGCAATCGCCTGGTGCACCGGATCACCTGTCAGGTCAGGGCTATTGTAGTAGGTGACGGCGAACCCCTGCCCGTTGCTGCCGGGAGGGGTCACCAGGCGTTGATCGAGCCGTGGCAACTGGCGATGATTGCTACAGCCAATCTCGTAGCCGAGGTTCACCCGGTCGCCAACCCGTGCTGCAATGCCGTCATAGGGGGTAATCGCATAATGGGCGCTAACCTGGGCGCTACCACCGCCCATGATCTGCGCCGTCTTCGCATTCGGGCCGATGATTGCGATGGATTGCAGGGTCGTAAGGTCGAGCGGTAGCGCATTGCCATCATTCTTGAGCAGCACCATGCCCTCGGCGGCGGCACGGCGCAATAACGCGCGGTGCTCTGGCCGGTCAATCGCCTGTTCGGCTCGCAACTCAGGGTGCTCGAATGCGCCAGTGCGCGCGATCGTGCGCAACATCCGGCGCACGGCTTCGTCGATCGCGTCTATCGGAACCCTGCCTGTTTCGACGGCGGCGATCAGTTGCTCCCCGCGCCAGCGAGGCGGCCCGGGCATCTCAAGATCCAGGCCGTTCGTCGCTGCATCTACGACGCTCTTCGTGCCGAACCAGTCCGACATGACGATCCCGTCGAACCCCCATTCACGCTTGAGAATATCCAGCAGCAACATCGCATGCTCGCCGGCGTACACGCCATTGACCCTGTTGTACGATGCCATGACTGCCCAGCTTTTTGCTTCCTGTACGGCGGCGCGGAAGGGTGGCAGATATATCTCGCGGAGCGTGCGTTCGTCAACCTCGGAACTGATCGTGTTGCGTTCGAACTCTGAATCGTTGCAGACGAAATGCTTGACCGTGGCGCCGACGCCGCGCCGCTGCAGGCCCGTGATATACGCGACGGCCATGCGTGCCGAGAGGTAGGGATCCTCGGAGTAACACTCAAAGTTGCGCCCGTTCAGTGGCGAGCGGTGAATGTTTACCGTCGGCGCAAGGAGCAGGTGTGCCCCTTTCGACTGCGTCTCTTCAGCCAGCGCTTCGCCCACTTCCTCCAGCACGCCGGTGTTCCAGGTGGCAGCCAGGGCTATGCCAACCGGAAAACAGGCCGATGTCACGGCTCCACCAACGAAGCCACCAGCGCCACGCGCCCCGTTTGGCCCGTCAGACACCTTGATTGCGGGGATGCCGAGCCGCTCCACCGGCGTCGTCGTCCACATGCTGTTGCCGGCAAGCAGCGAAACCTTCTCCGCCAGTGTCATCTGTAGTAGTAGCGCTTCGATGCGCTCCTCTGCGTCAGTGCGTTCCCCGATCATGATCCTTGCTCCTTTGTCGCTGTTCGCGCCGTTCCCGGAAGCACAGGCGTCTCGTCCTGTAAAACGGACAATTGTCCATATCAAAGAGTATAGCCAGTCGGCCTTTCTCTGTCAAGGAGGGTCGCAGAGCCGGGCCGGTCGCGTCTCATATGATTCTCTACATTTTCACATACAAAACAAACAATCCCTTCGTATACTCTTATGGACACGACGTACACGTGGTTCACGCCGCGGGGTGGTCTGGAGGGTGTCGTTTCGGTGGTGGGGCGTCTCTCGCGTAGCGCGCTGCAGCCCGGTTGCGCCGCCGAATGCACGACGTGCGGCCCACCGCGTGTGTCATGTCATTTCGGGGGCATCCCCCGAACTCCCGATCGTGACGAGTTGTGGCACGCACGTGCGGGCGCATGAACGACTGCATGCGGTCCTTGCGAGGAGCGTCAGCGATGCAGCAATCTCGGCGTTTGATACGGAGATTGCTTTGGTCGCACTGACGCCAAACCATACGTTTTCGGATAGGCACAAAGGAGATACTGCGTTCATGAACCGGTCCCGCATCATTCTGACCGCCATTATCGCGTTGATCGTCATTGGTGGCGGCATCTGGCTGTACGATAGTGTGCTGGGCGACACGGCGCCCCCCAGTGGCCCGATGACCGCCATCCCGCTTGCAACGCAACCGCCGGTCGCTTCCGAACCAGCGGGTGCGCCGGTACAGGCCACCCTCGCACCTGCGACGGCCGCCCCGACGGTTGCGCCTGCGGCGACCCCTGCGCCTGCGACGGCCGCCCCGACGGTTGCGCCCGCGGCGACGTCCGCTTTACCCGCTTCCTCCAGCAATGCGCCGGACGAAATCCTGCGCTATCAGATCGTGGCAGATGAGTCGGCTGCGCGCTTCACGCTTCGCGAGGATCTGCGTGGCCAGCGCGTCGAGGTTGTTGGCACAAGTAAGCAGGTTGCCGGCGAACTGGCAGTGAACCCATCTGACCTGTCAAGTGCACAGATCGGCGTGATCCAGGTCAATGCGCGCGCGTTCGCCACCGACAGCGGCAATCGTGATCGGGCGATCCGCAACTTTATCCTGAACACCGACACCTACGAGTTCATTACCTTTACGCCGACCAGTATTGAGGGATTGAGCGGCGCCGCCGCGCTGAATCAGCCCTTCACCTTTACCATCAAGGGTGATCTCACCATCCGCGACATCACCCGCCCGGTAACCTTCGAGGCCGTGGTCCAGGCCGAGTCTGCTGACCGGCTTTCCGGCACGGCGACAACGACTGTACGCCGGAGCGACTTCAATCTCACCATCCCGGATGTGCCCTTTGTAGCGAATGTGGACGAAGAGGTGGTGCTCACGATTGACTTTGTTGCCGCTGCGACCGGGTAAGATTGACAGATCCTTCGGCAGGGTGCAGAATCAGGGTCGAGGCGAACCTGGCGCGCATGAGACGCGCCAGGCAGCGCCGTTTCCCTGTAATGAATAGAGGCTGTCCATGGCAACCCCACGTGTGCGCCGCATGCCCGGCCGGCGCGCCCTTCTCACCGCCGCCGGGCTGGTACTCGCCGTTGCGGCTTGCGCCGCTGGTGTCTTCTTCCTCCGTGGCGACCAGCAGCCGGCGACACGCACCTATAGTCTGATTACGCCCCGCTATGATACGCTCGTTGCGACCGTCAACGCCACCGGCCAGATTGCGCCGGTCCAGGTGGTAAACCTGAGTTTCGCCAGCGCCGGTCGCGTCGCCGAGGTGTTCGTGCGTGTTGGCGACGCCGTCGAACAGGGTCAGCCGCTGGCCCGGCTCGACACGCGCGAACTCGACCTGCGCCTCGCCCAGGCGGAGGCGCAGTTTGCCCAGGCGCAGGCCAGCCTTGACCGCCTGCTGGCTGGCGCGTCGGCGAACGAAATCGCCGCGGCGGAAGCGCAGCTTGCCCAGGCTGCCGGCCAGTTGCGCCAGGTGCAGGGGAGCGTTACCACCAGCGACATGCGCGCCGCCGAGGAACAACTACGCCAGGCGCAGGCGCGTCTCGATCTGCTCCTGGCCGGCCCGCGCACATCCGATGTGCAGGCGGCAGAGGCGCGCATCCGCGAGGCCGAACTGACCCTCGAACGGCAGCGCAACCAGCTATCAGCCGCCAAGACCAGCGCCCAGATTCAGCTTGACCAGGCAGTGAATCAGTTGACCCAGGCTCAGTCGCGCTATTCGACGGCGAAACAGAACTGGGAATATGTACGTGATACCGGCGCCGACCCGATCATACGCAGTGTCGCTGATCCATCTCGTCCCGGGCAGACAAAGCCGAATACCCTGAATGACTCGCAGCGCCAGCAATACTACGATGCGTTTGTTCAGGCCGAAGCAACACTGCGTAATGCAGAGAATGCCGTGGCCCAGGCTCAGGTGAGCTATGACAATGCGCGCCAGGCCGAAGCGAACGGCGTCGAACTGGCCGAAGGGCAGTTGCTGGTGGCCCGGGCGACCCGTGATCAGCTCTTCGTCACGCCCGATCCCGACGTTCTTGCTGCGGCGCGCGCCCAGGTGGCAAGCGCCCGCGCTGCGCTCGATCGCATGCGTGGCGACCAGCGCAGTGGTCAGCTCGAAGCCGCACAGGCCGGGTACGAGGCCGCGAAGGCCAATCTGGAGCGTCTGCGCGCCGACCCGCGCCCCGCGGATCTGGCTGCGGCGCGCGCCCAGGTAGCTAGTGCCCGCGCCGCACGCGACCTGGCGCAACTGGCGCTTGATGAAGCGGTACTGGTCGCACCATTCGCTGGCGTCATCGCCGAGGTGAACCTCAAGGTCGGCGAGACGCCGTCTGTGGGGCGCGCCGCCATCGTGCTGGCGGACCTTGCCGGTTTTTATGTTGATGTGACCGTGGACGAAATTGATATTACCCGGGTGAGCGCCGGCCAGCCGGTCACGCTGACGCTCGACGCGCTCACCGACCTGGCGCTGCCGGCATCGGTCGAGTCGATCGCGCCGCTGGCCCAGGCCCAGGCCGCCGTTACCTCTTACCGCGTGCGTATTGCCATTCCGAAAGCCGATCCGCGTGTGCGCCCCGGTATGTCGGTCGGCGCGGACATTGTGGTTGCGGAACGAGAGCAGGTGTTGCTCGTGCCGCGCCGCGCCGTTCGCAGCGATCGCGGCCGCCTGCTGGTGGACGTTGCGCGTGATCCCGGCCTGTGTGCCCTGCCGCCTGAACAGTGGCCGGCACGCCCGGAACTCGACCCGCGCGAGGTGGTCGTTGGTCTGAGTAATGAACAGGTGATCGAAATCGTGAGTGGCCTCGATCCACAGGCATGCGTCTATGTCGAAGGCATTGATCAACGCTTCTCATTCTTCACCGGCCCGCCCGGCAGGCGCTGAGCCGCTATGAGTCTGCTCGAAACAATCCGTATCGCTCTCAACAGCCTGGCAGCCAATAAACTGCGCGCCATCCTGACCATGCTCGGCATCATTATCGGTGTCGGCGCAGTCATTACCCTGCTGGCGCTTGGCGGCGCAATCCAGACCCTGGTGACGCGCGAGTTGCAGGGGCTGGGGTCGAACCTGGTCTTCCTCTTCGCCGGCACCAACGATCCGGAACAGAACCGGCGCGTCCCACCGCGCCTGACGAATGAAGATGTTGCCGCGCTGGCCGATCCACTGAATGTGCCGGCCGCCGCCGCGGTGACGCCACAACTGACGCGCGGCGCGTTGATCGTCTATGCCGGCGCCAGCTTCGACGGGCGCGTCGCTGGCGTCACGGCCAACTATCCCCAGGTGCGCAGCGCCAGGGTCGCAAGCGGGCGATTCTTCGATCCGTCGGAGAACGACCTGCGTTCGCGGGTGGCCGTGATTGGCGCTGATGTGCGTTCGACCCTTTTCCCCGATGAGGACCCCGTTGGACGGCGCATTCGCATCAACGATGTCAGTTTCGAGGTGATTGGCGTGATGGAGGCGCGCGGCGGCAACTTCGGCCCGAGTGAGGATAACCTGGTGTTCGTGCCGATTGCCACGGCCCAGTCCCGCCTGTTCCCCACCCCTCCCGGCGCCGTCAATCGTATTGATGTCAGCGTGGTCTATATTCAGGCAATTGACGAACGCAGCATTGACGTCGTGATTGACCAGGTGACCGAGCTGTTGCGGCGGCGCAACGGCCTGACGTACCAGGACAACAATTTCACTATTGTGACACAGCAGGATCTGATCGCCTCGTTCGGTACCATCACCGGTGCATTGACCGCCTTTCTCGGCGCAATTGCGGCAATTTCGCTCCTGGTGGGTGGTATCGGCATTATGAATATCATGCTCGTCTCGGTCACCGAACGAACGCGCGAGATCGGTCTCCGCAAAGCAGTCGGCGCGCGCCGCCGCGACATTCGTTTCCAGTTCGTGGTTGAGGCGGTGGTGCTGAGCATGGCCGGCGGGTTCCTCGGCATTGCCCTCGGGTTTGCGCTCTCGGCATTGGGGACGGCGCTATTGCAGGGGGTTGCGCAGGGCGCCGAGGCGCGGGTGCAACTCGATGCCGTCCTGCTCGCCACGCTGACCTCGATCGCCGTCGGGCTGGTGTTCGGCATCTATCCGGCGTTGCGCGCTTCGCGCCTCAATCCGATCGATGCGCTGCGCTATGAATAGGTGCTGCCTTCAATGTCGTACGAACAGAACGGTGAACTCATCGGTGTATACCTCGCGCCATGTCTGTGCGCGCGCGCGCGCGTACGCGATCAGCGGCTCCTGCTCCTCCACGCTCAACAACAGGCCATCAATCGCATACTTCGCCAGCAGCGTCTCAACATCCGCGCCCTGGCCAAGCAAGATGTAATCGCGCCACTGCTCGAACGGGTAGAGCTCGATCCGCGGGTCAATAAAGACCTTCTGTTCCGGCGCGGCCCAGATCAGGTACGATCCGTAGCTCATGGCATGAAACAGTCTCTCGGGCCGTTGCGGCAGGCGCTGCAGTGCGCGCGTCGCCGCAACCGGCGTTCCTTCTGCCAGGAGCGCGCCCACCTGTGGCGGCAGCACCGCCGGCTTGACCCATGGTGAGCCGATCACCAGCAATAACGCCAGCATCCCTATCAGGACGCTATTCATCGCTGGAACCCCCGGTGAGCGCTGCGCTGGCGGCGGTGGCAAGAGCGTAGCAGCCTGCACGGCGAGCAACGGCGTTGCCACAAATCCCAGCCACACGACGTTCCGTGCTGCGCCAAGCGCCAGCCACAGGAATGCCCCAAACAACAGCAGGTCCGTCAGGTCCGGCTTTGTGCGCGCATAGATCAGCACCAGTGCCACCAGCAGCATAAACAGAAAGAAGATCATGCCGTTGACGTCGCGGACGGTTGGCGGCGACCACTCGGTCACCAGGCTGGTGACCTGATTGCTACCCAGCAGGTTGGCGACGTACCCCAGCACGCCCGCACCACGCGGGTTGAGCAATGTGGCAGCAGCTGTCAACGCCCCCCACGCCAGCAGCGGCCCATCGAGCAGACGCGCCATTGCGTTCGGCCCTCTTTCTCCGGCTCCGGAAGCGGTTTTCCAACGTCTGACCATAGCACCGACGAACACAATGCCGATCAGCGCCAGCCCCAGTACAAACGAACCATGCATGTTCACCCAGAGCGCCATCAACGGCGGCATGAGCCACAGGCGACGCGCCATACCCGGCCGGTATTCGGTCAGGATTGTCAGGAAGGCTGCAAAAATGGGGAAGACATAACTCTGGGGCCGCACGGTCCAGTTATCGAACGAGAGCGGCAACGTCGCCAGCAACAGGATCGCCACGCACAGGCGCAATCGCCCGGTGCGCAGCAGACACAACCGCAAGAGCAGGCCATATGCCAGGGTCATCACCAGCGCCTGCGCGATGATGACGAGCGGTAACCCACCCAGGTTGTGCAGACCGACCATCAACAGCTGCGCCAGCCAGCTCTGGTTAAAGAACGGCTCGCCGGCACGCGTGTATGAGAACATGTCCACCTGGGGGATCGCTCTCGTTTCAAGAATCACGCGCCCGGTTGCCATGTGCCACCAGAAATCGTGCGGCGGTGCCGGGGTCAGGAGGGGGCGCAGCGCGATCAGCATCAGCGCTGCCGCCAGGTAGACGTGATCAAGCGTCGGGCGTGGCCGCACCGCCGATTGCATGGCAGAATGGCGTTCCGATTGTGCGTTCATAGATGCTTGCCTTCAGGTGCGGAAACCTGGCCGCCCATGATCTTTCATCTTCATGAGCGTCGGGAGGAGCGCCACGCTTCAGCGCACGCGTGCGTGGACGTTCGGATACTGCTCTGTACTCTTAGCCGGTGATCTCACTCGATATTGTGCTACTGACCGGTGGCTCGCCGGTACAGCACGCTATACTGATCCTCATACTCCATGGCCCACGCCGGATCTCTGGCGAGGGCGGCAATGAGCGGCGCCTGCCGCGAGCGGCTCAGCAACGCGCGGTCCACATCGTAACGCTCAAGCAACGCCTGGTGGTCGCGCGCCTCGCCAATGGCGAGATAGTCCTGCCACAATGCCGGCGGATAGAGCTCGATGCGCGTGTCAATAAAGACCTGCGGTTTGGGCAACGCCCAGATGAGATACGATCCATAGACCATGTCATTGAACAATTGCCCGCCCGGGTGGTCGTGCAGATATGCCGCAGACCCCAGCGGCGTATCGGCCCGGTAGAGCAACGGCGCCCCCGGAACATCGGCGAACAGCGACCGGTACGGCGCGGGCAGGTTCAGGGCAGGCTTGAAGGGCGGCTGCAGCGCGACGATTCCGCCAATCAATACTGCAGCGATCACTGCGCTGATCGGATCACCGCGTGGCCGGGCCACCTGTGACGCCGGGCGCGCCAGGCATTGCGCCAGCATCGGCATCGCTACCATGCCGAACCAGACGACGTATCGCATTCCACTCCATGCCAGCCAGAGAAAGGCACACAGCACCAGCGTGTCGGTTATCGTCAGCCGGCGTCGCCCCAGCGCCAGCGTCGCCACCAGCGCCAGCGTCGCCAGAAAGAAGAAGCGCCCCGCCAGGCTACGCACGGTTGGCGGCTGCCACTCATTCACCAGGTCCTGGCTTGGCGGGTTGGTCAGCAGATTCACCACATAGCGAAAAATCTCTGGCCCGATCGGGTTCAGTAGCGTGGCCAGAAGTGTCGCCGCCGCCGCTGCCAGCAACAGCACGAGACGGCGGCGGTCCGGAGCATCCGGCTGCCGTAACAGCATGCGTAGCGCCTCGCCGCTGCCGGTGAGCGCCAGTAAAATCAATCCCAGTACAAACGAGCCATGAGCATTGACCCAGAAGATCATCAGCGGTGGTAGCGCCAGCAGCGCGCGCGGTCCCATCCGTCGATCGACGAAGGCGCCAAGGATCATCACGTATGCCATGAATGGTAGCCAGGCCCAGTTCTGCGGCCGGGTTGTCAGATTGTTGATGGTCATCAACCCGGCAAGCATCACCGCCAGCCCGGCCAGGCGCCACGAGCCACTCCGCCGGTATGCTTCCAGTAGCACCAGTGCAAATGCCACCAGCCCCAGGAGATTGCGTGCCAGCACTGGCCCCTGCAATCCGGCAAGCCGGTATGTCTGGTAGAACAGCCAGTCACTGAACCATGCCGCATAGACAAATGGCTGCGTGGCGGGGACCGTCCAGGCGAACAGATTGGTACGCGGTACGCCCGACTCGGCGACCACCTGGCCGACACGCAGGTGCCACCAGAAATCGTGCGGGTCGGTGGGGGCCAGTGCAATAAACGCACCAATGAACGCCAGCGGGATCAACCCGTACAGGTGGGCAAGCGAAGGGAGCGGCAAGACGCGAGCAATCTGGCTGGCGGATGAGTCGACAGGAACGCGCGGATGATGCATAGGCTCAGCCAACATTCGCTACCATACTGTAACAGCATCGCGACGTGATCGATCGCGATCAGCGCGGCGCTACGAGTATAATGGAAAATCGCAGGTTACGCAGCGCGACCGCGCCACCTCAGAATGCGATGGCCAGATAGGGAGAAGCATGATCACGCCGGACCTGGTCGACCACGCAAGAATTGCAACCAGTATCGGAACTGCTGACTGCACGGTCGTAATTCCGACCTATAACGAGCGCGAGAACATTGTCGATCTGATCAATCGCGTGCTGGCATGGCCGCGCTTTCGTGTACTGGTCGTTGATGACAGTTCCCCCGACGGAACTGCAGCGATAGTTGCTGCGATGGTGGCGGGCGAGCCGCGCGTTGGCCTGTTGCAGCGACCGGCAAAACAGGGCCTGGGCAGCGCGTATGTTGCAGGCTTTCGTCGTGCGCTTGCAGAAGGGGCGGCATACATTTGCGAGATGGATGCTGATTTCTCTCACGATCCTGCGTATCTGCCCCAACTGCTGGCAGCCGCTGAAACGCGCTACGATCTCGTCCTCGGCTCGCGGTATGTGCCCGGTGGCGGCACAACCGACTGGGGCGCGCTCCGGCAGATCATCAGTCGTGGCGGCAATCTCTACGCGCGCGCCATTCTCCAGTTGCCGGTGATGGACGCAACCGGCGGGTTTCGCTGCTACCGCCGCCGCGTCCTTGAGACCATCAACCTCGGTGACATTCAGTCCAACGGCTACGCCTTCCAGATCGAGCTGGTGTATCGTACGCTACGCGCCGGATTTCGCATTGGCGAACTGCCGATCATCTTTCCCGACCGACGCGTCGGTCGCTCGAAAATGTCGCGCCGCATCGTGCTGGAAGCGCTCGTGAACGTGTGGCGGCTACGCTTTCGTCGCATATAGTCACCCCATTGCTATCCTCCGCGAATGCCTGGCCCTGCCAGGAGCGATTCTATGATCTGCTTAGAGCCTATCCGAATAACCCATGGGCATGCGGTCATTGCGCGGAGCGCCAGCGACCGCGTGCAGCGAGCGAAGCGTGGCTGAAGCACTCTACCGGCGCGTGAGGAGATTGCTTCGCTCGCGCTCGCCATGACAGTGACCATCTGGTGTTCGGATAGGCTCTTATCCACAATCCGCGCCGCTGGTTGACATTCGCGCCGCGTATCTGATGCCAGCACCGTTTGCGTCTCGCCACAGCAGCCGCATGCCGTGTACCCCTGGCCCCCGGCGAAAGCGTTCCACGAACCGCCGATACCCTGCTGGCAGTCGATCGCCGGTGAGATGAGACAATTGTCGCGGCGTGATATCGAACAGATACGCCGATGCCGGCGGTCATTCATCGATATGGGCGACGCGCCAACCGGTGCGCATGAAAACCAGCGGCGCCATCAATATGCATCTCACCACCATACCCGAGCACCGTGGCGGTCGTCCGAACCGATCGCTCCAGTGTGGCGGCGTGCCCATCATCGAACAGTTGCGCCAGCGGCATCGGCGGTTGAATCCAGATCTCCGCGCCATTCGCCACGCTTCCATAATCACAACAGGTTTCATATTTGCAATGACGCATCATATTGCATCAATGGACGGTTCATCGAGAGGTGAATTCCCAGGAGGCATGCCATGTTTTACGATCCTCAACGCTATCATCGCCGTTCCGTCCGCCTGAAGGGGTATGATTATTCCTCGCCGGGCGCATATTATGTCACAATCTGCGCCGCGCAACGTGGCCTCCTGTTTGGGCGTGGTGTACAGGGCACAATTGAATTGAATGAGATTGGCCAGGTCATCCACGATGTGTGGTTATCGTTGCCGCACCATTATCCACACATCACCCTCGACGCCTTTGTGGTGATGCCCGATCATGTGCATGGGACTATCGTGATTGTTGATGCACCGGCACCACCGCCACACGGTGCAATCCATGATGTCGGCGGTGGCGATGATGGCGATGATGGCAATGATGGCAATGATCGCAATGATGTAGGGACGCAGCGCGCTGCGTCCCTACGCCCCCCACAC
>JACAEQ010000129.1 GCA_013388755.1 Chloroflexota bacterium
ATAAGTGAATGGGATACAAGGGCTTTGGGCCACGCATACCTGATACCTCCATCACCCAGGATACGATGCCAAACGGATCATGTCAAACTCGGATCAAATATATGATAGCCTGTACTAAGTGCCTGTCCGAACAACAGATGGCTGGATGTCATTGCATGCGTGAAGCGAAGCAATCTACCGGCGTGCCAGGAGCAATACTTTTCAGATAAGCCCGTCGCCCCCACCCCGGCCCTCCCCCGCAGGGAAAGGGAGTCCGACTCCTCCCCCTGCGAGGGGAGGTCGGGTGGGGGGCTGTGCGGTGTGTAACGCCTTATGTGACGCGACGTACGCGGCGGCGTACCAGCAGGGTGGCCTGGAGGGCGGCACGCCCGCCAGAGTCCATCATCCGGCGGCGGGATGGCGGTCGCAACGCGGAACAGAACGCCGTCCCGCCGGCGGACGGGCATTGGCATGCGCCCGGCTGGCCGATTGCGCGCGTGACCGCGTCACTCCAGGCAATGACAGCATGCCCATGGGTTTTCGGATAGGCACCAGGCATCAGAGCGAGTATCGTTACACAAAGGGAAACAGATACCCCATGCCGGTTCCACGGACCATTGTGCTTGCCGGGCTCGTGACCGTATTCTGTTGCCTGCTGCTCCTCGGCACGTCGTGGCAGTATGCAACGCCGGTGCGAGCACAGGGAAACTACGCATTGCGCTTTTACGGAACCGGGCGCGATAATGTCGATCGGGTGCGCATCCGGATCGATCCGCACGTGCCAGCCGATATCGGCGCCGGCGATTTCACCATCGAGTTCTGGATCAAGGCGCGCGCAAGTGACAACCCCGGTGGGCCATGTACAACTGGCGGAACCGCCTGGATCAATGGCCACACGATTGTTGACAGCGACATATTCGGCCCTGGCGACTACGGCGATTACGGCATTTCGGTGTACGGCGGGCGCATCGCCTACGGCGTCTCCCGGGGGCAGAGCGGCAACACGATTTGCGGCGCTACCCCGGTGGCCGATGGCCAGTGGCGCCATATCGCGGTGACGCGCAATGCGACGACCGGCCAGTTGCGGATTTTCGTTGATGGGCGCCTCGATGCCCAGGGCGACGGCCCGGCCGGCGATGTCAGCTATCGCGATAACCGGGAGACACGGTACGCCAACGACCCCTATCTGGTGCTCGGCGCTGAAAAACATGACGCTGGCCCCGAGTATCCATCGTATGCCGGGTTGCTGGATGAACTGCGCCTGTCAACGACCCTGCGCTACAGCAATGATTTCACCCCATCACGGCAACCCTTTGTTCCCGACGCACAGACGGCCGCACTGTACCATTTCGATGAAGGGAGCGGCACAATGGTGGGCGACGCGACGCCGGGCGGTCTGAGCCCCGGTATGCTCAGCATCGGCGGGTCGCCTGCCGGGCCCGTCTGGGAAGCGGACACACCGTTCCCGTCGCCGACGGCAACACCGTCGCGCACCAGTACACCGGGAGTTACGGCGACCCCGGCGGCGACCCCGGCGACGACCATGCAGCCACGTCTGGCGTTGCCGTTGATCACGCAACCATAGCCAGCGCGAGCTGACGCGCACCAGAGGCTCTCCTGAAGCCTCTCGTCCATTGCCGCAAGGCACAGACCCGGGCTCCGTGGGGCGGCTATCTTTCGAAAACGTCATTCGTGCGATCACGGCGGTTTACGCAGGCGTCATACCGCCGTGCTAATATCCATCGTAGCCTATGATCCTGCAACTATGGAGGTCCGTGATGACATCCCCGAAAACCGCCAACCGCGAGGCGATCGTTGCGATGGTCATAAACAGCCTGAACGATCTGTATGCGCAGAATGGCATCACCAGCGACGATGCGCCAGGCGAATCCACCTACCTGGTAGGTCGTCGCGCGGCGCTTGATTCCCTCGGCCTGGTGACATTGATCGTAGAACTGGAGCAGAAGATCGAGGAGGAGTTCGACGTCGCGCTCACGCTGGCAAGCGAGCGCGCCATGTCGCAGAAGAACAGCCCGTTCCTCACCGTTGGCGCGCTGGCGGACTATATCTGCACGCTGCTCGACGAACAACGCCAGGCGTAAGCAGGAGTCATACGATGATCGATCAGCAGGTTGTGCTGATAACCGGAGCACGGAAGGGGATCGGGCGCTTTCTGGTTGAACATTTCGCCGGCCGGGGCGCGCTGGTCGAAGGATGCAGCCGCGAGGCGCCCGACTGGTCGCTGGATGGGTATACGCATCACCAGGCGGATGTCACCGATGAAGCGCAGGTCAAAGCACTGATCAGCGCCATCGGGCGGCGCCACGGGCGGCTGGATGTGGTCATCAACAATGCCGGAGTTGCGGCAATGAACCACTCGCTGCTCACCCCTGCTGCATCCGTGGATCGCATATTCGCGACCAATGTGCGCGGCACGTTTCTGGTCTGCCGGGAAGCGGCGCGGCTGATGCAGCGGCATCGCTTCGGGCGCATCGTGAACCTGAGCACGGTTGCTGTGCCATTGCGCCTGGAGGGTGAAGCGCTCTACGCCGCGTCCAAGAGCGCGGTCGAAACGTTGACCCGCATTCTGGCCCGTGAACTTGGCCAGTTTGGCATTACCGTCAATGCTGTCGGGCCGACGCCGATCGAGACGGATCTTATTCGTGGCATCCCCGCCGAGAAGATCCAGCGCATCATAGACACGCTGGCAATCCGGCGCCTGGGGCGCTTTGAGGATGTCGCAAATGTCATTGATTTCTTTGTGCGGCGCGAGAGTGACTATGTGACCGGTCAGGTGATCTACCTTGGTGGTGTATCCTGACCTGATCGTTTTGTAACAGGGGGCGATGATGGCAATCGAGTGGTTGCTGGAGCGTATGGAACAGGCGCGCGACGCTACCGCGATTGTATGGCACGGTGTGTCGGTGCGTTATGGTGAACTGGTCGATCGTGTGGCACAGTGGCTCACGGAACTTGACGATGCGGGAGTCGCTGCCGGCCAGGTGATCGGTATCGAAGGCGATTACTCGCCGGGGGCCATCTCGCTGCTGCTGGCATTGATTGCGCGAAACACGATCGTCGTCCCGCTGACTGCGTCGGTGGCGGTACACCGCGACGAGTTTCTGACGATCGCCGAAGCGCAGGCGGTGATTCGCTTCGATGACAACGATGGATGGCACATCGATCGACGCGATGTCACCATCAGCCACGAACTCACCAGGGCGCTGATCGCACAGGGCCATCCTGGCCTGGTGCTCTTTTCTTCCGGTTCGACGGGCAAAAGCAAGGCGGCACTGCACGATTTCGCGCCGCTGCTCGAGAAGTTCAAGGTCGTGCGCCATCGCCAGGTTACCCTGACGTTTCTGTTGCTCGACCATATCGGCGGCATCAATACGCTGTTCTATACCCTTTCGAATGGTGGAACCGCGGTTGTGGCGCGTACACGCGATCCGGATGAAGTATGCGCCGCCATCGAGCGCCATCGTGTCGAGTTGTTGCCCACCTCGCCGACGTTCCTCAACCTGATCTTGATGTCGGAAGCGCACCGGCGGTATGATCTCTCGTCGCTGAAACTGATCACCTACGGCACCGAAGTGATGCCGCAGGCGACCCTGCAACGCGTTTGCGAGGCCTTTCCCGGTGTGCGCCTGCAGCAGACTTATGGGCTCTCCGAACTCGGTATCCTGCGCTCCAAATCGCGCGAGGACGGGTCGTTGTGGGTGAAGATTGGCGGCGAAGGTTTTGAGACCAGGATTGTGGATGGCGTGCTGCATGTGCGCGCAAAGTCGGCCATGCTGGGGTATCTCAACGCGCCGAGCCCGTTTGATGCCGAAGGATGGATGAACACCCAGGACATGGTCGAGGTCGACGGTGAGTATATTCGTATTCTGGGGCGCCGCAGCGAGATCATCAATGTCGGTGGCCAGAAGGTCTATCCGGCCGAAGTCGAAAGCGTCCTGCTGCAGCTGCCCAATGTGCGCGATGCAACGGTGTATGGTGAGGCAAACCCGATCACCGGCCAGATCGTTGCCGCGCGCATGAACCTGGTGGAACCTGAGGATCTGGATTCGCTCAAGAAACGTGTGCGCGCCTGGTGCCGGGATCACCTGGCATCGTTCAAGGTGCCGGTCAAGATCACAATTGCCGACGGCGATCAGTTCAGTTCCCGCTTCAAGAAGATGCGGCGGTCATGAGATGCATCACATCAGTATTGCGATTGACCCGGCGCTCCGTGAGCGCCATGCCTCTGAGATCGCCTGGACCTGGCGATATTTACTGACCGGCATGGGGTATGCCTGGGAAGAATGCGAACCCGGCGAACCATGTGACATTGCGTACACTGCTGATCCAGGGCGAGCGCCGCACGCCCGTCTCATCGTCCGCGCGACGCCTCGCCACTGGGAACGGCGCAACGCATTGCGACTGGCGACGACCGGTGTCACCGGCGGTCTGGCGTACCCGGTCTATGATGGAGAGCGCCCGGACGAACAGGTGCTGGTTGTCGAAGAGGGACGGATCATCTGCGATCGCGACATTGTGTTCGACACCTTCTGGTTGCTCACCGGCCAGGAAGAAGGGCTGCTGCCGAAGAATAAGCATGGCCACCTTGAACTCACGGGTACGCCGTATCTGCGGGATCATGCGCTCCGGAAGGCGCTGGCTTCGGCAATCGGCGCCGGGCTCGAACAGGTGATCGCTGCGCTGGGTCTCCCACCGGGGGAGCCGCGCTGGCCGCATGGCAGGCGCGCCGCCGCTGCGGTCAGTCACGACGTTGATTACCCGGAAGTTGTTCGCTGGCTGGAGCCTTTGCGTGTGGTCATGCGCCAGGGTCCGCGCGGCATGCCGGCAGCGTGGGACGTGCTTACCGGTAAGCGCCATCACTGGCAATTCGACAACTGGCTGGCGCTCGAACGGCGCCTTGGCACGCGATCCGTGTTCTACTTTGCTGCGCGGCAGGGATCGTTGCGGGAATATGCCTTCGGAACGCCTGATCCCTTCTACGATATTCGCACGCCGCGTTTTCGCGCGCTGTTCCGTACCCTGATCGATGCCGGCTGCGAGATCGGCCTGCACGGTAGTTACCATGCCTATGCGAACGCTGAGCAATTCGCGCGCGAAAAACGTCTGCTGGAGGACGCAACCGGTGTGGCGATCGCCGGACACCGGCAGCATTACTGGCACATAGACCCCGGCGATCCCGAAGCGACGCTTGCGTTGCACGAACGACTGGGATTCCAGTATGATGCCTCACTGGCCAACGACCTGTATGTTGGCTGGCGACGCGGATCGTGCTGGCCATTTTTTCCATTTTTCCAGCGGGAGCGTCGCGAACTCCGCACGCTCCAGTTGTCAACAGGCTGGATGGACAGCCAGCTCTTCACCCGGCGCGCCGCCAATCCGGGCAATCCTCGCGACGTATTGCGCGCCCTTGCCGATCGCACGGCAGAGCAGGGAGGGTTGTTGCTGGTCAATATTCATGACTATGTGTTCGATGACGTTCTGTTTCCCGGATGGGCGCGATCCTTCGAGGAATTCTGGAGCTATGTCGTTACGCGGGGTGACTTCTGGATCGATACACCAGCCGCCATTGCCGGGCACTGGAGCCGACGTTACGACAGACTGGTCGAGGCCAGCACTGGACACGGTTCACTCAACAGCGTCGCGATTGGCGCGTGCAGCCGGTAGACAACCATGCGCTTTCTGTTCGTCGCCTTCATCCTGCTGGCGCCGCCACCCATCAAACCGTGGCTGATGCGCACACTGCTCGGCGCACGGATCGGCCGCCATGTGCGGATCGGCTGGTTCGCCGCCATTTCGGCGCATCACATTGCGATCGGCGACGAGAGTGAGATCCGCGCGCTGACCGTGATTAGCTGCAGTGGCGACGTTGCGATCGGGCGGTACTCGATCATCAGCAGTTTCATCCTGGTCTATGGAGCATCCGACCTGATCATTGGCGATCATTCCTACGTTGGCCCACAGACGCTGATTAACTGTGATGAGCGGGTGCGGATTGGCTCCTATAGCGCGCTCGGCGCCCGTTGTATGGTGTACACCCACGGGTCGTTCTTTCCGTACACTGAAGGGTACTGGGTCAGGTTCGGGCCGGTAACGATCGGCGACTCGGTGTGGTGCGCCGCCGGTGTGTTCATCCACCCTGGTGTGACCATTGGCGATAACGTCTTTGTCAATTCGCGCTCGGTCGTTACTCAGGATGTCGCCTCCGGCGAGGTGCTGGAAGGGTTCCCGGCACGGGCGGTCACAACCATGGATCGCCTGAAGCGGAGCATGACACCGCGCCGGCGTGATGCTGCCGCGCGCCAGATCCTGGCCCACTTCGTCGAACTGGAGTTGCGCCGCGAGCTTCGCCTGCATGTCCAGGAGCACGATGGGCAGGCCACGGTCCAGGTTCGCGGGCGACCATACCTGTTACTCTGTGTGCCAGCGCGTGGCGATGCGCCGGCCGCCGGAGACCTGGCCGGGCGGCGCGTGATCGCGCTGGTGACACGTCCTGACTGGAGAGTACCAGGGCACGCGCATATCTATCCGCTCGACCTGCTCACCTACCGGACCCCACGCAGCAACGACCCGATCCATAACGCGTTGCGCAGCTTTCTCATGCGCTATTACGGCATTCAACTCGAATACTCCGATCTCTCGAAGTAACGGGATTGTCACGCTGCCGCCAGCGCCCTGTTCATCCCGCCTTCATCACCAGAACTCATAATCAGGCTAGAGACGACGCGCGCTGATCCATCAGTATGTACCCACCATGCCGGTGAACGGCGTGGATGGGGCATTGCCTGCCTGACGCTCCGCATACTGAGCAGCGGACGTATGCGGGCAGGCCGATGGCAGAGCGGCCATGCGCAGCAGCGATCACGCAGCATATGCTCATCCCGCAGAAGAGAAAGGCAACCGGTATGAATCTCTCGCTGGTCATTCCGTGCTTCAACGAGTCGGAGAGCATTGAGCAAATGCAGGCCCAGCTCAACGAGATTCGTCCCGAACTGATGCGGCGTGGTTCATTTGAACTGGTGCTGGTAGATGACGGCAGTACCGATGACACCTATGAACGCCTCAGCACCGCTTTCGCCGATTGGGAACATGTCCAGATTGCTCGCCATGAGCGTAACCGCGGCCTTGGCGCCGCGTTGCGCACAGGCTTTGCCCATGCGCGGGGCGATGTCATCGTTGTCACCGACAGCGACGGCACCTATCCGTTCACGACCATTCCGGGCCTGCTCGACATGCTGACCCCCGACGTTGATATCGTCACATCATCGGCCTACCACCCCGCAGGCGGTGTGGAAGGGGTGCCGGCATACCGCCTCCTGTTCAGCCAGGGAGCCTCGCTGATCTACCGGGTGCTGGTGAACCGGCACATTCATACCTATACCGCGATGTATCGTGCATACCGCCGCCGCGTTCTTGAGCAGGCGCCACCGACGCTGGAAGGTTATGTCGTTATGGCGGAGATACTGGTGAATGCGCTGCTTGCCGGCTACCGTGTCGCCGAGTATCCAGCCGTGCTACGTGTACGCAAGTTTGGCCAGTCGAAAGCCAAAATCTGGCGCATCACCAGATCGCACCTGCGCTTCCAGGCAAGCATTATAAAGCGGCGTCTGGCAGGGCTGCTTCGTGGCGCGCCGCGCGCGACCGGCAGGGTGGAACACTGATGAAAACGATAGTCACCATTCTCGGCACACGTCCGGAGATCATCAAGCTCTCACCACTCATCCCGTTGCTGCAGGAGCGTTTCCGGCATGTGCTGGTCCATTCCGGCCAGCACTACTCATTCGAGATGGATGCGGTCTTCTTCAGCGAACTCGGCCTGCCACCGGCAGACTACGCGCTTGGTGTCGGTTCGGCGTCGCATGGTGAGCAGACGGCACGGATGCTGGCGCGGCTGGAACCGATTCTGCTGGAGACGCAGCCCGACATGGTACTGGTGCAGGGGGACACGAACACCGCCATGGCCGGTGGCCTCTGCGCCGCGAAACTGAACATCCCCGTGGCGCACCTTGAGTCCGGTGGGCGATCGTTCAATCGCCAGATGCCGGAAGAACTCAATCGCATCATTCTCGACCATATTTCGCTGTTGCTCCTGGCAGCCGACGAAACGGCGGAGAGCAACCTGCTGGCCGAGGGGTTGCCGCCAGAACGCATACGGATGGTAGGTTCAAGCGTCATTGACGCCGTGGAGCGTAACCGGCACCACGCCGAGCGATCATCCATCCTGGAACGAATGGAAGTTGCGCCCGGTGCGTACCTGGCGTTGACGTTGCACCGTAGCGAGAACACCACTCCTGATGTGCTGCCGGAGATGATCCGCGCGCTCGGCGAACTTGCTGAAGAGCAGACGATTGTCTTCCTGGTGCATCCGCGCACGGCAGCAGCGATGCGCGCCTATGGTATTGAGATGCCACGTGGTATTCGTACCAGTGAGCCACTTGGCTACCTGGATACACTCAAACTGGTGGAGAATGCGAGTGCGCTACTGACCGATTCGGGTGGCTTGCAGGAGGAAGCGGGCGCTCTCGGCACACCAACCCTCATCCTGCGGAATGAGACCGAGTGGCGCTATCTGGTGGATGCCGGTATGCATGTCCTGGTTGGCAACAGGTACGAGTCAATACGTGCTGGAACCGAGCGGTGGCTGCATCCAGACGCGCTGGCGACACTGCGATCGGCCAGGGCACCCATTCGCGCCGGTGCAAGCGCAAAGGCAGTCGGCGCGATGGCAGAACTCCTCGGTGTTGCATGATACCCATCAATCGAAGGAACAATGGCAATGCAAGCTGCGAAGGTACAGGCTGAACGGCAGGAACGCGCCGCCACGAAAGGATCGTCCATGAGCCCTGCAATGCTGACCCTGGTGCTGATTCTGATTCCGACCATCACCGGCGTCGCCGGGCAACTCCTGCTGAAGGTCGGCATGTCGCAGCTTGGCGCGCTTGAGCTCAGTATGGCCGCGTTGCCGGGGCTGGTCACGCGGATCGTTCTCTCACCGTACATCATTATCGGGCTGGCCATTTATTTCGGTGGGGTTTTCTTCTGGCTCCTGGCGCTGAACCGCGCCGACCTGAGCTACGTCTATCCGTTCGCAAGCCTCAGTTATGTTCTGATCACCGTGGCATCCTGGCTCCTGCTGCACGAGGCGGTTCCACCATTACGCTGGGCCGGGCTGCTGGTGATCTGCGTTGGCGTCATACTGGTGGCGCGTAGCTGAGATCATAACCGATAGCCGATAGAGCAGAGCATCAGACCGTCGGTGATCCCCTCGCAATGCTGAACAGAGCGTGCCGCTGTGGTCGGCGGCGAAGCGCCAGGCTGGCCTTCCGGAGGTTGGCCTGGTGCGCTGTTCTCGCCCGGCCCTCGATGGGGCAGGGTAAAGAAACGTTCATCCCGCCTCCTGTCGAGTTCATTCTGATTTCAATGCCGGCTGCTACAGTACGAGCGTCACAAATACGTCTCATAACCCGCAGGAGCCATGTGCCATGCCCATGATTGACATTGTCGGTGGCGGTGTTCTCGGTCTCGCCCTCGGGTACGACCTGATCAAGCGCGGGATCGGCGTGCGGATCTGGGAACGCAGCCGCGAGCTCGGCGGGCTGATGGGCCGTACACGTTTCGCCGAACTGAACCAACTGGAAGTCGATCGCTACTACCACGCGATCTTGAGCAGCGACCGAACGCTGATGGGCCTGTTCGACGAACTGGAGTTGCGCAGTGCATTGCGGATGACGACGACGTCCATGGGCTTCTACCATAATGGGAAGCTCCATTCAATGTCAACACCGCTTGATTTCCTGCGGTTCCCGCCCCTCTCGCCGATTGACCGGGTACGGCTGGGGATCACGATCCTGCGTGCCCGCCAGGTCAAGGACTGGCGCGCCCTTGAGGAGGTTCCGGTCGTCGACTGGTTGACCAGCCTGGGAGGGAAGCGGGCGGTTGAGCATATCTGGAAGCCGCTGCTGCGCGCCAAGTTCGATGGTGGCTTCGATAGCGTGCCGGCGACGTATATCTGGTCTCGCCTGGTACGAACGACCGATACCCGCGAGAAGGGTGGTGCGGTCGAGAAAATGTGTTTCCTTCCTGGCGGCTATGCCATGCTGATAGATGCGCTGGCAAAGGCGATTACCGCGCGCGGCGGGCAGATCACCACCGGCGCGACCGTACAGCAGGTGCGTGTTGCGGGTGGCCGCGTGCGCGGCTTGCGCCTGGCGGATGGCGAGGTCGAGAGTGATGGAGCGGTGTTGACGCTCCAGACGCCGATCGCGCGCAAATTGCTTCCGCCTGAGGCCGCAGAAGTCAGCGCTCGCTGGAGCGCGCTTGAAGAGTACCTGGGCATCGTGTGTATGCTGCTGGTCCTGCGCCGCTCGCTCTCGCCATACTACACGCTGAATATCACCGATGAGCGCATTCCTTTTACCGGTGTTATTGAGACGACGAACCTGATCGACCGGCAGTTTACCAATGGGTATCACCTGGTCTACCTGCCGAAGTATGTCTCGCCCGACAATCTCTTTGCCCAGATGGATGACGAGACGTTACAGCAGTCGTTCATGGTGTACTTGCGGCAGATGTTCCCCGATCTCCGGCCAGAAGATATTGCCGCCGTACGGATCGGGCGCGAACGTTACGTTGAGCCGCTTCACCCGGTCGGGCGGACGGACGATATTCCATCGTTCGTGTCGGATGTGGCGGGGTTGTACCTGGTGAATAGCAGCCAGATCTACCCGCAACTCACCAACGGTGAATCGGCCGTCGCACATGCAGTGAAGGCGGCAGCCGTCATCGAACAGGCGATCGAAGAGCCGGTTGCGACGCGGCAAGCTGTCGCAGCGTGAGCATGGAGGCGCGCAGATGGCCGTTTATGAGGGCATAACGGCGGATGTCAAACCACGCAGTGTAGTCCGGCGCGCCGGGCGACGGTTGTTAATTGGCCAGCTCGTCCTGACCGATATGCTGGTCGTGCTCGTCAGTTTCACAATCGCCTATACGGTACGCTTCCAGAGCGATCTGCCGATCTTCAACGAAGGATGGGTACGGCCCGAGTTCTATGCGACGGTTGTTGTCGCGCTGGCACCGGTCTACCTGGCACTCTTCTGGGTCTATGGTCTCTACAGCCCGGTGAATCTACTGGGTGGCGCGACCGAATACGCGCGGATGTTCAATGCTGTCACAACCGGCATGCTGCTGGTAATTGTCGTCAGCTTTCTGTTTCCTGAGTTCATTGTGGCGCGCGGCTTCCTGCTGCTCTCGTGGGCGCTGCTGGTGGTACTTGGCATGACCAGCCGTTTCCTGATGCGACGGGCCGTATATGCCCAGCGCCGTTCCGGGCGCTTTGTTGACCGGACCCTGATCATCGGCGCCAACCCGGAAGGGATTGCAATAACCGAGCAATTGCTTTCCGCGAAAACAAGCGGTGTCCAGATCGTTGGCTTCATTGATGACTATTTGCCCATCGGGAGCGAGCCGATCCCCGGTGTGCCGGTGCTGGATAATTCCCTTTCATTCGCCACCCAGGTCAAGCAACACGGCATTGATACCGTCGTCATTGCGAACACTTCCATGATGCGTGATCGGCTCCTGTCGGTGTATAGCACGCTCGACACGTTCCAGGACGTCGAGGTGCGCCTGGCATCGGGGTTGTTCGAATTGCTGACCACCGGCGTGCGCGTGCGTGAAGAGGGGTTCGTTCCTTTGATTGTGCTCAACAAGACGCGTATCATCGGGGTGCATCTGATTCTCAAGACCCTGCTCGATTACACCCTGGCGGCGCTGACATTGCTGGCGCTTATGCCATTGTTTCTTGTGGTGGCCTATTTGATCAAGCGCGACTCGCCGGGGCCGGTGATCTATCGGCGGCGTGTCGTTGGCCAGGGGCGGCGCGAGTTTGATGCCTTCAAGCTGCGTACCATGCACTTGCATGGCGATCGACTGCTCACTCCCGAGCAAAAACAGGAACTGGAAACGCATGGCAAGCTGAAAGACGACCCGCGTATCACAAAGATCGGTGCATTTCTGCGCAAGTACAGCCTGGATGAGTTACCGCAACTGGTCAATGTGCTGCGTGGCGAGATGAGTCTGATCGGGCCACGCATGATCACCCGCCAGGAACTGGAGAAATTCGGTAAGTGGCAACATAACCTGTCAACGGTGAAGCCTGGCCTCACCGGCCTGTGGCAGGTGAGCGGTCGCAGCGATCTGTCGTATGAAGATCGGGTGCGGCTGGACATGCATTACATCCGCAACCATACCATCTGGCTGGATCTGCAGATCCTGTTCATGACGATTCCTGCCCTGCTCACCGGGCGCGGAGCATACTGAACAAGGGAGGAGCATACCGATGACGAAGATCCTGCGCGCTGCGCTGATCGGTGCCGGTATCATGGGCCGGAACCACGCACGTGTCTATACGGAAATGGAAGATGTGGAACTGGTGGCAATCGCCGATGCTGACCCGGCAACGGTCGCGCGACTGGCGCAGCGGTTCCATGTGCGTGGGTATACCGACTACCGCGAGTTACTTGAGCGCGAGCAACTCGACATGGTTTCGGTTGTGGTACCGACTGAGCACCACTTCGCGGTCGCGTCTGATACGCTGCGGGCTGGCGTGGCGACGCTGGTTGAGAAACCGATTGCCGCAACGGTGGCGCAGGGCGCCGAACTGACGGCACTGTCGCACGACCTGGGGATTCTGCTGACGGTCGGGCACATTGAGCGCTTCAATCCTGCGATCATCGCGCTGAAGGGTCAGCTTGAACATGGCGCGCTCGGCAGGGTGTACCAGATTCTGTCGCGGCGGATCGGCCCCTTCCCCAGCCGCATCAAAGATGTTGGCGTGGTGATTGACCTGGCAACACATGATCTCGACATTATGCATTACCTGACCGACTCGATCGTGGTAAAGTTGCATGCCGAGATCGGGCGGCGGCTCCATACCGCGCACGAGGATCTGTTGTCGGCAGTGCTGCGGTTTGAGAGTGATACGATCGGCATGCTGGACATTAACTGGCTTTCGCCCAACAAAGTACGTGAACTATCGGTCATTGGCGAACGAGGGATGTTCGTCGCGAATTACATCACGCAGGATCTGACGCTGTATGAGAATGACCAGGCGCCGTATGGCGCGGAATGGCCCCAGGCAGCATTGATGGGTGTGACTGAAGGGCGGATGATCCGTTTCAAGGTCAACAAGAAAGAGCCGTTGCGCGCAGAGCTTGATGCCTTCGCTGCTGCAGTGCGGAGTAACGGCCCCGCTCCGGTGCGCCCGGAAGATGCGTTGCTGGCGCTGATGGTGGCGCAGAAACTGGTTGAGTCAGGCGCCCATGGCGAAACGTTGCATGTGGTTGATGAGGCCGGCCATGTGTGGGAGCCGGTGCAACCGCGCCACAATCGTCATCAACCAGCGGACCTGATGATCGAACAGGCGGTATAACGGCACATACAATCCGCACGATTGTCTCCACAAAGCGGCGCCAGACAGGCGCCGCTTTTGACTGGTTGCATTCTCCTGTGCGCGACTCATGGTATCATACACAGTGCCTCACGCACTGAGTGGGAAGGCCTGTATGCTGGAAGCGATCTTTGCGCCCCAGTCGGTAGCCGTCATTGGCGCATCGCCGGACCCCACCAAACTGGGACATCGCATCCTCAAGAACCTTCTCGATGCCGGCTATGCCGGGCGCATCTATCCAATCCATCGGGGTGCATCCCAGGTCCTGAATGTTCCTGCCTACCCGGCGATCGGCAGCGTGCTAGACACCATTGATCTCGCGGTGGTGGTGGTGCCGGCAGCGACGGTGCTCACAGTCGCCGAAGAGTGCGGGCGGCATGGCGTGAAGGGCCTGGTGGTCATCAGTGCTGGTTTCAAAGAGATCGGGCGGGCGGGCCACGAACTGGAACGACGGCTGGTTGATATTGTGCGGCAGTACGGCATGCACATGGTGGGGCCCAACTGCCTGGGCATTATTGATACAACGACAAAGCTGAATGCGTCATTTGCGGCGCTCTACCCGCAACCGGGGCAGATCGCGTTCATGTCGCAATCCGGCGCGCTCTGTACGGCCATTCTCGACTGGAGCAAGAGCCAGGATATCGGGTTCTCACGCTTTGTGAGCCTGGGCAATAAGGCTGACGTTGATGAGGTCATGCTGCTGCGCGCATGGGGCGCCGATCCTGCGAACAATCGCGCCATCCTGGCCTACCTCGAGGGTATCGGCGACGGTAGCGCATTCATCGCTGCTGCCCGCGACGTGACGAAGCATACGCCAGTGATCGCGATCAAGAGCGGAACAACGCAGTCGGGGGCGCGGGCGGTATCGTTGCATACCGGTGCGCTGGCCGGATCGGAGCGAGCATACGAAGCGGCGTTTGATCAGAGCGGTGTGTTGCGGGCGCGTTCGATGCAGGAACTGTTCGATTTTGCCCTGGCGTTCGCCTACCAGCCGCTCATTCCCGGCGATCGCCTGGCGATTGTCACGAATGCTGGCGGCCCGGGGATTATCGCAACCGATGCTGCCGAGCGTAGCGGGTTGAAACTGGCGGAACTGGCGCCGGCAACGATTGAGACCCTCCGCGCGAACCTGCCAGCGACAGCCAGCATCTATAACCCGATCGATGTGATTGGTGACGCACGGGCGGATCGCTATCGTACGGCATTGACGGCGGCGCTGGATGACCCGAATGTTGATGCTGTGCTGGTGTTGTTCACACCGCAGGCCGGCAGCGAGCCTGAGGAAACGGCGCGGGTGATTGTCGAACTGGCCGCCGGGCGCACCAGGCCGATTGTGACGAGTTCTATGGGAGCGGCCAGCATCGGCCCGGCACTCCAGATTCTGAACCAGTGCCGGATCCCGAATTATGCGTTTCCGGAACGCGCCGTCGCTGCGCTGCGCGCAATGGTGAACCAGCGACGCTGGACGGAGCGGCCTCCGGGAGAGTATGTGCGCTTCGCGGTTGATACGGAACGGGTCCGCGCGCTGTTCGAGCGGGTCCGGAGCGAAGGCCGCATCGAGCCTGGCGAACTTGAGGCGCGTGAAGTCATTGAAGCGTACGGCATGCGGCTGCCGAAATCGTTTCTGGCGCAATCGCCCGAGGAAGCGGCCGAAATTGCCGCGCGGCCTGGTTTTCCGGACGCTTCGTTCGGTAAGGAGAGGGGCGATGGTTACGCTTTACGTTGCATCTACTGAGACGTTCGTCGGCAAAAGTGCGACGTGCGCCGGGCTAATCGAACGCGCGCAGCGCGACGGCTTCAGGGTTGGCTATATGAAGCCGGTCAGCGTCTCGGTGACGCGCACCGAAACCAGTGTGCATGATGAAGATGCGGCGTTCATTCGCGAGTATTTCGCCCTGCCCGATCCACTGGAACGCCTGGCACCCGTGCTGGTGACCCAGGGCGTCGTTGAACAGCTCATGCGCGGACAGGCGAGTGATTTCGCGCGCCGCTTACGCGAGGCGTACCTGGCCGTCTCACGCGATCGCGACCTGGTTGTGGTCGAAGGCGCCAATACCTGGGCCGAGGGATCGGTGGTGGACCTGTCGGCTGACCAGGTGTCCGACATGTTGCAGGCGCCGGTGCTGCTGGTGACTCGCTATCGCTCGCCGCTTTCGCTTGACGCGGTGCTTGCGGTTCAGCGATACCTGGGGGACCGATTGCTTGGCGTGCTGCTCAATGAGGTCGAGGTGCCAAAGCTGGATTTTGTCCATAGCCGGGTGGCGCCGTTTCTCGAGCAGCGCGGTGTACCGATCTTTGCGGCGCTGCCGCAGGACCCGCAACTGGCGGGAGTGACGGTCGCCGACCTGTTCGAGTATCTTGGCGGGCAGATGATTGGCCGCCCGGAGTGGGCCGAGCGGGTGGTGGAACATCTTGTCATCGGCGCGATGGGCACCGCCGCTGCGCTGTCGCATTTTCGCCGGCGCGCCCACAAGGCGGTGATCACCGGCGGTGACCGCACCGACCTGCAACTGGCGGCGCTTGAGACCTCGACGTCGGTGCTGGTACTGACCGGCAATATTCGCCCGCCGGCGGTGGTGCTGGATCGGGCCGAGGAACGCGCGGTGCCGGTGATTGTGGTGGCGGACGATACGCTGACGACCGTGGAACGCAGCGAGCGCGTCTTCGGCCATATTCGCTTCAAGCAGGCATCCAAGATTACACGCTTTACCCAGATGCTCAATGAGATGTTCGATTTTAAGCGCCTCTATGATCAGTTGGGACTGGTGGCAGGGTGAGAGAGTCATGGGTGTCAGAGCTGTCTGTCACCCATGGCGCGGCGCCTCACGATGAGGCATATGGAGCGACAAGGAGACACCATGACAGGCACGCTCATCGAGGCGATTGTCGGGCGCGAGGTGCTCGACTCGCGAGGCAATCCGACGATCGAGGTGGATGTCCGGCTGGAGAGCGGCGACATTGGACGCGCGATTGTTCCGTCGGGCGCATCAACCGGCGCCTTTGAGGCACTGGAGTTGCGAGACGGCGACAAGAGCCGGTATGGCGGCAAGGGCGTACTTCAGGCCGTCGAAAACGTGAATGGGCCGATTGCCGAGATGCTGGAGGGGCTGGATGCCGCCGATCAGGTTGGCATCGATCAGGAACTGATCAAGCTTGACGGCACGGAGAACAAGGGGCGGCTTGGCGCAAACGCCATTCTTGGTGTCTCGCTGGCCTGCGCCAAAGCCGCCGCCGCGGCGCATGGCCTGCCGCTGTACCGCTACCTGGGTGGTGTGCACGCCCATGTTTTGCCAACCCCAATGATGAACATTCTCAATGGCGGGAAACACGCGCAGAATAGCACCGACTTCCAGGAGTTCATGATCATGCCGGTAGGCGCGCCAACGTTCCGTGAGGCGTTGCGCTGGGGTAGCGAGATCTACCAGAGCCTGAAGAAAGTGATTCACGACCGGGGGGGCAGCACGAACGTTGGTGATGAGGGTGGCTTTGCCCCGAGCCTGCCGACGAATGAGTCGGCGCTGCAGATCATTATGGAAGCGATCGAGCGCGCCGGCTACACCCCTGGCGAGCAGGTAATGCTGGCAATGGACCCGGCCTGCACCGAACTGTACAGGGATGGCGCGTATCATCTGGAACGCGAGGGCCGGGTACTCAGCAGCGCCGAGATGGTGGATTACTGGGCCGATATCATCGCGCGTTACCCGGTCATTTCGCTGGAGGATGGTCTGGCAGAGGACGACTGGGATGGATGGAAGTTGTTGTGCGCCAGGGTTGGTGACCGGGTGCAACTGGTGGGCGACGACTTCCTGGTGACCAATGTGAAGCGCCTTGGGCGTGCCATTGCCGAGCATGCTGCCAATTCGATCCTGATCAAGCTCAACCAGATCGGATCGCTCACTGAGACATTGAGCGCCATCAGCATGGCGAATCGTGCCGGCTGGACGGCGGTCGTATCGCATCGATCCGGTGAGAGCGAGGATGTGACCATTGCGGATCTGGTGGTTGCCACCAATGCCGGGCAGATCAAAACTGGCGCACCGGCGCGTACCGATCGCGTGGCGAAGTACAACCAGTTGCTACGGATCGAAGAGGAGCTGGGTGACGCAGCGCGCTACGCCGGAATGGGAGCCTTCAACGTCAAACGGTAACTGGCGTTCTGCACCGGTCGAGCCTGCCGCGGTGTAGTACTGCCGTGCAGGGTGGTGCGCAAGCCGCTCCAACGGAGCATCGCTCTGCCGGAGCATACCCTGAACGCAGTCGAAGGGGCAGCCAGGTTGCGCGCCACGAGAGGTAGCGAGACCGCGTCAGCAGAGCACTGTTCGTGGGGTGGCTCACGAGGCGATGAGGCGACACACGAGCCGCCCCTCACACGATCAGGTGCGAGCAAGCGACGATTGTGGCGGACGATCAAGTATGGCCCACAGCACCGCCACCAGCAGCAACCAGAGAAGTTGATCGCGCACGCGCAAGGCGAAATCAATCACATAGCGTGACTCCGGCAGCGATCGGGTGAGATCGGCCAGCCATTGGCCCGGTGCGGCAAGCGCACGGGCCAGCGCATCACCGAGGCCAATCTGCGCGGTCAGGCTCACGCCGATGTTCCATGCGACCGCCAGCGATACCGCCATCACCATCAGCGTCAGGGTATAGACCACGACCACATACCAGCGCCGCGGGCGCGACGCCAGGGAGAAGTGCGGCCCCTGCAAGGCAATCGCCACGAGCTGTGCCGTCAGCGCCGCGGGAACCTCCCAGCGCAACTCGTCGCGCAGGGCCATATCGATCGCGCGGTTGCGCCGTTGATACGCAGCACACGCCGGACAGGCGGCGATATGCTCGTTCAGCCGATCATCATCACTTCCTGCGCCGGGGTCGAGCGCCAGCAGCGCGCGGGCATCGTTGCAATTCATCATCACGCTCACCTTCCCTCTGCTGGAGCGAGCAATCGCATGAACGGGCTGGCAAACGGGCGATTGCCGGTCTCGGGCGGCTTTGTGGCCGGAAGCGCACGCGCAGCCGGCGGCTGCTCACGCGCCTCGAGAATGGCGGCAAGCCGCTCTTTCCCGCGCCGGATATGGCTCTTGACCGTATTCAGCGGCAGATCGAGCACCTCGGCAATATCGGTGTACTTCATATCGTCGAAATAATAAAGCGTCAATACCAGGCGATAATGCTCCTCAAGCTGTGCCAGCGCGCGCCGGACCTCGCTGCGCAGTTCATGCGAGTCGAGCGCCAGCTCCGGATCTGCCCAGCGATCATCATCGGCGACCATGTCGATCGGGTCGAGTTCTTCTTCGCCGGATGGCACGGGCGCAACCGGCACCTGCCGCCCGCGGCGCCGTAGTTCGTCACGCCCAAGGTTCACCACCAGGCGGTATAACCAGGTTGTAAACCGGCTCTCGCCATTGTACTGGGGCAAGGCCCGGAACAACCGGATGAACGCTTCCTGCGTCAGATCGGCAGCATCGTCAGGATGCTTCAGCACACTCATTGCGATGCTGTAGACATACTGCTGCTGGCTGGCAACGAGGCGCGTCAACGCGTCCGGATCGCCTGCCTGCGCCCGGCGGATAAGATCAGCAGATGGCTCGGCCACCGTAGCACTCCCTGCCGCGCCGGCACGACACACGCCTGCCGACACGCACATTCGCTTCGAATCCATGACGAACGTGGGCGCGGAAATGTTGCGCTGTGGATTGTACCAGGTAATCCCGGGCTACATTCTGGCCGGGATTGCCGTTGGGGCCGTATACCGGCGGCATCACCGTCAGCGAGATTCACGATGCAGCGTTTCAGCGCCCCAGCAGCGCCATGACAATCTCAAAGACAATCAACAGCACAATCGCCCACTCGAGCGCGGCGCCACGTTCAGCATCGGCATCGTCGTGCAACATTGCATACGTCTCACGGAGGAGCGCCAGTTTGTGATCGACGCCGTCGCGCCAGACGCGTACCCGCAACACACCGAGCACGGCGCTGTAGAGCCGGTTCCAGTACACGTCGTCGGTCACCTTGAGCGCATTGTCAACCTGCTCGGTGACTTCGGTGACCTCGGCGATCAGGCGATGCACGTCGCGCAGCAGCAGGCCATAGCGGCGCACCAGCGGCAGGGCGAAGCGCCCCTGGGCCTGGGAGATCCGGTGGTACACTTCCGGCAGGCGCGCGCTGAGTTCGGCGTCGTAGGAACGGATGAGCAGTAACTCAACGTTGGCAAATGCGATAATGTCTGCCGCAGTGGCGGCAGCAGCGGCGTCCGGTTCAACCAGGAGCGCGCCGTTCCAGCTCAGCAGCGCGAGATCGTCGGGGTAGTAACTGAGGGGCGTGACAAGGCGTGGGGCGTCACGGCCGAGCAGCCGTCGCTCGCCGAGCAGTGCAGCCTGGATTGCCGGATGGGTAGCCAGCAATTCTGCCTTGATCGGCGGATCGAGGCGTTCGACCGCGAGAACACAGTAGTCCTCAACGATGGGCGAGCGTTGCGGGCGAGCAATTGCCGGCCGGATGAGTGCCTCGAGCTCATCGCCGGCGGCGGCGATCCGGGCGGCGACAGGCGCGGGAAGATCCTGTGCGGCGGCAAAGAGCGCCGCTGCTGCATCCCAGGTGAGCGGTGCGGGCAGTCGCAGTTCGGCGGCCAGCGCCATGGCGCCCAGGTCGTACACCACCGCGCGCACCAGGCCCTCGTACTGTGCGCCGGCCAGTTCCAGCGTGATTGGCCCGAGGTCGACGCGCAGCGGCGGCTGGGCGATACGGATGCTCTCCGACTGCCGTACTCGCAGTGGGGCGCGGCGCTCCGCCGGGCTGCGCAGGCATGCCTGCGCATGATCCAGGTCAATGGTATCGCCAATGTCGAAGAACTGGTAGATCGTAAAGGTGGCCGAGGCAATATCCGGGAGGGAAGGTAGGCTCATGGAAACCATGCCCTATGCGGATGCCCGGTGGGGTAGGAACACAGGACACTGCGCTGTTACCCCGCCGCTCTTGCTGCTTATCCGAATAACTCTACGCGTCGTGTCATTGCGCGGAGTGCGAGCAACGCGTGGCCGATGAAGATGAACAATGAAACCCGGTAGACTGAACGCCCACGCCGTGGGGCTGATGGAGATTGAGCATGTAATCCGGTATGCGCCTCTTGCCGTCGGGCTGAAGCCCTCGGCTATGCAAGGCGAAGCCCGCCTGCGCGGGCTAGAGCGGAATAACTACTCAAAGACCATAAGCCCGCCTGCTTTGCCGGCAGGCAGGCGGCTCTGTGCAGGCGAAGCCGGCCTGCGCTGGCTCCGAAGGCCGTGCAGACGGCCTTCGCGCCTGCGAGCCGAGCCCTTCAGGGCCACGGCGGAACGTCGACCGGTTTTAATAATAGCTCCTGGGCCTGACGCCCTGTCTTTGTCAGGAACCCACCGCTCAAGCTGGTGGGCTTCCGCGCCTAAGAGCAATACCTTTCAAATAAGCTCTTCGCCCCCACCCCAGCCCGCCCCCGCCGGGGGCGGGAGACCGGCTTCTCCCCCAGCGGGGGGAGTCGGGGGTGTATCGCGCCTTATTTGCAAGGTATTGGCCCTACGACCCCATCGCGCGCACCAGGTCGCTCATCGAAAGAATGCCGACCGGCCAGAACCGGCCGTCGTTGCGCTCCTCAACGACGACCAGACGATGAATACGATGGCGGTTCAGCAATTGAACCGCGCGATCGAGTTCCATTTCTGGCATGCAGGTGACCACGCTGCGGGTCATCACTTCGCTCACCGGGCCGCGCATCACCCCCTCATACGATGACCCACCCTGCCAGGCCCGCAGCAGATCGGTCTGCGATACAATGCCGGCGAGGTACCCTGGACCATCAACCACCACCAGCGCGTGAATGCGATTCGACTGCATCAGCGCGATGGCGTCCTCAACCGATGTCTCCACTGGACATGCGATAACGCCATGATGCATGACGTCACTAACACGCCTGGTTTCCATACCAACCTCCTGGTCGCACAGGCCACTGCGAGATAGGTTCCTGGTGCCTGGATGTCATTGCGAGCGAAGCGAAGCAATCTCCTTATCAAACGCCGAGATTGCTTCCGCCACGCTGCGCTCGCTGCAGGCTGTTGCTCACGCTTCTCGCAATGACAACAGGCGTAGCGTAGTCGGACAGGCACCTGGCCGGAATCAGCTATCGGGCCGTTGCTCTTGTGTGGTGCGTTCGATGGCTTCTTCCTGCGATGCGCAGCGGACGCCGCCGGCGCTGACATAGCCGATCACGCGTGCCGGGTTGCCGACAACGATCGCGTGTGCCGGAACATCACGCGTGACGACCGCGCCGGCGCCGCATAACGCCCACTCGCCGATCATCACGCCCGTGACAATAATGGCGCCTGCGCCGACCGACGCGCCGCGTCGAATCAGGGTGCGACCGGCTTCCCAATCAGACGCGCCTTTCAGCGTACCATCAGGATTCACCGCCCGCGGCACACGATCGTTGGTGAAGATGGCGTGCGGCCCGATGAATACGCCATCCTCAACGATTAACCCATGATAGAGCGAGGCGTTGTTCTGTATTTTTACATAATTGCCAATGATAACCTCGAAATCAATATAGGCATTCTTGCCCACAATGCAACCTTTGCCAAGTTTCGCACGTTCCCGAATCTGCACACCATGCCAGATGCGTGAACCCTCGCCGATCTCGGCCAGTGGTGAAACATCGGCGGTGGGATGGATGCTTGTCACGTTCAACTCCTCAATGACACGACGTACGCGGTGGCGTACCGGCAGGGTGGCCTGGCAAGCGGCACGCCCGCCAGGGTCAATCATCCGGCGGCGGGAAGGCGGTCGCACCGCGGAAACGAACGCCGTCCCGCCGGCGGAAGGGCTCTGGCATGCGCCCGGCTGGCCGATTGCGCGCGTGACCGCGTCACTCCAGTCAATGCATGATCGGCGAACCTGCCGGCCAGTTCTCGGACACCAGGCCCATCCCGTTGTTCATGGAAGCAGCGCCTCACACATGCTCAACCGCATACGGAATATGCTCAATGGAGGCTATTGTTCCATCTGATCTGGCGGCAATCGCCACGACATCAATCCGCCAGGGTGTCTCTTCAGGGAGATCGCTCCAGGCGAGAAACGCTTCGGCAAGCGCAACCAGGCGAGCGCGTTTCGCTGCGGTAATCGACTCGGCGGCCATGCCCGGTTCGACGCCACGCCGCGTGCGCACCTCAACAAAGGCCAGCAGCGCGCCTTGCCGGACGATAAGGTCAATCTCGCCGGCGGCGCAACGCCATTTGCGCGCGAGCACATCGAACCCGCAACGTGTCAGGTAAGCGGCGGCGGCCTCTTCGCCCCTGTCGCCGAGGCATTTACGTCCGTCAGATCTGGTCATCGCTCCACCGGGCGACCCGGGCCGGGCATGGTTCACACCCTGCGCGGGACAGCAGACATGACGACCGCAGGCGATGTTCAACCGGCGATGGGGCGGCAGTACTGGCGCGTGAACACCTCCCTGCCGCCCACCATCTGTGACCCATGAGCAGCGCTTCGGCCTGAGTACAATACCTTTCAAATACGGCGTTCTGCACCGCACCGCCCCCCACCCGACCTCCCCCCGCCGGGGGGAGGAGTCGGACTCCCTCCCCCGGCGGGGGAGGGCCGGGGTGGGGGTGACGGGTGTATGTGAAAGGTACTGGCTCTAAGGATAGATACCGCGTATCCGGGTCGATTCGGCGACCTTACTGACCGCAAGCAGATATGCGGCGGTACGCATATGGACGCGCTGCTCATGCGCCGTACGCAACACCTGCTGGAACGCGCTGGCCATGACGCGCTCCAGCTGAGCATTGACTTCGCGCTCAGTCCAGAAGAACTCCTGGAGCCCCTGCACCCACTCGAAGTAACTCACCGTGACACCGCCCGCGCCGGCAAGAATGTCGGGAATAACAAAGATGCCGCGGTCATACAGGATGGAGTCGGCTTCGGGCGTTGTCGGGCCATTGGCAGCCTCGCCGATAATCCTGGCGCGAATGCGATCCGCGTTGCGTGCCGTAATCTGCGTGTGCAGCGCTGCGGGGACCAGGATATCGCAGGGCAGTTCCAGCAACTCGGCATTGGTTACCCGATCCGCCTCGGGGAAATCGGCAACCGTGCCGCTACGCGCCTTGTGTTCCGCGACGGCGGCCAGCGGCAGGCCGCTACGGCGATAGATGCCGCCTTTGCTATCGGAGACCGCCACGATAGTGGCGCCCATTTCCTCGAGCAGGCGAGCGCATGTTCCGCCGACATTACCGAATCCCTGGACGGCAATTCGCGCACCGGCAATCGGGAAGCTCAAGACCTCGGCGGCTTCGCGCAACACATACGAAAGGCCGCGCGCTGTGGCTTCTTGCCGCCCATACGAGCCGCCAATATTGATCGGCTTACCCGTCACGACCGCTGGCACAGTGTGGCCGCTGTGCATCGAGTATGTATCCATGATCCAGGCCATAATCTGCGCGTTTGTGCCAATATCTGGCGCAGGAATATCGCGATCCGGGCCAATCAGAATACTGATTTCGGATGTGTAGCGGCGCGTGAGCCGTTCGAGTTCGCCGGGTGACAGTGCGCGCGGATCGACGACCACGGCACCCTTGGCGCCACCATAGGGAATGCTGACCGTGGCGCACTTCCAGGTCATCCACATACTTAACGCACGCACATCGTCAAGTGTCACGCCCGGATGGTAGCGGATGCCACCCTTGGCCGGGCCACGGGTAATGTTGTGGTGCACGCGATGCCCAACAAAGGTCTCAATCCGGCCATCATCCATCTTCACCGGAAACGTGACCGTGAGCTCACGCTGCGGTACACGCAGGATCCGGCGTAGCCCCGGGTCGAGCTGCAACTTGTCAGCCGCGATATCGAACTGTTTTTGCGCATTTGCGAGAGCGCTCTCTTGCTCGAAGGCCATATCTGTCTGTACCTCCTCGTTGAGCGAATCCGCCTGGACGACTTTGTCCCCTTTCACACAATGTATGTAGTATAGCACGTTGGAGGGTGGGTGTTGCCGCCTACCTCTTCGCCCGCAGGACGCGACGCATGAGGGCACGTTCGTCCGGCCCGAGCGCTCCGAGCGCCCAGAGGGCCACCAGGTAGGCCGGGGCGCTGACTGCGGCGGCCAGCCAGGGGGCGACGGCAAGTGCCGGCCACATGGTTGCGCCCATGAGCAGCGCGGCAATGGCCGGGCGCCAGGCCAGGCGCAGCAAGGGCGGCGTGGCCCCCTCACGACGTAATACGTGGAGAAATGGCAGCATCAACACCAGTTCCGTGGCGACAGTCACCATGGCTGCTGCCAGGTAGCCGTACTCTGGAATCAACCACAGATTCATGCCCAGGTTGAACACGGCCCCGATCGCGAAGGCTCCAGTGATTGCCCGCTGGCGGCGCAACGCAATCAGGACGTACTGTGTGACGCCATTGGCATACGAAAACGGCAGGTACCAGATGAGGATTGCCAGCGCCAGCGCAGCGCCTGGTAGGAACGCCTGGCCGCCAATGAGCGCAATCAGCGCAGGCGCCAGGAGCGTCACCGCGACAGCAACCGGCCAGGCGAGCAGTTGCAGGAAACCAAGCGCACGATGATAGGTGCGGTCGAGCGCGGCGCGATCGGCGACGGCGTAGCGCGCCAGCAAGGGAAACAGCGCGGCAACGAAGTATGGCGGCACGATCTGGGTCATATTGATGATCTTGTACGCGGCATCGTACAGGCCAAGCGCCGCAACTCCCGCCTGTGCGCGCAGAATCACCACATCAAAACGAAAGAAGACCGCCAGCAACAGACTGTTCAGCAGGAGTGGAAACCCTTCGCGCAGTAACTCGCGCCCACCTGGCCAATCCCATACCAGGGGCGCGCGGAAGAGCATTTGTCGCTGTAACACGAAGAACACCGCTGCATTGATGATGGTGGCTGCCAGTGCAACTGCCGCCAGCGCAACCACTCGCGACGGTACATCGGGCGCGACGAGCAGGGCACCGGCGCCGGCCAGGGTTTTCAGCACATTGGTGAGCAGTCCTACGAGCGCCGTCACTTCCATGCGCTGGTATGCCTGAAACGATGCTGAGCAGGCAGCCGCCAGCGCAGCAGGGAACAGGTGCGCCATCAGCAGCGCCAGCGCCAGCACTTCGGCGGAACTCAACGAGCGCCCAGACAGCGCATACCCGCCAACGAGCAATGCGGCCACTGGAAGCAGCAATGCCGCGATACCAAGGCGCAACAGCAGTGAAATACTGAACAGGCGTGGGGCGCGCGTCAGGTCCGGCGCAGCTTCGCGCACGGCCAGGTCATTCAGGCCCCAGTTGGTGATGGTCAGGAAGTACAGGCCGGCAATCAGCGCGACGAAGGCGTAGGCGCCATTCCCTTCGGGGCCGAGGAAGCGGAGTGCGATGACGGCAAAGCCAAAGTCTATCACCTTGTTGAGCAGGTTGGCAGCAATCGGCAGCGCGCTGTTTCTGGCAACGGTACGCGCGGCGTCGGCGCTTTCCTCGCGGTAGAAACGCCGCCAGAGCAGGACGATGACCGCCAGAACGGGCAGCAACCCGGTGATCGCCAGCAGGAAGATCTGTGCATTCGTGCTCAACACGCCGCATATCATACCATGCTACCGACAGCGCGCCGGCAGGCTCGATGCTTCCAGAGTGATTCTGCAGAGAACGGTCCCTGGATGATGGCGGCACGTTATGTGCGCCTGATTGGCGCGTGCATCAGTCACAGATAGTACAGGACGTCGCTCTGGCTCGACGTGCTGGCAACCACTTTTTTCAATAATACGACGTATGGGGTGGCGTACCAGCAGGGTGGCCTGGAGGGCGGCACGTCCTCCAGGGTCAAGCATCCGGCGGCGGGAAGGCGGTCGCAACACGGTAACGAACGCCGTCCCGCCGGCGGACGGGCCCTGGCATGCGCCCGGCTGGCTGATTGCGCGCCTAAGTGCCTGTCCGAACACCAGATGATCACTGTCATTGCGAGCGCGCGCGCAGCAATCTCCGCTCGCGCCGGTCGAGTGCTTCAGCCACGCTGCGCTCGCTGCACGC
>JACAEQ010000139.1 GCA_013388755.1 Chloroflexota bacterium
CAGGCGTGCTCCAGACGCAGGCGCGGGTCGTCGGGGGCGAGAGCGAGGGCGTGCTCGATGGTCGCCAGCGCCTCGGGCAGGCGATCGGCGCGGCGCAGGATGCCGGCCTTGAGGGCCAGGGCACTGCCATTGTCGGGCAGGAGACGCAGAGCGGTATCAATTGCCGTGAGCGCCTCGTCGTAGCGGCCGAGGTCGTCAAGAAGATCCGCGTGCATGATCAGGAGATCGACATGCTGCGGGTCGTAACCGAGCGCGGTGGCGGTGGCAGTAAGCGCCTCATTGAGCCTTCCGTAGAGGCGCAACGCATAGATCTTGTGAGTGACGGCGAAAACGAGCGTTGGTTCCAGGGTAAGCGCGTGATCGAGATCCGCCAGCGCCTGAGCGTGATCGCCACTTGCCAGGCGCGCAGCGCCAAGGCCGGCCCAGAAGCGTGCATCATACGGCTTCATCGCCAGCACATGCTCGAACTGCTGGATCGCCTCGGCATAGTGTTCGCTCAGGCGGAGCGCCTCGGCATAGTTTGCGAGGTCCTCGTCGCTTTCAGGCAGTAACTCGGTCACCCTGGCAAAGGCGGCGAGCGACTCCTCCAGCTTTCCCGCCTGAACCAGCATGAACGCCGCCTCGCGATAGGCGCCGGCGGCTTCGACAAACCGGTTATGCTGCTCATGCTCAGTGGCAAGCAGTGTCGCAATGCGCGCGATCTCGGCGGTACTCGCCGTACTGTCGGCGCCTGACTCGGCCGCAAGTCGAAGCATGTCAATGGCTTCGGCATACCGGCCCAGGTGCTCAAGCACGCCGGCGTACTCGCAGAAATCCTGGCCAGACGCAACGTCGCGTGCCATCTCAAAGAGCGTGACGGCATGTTCCAGCATGTCGTGCGCATCTGCGCTCATACCCTGTTCGAGTGCATTGGTGCCAAGTTGTGCGTACGCTCGCGCCTGCAGCAATCGCTTACGCTGCAACAGGGCTGATGGGAGCGTGTCGTCGTCAGGCATGGATCGTAAGGATTCGATCAGCGACTGGAGGATCGCGTTTGCATTGGTGTGGTCGCCGCTGGCCACCGCGGCGCGCGCCTGATCGAGGCGTGCGTACAGGGTGTGGAGCTGGTCTTCGACCAGGCGTGGTTGCCCCAGGATTGCACTGCTCACAGGCAGCTCCGTGCCAGGCACGCCGGTTTCGAGCGGCTTCCGAAGCTGGCTAACGACGCTGTCCATAGGGCTTCTCTCCTTTCCCCGGATGCTCGCGTTTGTCGAGCAGCGCATCAATTGTCGCGCGCGTCAACTTACTCAACCTGTCAATGCGATCACGGCGCTCCATTTCCGATCGCCCTTCCGCAACCATCTCACGCCACAGCTCGATGCGCACCCACCACGCTGCGTTCAACACATCGCGCAGGTCGGCGGTGGCGGGAATGTTCCGGGGGTCAAACGTTGCGGACCGAAACTCGTCCTTGAGCCAGGCGATTTCGCTGCACTGCTGTGAGTTGGGGTACCGCGCTCCCGGGATCTCCATATGGAGTTTCTGGCCAAAGACTTCGATCAGATGCTGCACATCCGTGAGATTCTCAAGCGCATCGTCAGCGTGCCCACAATGCGTGAGCATCTCGTTCCAGTGTTCCTCGATGGTCCGGGTGAATCCCTGTAGTTCGCCACGGTTCTGCTGCACCCAGTGCAATGTGTGGAAGATGACCTGTGCGCGACGGATGTCGGAGGGATGATCGAGGGGACTCTGCTGTGACAGATCAGTGCCGGGTGATGCCGGCTCTCCGGCAGATGGCCCTGATTGGCCTGCCGGTACCGTGATACGCATCGTCTGACCGAGCGGGTCAAAGCGTAACATTACGGCTGCGCACGCATATGCGGGGCCCATACTTGATGCGGCGAAGATATCAGCAAAGTAATCCTCGATGTGTCGCCTGTCGATGCCCCGATTCGTCTGCTCCTTCTCGATCAGTATCTCAATGTCTCGCCGGGTGGGGAGCAGATAGGCAAACTCATGCGCAATGAGCGGTAATGCCCAGATGGTCCATTCCGGAAAACTCAGGCGGATGATTCTGGCGACTGTCTTGGTCAGAGCTTCCTGGTGCGCCGGAATCGTCAGTGAGTGATGCAGGTCGGTCACCTGTATTGGTTTGAGCAGTTCGTCGCCAATACGACTGATGCCATCATCGAGCTCTGAGTCGCGGAGCGCCAGACCACGCAACAAATCGACATAATCGCGGAACAGGCTCTGGGTTTGCGGCAGCACCGTTTCGCAAAAAAATCGCCACATCTTACGATTCAGCGCCGCGGTCTCTTCGGGTGATTGAGCCATTGCTTGCAGATCGCGACGGATGTCGTTGACGCCGTTGCCGACATGTCCCGCCACCTGTTCAATGTTCGCTTTTGCCTGCTGGGCAAGCTCCACCAGCAGACCTTCGCCACCCTCCGTGACCAGCACGCGGTGCCTGATTCGCTGGTTCAGATGGTCGCCGGCATCAGTAATGATGTCCGACAGATCGTCGAAAGCTTTCGAAATCTCCTTGAGCTTATCGCGGATTGAATCGAGTCTGGGCTTATAGATTTCGGGCAGTTCGCTGGTATTACGCAGTTCGCGCACCATCCGCAAGGCGTCGTTGCAATTATCCCGCAGGGTTGTGTCAATACTGCTCTGCAGGTCCTCAATCAGGCGCTGCCGGATGGTCACCAATCCTTCCAGCCGTTGCCTGTCGAGCGCCGCAAAGTCTTTGACCTTGTGCTCAAGAATCTCGGTGAGTTCTTGCAGGCGCGTTTCCATGATCAGGTTATTCATCGCTCGCTCCCCTGTGCGGCCTGGCGAGCACACGGCAGACGCCAAGCGCGGTTGAGTCCACTGTAGCGATCGAGCGGTCCGCGCTCAATGTATCGACAGGAACACGGAGATCGCCTTCAAAGAGTCGCCAGTACCAGGCGCCGTTCACAACTTCCGCAAGTGCCGGCGGGCGGTGGTGCCGCCGGGCGAAACGTTCACAGATTTCCTCTGGTGTGCCGCCGGCCATGAGTTCATCCCGCATGGAGAGGGCGCCAGGCCAGCCGTTAAAGCGTGCTGCACTGAAATGACGCTGGATCGCAGGAAGCATCTGGGCCAGCCAGCGGTTGATGCGTGCGGCGGCATCGGTGTTGCCGGCAGCAGCGTTGTGCTGCACCAGGCCACCAGCACCCTGGACGCATGCTTCCCAGCAGGCGCGAAGGTGGTTGATGACCACGGTATAGTTACGACCAGAGTCGAGGAGCTCGAGCACACGCAGCAGCCAGGCGACGCGAAAATCATCGCCTGGATGGGCATCTGGTGTGACATCGGCAGTATGCGGCGCGGCCTCAAGGACGACCATGCTGCATGCATAGGCCGGACCAAGCGTGTAGGTTGCAAACAGGTCGCAGAATAACTCCTCCAGGCGTTGCCGCTGGCGTGGTTCGTCGGTGTCCTGCAGTTGCTCTTCGCATCGCAGGATGTCGGAGAACAGGTAGGGGAAGCGACTGCCGCGTTCGCGCTTGATGACGTAGTGACCCAGTTCATGAGCGGCAAATGGGAGACTCCAGACGGTAAACTCAGGGAAACGCAACCGGATGATATCGGTGCGATAGGCGAAGGAGGGATTCGGTGCAAGAATGGTCAGACGCGGGTACCCAATATCGGCGCGGAGGCTTAGTTCGGCCAGCAGCGCATCGGCAACCTGGCAGATACCGTTGTCGAGGCCGGCGCTTCGAAGGATCGTTCCACCGAGAAAATCGAGACATTCGGCGAAGATGGCTTCGCACTCGCTGCGCGTTGCAGCCAGTCCGTCCCATGGAATGGCGGCAGGCGACTGCGTGGCGATGCCGAGGCGCAATTCGGCAAGCCTGCGAGTCTGGGCATCCACCAGTTGCTGGAAACATTGCTGTGCAGCTTCATAGTGCGCGGGATCCGAACGCCGGGCGGCCTCGAGTGCCTGCATGCTGCGTACGAGTGAAGCGTCAAGCGCTGCGAGCTGGGCGAGGAAGATCTGCCTTGCGCGCACGGCGTGTTCGTCCATCGCGGCATCTCCTTTGATGCTGCTCACCAGTCGTGCCCACCACTGGACACGACCGGTCGTGAACGACAGATTTCAGCCCGGCATGCTGGCCGCCACGGGCCGGCACCGGTATTGGGGGCAACCGCCCGGCCTGGCAATCGCCGCGACCGGGCAGTGTTGCGTCAGGTGTATTATACCAGCCAGCGCTTGCGATAGACCATCAAGGTACGCTACCTGACGGGAAGAACCCGCCACTCCTGGTTGCATCGAGCGTCCGTATGGTGCTGCCGATAGCAGGCTACGCCACTGCTTCGTCCATAGCAACCTCCGTGGCCGGATGTGCGGCGCGAGCCGGGCGCGGCACGCGGAGGAGCAGCCAGGCAAGGCCCATCAGGCCAATCAGGAGCATCACGGCAAACAATGCTTCGTAGCCTGCAATCTCCGCAAGCCATCCCGAGAGCAGTGGCCCGAAGGCGGCGATCGGCGCCATGACAATGTTTGAGACCCCGATATACGCCGGGCGCTCGGCAGGGGTTGCGAAGCTGAAGACCAGTGTAAAGCCGGAGAGGACATAACCGGCCTGTGAGAAACCGACCAGCACGAAAACAAGATAGAACCAGATCGGCGCCGGCGCGATCAGCGCCAGCAGAATTGCCACCAGGCCAACAGCGGTCGAGAGCCCCAGCACCTGCTTGTGCCCCCAGCGATCCGCCAGTGCGCCGAGCAGCGGGTCGCTCACTGCCTGTGCTGCCAGCAGGGCCGCTGTGAACCCGCCGACATCGGCGCCGGAGAGATTGAAGCGTTCCAGCGCCGATGCGGTCAGGAAGTTATGGCCGACCAGCGCGAGCGCGATCGCGGCGCGACTGACCAGGTAGTTGCGAAAGGCGGGATCGCGTTGCAGGAGTGGGCGTACGCCACGCAGGAACGATGTGATTGGCTGGGCCGGTTGCGGTGGCATGGCTGGCTCGATGGTTGACGCCAGGAAGACGAACGACACAACCATCGAGCCAAAGCATACCAGCGACAGGATGCCGACGCTCTGCGGAAAGGGGTATGCCGTTAGAATCCAGGCAGCCACTGCCGCGCCGCCAACCCCGAGCGCGCCGCCGAGCCCGCTCTGTAATCCGAAGAAGATCCCCCAGCGCCTGCCGGGAATGACCCGCGCAATGAAATCCTGCCACGGAATCGACGCGACGCCGGCCGCAAAGGCATGCACCATGTAACAGAGAAAGAAGACCGCCAGCAACCCTGCGCCCGGAAGATCCGGCCAGATCAGCAGCACCAGGCCGAGCAACAGGAACGGCAGCCGCTCAAAGAGCGTCGCCAACAGCAGCATCGGCTTGCGACGCGGCAATGCTGCAACCAGCGGGACGATAAACAGGCCAGGGAGAAACCAGCCGGTGTAGTTGATCGTTGGAATGAGCCCCTGAATCCAGCGGTCCGGCGAGAGACGTTCCACGAAGAGCGGTAGCACGGTGAACCGTGATACCATGCTCAGCCCCAGGTAGAATGTGCCGCCATCGAGAATGTTGAGCCAGAAATTGCGTGTTGCGTGGCGTTTGATCACAGCCTCGGCTTCGGTGGTCATCGCCACGGCGGTATGGTCGGTCATAGTGGTTCCGTTGGGGCGGCTTTGCCTACCATTCTTCCACAAGGGTACCACGCTGGCGCAGGCCCAACAGAGCGGAGTCTGCGCCGCTGCGTACCTTCTGTCCCTTCCCCTTCGACATAACGTGTGGGCAGGGTGGTCGCCGGCATTAATCCACCGCCACTGCCGGTTGTGCAGCATGCTCGTCACCGCGCCCGCGTTCGGCGGCAAGCTGCGCGATTTTGCCGCGCGGCGCGAGGATCGTGACCAGCAAGCCGAGCGCGGCAGCAATGAATGCCACGACGAACACACCGCTGATGCCGGCGGCCAGTGCGGTGCGCAATGTTTCGTTCGTCGCCATTGCGCTCCCTGGCGCTTCGAGCAGACTGTTAAGCGAGACGGTCGCATCCAGACCGGCGGCTACCAGTTGCTGCGCAACAATGGTGCTGAGTATCGCGCCCATGATGCCGATGCCGAATGCGCCACCGATACTGCGGCTGAACTGGAGCGTCGAGGTAGCGGTGCCGAGCTTGCCCCGCTCCACCGTACTCTGCACCGCAATCAGAAAGGCGGGGATCGAAAAGCCCATGCCGAAGCCCATCAACCCCAGGTATACCATCAGCAGGATGCGGCTGGTGCCGGTATTGACGAACATCAGCGGCAGCGCGCCAGCCGTAAGCGCGACCATGCCGGCCAGCGCCAGCGAGCGGTACCCGATGCGCAGCAGCAGGCGCGTGCCGATGATGCTGGAGAAGACCCACGCCAGCAGCATTGGTGTCAGCGCCGCGCCTGCAACGGTCGCGCTGGTTCCCAGCACGCCCTGAACATAGAGCGGCACAAAGGTGGAGCTGCCGAACATCGAACAGCCCGCCAGAATGCCATGACCGCATGCCACCAGAAACATCCGATCGCGGAACAACCCGATGGGTAGCACCGGGTCAGCCACGCGGCGTTCGATCCAGACCAGTGCAGCAAAGAGCGCCACGGCACCCGTCAGTACCGGCACTGCCCACGATGCTCCCAGATCCGACAGCCCCATCAACAGGGCAACGGCTCCCGCGGTGAGCAAGACTGAGCCGGCATAGTCCACCGAGCGCCTGCGCTCGTTCTGCGGGCGCGCCCGATCGATCCAGGCCAGCCACACAATCGCCGTCGCAACAAGGCCGGGTACGATATTGATCCAGAAGATCCATTCCCATGACGCCCGGTCAACAATGAACCCGCCCAGGAGCGGGCCAATGACCGATGAGACACCCCAGACACCGGAAAACAGCCCCTGGATGCGCGCGCGCTGCTCCAGCGAGAACAGGTCGCCGATGATAATGAACACCAGCGGCAGCAGCCCTCCGGCACCGATCCCCTGAATGGCGCGGAAGGCGATCAACTGTGGCATGGTTGCCGCCAGGCCACACAACACCGAGCCGGCCAGAAAGATGGCCATCGCCACAGCGAACACCGGCCGCCGACCAAACAGATCGGAGAGCTTGCCATACAATGGCACGGTGGTTGTCGAGGCGAGCATGAAGGCGGTAAAGACCCAGCTGTACTGCTCGAGCCCGCCGAGCCGGCTGACAATCGTCGGCATGCCGGTGCTGACAACCGTCGATTCCATGGAAGCGAGAAACAGGCTGAGCATGAGCCCGGCCGTGATCAGAATAACGCGCTGGCGAGACACAATGGCTCCTTCAAGATGCGGACCTCATGATTGTACCATGCATGGTCGATCTGTGAAAAATGGTATAATCCGTGTAACCAGTGACGAATAGGAATGCACATATGAGGATTGCAATCTTTAGCGAGACCTTCCTGCCCAAGATTGATGGCGTGGTCTCGGTGCTCTGCCTGGCGCTGCAGCACCTGCGCGACAAAGGGCACGAGGTGTTGCTATTCGGCCCACCTGATATGCCGGAAGAGTATGCTGGCCATCGTCTGGTGCGCACCGGCGGGCCGCGTTTCTGGCTCTACCCGGAGCTACGGATCAATCTGCCGAGCATGCACATCGTGCGTGAGTTGCGTGCATTCCAGCCCGATGTCGTGCATGTCGTCAATCCGGCCTTTCTCGGCCCGACCGGCATTGCGCTGGCGCGGTTGTTCGATCTGCCGCTGGTCGCATCGGCGCACATGGATATTCCCAGCTACACGACACACTACGTCGGCGAGTGGGGCGTCCCGATCGCATGGTGGTTGTTTCGCACGGCGCACAATATTGCTGACCTGAACCTGGCGCCATCCAGCGCGATGGTGAACCAGTTGCGTACTCATGGCTACAAACGCGTGCGCTGGTGGCATCGTGGCATTGATACGGAACGCTTTCGCCCCGATCTCCGCGATCATGTGATGCGCCATCGCCTCAGTGGCGGCCATCCCGGCGAGCTCCTGGCGATCTACGTCGGCAGGATCACGCGCGAAAAGAACGTGCACCTGCTGCGTGACGCATTGCAGGGCCTTGAGGGAGTACGTCTCGCACTGGTGGGCGGCGGCCCTGAACTGGATCAGATGCGGGCATATTTCGCGGGCACGGAGACCACGTTCACCGGCTATCTGCGTGGCGACGAGCTCGTTTCTGCGTTTGCATCGGCGGACGTCCTGGTCTTCCCGTCAACCAGCGAGACGTTCGGTCTCGCGCCGCTGGAGGCGATGGCATGCGGGTTGCCGGTCGTTGCCTCGCTGACCGGTGGCCTTGTTGATACCCTGCGTGATGGGGTCAATGCGCTGGTGTACGATCCGAACGAACCGGCTCAGCTTGGCGAACGCGTTCGCATGCTGCGTGACTCTCCCGAATTGCTGGCGCGGCTGCGTGCAGGCGCTATCGCGCATGCCCGTGGCCGGAACTGGCAGGCAACGATGGATCAGTTGATCGGGTTCTACGAACTTGGCATTCGCTATCATCGTCAGTCACAGATCCGCCGCCGGTTGCGCCTGAGCCGGCTGCCCGCGTGATGGCGCCAATGGATTCGACAACGATCAAGATATACGGGCCGCTCCGCGATCTCACGCTTCCACCGATCTGCCCGGCCTGTGGCGCAGCGGCCAGTGTTCCTCTGCGTATCGAGCGCGTCTTTGCCCGCGAGCGAAGGCGACGGGGTGTGATCAGCACCGCGCCGCGCGGGATCACAACCTATCATTGCGTTGCGCTTACGGTGCCGTTCTGTCACGCGTGCGCTGCACGGCACATGGCGGAACGGGCCGCGGCTGCTGATACCCCACCTTCACATCTGCGTTCGACGGCGTTCATGTATGGCGTGGTTGCGGCTGTTGCCATGGCTGGCGCGCTGCTGTTTGGCGCCTTTGTCTGGAACGCGTACCCTGGCGGCTGGCGGCCCGCGCTGACGTTTGCTGCCTCCATCGCCGCCGGGTGTGCCGCATTTGCCGGCTGGTTCGCGCACCAGGTCATCAATACGCTTCGCGCCGGGGCGACGCCACCGCCGACCTCGATTACGGCGGTGTTTGATGTTAGTGACAATCAGGCGGCGCGTTTCGAGCCGGAGTGGCGCGTCTATCGGTTGCGCAACGCCACGTATGCGCGGGCGTTCGCACAGGCCAACGCGGCGTGGCTATGGGATGAAACCAGCCCGCGCTTTGCACGCGCCGCCAGGTTGCGCCACCTCGCCGGCACACTGCGCGTCGCCACCATTGCTGTGCTGCTGGTCGCGTTCATTCTCTTCGCGCTGCGTGCCGGGAGGCCATAGTCCTCGTTCAGTCGGGTCGTTCCGATGCCACTTACCCGCCGCCCTCCTCAATATCCCACAGTCGCCGCATCTCGTCACACGAGGCCAGTAATGCTGCGAGCGCGCCAATCGCCGCTACCTGCCCGTCTCGTAGCACGATGATCTGATCCGCACGCTGCAACACGGCTCTGCGATGTGATACTGCCAGGATGGTCGCCCGGCGATCGTTAGCGACGCTGGTTACTCGCTGCCAGAGCGTCGCCTCTGTCTCGACGTCGAGCGCGCTGGAGAGGTCATCAACGACCAGTAGCTCTGGTTTGCGTACAAGCATACGCGCTGCAGCTGCACGCTGTACCTGTCCTCCCGACAGACGCACGCCGCGAGGCCCGACCAGGGTGTCAAGGCCGTTCTCCAGCACGGCAATGTCTGTATCAAGCACGGCGGTATGCACGGCTTGAGCCAGCTCTGTACGTTCGAGGAGTGCGCCGAGCGCGATATTCTCGCGTAGTGTGGCTGAGAAGAGCCGCGGAGTCTGCGCGGTGTACGCAGCGCGTGGCGGTGTCATGAACATCGCCGGGTCATCAACCGGCGCACCATACCAGCGCACCTCGCCCGAGTCGCGCGGCAGCAAGCCAAGGATCACTCGCAGCAGGGTTGTTTTTCCACTGCCGATGCGCCCGGTAATGACTGTTAGCGACCCGCGCCTGATGCTGAAGCTGATATCCTCAATGCCGCGACCTGACCCCGGGTGGCGGTAGGTCAGGTTATTGACGGCAAGGAGCTCCGATCCCGTTGCAGCATGCAGACTGCGTACTTCCCGGGGTGCATCGTGCCTCCTGGCCGGCTGCAGCAACGTTCGTGGCTCGTCCGGCGTCAGCTCCACCAGCCGGGCGATCGAGACCGCCTGCTGATTATAGTCGCCGATGAACGATCCAATCAATGACGGGAAGCCGGCGGCATACGCCATGTAGTAGACGAAGAGCGCAAAATCACCCACGCTGAAGGTTCCGGCGCTCATGCGTTGCCCGGCCAGCAGTAACACCATGCCGACTGCGATTGCGCCAATGATGTCATACAGCGAAAACATGAACTCGTGCAACAGGCGTGCGTGCACCGCCGCCCGGCGCCGCTGATGACCCAGATCGCTCAGGCGCAGAATAACATCCTGCACTGATCCGGCGATCTTGACGGCCTGCACCGCGCCGAACAGCTCTCCGAGAAAGCCGATCACCCGGTCGGATGCGGCCCGGTTCGCCTCCCACGCTGCCAGCAGTCGTGTCCAGCCGGCCCGCACAATGCCGATGACCGCGAACAGTGGCAGTACCACCACCAGCGTAACGGTCAGGTCAATACGCGCCATGATGATCACGGCGATCAGAAACATGAGCGTCTCGCCGGTGACGTGCGGTATCCAGGTGGGAAAATCACACACCTCGGCGACGTCGTCGTCGTAGCGGCTGATCGCTTCACCTGACGCAACCGGGGGTGGTAGAGCGCCGGGACGGCGCAACTGCGCCGCCAGCAGGTTGTGGCGCAGCATGAGCCCGGCTCGCCGCTTGAACGTGATCGCGTTCCAGATATCGGGAAACGATACGGTGAGTTGCGCCAGGCCCACCGAGAGATAGAGTGCGACCAGCACTGGCACACCGAGTGTCGCCGGCGTCGCTCCAGTGATGGTGTCAAACACGGCTTTCTCGATCAGGCCCAGTGCCGCTGGCGCGATCTGGTACAGAATGTGGCAGGCGCTGTGTACATTGAACGATCCAGGGAAGGCGCGGATCAATGCCCGGTTGAGCGACCAGGTTGCCAGCGCCGATGGTTTTGTTGTGGTCATGCATCCCTCCGCCGTACATGATGCGCCTCAATCAGGCTGTCAGGCATAGGTGCCGTGCCGTTCGTCCAGTGTGGTGCCACAACGCCATCGTTGCCGGCGGACACTTCTCGCGGCCCGTCATGCTGAGCCCGGGTCAGCATCTGCTGGTCGTCGCCATTGCTGCCGGGCAGTCCCAGTCCCCGGCGCAGCAAGGCGGCGAAACGCGAGGCGGGGTCGGCGGCGAGCCGGGCGCGTGGCCCATACTCTGCCAGGCGCCCGGAGTCAAGAATGGCGATCATATCAGCGCGCTGGACAGTGGCAAGGCGGTGTGCAACGATGATGCCGGTTCGCCCGGCCAGCAGTCGGTCGATGGCCTGTTCGAGCAGGCGTTCAGTTGCCGGGTCGAGGCGCGACGAGGCTTCGTCAAGAATGATCAGGCCGGGATTACGCAGAAAGACACGCGCAAACGCCAGCAGTTGCGCCTCGCCAGCCGAGAGCCCGACGGCGCCGACACCCAGCCGCGTGTCAAGCCCATGCGGCAGGCGTAATGCCCAGTCGCGCAGTCCCAGTTCGCCCAGCGCCCGCTCGATCTCGGCATCGTCAATTCGCCGGCTGAACAGTGTCAGGTTGTCGCGCAGCGTCGCATTGAATAGCTGCACCTCCTGCGTCACGATGCCCACCCGCGTACGCAGATCGTCGAATGCAAGGTCGCGCAGATCATGGCCGTTGAGCCGGATGCTGCCTGCCCCTGGATCGTAGAGGCGAAACAGCAGGCGTGTAATCGTGGATTTGCCGCTGCCGGTACGGCCCAGCAGGCCGAGAACCGTTCCGGCGTCCAACCGGAATGAGATGTTGTGCAATACCGGGCCGGTTGTGCGTGGCGACGCCTTGCTCGCGATGGCGGACGCACGATCTTCAGCGGCGTCATCATCATACTCAAACGTTACGTCGTCGAATATCACGTCAAGCGCTCCAGCGGGGAGCGTAGCGATCGGGCGTTCGTGAACGCGCGGGCTGAGCCGGCGCAGCTCCTCAATGCGTGCGATGCCTGACGCAGCGCGCTGGAGATCTTCGGCCTGCTCACGGATGCGTTCCAGCGGCGGCGCAAGCATGCCAATGTAATAGACCACCAGAAACGCGGTGCCGACACTTGCCTGGCCACTGGCGTACAGCCATGCTCCCAGTGCCAGGCCGATGGCGTAGCCGGCGACAAACAGAAACGTGGTGGCCGCAGATGTGATGTTGCCAGCCATGAGTGCGCCGCGTTCGGCTTCCAGGCCGCGCTGCGACAGCACCGCGTGTTGCTCCAGGATGTGAGCTTCGGATCCTGAAGCACGGATATCCTCTGCGCCACCGATCCGCTCTTCGATGAAGCCGAATAGCTCGGCGCGTCGTCGTGATACGTCAATCCAGCGCGTGGTCGCGACACGCTGCAATCCGACCAGCGCGGCGAAGGCGAGCACCGTATAGAGGCTCAACCCCAGGCCGACGCGCCATGCTTCGCGCCACAGCATGGCCAGGATGCCGAGCACCAGCAGCGTATTCCCCAGCACTTTAACGGTGAACTGCGAAAAGAAACCTGCCAGTGCACTGCTGTCACCGTCAATGCGTTCAATCAGTTCGCCGGGAGTGCGCTGCTTGTGGAATCCCATGTCGAGCTGCAGGCAGTGGCGCGCCAGGTCGGCGCGTAGCGCGTTGGTTGCGTTCCAGCCGATATATTCGCTAAGATAGAGCGCTGCGAACCCGGCGAGGCGCTGGCCAAGCGCCAGGCCGAGAAACAGCGCCCCGACCGCCAGTAACGGTCCATGTTCGATGCCTTGCTGCGTCGCATCAATGAAGGTGCGCAGCACCTGCGGCGCGGCAAGCTGCAATCCAATGCTGGCAGGGATCAGGATTGCCAGCAGAGCGACACGTGCGCGTTGTGGCGCAAGATAGGCGATCAGCAAGACGGAGTACTGCCGGATTGCTGTTGTCATACGACCTCCTGAAGTGTTGCCGGAAGATCGCCGGTAAGATAGCGGCTCCACAGATCGGCAGTGATGGCGACGCCATCCGCACGCATGCCGTAGCGCGCGAAGAATGTACACAGCCGGGCGATATCTCGCTCCAGCAGCGTGTACGCAGCATCGCCATACCGCGGGTCCACCGCCTGCGCCATATCGATCACGGTGACGCGTTCGCCGTCGAACAGGACATTGTAGGGTGAAAGATCGCCATGCACGACATGGTGCGCCAGAAACAGAGTCACATTGGCGATTAACCGGTCGAAGAGTCGCGCACCAACTGCCCGGTTCAGGGTAACATCGCACAATCGCGGCGCCGGGATGCCATCCTCACCTATAAATCCCATCACGATCGTGTTGCCGGTATGGGCATACGGTTGTGGCACATCCGCGCCGGCAGCGAACAGGCGTTCCTGTACCTCGTACTCCAGCTTGATCCATGATGCCACACGTACTTCGCGGCCACGTTCACTTGCGCTGGCCGTGAGCCGCCCGCGTACCCGGTTGACCGGATGCCCGTGCTCATCGAGGCTCAAACGTGTGTTCCGGTAGATGGCATCATTCTTCAGGCTGCGGAACATACGCGGCCGGTACACCTTGGCTGCCAGCATGGCAACATCGGCGGCCGGGCCGCCGGTGCAGCAGTAGACAGTCGCCTCTTTGCCGCTACTTGCCTGACCGACGACATCGGCGATCAATCCCTGCGCATGAAACACGCTGAGTGCTGACAGAACCCAGTCGGAGTCGCGGCGCCCGGCGAGGAACGTTGGTTCGAACATAGTATCGGCAGCCGGGTGCAACGCGCGCTGGTGCTTGAGCCAGCGCTGCACGTCGCGGCTGCTTTCGTAGCTTTGTTTTCTGGGCTTCATATGATCCTGTCTGTTTTGTATGAGTGGTAACCGGCTTGCTTGCACCGGCCGTTCAAAATGGTCAGTCCGGGTGCCTGTGACGATTCAAGGCTGCCGGCTACGGCGGCACGGCCGCAGCAGCCAGCAGCAGGCAATCGCTGGCGCCGCGTGAATTGCCGCGCTGGAATCGCACAACCGCAGGGCATAGGATGCGCCTGCGGCCGTGAAGAGGCTCAGGGGGGAGAGAGGGGATCAGCGCTGCATCGGTCGCTGACGCGCAGAACAGGCGAACGTACCACTATAGGGGGTGCTCGCAAGTAGCGGCCAGGCGACGCACATGCCGGGCTGGGAGGCTGACGGACCTTACGCCATCAGCAGCAACAGGCGCATTCGTCGACGCGTGCACCCGCGCCGCGGCGCAGGAACGTGCCGACACGAATTGTAGCCTGTGCTGTCATGGGCGTTCTCCTTGATCAAACGCTTGATTCTGCGTGCACGGTACCATACGTCGGCCGGCTCGTCAATCCGACTTCGGACGGATGCCGCCGAATATGGCGTGCCCGGCGCGCATCCAGTAGACATCAACGCCAACCAGGCCTGCCTCGCCCAGCCAGAGCAGCTGATCGTGCAGCCGTGATGGCGTGTCATATGGTTCAGGGTCGGTATCCGGATAGCGATACATGTTCCACTGCTCGCGCTCAAACTGCTTGAACGCGTCGTCACACCCGTCGAGCATCATAGCACGTTCACGCACTGCAATATCCCACTCATCAGCAGCCAGTGCTACGCCACGCGCATCGGCAGGCTGCACCAGGTCGGCAATAATCAGCGCGCCGCCGGGTGCAAGCATCGCAACCAGATCGCGGTAGAGCATCCGCTTGCCGTGATCGTCAAGATGGTGAATCGCAAGTGACGACACGATCGCTCGCGCATGGATGCCGGGATCGCGCCAGTCGCGCGCTGTCAGGTCGAACCGTATCGTGTGGAAGCGCATGCCGTAGCGCGCAAGACGCGCGCTGGCGCGCGCGAGCATTGTTGGCGACGCATCCATACCGGTGACAGTCGCGTGTGCATAGCGCGCCAGGATCGCCTCGCTGAGCAATCCCTCGCCGCAGCACAGATCAAGTGCGCGGAACGGTTCATCGCCGGCGGGAACCAGCGAGCAGATTATGCGGATTTGCGCTTCGCGATCGGGTACAGCATACCGGCCAAGATCGATGAACGTCTGTGAGTCATGCTCGCTCCAGCCGGAGGGTCGCGCCGATGCGGCTGGCCATGGATCGTCGATCATAAGGGCACCCTTGTATTATTGTGCGAAGAAGTGCACAATGCTCCTAATAGTAACACAGGGGGAATGCCGATGAATCAGCTTCCTTTCTTTATCACCATACCGCTGCCCGACTGGCTCACCGAACGGCTGGCCGTTCCCATGCACCTGCATGATGATGAAGCGCGTATGCGGTTTGTCATCGAGTTATCGCGGGAGAATATCGTGTGCGGCACGGGCGGCCCATTCGCAGCAGCCGTGTTCCGCGCCGCTGATGGCATGCTGGTTGCCGCAGGGGTCAATAGCGTGCTGCGGCTGGAGAATGCCGTGTTACACGCCGAGGTCATGGCACTGATGTTCGCCCAGGCGCGGCTTGGCTCGCATACGCTGCGAACCGGGGGTGGCATCCATGAACTGGTGACCTCATGCGAACCATGCGCGATGTGCCTTGGCGCGACACTGTGGAGCGGTGTCGCACGCCTGGTATGCGGTGCGACCCGCGAGGACGCCGAGCGTGCGGGATTTGATGAAGGGCCAGTCTTTGCCGCATCGTATGCCTACCTGGAGCAGCGCAGCATTGCCGTGGTGCGCGGTGTGCTACGCGCTGAGGCCGCCGCCGTGCTCGATCACTACCGGGAGAGCGGTGGAGTGGCCTACAATGGTTGAGTGGAGTAGGGCACCCCAAGCCGTTCATCAGCGTCGCTTGCAGGCTACTATCGCGCAAGTGCGTACCCTGAAAGACTCGTCCGCCACGCGACCCCGTTGCCGGGCAGGCCATCTGGTAAAAGCGTTTTGACTATTCCAATCAGGTATTCTGAACATTCTGTAATGTGAAGTAGGGTAATTCTCCCCTGTTTACCCGGGTGCCATTGGCCTACCATTATCACGCCCCATTTACTACTACTACAACGAGTATAACCAGACCGGAACTTGATACAACACCGGGCGCCTGGCAGGCGACACGTCGTTGTGTCAATTGCTATGTCACGCCCGCATGCTTCGGTCCCCGGTGGTAGCTGGCTCACCGGGTGTGGTATGACCTGTTCTCGCATGCCGGTGTGCAGCGCGCGCCACGTGTTCAGGTCTCGGCAGATTGGATGCGAAACGCAGAAGGTGCAACCTTGGAACTGAAACCGGTACTTCAACACCTGGCACGCTGGGGATGGCTGCTTGCCATCAGCACAGTGATCGCTGGCCTGGCTGGCCTGCTGGTAAGCCGGCAGCTCAGCCCGGTCTACAGGGCTACCACGACGGTGCTCATTAGCGAACGAGCGCGCAGTGACCAGTCGGTCTCAGAGACGCTGGGTCGCAGTCAATTGCTGGCCGAGACCTACATTCAGCTCCTGAAAGGCCGGCCGGTTCTTGACATGATCATTGCCCGGTTGAGCCTGCCGGTGAACCATGAGCAGCTTGGCCGGAGGATCCGTGCAGAGATCGTGCCGGGCACGCAACTGGTGACGATCAGCGCCGAGGACCAGAGCGCATCTGAGGCCGCGCTGCTGGCAAATACACTGGCAGAGACGCTCCGCTCGCAAGGTACCCGTCTGCTTGGCACGACCTGGCAACGAACCTCACTGACCATCGTTGAGCCAGCTACGCCGCCTCTGCGACCGGTCTTCCCGCGCACACCGATCAATGTTGCAGTTGCTGCGATCCTGGGTCTGCTGATGGCGTCTGGCCTTGTGGTGCTTCGGTATACACTGTCTGGTTTCGTTGAAACCCCTGGGGATGTTCTGCGCGGGACCGGACTGGAGACTCTGGCAGTGGCATCCGGTAACAGCAAGGTGCAACTCGAAGGATCGTCGGGTATCCTGAATGACCTGGGAGCGCTCATGCCGGAGCCTTACCGGAAACTGCGTGCCAGAATCGTTGCCCAGATATCAGGTCAGGACCCGGTTGCTATTGTTGTAGCAGGCACGGATTATGGCGTTGGAACGGGCGTTGTAGCGGTGCATCTCGCGGCTGGTATCGCTCAGACCGGGAGACGGGTGATCCTGGTTGACGCTGGCCTGCATGAACCATCGCTGCACCTGCATTTTGGTCGTGACAATGACCGTGGCCTTACCACCGTACTGCGCAGGAGCGTAGATGATGTTGTCACAAAGCTTGTGCCAACTGCGGTGCCGAATCTGCGCTTTCTTCCGGCGGGTCCGAAGATTGCTGCCGCTGCCGGGTTGCTTGCCTCGCGCGAGTTCACGTCGGTCATTGCATATCTCAAGACCGAGGCGGATGTCGTTATTGTCGCTTGCGGATCGGCACAAGGAGAGGTTGATAGCCTTGATGTCGCCGTCACGTGCGATGCGGCTGTGCTTGTGGTCCAGCCGGGAATAAGTCGCGCCCCTGTACTTGCCGAGCTGCGGACGCACCTGGAACAGGCAGGAACGAGGGTGCTGGGTGCGGTACTGGTTGACCGGCCCGTTATATCGGCATTGATCGCTGGTCATAGCGTCAGGTCGCCGAAACGACTGTTGACTGGCCCGGCAGATATCAGCACGCAGACTGGTAGTGATTAGCGTTCCCTGTAACTCCCGGTATCTGACACGAGAGTAGCGAGCGATATGGCGTTCCTCCGATTTCAGGAGAAGATTGCCGTGAACCAGCACGGGCAACTGCAGACGGTGGGCGTTTTCGCGCTGGCTGCAATCGGGTTGAGCGGGATTGCCGGAGCGATGGCAGCCCTGGTGTTGTACACCGCCCCCCAGCTGGCACCCCTGCTCCTGCTGGGCCTGATCGGTGTCATCCCGGTTGTTGCCCTTGGCCTGGCGCGCTTTCACGCGCTCGTTTTTCTTGGCATTGCAAGTCTTGGTGTCGTGCGCTGGGAGCCGGCACCGGTTGACATGCTCCTGCCCCTGCTGCTTGTGCTTGGCCTGCTGGCGGGGCGTCTGTCGCTCAGGGAGCTGCAGAACGCATCGATCATTCATGCCAGTCTGTGGGTGTTTGTGGCGATCAATCTTGCATCATTGCTGGTTGCCCGGGATCTCGTTTACAGCATACGCTACCTGGTGATCACCTTCTACTTGATGGGTCTGGCCTATTTTGTCAGGCTTTACATCACGTCGCAAGAACGGATGCGCCTTGTGCTGTTCGGTTACGTTGTTGCGGCGCTGCTCTCCGTTTTCCTGGTCGGCCTTGAGCTCTTCGGGCTGAGCCCGACAAGCGAGTTCTTCATTCGCGAACAGCGCGCGCTGGCACTCTTCAAAGATGCCAATGTTTTTGCGCCGTTTCTCATCCTGCCAATCTTGTTTCTGTTTGATGAGTTGCTCCGCCCGCATCTTATTCCGGGGCGTTCATGGCTCAAGATCGGCGCCATGCTGGCACTGTGCGCCGGGGTATTTCTGGCTTTTTCACGTGCTGGCTGGGCGAACCTGCTCGTCGCGCTCATGGCTTACCTGGCGATGAGCGCCCGATCGCTCTCGTGGTGGCAGTGGGCCAGGCTTATCCTCCTTACTCTGGTGGGTCTGGTTGTGCTGGCAGTACTGGTTGTTCAACTCAACCTGCTGTCGTTCCTGCTCTGGCGGGCGACCCCGCTGCAATCGTACGATAGCGACCGGTTTGGCACGCAGATGGTAGGGATCGAGGCCGGCCTGAGCCATCTGTTCGGGATCGGGCCAGGGATGCTGTTTGATGCGCATAGTCTGTATGTGCGCACGTTTGCCGAGTATGGCGTCTTTGGCTTTGTGGCGCTCTTTATCGCGCTTCTCGTGCCGCTCTTCTATTGCTTTCGCCGTGCACGTAGCGCTTCGGATCGGGTGCACGGGCTGTCGGCACGGGTCGTCACTGCCTGTATGGTCGGGCTGTTACTCAACGGGCTGGTCATCGACTTGATCCACTGGCGTTCGTTCTGGGTATTGTTCGCGCTCTGCTGGATTGTGGCGGCGGTCCAGTCATACGAGGAGCGGCAGAAACGATGAGTGGTGCAGCAACACAAAAGCTCGCGGCAGATTCGGGCCGCACATCGCTGTTTATGGGCCTGGGCGTCGTGGCGAAGCTGGCGGTTGATGTCGTGGTGATTACCGGTTTCGGTTTGACAGGCGAGACAGATGCCTTCTTTGTCGCCTATACGCTGCTCATTCTCGTTGAGTCGCTGATCTACCCGGCCAGCCAGTCAGGTCTTGCGCCGATCTTCATCAGCGCGGCTACCCATGGCGGCCAGGAGCGGGTCTGGGCTGTGTTCAACAGCCTGTTCACGCTGGCGGTTATCGCATCAACAGTACTGGCAGCGGGCGCCGTTATCGCGAGTGCGGCACTGAGCTGGTTGCTGGCGCCTGGCCTTGATGTTGAGACGAGCGCGCTGGCAGCCCGGCTGTCAGCGCTTATGCTTGCCGGCTTACTCTTTGTTGCCCCGATCGGGGTCATGCGCGCGTTCCTTAATGCACATCATCTGTATGGCGCCCCGGCCTCGCTCGAACTCCTACGCGGTGTGACGGTCATCGCTGTGGTGGTGGGTACTGGTTTGCTGACCGGCGCGCTGCAGATCGATTATCTGGCCCTTGGCTATAGTATCGCGGCGCTGGTGCAGGCGCTCGTCTTCGGCGCCGTTATCTGGCGGCGTATCGGGCCACACTTCCGGCCGGCGATCGATCTGCCGTTGCTGCGCGCCGTTGGTGCCAGACGTATGCTCACCCTCCCATTGCTCGAACAGGGGGTCGGTCAGGGAGTGCTGGTCGCCGAACGGGTAATCGGTTCGTTCCTCCCTCCCGGTAGTATCAGCGCCCTGAGTTATGGTCACCGGCTCGCTTCCGTCATCGGCAACACACTCTTCACCGGTGTTGAGGTCGTGTCGCTCTCGTCACTGGCAACGAGCCTGTCGGTACGAACTGCCGCCGGTCTGCGCGAGGCGCGCGCAACACTCCTGGCCGGCGTGCGACTGGTCGTCATCCTGGGCGCGCCGATCGGGACGATGATCTGGGCCGTGCAGCAGCCGGTGACCCGGCTGCTGTTCGAGCAGGGAACAGGTGCAGATGGAAGCACGGCCGCGCTTGTGCTTGGTATCTATGCATTGACTATCCCGTTGTATGGGTACCTGCTGCTGGCGCGAAGTTACCTGTACGCAGCCGGGCGCCCGCTGTTTCCGGTAGTGATTGCCATTGCGCAGTTGATTGCCATGGTGAGCGTTGCTCCAGCCCTCGCTGGTGTGTATGGCACAGCGGGGATTGCCTGGGCCTACGCAGCCGGGCAACTGGTGGCCGGCGTTGTGGCTGCCCTGACCCTTAACGGTATCGCAGGGCCGGGTCAGAACCGGGCGGTTATGAGCCTCATCGCGCGGACGGTAGTCGCGGCACTGGCGACTGCCGGTGCTATGACGTTTATCATCGGGCAGTCATCAATCCTGACGGCGTGGGCCGGGCACGCGACGATCGTCGCTCAACTGGTCATACTTGTACTGGCGGGTAGCCTGGGTGCTGTGGTGCTTGTCGGGATGTTGCTGACCATGCACGTCGAGGAAATACGGGCGTTGTGCACAACCGTCGTGGCCGCCATCAGCAGGCGATGGATGCTCCTGTATCAGGGCCGCCAGAGCGTCGAGCCGGAGTCCTGAGTCATAGTAAGGATACCCGTGATGTCTGGATGGTGGACGCCATTCTCGGTCGCCGTCGCCCTGGTCGCACTCGCGGCAGTTGTCGGAGTTGGAGCACAGGGAGTCGGGAGCAGGCCGGAAGGAGGAGATGCGGTGAATCATCTGATGCCGATCGCCGCTACTGGCCGGGCCGGCGATCCGGTGTTCCCGTTTTACGGCACCCAGTATGTGCCGGTTGATGAGTTGCCTGTGGTGCGGCGGCTTGGCTTCACGGTAGTGCTTAACGATTTTGCCTACGATGATGGCCCTGCCGAGTGGATTGGCTATCTTGACGCCGCTCATGCCCAGCAGCTCAAGGTGGTGGCCTGGCTCTGGCCTGAAGGCTGGACGCTCGATCGACGCACTGGAGTGTGGACGATTGATCCCCAGACGCAACGTTTTCTGCGGAGTGTAGCCGGTCACCCGGCGCTGTTTGCCGTCTATGGCCTGCACGAGCCCTACTGGAACGAATGCGACGGCTGCGGCTATACGACGGCGCAGCAGCAGGCGCTCTATCGGGCGATCAAGGCGATTTCGCCGGTTCCGGTGTACTCCGAGATCAATGGGTTTGCATTCTGGGCCGAGCGAGGCAGCGCGACAACGATCGCTCCTGGCGTGTGCGATTACTGCCAGACAGCCTTCTACCCATTTATGACCGATGGCAGCTATAAGCGCAAGGAACTCATTGCCCACATCCAGCGTGAAATTGATGCTCTGCGGCGCCACGCGCCCACGTCACGCCTGATCTGGACGATGCCATCTATGTCCCATGTCGGTGACCAGTTGCGGATGCCGACAGCCGACGAAATGCGCGATTATGCGCGCCTGGTCTATGCGCAACCGGAGATAGCGGGCGCCTGGTGGTATCCGTGGCGCTGGGACAATGATCTCTATCCGGATTATCTGGCGAAACACCCGGAACTGTTCCCGGCCGTGTGCGAGATCGCACGCACCATTATCGCGCCGGCTCGCCCAACAGCGACACCCACATCTACGATGGTCCCTCGGGTGACGTCAGTTGCGGCGCGATGTACGTTGGACCTGTTTTTGCCGAAGGTCGATGCGTCTGGAAGGCGCAATTAGTGCCTGTCCGAAAAACGATGCGCCGCGTGTCATTGCGAGGAGCACGATCGGTAGCGTGCAGCGAGCAACGCATGGCTGAAGCAACCTCCTCTCACGCTGGTCGATTGCTTCGCTTCGCGCGCAATGCCATCTAACCATCCATCCGCTATTCGGATAGGCACTCAGGGCAATGGCCGTCGCAAGGCGCGCATTGCCGGAGAGAGAAAAACATGCGAGCACTACAGATAGCCGGAAATTCCAGTTATGGTGGAGGCGATTACCTGCTGATGAAATGGTGCCGGTACTTGCTGGAGCGCGGCTGGCAGGTGGACGTCCTGGCGACTGATCCGCTCGTCGTTGCGGAGCTACGACGCATCGAAGGCCTTGGTGTGATCGATCACATTCTGATTCCGCGCGACATCGTGCCCGGCCTCCAGTTGCGCGCGGCCAGGCAACTCTATGAACTGCTGCGCAACGGGCGCTACGATGTTGTCCATACCTATACCGCAACACCGGGATTCCTGGGCCGGATCATCTCCCGGCTTGTCGGGATTCCGGTCATTCTTCACCATCAGGCCGGCTGGGCCGTGAACGAGTTTTCAACAGCCAGCGAGCGTCTCTTCTACACACCGCTGGAGTACCTGGCGACCCTGGCATCCACCCGCACGATCTGTGTCAGCCACGCGGACGCAATCAATGCCCGGCGTTTTCACTGCGCGCCAGGCTGGAAGCTGGCGACGATCTGCAATGGGATCGACCCGGCGCCGTTCATTGCGTCGAGCCCGGCTATTGCCGGCCTGGGCCTGCGGCGCGAGCTCGGGATACCGGACGATCACCTGCTTATCGGAAACACGGGCCGTCTGGCTGCCCAGAAAGACAATGCCAGCCTGATCAGGGCGATGGTTCCGCTGCGGAAGCTCCTCGGCTCGCGGCCATTCACCCTGGTGCTCGTCGGCGACGGCCCTGAACGCGCGATGCTGGCGGAGTTGCAGGAGACGCTTGGGTCAGGGCAGGACGTGCGTTTTCTCGGCTTCCGCCGCGATATTCCTGCGATCCTTGATGGCCTTGACATTTTTGTGAGCCCATCGCTCTGGGAGGGGCTCTCCATCTCGTTGCTCGAGGCGATGGCTGCCGCGCGCCCGATCGTGACAACCGACATTCTGGCAAATGCGGAACTGATTGACCATGAGGTGACCGGGCTTCAGGTGCCCACCCGGGCGACGGAAGCGATTGCGGCGGCCATCGCGCGCTATGTCACCGATCGCGATCTGGCGCAGCGCTGCGCCGTTGAGGCGCGTCGCCGCGTCCTGGAGCAGTATACGATCCAGCGGATGCTCGATGAGACATATGCGCTGCAGATGTGCCTGCTGCCGCCACGGTTGCGCGAACGGGCCGCAACACGGTTCCAGGAGGTGGAGGCATGACCGGTGAGATCCTTGCCGAGTGGTTGCGCAGGCGCGGGAGTCGTATCATCCGCGGCGCCGGCAGCCTCTGGTACGATGCTGGCGCTCGCGTGTTCCAGCCGGTGCCGTTTCATCAGGTCTTTTCACCTGCCGACCATGAGCTGCGTGCATTGATGCGCGATGCCGGCGCTGTGGGGTTGCGCTACTCGACCTCGCCTGATGCGCCTGAGGGGTTGCTCAGTTACCACGTCGTCTTCGATGCGGGTGCCTACACGATCGACAACATCGGTCCACGCACACGCAACAAGGTGCGCCGCGGGCTGCGCGCGAGTCGTGTGGCGCCAATCAGTCTCGACGACCTTGCTCACAAGGGCTGGCTGTTGCAGCGCGATACGCTTGAACGCCAGGGCAGGTCGCAGAGTATGAAGCAGGCTGAATGGGTGGCGCTGTGCCGTGCGGCGCATGATCTGCCCGGCTTCGAGGCATGGGGCGCCTATGTTGGCGATGAGCTCGCGGCCAGTATGCTGATCGCTCGCGTTGATGATGTCGTCTCGGTGCTCACGTCCCAGAGTCATCGCGCCTATCTCGACCACTACGTGAACAACGCGCTCTGCTTTACCGTGAGTAGCGATGTCCTGAGCCGGCCGGGTGTGCGCGCCGTGTTCTACAGCACCCATTCGCTCGATGCCCCGCCAAGCGTTGATGAGTTCAAGTTCTTGATGGGGTATAGAGCCAGGCCAGTACGCCAGCGCGTCTGCTTCAACGGAATGGTTGCTCCCCTGATGAACCCGCTGTCCCACAAGTTGATCCGGCGGATGCTCCAGGCCAGGCCTGAGAGCGTCACTCTCAGCAAGGCTGAAGGACTGCTTCGTTTTTATCTGGAGGGCCGACAACCTGCCCAACAGCAGCACCTGCCCCCTGTGTTGCGAAAGGAACGCTTCGATGAGCAAGCGCCTGTTTGATCTCATCATCGCCGGAGTCGGCCTGGCCCTGACATGGCCGTTGATCCTGGCAGGCGCTCTGGCAGTCAGGTTGACGTCACCTGGTCCGGCCTTCTACCGGGCGCGGCGTGCCGGGCGTCACGGTGTGCCCTTTACGATGTATAAGCTTCGTACCATGCGCGTCGGCCTCGATGATGTGAATCGTCGCGTGACCGAGGAGCATGACGACCGGATCACCCCCGTCGGGCGCTGGCTGCGCCGCCTGCGCATCGACGAATTGCCGCAGCTGTGGAATGTGCTGCGTGGTGATATGTCGGTGATTGGCCCACGCCCGGAGGACTGGGATATCGTGGAGCGGTACTATACACCGGAGATGCGCCGCACCCTCAGCGTGCGCCCGGGCCTCGCGGCGCCCTCGGATGTCTACTGGTATCCTGACTTTACCTACCATGATCCGCCTCCTCCAGGAGTGCCGTTGCAGGAACATTATCTGCGCCGTCACCTGCCCGCACGCCTGGCGGTTGACCTTCGCTACATCCAGCACCAGTCACTCCTCCTCGATCTGCAGGTCATGGTGCAGGTGATTGTTTGTATCGTGGTTCATACCTGGGCGCCGCCGCGGCGCCGGCTCATGAGTACGGAAGTGTAGATCAGACGGTTATTCGTAGCTTCAGAGATGTGGACGCCGCGGCGGCGCCCGCCTGGGTCGCTGTGTGTCGCAAAGCGGTCAGGAGCAACAGTATGCTGGTAACGATCCATCAGCCTGAACATCTACCCTGGACTGGTTTCTTCGATAAATTGCGCCAGGCCGATCTCTTCGTCCTGCTCGATACATGCCAGTTTGCCAAGGATGATTTCCAGAATCGTAATCGCATCAAGACGGCACAGGGCCCGGCGTGGCTGACTGTTCCGGTGTATAAGGCCGGTCGTTCCGAACAGACGATTATGGATACCCAGATCTGTAATGACCGTGCCTGGGGCCGGCAGTGTCTTGCGCTGATCACGCAGAGTTATGCCAGGGCGCCCTTTTTTGCGGCCCATAAGCCGTTCTTCACCGAACTCTACAACCGCCGCTGGGAATCACTGGTTGAGCTCAACATAACGTTCATTACGTACCTGGCTGAGCAATTCGGCCTTGGTGGGCGCTTTGTGCGTGCGTCCGAGCTGGGTATCACCGAGCGGGGGCCGACCAGGGTCAATCTGGCGATCTGCCGCGCCGTCGGTGCAACAACCTACCTTTCAGGCAGAGCGGGACGCACGTACCTGGACGAGGTGGCCTTCGCCGAGCATGGTATCGCCGTGCGCTATCAGGAGTTTCAGCATCCGGTCTATCCGCAGCAGTGGGGTGATTTCGTGCCGGCGATGTCTGCGATTGACCTGTTGTTCAATTGTGGCCCGGATAGCCTTGTGATCCTCAGTATGGCAAATGCGCACGTGAGTGTTCAGGAAGGTGTTGTGTAGATCCGGCGTTGCCGCGTGGCACGACCGCGCCAGTATCTCAATGAGGAGCAGCATATGACGAAACGAGTCCTGGTTATCGCTGCCCATCCAGACGATGAAACGTATGGGATGGGTGGAACGATTGCCCGCCATGTTCGCCAGGGCGACCAGGTGACGGTCATGATCATGACCGACGGTGTAACGGCACGGCATACGGTGACGGCGCCGCAAGAGGCTGCTGCCCTGAAAGCCTGTGCGATTCTCGGGGTCGAAGATGTGCGTTTTGGTCGCCTGGCTGACCAGCGCCTCGATGCGCTGCCGCTCCTGGATCTGATCCGGCCAATCAGTGCGGTGATCAATGAACTGGGTGCCCAGATCGTTTACACGCATCACCGCGGTGATGCCAACCAGGATCACCGGGCGATCTTCGCGGCGACCCTGGTGGCGATTCGCCCGACCAGCGCCTGCCCGGTTGAGCAGGCATACAGTTATGAGGTCGCTTCCTCGACTGAATGGGGCGCGCCATTTGCCGAAACGGCCTTCGTACCAACGCACTTCGTGGAGATCACGGCCACACTCGAGGATAAACTGCGCGCTGCCGCAGCCTATGCCGAGACGCATCAGAGCGAGGTGAGACCTTTCCCACACCCGCGTTCAATCGAGGCGACCCGGATCTATGCATGGCAGCGCGGCGTGAATGTCGGCGTGCCGGCAGCCGAAGCGTTTGTTTCTATTCGTCAAATCGTTAAGGAGGTCTAGAGTGAGCGCATTGATGCGCCAGAAGCGCCCCGTTCGCGAGCAGTTCCTGCCCTATGCCCTGCCTCTGATTGGCGACGAAGAGATTGCCGAAGTGGTTGACTCGCTGCGTTCAGGCTGGATCAGTACGGGCCCGAAGGTCAAACGCTTTGAGACTGATTTTGCTGCCTACGTGGGAACGAAACACGCCATCGCGGTCAGTTCCTGTACCGCTGGCCTGCATATTGCACTTACGGCTCTGGGAATCGGCCCGGGCGATGAGGTGATCGTTCCGACTCTCACCTTCTGTGCCACTGCAAATGTGGTTGTGCATCTTGGCGCGCGGCCAGTCCTGGTGGATGTGGGCGCTGACGGCAATGTCACGCCGGAGGCGATTGCGGCGGCCATCACACCGCGTACGAAAGCGGTCGTTCCGGTTCATTTCGCCGGGCAGTCCTGCGATCTTGCTTCAATCTATGATATTGCGCTGGAGCGTGGTCTGCCGGTGATTGAGGATGCTGCCCACGCTGCTGGCAGCATCTATCGCGGTAAGAAGATCGGGTCCGATGTGCTGGGGCCGGCAGGTCTGACACGGATAACCGTCTTCTCGTTTTATGCGACGAAGAACCTGACCACCGGCGAAGGCGGGATGATTACCACGGCTGATGCCAGCCTTGCCGAGCGTATGCGCCTGCTCAGCCTCCACGGAATGAGTCGTGATGCCTGGAAGCGCTACACCAGTGCCGGCTCCTGGTACTACGAGGTCATTGCTGCAGGCTATAAGAACAATATGACTGACATCCAGGCTTCGCTCGGCCTGCACCAGCTCCGCCGTCTGGATGAGTTCACTGCCATCCGCCAGCGCTATGCCGCGCGCTACGATGAGGCCTTTGGCGCCTTGCCTGCGGTCAGCATGCTGACACGTCACAGTGACCGCAATCATGTCTACCATCTCTACGTCATTCAGCTTGATCCGCGTGCCGGCATCGAGCGCGCCACCTTTGCCGAGGCGATGCGCGATCGGAAGATTGGCACCAGTGTGCATTTTATCCCGGTCCACCTGCATCCTTTTTATGCCGAGCAGTTTGGTTACCGGCGTGGTGATCTGCCGGTGGCTGAGGCAATCTATGACCGTAGCATGTCGCTGCCGCTCTATCCGTTGATGAGTGAGCATGATCTGGAGGATGTGATTGCTGCAGTTGCAGATCTCGTCCAGGAATGATCTCTCTGGAAGCCTGACCACCTTCCGGGAAGGTTGAGTGTGGCAAGTGATGGGTCGTGGGCAACTTTGCCGGAAGATCGATCGATGTGCAGGTATCTGGTTGCTGCCGGCGTATCCGTATTGCTGGCGTAACCGCTGTCGAGCGTCCGCTGCGTGGTGCATGATCACCGGATGCAGGGCGTCTGGAACATCTGCCAATGATGGCGGACTCGTAGCACAGGGAGGAGTTCATCATGGTGGGGTCGCTATTCGATGTACGCCACTGGCGCCCTGAAATAGTCGTCCGGGTGATTGCCGACGGCCTGATGCTGGCGGGCGCCTATCTGCTGGCTCTAACGCTCGAGTTTGAGTGGTTCGTGTTGATGGCCGGTGCCGGCTCGCAACCGCAGCTGATGGACACGTTCTTCCGTTCATTCATTATCGGGCTTCCGGTACTATTGTTCATCTGTTTGCCAATCTTTGCGCTGGTTGGTTTCTACACGCGCAACCGGGCGTACGCGAGTCGATACAAGGTACTGGTCATCGCGCAGGCGGTCAGCACCGGCTACCTGGTGTTTGGCTTTCTCTCGTACCTGTTGCCGCAGGTGTTTCCTGTACCCCGCGCCGCGCTGCTGAGTGCCTGGTTGATATCGCTAGTGTTGCTGATCGGGGCGCGCTTCTGGTCGAAGATCTGGGAACGTGTGGCGCTGCATTCCGAGCAGCGTCCTCTGGCGGGTACGGTACGTACCGCTCGTGATGGGCGCACTATCCTGGTTATTGGTGGTGCCGGCTACATTGGCTCGGCACTTCTGCCGATGCTGCTCGAACGCGGCTATCGGGTTCGCCTGCTCGATCTCCTTCTGTTTGGCACCGAGCCAATCAAGGGGTGCCTTGGCCATCCCAATCTCGAGCTCATCAGGGCGGATTTCCGCAATGTCGATCAGGCCGTCAAGGCAATGCGCGGCATTGATACGGTGATTCACCTCGGCGCGATTGTCGGTGACCCTGCCTGCGCCATTGATGAGGATCTGACGATTGAGGTCAATCTGATGGCCACACGCATGCTGGCCGAGGTTGCCCGCGGTTCAGGCGTCGAACGCTTTATCTTTGCCAGCACCTGTTCAGTCTATGGCGCCAGTGACGAAGTTCTGAATGAGTGCTCGGCGCTCAATCCGGTTTCGCTCTACGCGCGGAGCAAGATTGCCTCTGAGCGCGTGCTGCTTGAGCTGGCAAGCGAAAGTTTCGCACCGGTCATTCTGCGCTTTGGCACGGTCTATGGCTTTTCAGGGCGCAACCGTTTCGATCTCGTGATCAATCTACTGACCGCGAAGGCTATCACGGAAGGGAAGATTACAGTCTTTGGCGGCGATCAATGGCGTCCCTTCGTTCACGTCGAGGATGCGGCGCTTGGCGTGTTCCACGCCCTCGAGGCACCTCTCGCCGTGGTTCGGAACGAGATCTTCAACGTTGGCTCGAACCGTCAGAATTACACGATTCGCCAGATTGGCGAGTTGATCCATTCGCTTGTGCCTGGCGCCGAGATCATCGAGCAGGGCAGTGGAAGCGACCGCCGTAACTACCGGGTTAATTTCGACAAGATCCACCGCATGCTTGGTTACGTGCCGCGCTGGACGGTCGAAGCCGGCATACGTCAGGTGATTGCAGCCTTCGAGCGTGGTGAGATTGAGGATTATCGTGATGCCCGGTATTGCAACACGAAGTCGATAACGCAAGTGCTGCAAATCCGATCGATCCAGCCAGTCAACGGGTGGGCGAAGGAATTGATCAATGCGCAGTATGAACCGGAGCCTGCCCGCGTGGTAAACGGTGCACCGGGAAAGGAGCGGGCGGTCGAACTTGCGGCAACCTGAATGCGGCAATGCTTCGCTGCAGGATAGCCTGTCAGGCAAAGGCTGGCTGGCGCCATGAGCCACTGGTGCCCTGCCAGCCTTCTGTCCATGGCCGCGGAATCGCGCGCTTTCTGCTGAACACTGACGACTCACGACCTCGCATCTTGCTCGACCTGCGCTACCACCAGCGTAATATCGTCGTGCTGCGGCGTATCGCCCATGAACGCCATGACCGCAGTGATGATGCATTCGATCAATGCCTCAGGGTGCAGACCGACATGCGCCGCCAGGAGCGCGTCGAGGCGTTCGAAGCCGAATAATGCGCCGGTTGCGTCGTGTGCCTCGACCAGCCCATCGGTGAAGAAGAGCACGGTATCACCGGGCGCAAGATCGACATTCAGCGCCTGGTATGGAATCTCGGCGAAAATACCAAGTGGCAGGGTCGATCCCGGTGGGTAGAGGTATGTCACGCTTCCGTCGGGGCGCGCCAGCACGGGCGTCAACTGGCCGGCATTCGCGACCGACAGCTTTCCCGTCGGCTCAATCGTCGTATAACAGAGCGCCACGAAGGTACCGCGTGGTACGTCGTGGGCCACGCTCCGGTTCGTCTCGCGCAATACCAGCGCCGGCTCCTCATGATCGATCGCCTCGGCGCGCCCCACCGAACGCGCAATCGCCATGAGCAGCGCACCAGGGACGCTTTTGCCCGAGGCATCGCCAATCATGATGGCGATCGCGCGCCGCTCACCCAGCAGGAAGCAATCGTAGAAGTCGCCGCCTACCTCGCGCGCCGGCAGGCAGCGCGCCGCCAGTGCTATGCCGGGTCGGTGCGGCAATGTGCGCGGGAACAGGTTGGCCTGGATGCGACGGGCGATCTCCAGCTCTTGCTCGCGCCGCGCAATCGATTCGGCGTACAGGCGCGCGTTCTCGATAGCTACGGCTGCGCTTCCGGCGAATATCTGGGCGACTTCGGCATCTCGCCGGGTGAAACGCCCGGGCTGGCTCGAGTCGATGTTCAATACGCCCAGGATCTCGCCTTTGATCAGCAACGGAACGCCAAGCCACGAACGGATGGTGGCGATATACGGTTCAGGCGCCCAGAATGGTGACTGGCTCACATCATCGATCAGGAGCGGGCGCCTGTGTTGCACGACCCACACCGCAGCGCCCGGCTGGTTGAGCGGGCGGTGCATGTGCTCCATCGGAGTAGCCGCATCCCAGCCGGCCATGGCCGCGGCGCGCAATATCTGGCCCTCAAGAAGCATGATCGTCGCGCTGTCGTAAGGGATGACCTTGTTCAGTTCGCGCAGGATGACATGCAGGATTTCGCCGGAGCTGAAGGCGGCGCTTAACACGCGCGCCACCTCGCGTAACGTGTCGGCGGTGCGGCGCGCCTCCTGTTCGGCGGCGAACAGTATCACATTCTGTATGTGGAGCGCCACCTGGCGCGCCACCGCAGCGAGAAAACGCTGATCACGCGCATCGAACGCGTTGCGTGTATATCCCTGGACCGCCAGCACACCCAGGGGGATGTCCTCATGGCCGACAAGCGGCACACCAAGCCATGAAACGGCCGGGCGTTCATCTCCAACCACATGCCATCCCAGATCGGGATATCTCCCGATCTCTTCCGGTAAGTTGCCGAAGTGCAATGGACGGCGATGCTGTAAGATCCAGGCCGTGAGTGAGCCGGGCGGCGGCGGCTGACGCTGCCAGTAGGTGTATTCCTGGCCGGAGTCGATCGTCAGGCCATCGCGCACCAGGCCGTGAGCCGCGTCGTAGACGACGACGGAGAAGACATCGGCGCGCATAAAGCGCGCGAGGGCACGGGCAACATGGCGCAAGAGGGTGCGGAGCTCCAGTGTCGTACTTGCCGTCTGGCTGATATCGCTCAATGCCGAGAGCTCAGCGACCTGGCGCTCGCGCTCGGCAAACAATCGGGCATTTTCAACGGCAAGCGCGAGTTGATGGCCAATCATGCGCACCAGCTCGACTTCGGGATCACTCACGACACGGGACCGGGTATCAACCAGGGTGAGTGTGCCGAGCACACGCTCGCCGATCTGCAATGGCACGCTGATGAGTGCGCGATAGTGCAGGCCAAGGCGCGCCCAGCGCTCATTGTGCGCCAGATCGCCGATGACCACCGGGCGGCGTTCGGTCACCACGCTGCCCACCAGGCTGCCGGTGACGGGGACACGCCCTAATCCTTGCGTATATTCTGGCGGCAGGCCATACGCTGCAGCAAGTACCAGTTCATTCAATTCGGGCACAAGCAGCCGTACTACGCCGCCAGTCATGCCAAGCTGCTCCACCAGCAGCATCAGGGAGCGATCGAGGAGCTCGGAAAGTGGGCGTTGCAGGACCAGTTCTTCGGTCAGGGCGGCCAGGGTTGCCAGTTCACGCGTCCGCGCCGCGACCCGCCCGGCCAGTTCGTTGCTCAGCGTGCGCTGCTGCTCGGCAAGCGAGGCGTTTTCGAGCGCCACGGCGAGCAGGTCGCCGATGCGCTGCAACCAGGCGAGACTGTCGTGATCATAGATTCCCGGCTGGTAGCTTTGCAATGAGATCACACCGACCGTTTCGTTCCCCAGGAGCAGCGGCACACCCATCCACGCGCGCGACCGTTTTGTTGAATCACCGAACTGTTCAGGCGTGATATCGAGTGCACTGTGTTCGACAGCAAGATCCTGAAACAACAACGGCACATGGTTGCGCACCAGAATGCCGGTGAGCGGGCCATATGGCTCATCTTCCAGGTACTCGACACGCCCCTGGTCGTATAACAACGCAGCGCGGAACGTATCCGGGCGACGTGAGTTACAGAGGGCGATATACGCCGCATCGAAGCGGAAAACGGTCGCCAGCGCGCGATAGATGGCCTCAAAAATCGCGCGGGCGCTGGTCTGTCCCAGGCAGGCGATGCTTACATCGTGGAGCACGCGGAGCACACCCAGTTCGCGCTCGCGGGCGGCGCGCAGCGTGTTGAGTTCCTGCTGGAGGCTGGCTGTTGGATCAGGAGCGAACCCGGTCACGGTGCTGGTATTCCTGGTGCGATGTTGTTATGCCAGAGTCTACTCGCTGGAACGAGTTCATGCAAGTTCAGGTGCTGGTGCCTGTTTGCACGTAACTGCTCACTTTTCTCCTGGGAATGGTGTTTTCCTGTCGGCGGGAAGATATGCTTCGACGCTTGCGGCAGCCATGTCGCCGCCGATCCTTCATTTCGGGGCCTCCCCGAACTCCCGTTTTGGGCGACTGGCAGGATCGTTTATCCCAACCGTGAATGGTCACGCTTGCACAACTTCCGGGAGTGTGGAGATTTTCGTGTTACGATACCGGTGTGTCCGCGTCAGTAAGAGGAAGCGCGCCATGAAGCTGAAATCGCTGGTGGAGCCGGGCGATCCTGAGCGGATCGCCGGCGGCTTTGAGTTTACCGAGGGCCCGGTCTGGCACCCGGAGGGCTTTCTGATCTTCTCCGACATCCCGGCGAATCGCCAGTACCGCTGGCATCCGGGCGATGGCGTGAGCGTATGGCGGGAGCCAACCGGCAATTCAAACGGTCTCACGCTCGACCGGCAGAACCGCGTCATTGCCTGTGAACATGGTGGCCGGCGCGTCTCGCGCGCCGAGCCAGGCGCTGCGCCGGTGACCCTGGCGGATAGCTACGGCGGCCGGCGCCTCAACAGCCCGAACGACGTCGTCATGAAGTCGGATGGGACGATCTATTTCACTGATCCACCGTACGGCATCCAGCCGGAAGAGCGCGAGCAGCCATGCAACGGGGTCTATCGCATTCTGCCGGATGGAACGATTGAACTGCTGGTGGATGATTTTGATCGGCCGAATGGACTGGCGTTCTCACCGGACGAAACGACGCTGTATATTGATGACTCGCCCCGGCGCCATGTTCGGGCATTCGATGTGTTGCCCGACGGGCGCCTGGCAAACTCGCGTATCATTGCCGACATGGATCATCCGCAACCTGGCTCGCCGGATGGAATGAAGATTGATGTTGAGGGGCACCTGTATGTCACCGGTGCAACCGGCGTCTGGGTCTTCGAGCCTGACGGCGCCTGCCTGGGGGTGATTGTCACGCCGGAACGCCCGGCGAACTGTGCCTGGGGTGACGCTGATCGCCAGACTCTCTACATAACGGCGCGCACGTCGCTCTATCGCATCCGCACGCGTGTCCCCGGCTTGCCGGTGGTCCGGTGACCGCCATCCAACGAGAACGGCCCCGGCATCTGCCAGGGCCATTCTCGTCTGGTTCGTCCTCAGACTTCTGCGCTGCGTAGCAACGTACTGGTGCCTGGTAAGGCGGGCGTGCGCGTCTCCACGAGACTGGCAAGGATGCCGGGTGCGATGTTGTGCTGTGACGTGTTCGTCTGGTCTCGTGAGCCTGAGTGTCCCATTGAAGCCGGCGAATGTGATTGCTCGCTCGAATGACCAGCTTCGCACCAAGTGTACCAGGTACGGATGCTGCGGGCAATAACGCGAAAGTCTCTTTAACCCGTACACAACAGTACTATGCCGGATGCCACCGATAGTACTAATTTCTCAGAACGTCGTGGCCAGTTCTTGCACCTGACCGGTGTCAGCGGCGCGATAAGCAGCTTCGATGATCTCGATCACGTGGCGCGCATGCTCGGCGGTAACGATCGTTGGCGTATCGTCACGGATCCAGTCGACCAGCTGCATGATGTCTTCCCACACATGCTGTTCCTCAATGTCACGGTGCACGCCGACGACATGCGGCAGCAGGATCTGATCGCCCTGGGAATGCGTTGCGGCTTCGTCACGTCCGGGATAGTCAAATGGTTCGCCGTTCAGCTTACGCCCGACGATGGATCCTGCCGTGCCGAAGTAACTACCGGCGAAGCCTTCGGTGAGCCGGCCAGCCGGCGTGCCATATGCCAGCGCAAAGAGATTATCGCCGAAGTCAATCAAGATCAGCGTGTTGTCATCGGCATCGACGGGATGCATCTTGCCGGCAAACTCACGTTCGCGCAGGCGCACTCCCGACATGGCGGTGACACGTTTCGCCGGGCCAAGGATGCCGGTCAGGGCATGCAGGCTATAGACCGTCATATCATAGAGCGGGCCGCCGCCCGGTTTGCGATAATACCAGGTCGGGTCAATATTGCTCAACGGGTCGGCGCCGCCGCGTACGCGCTCTTCCTCGTGATACCGGCCAAAGGCCGCGCCGCAGGCAGCCCAGCAGAGCGTGCCGATCGCGCCCGCGGCGATCAGCTCTTTGACGCGTTGATTGTGCGGTCGCAGCATTTCGCCGGGTGACGCCACCATCTTGAGCCCACGAGTGGCAGCGCGCTCGATCAGGTCGGTGGCCTCGGCGGCGGTTGTGGTCATTGTCTTGTTGAAGTGAATATGGACGCCGGCGTCGAGCGCCATCTTCCCCTGCTCGTAGTGCAGGCCGATGGGCGTGGCGATCGTGATCGCATCGACGACCCCGGCGGCCAGCATGTCGCTGTAATCGGTGAAGGCATACTGGCAGCCGAACTTCGCGGCGGCAGCCTCGGCGCGCCCGGGTGCCGGGTCGCAGACCGCCACCAGGCGCAGGCGGTCGTGCAGGTCGGGCTGGCTGAGGTGCGGCAGTAACCCGCGAACGGAAACGCTGCCAGCACCAACGACGCCGAAACGGACAACGGTGTCAGTCATGGTTGCTCTCCATTGCGCTTGCCCAGCGTGAACAGAGCCGGTAGGTGATAGCCGATGGCAGGCCCGATCGTCATGCGCATTGGGCGTTGTGCGGCGCAGCCGACCGGACCACGTCCGCCAGCGACATGAGTGCTGCGGTGGCAAGGTATCACAGCGGTACACGCTGCAGCGACCAGGTGTTCCCGAATCAAGGTGGCGCGGTGCGGCGGCTTCGCCCACTGCACCACGCCACCAGAGACGATAGGTACCGCCGGTACGATCGAATGCTACCTGGCGTAACGTGCCTCAGTGACCGCTATCGAGCAGGTCCCAGTGCTCCGGCGAGCGCCAGAGCGTCGAGAGTTTCAGGTCACGGATCGAGCGCAACTCCTTGGGCAGCCGGTCGTAGAGCTTGATGAACAGTTCTTCGTGGAGCAGAATCTCTGCCGCCCACTGGTCGCGATCAACCGACATCAGTTCGGTGAACTTCGCCTCGCTGAAGTCCTCCATGCCGCGCCAGTCAATATCGTCATAGCGTGGCATCCAGCCGATCGGGCTTTCGATACCGACCGCCCGGCCGTTGGCGCGTTCGACGATCCACTTCAGTACCCGCATGTTTTCGCCGAAGCCGGGCCAGAGGAAGTTGCCGTCGGCATCTTTGCGGAACCAGTTCACGCCGAAGATCCGTGGCGGGTTCGGGATGGTGCGGCCGAACTGGAGCCAGTGATTGAAATAGTCGGCCATGTGATAGCCGCAGAATGGCAGCATCGCCATCGGGTCGCGCCGCACCTCGCCGATCTTGCCGAAGGCGGCGGCCGTCATCTCGGAGCCCATCGTTGCGCCGAGATACACGCCGAACATCCAGTTGAACGACTGGTAGACCAGTGGGACGACCGAACTGCGGCGACCGCCGAAGATGAAGGCGCGGATCCGGACACCATCTGGATCATCCCACGCCGGGTCAATGACCGGATTCTGCGATGCCGGCGAGGTGAACCGGGCATTCGGGTGCGCCGCCTTCTTACCGCTCGCCGGGGTCCAGTGGTTCCCCTGCCAGTCAATCGCCTCCGGCGGTGGTTCCTTCGTCATGCCTTCCCACCAGACACCACCATCGGGCGTCAGCGCGACGTTGGTGAAGATGGTGTTGCGCGACAGTGTCGCCATCGCGTTGGGGTTGGTTTCATAGGATGTGCCGGGTGCAACACCGAAATAACCGCTCTCCGGGTTGATCGCGTACAGTTTGCCGTCGGGGCCGGGTTTGATCCACGCAATATCGTCGCCGACCGTGGTGACCTCCCACCCTTCTTCCTGGAATGCCTTCGGCGGGATCAGCATGGCGAAGTTGGTCTTACCACAGGCGCTGGGGAACGCGGCGGCAACGTATGTCTTCTTGCCGCTCGGATCCTTGACGCCCAGAATGAGCATGTGCTCGGCGAGCCACCCCTCGTCGCGCGCAATGACCGACGCAATACGCAGCGCAAGGCACTTCTTCCCCAGCAGTGCATTACCGCCGTAGCCGCTACCGTATGACCAGATGGAACGTTCTTCGGGGAAGTGAACGATGTACTTGACGGTTGGATTGCAGGGCCACGGAACGTCCTTCTGGCCGGGTTCGAGTGGCGCACCCACCGTGTGCATGCAGGGAATGAAATCATTGTCGCCAAGCGCCTCGATCACACGCCTGCCCGTGCGGGTCATGATCGCCATATTGACGACCACGTAGGCCGAATCGGTGATCTCGATGCCGATCTGGGAAATGGGCGAGCCGATCGGTCCCATGCTAAAGGGGATGACGTACATGGTGCGGCCACGCATACTGCCATTGAAAAGACCATGCAGCGTCTCTTTCATCTCCCTGGGCGGCATCCAGTTGTTGGTTGGCCCCGCGTCGTTGCGGCTGATGCTGCAGATGAAGGTGCGATCCTCAACTCGCGCGACGTCGCTCGGGTCGGAACGTGCCAGGAAGCAGTTGGGCCACTTCTCCTGATTCAATTTGATGAATGTCCCGGCCTCAACAAGGTGTTGACACAGTGCATCATACTCTTCTTGCGATCCATCACACCAGTGCACATGGTCAGGCTTGCACAGGTCAGCCATCTCCTTGACCCACTGTATGAGCTTCTCATTTGTAACGTACGCTGGGACTTCCATTGGCGCTTACCTCCTCTCGGCACATCGTGAAACATATCACGATCCCTTCTGTACACCACTGTACCATTAACCGATGTTTGATTGTGGTAGTAGTTGTGCAACGTATAGAGAAGGATCGGTAACGGGTGTCACAACACATGCGGCGGAACGTACAGCTTCCGACAGGCTTGCGATATGGTACCAATCCGGCAAAGGGACGCTGCGCGCGCACAATCGGCTATCGTCTGGCACCTCTCGCCGTTGTTCGTATCAGTCGCGTGTCAGCTGGCGGTACACCGTGCGATGCGGCTGGTCGGCAGCCTTACCGAGGCGCCGGCGATGATCCTCCTCATATTCGCTGTAGGAGCCGGGGAACCAGACGACGTTCGAGTCATTCTCAAATGCCAGGATGTGCGTTGCGACGCGGTCAAGGAACCAGCGATCGTGCGAGATGATGACGGCGCAACCGGCAAAACTGAGCAGCGCATCTTCGAGCGCGCGCAGCGTATGGACGTCAAGGTCATTCGTGGGTTCGTCGAGTAGCAGCACGTTTGCGCCAGAGCGCAATACCCGCGCTAGGTGCACCCGGTTACGTTCGCCGCCGGAGAGCGTCCCTACCTTTTTCTGCTGGTCGGCGCCGGTGAAATTGAACCGCGCAACATACGCACGCGAGTTGATCTGGCGATTGCCGAGCTGAATGACCTCATCGCCACCCGATATTTCCTCCCAGACCGTCTGATCCGGGTTCAGCGTTTCGCGGCTCTGGTCCACATACCCGAGCCTGACGGTCGAGCCGATTGTGAGTGAGCCACTATCGGGCTGTTCCTGTCCGGTGATCATACGGAACAGCGTCGTCTTGCCGGCGCCGTTCGGGCCGACGATGCCGATGATACCGCCGGGTGGCAGGTCAAATGTGAGATCATCATACAGCAGCCTGTCGCCGTAACTTTTGGCGACATGTTCAGCACGCACAACGACATTGCCAAGGCGCGGGCCAGGCGGGATGTAGATTTCGAGGTCGCGCTCGGCGCGTTCGGCATTCTGGCTGAGGAGCTGTTCGTAGGCGGCGATACGGGCCTTACTTTTCGCCTGGCGCGCGCGCGGTGCCGCATTGATCCATTCCAGTTCGCGCGCCAGTGTCTTCTGGCGCTGGCTCTCAGCCTTCTCGGTGGATGCGAGTTGCTGCTGCTTCTGCGCCAGCCACGACGAGTAGTTGCCGCGCCACGGGATGCCCATGCCACGTTCGAGTTCGAGAATCCAGCCAGCGACATTGTTCAGAAAATGCCGATCGTGGGTGACGCAAATCACCGTGCCTGGATATTCCTGCAGGTGGCGTTCGAGCCAGGCGACCGACTCGGCATCGAGATGATTGGTTGGTTCGTCGAGCAGTAAAATGTCAGGTTTCTGGAGCAGCAGGCGACAGAGCGCGACACGACGGCGCTCACCACCGGATAGGACCGCGACGGGGGTGTCGCCGGGCGGGCAGCGTAACGCGTCCATCGCCAGTTCCAGCCGGCTATCGAGATCCCAGGCATCGAGGTGGTCAAGCTGCTCCTGCAGCGCGCCCTGTTCCGCGATCAGCGCATCCATGTCGGTATCCGGATCGCTGAAACGCTCATTGATCTCATCATAGCGGCGCAGCAGGTCCACAATCGGCTGTACACCCTGTTCAACAGCCTGACGCACGGTGAGCGCTTCGTCAAGGCGCGGTTCTTGTTCCAGATAACCTGTCGTGTAGCCGGGCGCGATCACCGTCTTGCCCAGGAAATCGTGGTCGACACCGGCCATGATGCGTAGCAGGCTTGATTTGCCCGACCCGTTCAGGCCAATGACACCAATCTTCGCACCGTAGAAGTACGAGAGCGAGATATCTTTCAATATGTGTCGGTTCGGCGGCACGACCTTGCCGACCCGGATCATGGAATAGATGATTTTATTGTCGGTCACGGTGAACCCTCGGGCGAAGACGGTGATTGAGAGATATCACAGAATTTCCAGTGATGCGGAGTCAGACAACCCTGTTAGATCGATAGTTTACCACAAGCGAGGCGCAGACCGTGAAGGTAGAGTTGTTCGTCACTGCGCACACTTCTCGAACGCATGTTGTTTTGCGGCGGCGGGGCGATGTGACATCGTGTGGGGCAGGGGCAGTGGATGGAACAGATTCTATCGTCGAGCATTCGGTATAATACGTGGCATACTTGCAGACACGGGAAGCGCGGGTGGCGCGCTCGCTTGCAGCAGATGGTGGTGAGGGCAATCATGACCGGCTTCAACGGCCTGGGGATGCACCTGGGCAACCTGGCGCACCTGTCGAAGGCGCGCACGCGTTCAATTAGCCCGGAGAATGTCACCGGCGAGAAGGGACAGGGTGGCAGGGCCATTGACGGCACGGGCGCGTCGTGCGCCCGCGATCTCGGCGTCGGATGGAAGATCTCGCCCTCGATCCGTATCGCTCCCGGCGAGACGCGCGTCCTCGCCGACGTGCGTGGCTCAGGAGCCATCCAGCATATCTGGATGACACCCACTGGTCACTGGCGCCACACTATCCTGCGCATCTACTGGGATGACCAGGAGACGCCATCGGTCGAGTGCCCGGTCGGCGACTTCTTTGCCTGTGGCTGGGGGCAGTATGCACAGGTCAGTTCGCTGGCCGTGTGCGTCAATCCGGGTAGCGCCTTCAACTGCTACTGGGAGATGCCCTATCGCAAGGGCTACCGGATCACCATGACGAATATCGCGGCGCAGGAGATGACGCTCTATTATCAGGTCACGTATGCTGAGACGGATGTGCCTGACGATGCCGGGTACTTCCATGCCCAGTTTCGCCGTGCCAACCCCTTGCCGTACAGGGCGGTGTATACGCTGCTCGATGGTGTGCGCGGGCATGGGCACTATGTCGGTACGTACATGGCCTGGGGTGCCAATAATAGTGGCTGGTGGGGCGAAGGCGAGATCAAATTCTACATTGACGGTGACGACGAATACCCGACGATCTGCGGCACCGGCACCGAAGATTACTTCTGCGGCTCGTACAATTTCGATGTTGGCAAAGAGAACGGCGGTTATCGTGAGTTCACCACTCCCTATGCCGGTCTCCCGCAGGTTATTCGCCCTGATGGCCTCTATCGCTCACAGACACGGTTCGGCATGTACCGCTGGCACATCACCGATCCGATCCGTTTTGCGCAGGACTTGCGCGTGACGATCCAGGCGCTTGGCTGGCGCAGTGGTGGGCGTTACCTGCCGTTACAGGATGATATTGCGTCGGTTGCCTACTGGTACCAGACGATCCCGGCAGCGCCGTTTCCGCCGCTCCCCGACGCTGATTACCTGGAGGTGATTTGATGGGTGATCAGGAAAAAGACGATCCACTTGTGATGGGCATGATTGCCGGAGCGCTGGTCGGGGCGATTGCCGCGGCTGCACTGCTGGCGCGCCGCCCGCCCCTCGGCGCCGGGAGTGACACGCGGTCGCTGGAGCTTCCTCCACCGGATAGTGCAACGATCGCCGAGGCGCGTGTGGTGGCCGGCTCCATTGTTGCCAGGCTCCGTGACGCGTTCCCGAACCTTGAACGAGCGTAGATCTGCGGCAATGTGGGACCCCGTGGAAGGATGGCTTACGAACGGCAAGATGGCCGGGGACGTGCGCATCGTATGCACATGGTATAATGGCCGCCGGAGGAGAGGCACCTATGAGAGACATGGTACTCGACGACGAAATGAAACGGCGCCTGCTGGTCGGGTTGCTCAGCCTGCTGCTGACGACGCTTGCCGCCCGCCTGGCGGTGTATATTGCGGAATTGATACTTGGGCCGGAAGAGCAGACGGCGTGACGCCGGTCGGTACGGCTCAATGGTCAACCCGTGCTCCGGCCAGCATCCGTTCGCGGTAATGCCCCCAGTAGCGTTCCGGCATCAACGATGCGATCCGTAGCATCATGTCGTCGGTGAGCTCGGTCATCCGGTCGAAGGGGATCGTGGTGCCCTCGACCTGTGGATGGTACGGCTCACCAAAGCGGATGGCGATTGGATGGCGCCGCCAGGTGGCGCCAATCCCGGCTTCGGTTCCCCATATCGCCACAGGAACGATCGGGCAACCGGTGCGCACCGCCAGGCGCACCGCGCCGCCGCGCCCCGGCTGTAACTGCCCGGTATCGCTGCGGTGCCCCTCGGGGAAGACGATCAGCACCACACCCTGTTTGAGCGCCTCTTCAGCCGCCTCAAGCGCCGCCACGTCGCGCTTGCCACGTTTGATCGGAATGACATGCATCTGGCGGAACCACCAGGCAACAATCGGGTTGTTGAACAGCTCTACCTTGGCGATCCACCAGGGGCGGTGCGACAATGGTAATGATGCGCCAACGATGAGAATATCGTTCCAGTGCAGGTGGTTGACTGCCAGGATGACGCCCTGTGGCCGGGGAGGAAGGTTCTCACGCCCTTCGATCGTCCAGTTCCACCATATCCGGCGCAACAGGTTGAGCGGCGTCCAGAGCAACAGATAGAAGAACAGACCAATCATGGCAATCTCCTTGCATGTATCCCCGGCGCGTGCATCACACGCCCATGCGTAGTGTATAGACCAGGTAACCACCAATCCATCCGGTGAAGATCAGCAACGCCACACCGATGCCAAGCCGCACCAGGTAACCGCGTCGCCGCTGTGCGTCATCCAGCAATGCCGGGTTGCGCCGCCGCGCCTGCCATGCCTGCCAGTAGACGGTCATCACTGCCAACCCGGCCAGCGCATGGGCGTTCACCCAGATGAGTTCATCATCATGCGATCGCGCCGGGTCGGTGAGCTGGCGCGCCGCATCCAGCGTGCCACTGGCTACCGCCGGCAATAGTAACAGCCAGCCGAGCCACAGACAATGGTAGGCTGCCGTTTCGAGCGTGCGATCGCCGCGCCACAGGTAGAGCGCGGTCATTATTGCATTGCCGATCAACAAACCGATCGGCAGGTGCACGGTCATTGGGTGCAGTGGATACATGATACCGTCGTTGCGGAGTGAACGGGCTCTGATTATACCATGCCGACGGGACGCTACCGGCGCGCAATGATGCTTAACCAGAAGCCATGCGGGGCTGCACGCATCGTTGCATCAAGCGTGACCGTCGTCGTGCGCCGGCGTGGATCGCTGCTGATGATCGTCAGCAGGGTACGAAGGCGCGCCCCCTGCGGCGGTGCCTGCCAGCGATAGGTGATAGCCAGAGGTGCGCTGGCGCCAGGCGCCACGATGCCACGCCTGGGACCCACGTCGGCCCATCCTTCCGGCCGGGCCTGTGGACGGAGTTCAATCGCCAGCCCTGGAGCAATCGGCGTGTCGGCGCCGCACCCGATCAGTTGTACCTGCGCCAGATTCTTTTGCGCACCGACGCTGAGGCGTGCCGGCAGCGCGCCAAGGTCAGCGTATTGATAGACAATGCGTCCGTCAGCGTGGAGTAATGCCTGAAAGGTATAGGTGACCTCTGATGGGCCGTCTGCCGCCGGAACGCGCTCAAAGCTGACGACGAACGTCCCGCCGCCGTTGATGGTGCCGTAGCGCACGGTCCCGCCACGTGACGGATCGAGATCGGCGCGGAACGGGGCCAGCAGATCGTAGAATGCCTCGCTGGCGGGCAGACAGCGTTCCTTTAGGCCGGTATACTGATATGGCCAGCCGAACGAAAGCGCGCCGTCCGATGTGACGGATGTCTCGGTATAGACATAACTAAAGAGTGGGAAGTTCAGGCCGAGCGGCACATCGTCAATACGACTGGTGTTGGTGAGGGTAAGGGTGGGCGCGTCGGGCGGAAGATCGACCCACTGGTATACCGGCCCGCCCGGCTCATCACTGCGGTAGATACCGAATGGCGCGTATGCAACCGTGGCCTCGAAGGTGAGCGGCTGCGTGCCCTGATTCGTCATCTGGATCGTCTCGGTGACCACGGTGGCAAAGTCGAGCGTAGCTGCTACGCGGTCAGCAGACAGTGCCAGGCGTGGCACATCGGGCGACAGCGCGAACGTGATTGGCCCGCCTGCCGGCACGGTCACCGTTTGTTGCTGCGGGATGTATCCGAGGGCGGATGCCGTCAGTGTGTACGTTCCAGGTGCCAGTGTGAGTGTGAAACTACCGTCTGCTGCTGTCGCCACCGTCTGCCCTGAGGCGACGCCGACACGTGCCGCCAGTGCCGTGCCGGTGTCTGCGTCGCGCACGGCGCCGGTCACTGCCACGGCGCCCGGCGGGAGCACCTGCAGCGTTACCTCTACTGTCGTTGGCGCGCGGGCCAGGTCCCCGGGATAGATCTGGATGCGCGCGGTGTAGGTTCCCGGCCCGGGGACAAGCCCGGCATCGAGGGTGACATCAACCGTGGTGCTACCACCTGGCGCAAGCATCGCCGAAGGGGCCGCGAGACTCAGCCAGGGTACATCCACCCGCGCCCGCGCCACGGCGGCGTAGGCATCAATGACGCCCCAGCCGTATACATTATTCGCGCCGCCGTTCAGCGTGCCGCCGCAATCGCTGGTGGCGATCCGCCGCGCCGTATCGCGCATGATGGCATATGTGGCATCATAATCGCCAATCAGCGCCGGGTTGGCCGACCAGAGGAGCGCGACCAGACCGGCCACGTGTGGCGTCGCCATTGATGTGCCGCGCAGAGTGTTGTACCCGCCAGGAACCGACGAATAGATACCGACGGTACCGTCGGTGACGCCAGGGGCGGTGAAATCCGGTTTCATACGGCCATCGGCTGCGGGGCCGCGCAGGCTGAATGACGCGATGGCATTGTTGCGATCGACGGCGCCGACCGCGACCACATCAGTATAATCACCAGGCGAAGCGATCGAGTTGCAGGCCCCAGTTCCATTGCCGGCCGCAAAGACCGGAAAGATGCCGGCGGCTCGCCAGGCCGCGGTGAAGCCGGCATACCACGGATCGTTGCCGGCCCCGGCCCATGAGTTGTTGGCTATCATGGGGCGCAGATCCGGGCGCGGGTTCCGATCATTCAGGTCGGTTGGCGCGAGCAGCCATTGTGCCGCACCAATCAGGTCGCTTTCGGAACAGTATGAGCCGTCGCATCCCTGTGCAGCGATCCAGCGCGCGCCGGGCGCCACGCCAAAACGCTCGCCGCCGTCGAGCGCGCCGAGTACGGTGCCGAGCGTGTGCGTGCCATGGCCATTCTCGTCGGTTGGAACAAGAAATGCACCCTGCGGGTCATACCAGTTATAGTTATGGTTGTATTCCCCGCTGCCAGACGCTCCGCGGTAACGGTCGCGCAGGGCGGGGTGGTTGAAGGCGACGCCGGTGTCGACCGAGGCGACGACGACCCCGCTACCGGTGACGCCGAAGTCGTTCCATGCGCGATCGGCGCCGATCGCGCGAATGTTCCAGCAGACCGGATTGCCGTCCGGGCTGCAGCGAGTGTCAATCGCCGCCGGCGTTGCGGCCTGCTGTGTGATCGCCAGCGTGGCGTCGAGCCGAACCAGCGCCACCTCACTGCGCGCGGCGAGTGCCTGTGCGTCGGCGAGCGCGCCGTCAACCTGGATGGCATTGACGATCCAGAACGGGCGATACGGCAACCCGCGCGCGGCAAGTTCGGCGCGCAAACCGCGCTGGGTGCGATTGGCGTGCTCCACCAGTGCGCGATATACGAACCAGCCACGTTCGGCCCAATCGGTCAGGGTGTAGGCGGCGCTGAGATCCGCCTGGTCACGCAGGTAGACGATAAACGGGCCACGCGCGGCAGGTGTGGCAAGTTCCGTTGCCAGGCGCGCATCCACCGGTTGATCCTGCGACGGCAGCGGCACGCGTGTCGGCCCGGCGGCACCGGTGATTGCCGGCAGCGCCTGGGTTCGCGCCTCGTACAACGCGGCAGTCAGCGGATCGCCACCGGTGTTGGTGATGGTGAGGGCGCGCGTGACTCGCTGGCCAGGCGCCGCTATCTCGCTGATGGCGGCGGGTGTTGCGGCAATGGTGCCACTGGCGCTGGCCGGTGGCGCGCTACCGGGAGTCAGGAGCGATGCGATCAGCGGTAGAACGAGCGAGACCAGAAATAGACGCGAATATGCAGCGCGTAAAATCATTACGATGTATCCTGCGATGAGCGCCGCGCCGGCGTTGCTAACAGCATAGCACCCGGCAGAGTACAGTGTCAAGGAATATCGCGTGGGATGCGGGTGTAGTATATGAGAAGATTGTCATTCCGTACTACCCATTGCTTAACATGTTTTGGTAGCCTCCTTAATGAGGGCATGGGTACAATGAGGGCTATCGCAGGGTTTTTCGATCACACCAGCCACGCCATCGTCACGCGGGCCGGCAGATGTGTTGCCGGCGCGTGCCGTGGGCACCGTTTCCTGTGGTGTACAGAGGGGGGAAAGATGCTGCATGTCCATCGCCGCCGCGGCGGCGCATCCACACGCCTGGCGGTCGCCGTCGCCACGCTTGCGGCGTTGCTCGCCGCCATGATCGGTACGCCGCACCCTGTTCAGGCTGCCGCAGTTCCCTTGAGCGCAGTCTACAGTCAGGAGTTCAACAGCCTGGCTTCCAGTGGCACCAGCAACCCCTGGGTTGATGACAGTACACTGGCAGGCTGGTATGCCACTCGCCAGAATGGCGGCGCCTTTACGACCTATCGCGCGAGTAATGGCTCGGACAATGCCGGCGCGCTCTACAGTTTTGGTAGCACGTCAGGCAACGAGCGTGCGCTTGGCTCCATTTCCTCAGGAACACCAGGCACCATTTACTATGGCGTGCGCCTCGTGAACGACACATCCGCAACGATAACCGAGATGACCGTCAGCTACACGGGCGAACAGTGGCGCAATGATGGCTCGACCACGAAGAATCAGCGCCTCGATGTAAGCTATCAGGTTGGTGCGACCTCACTGACGACCGGTACCTGGATCGATGTTGATAGTCTCGACTTTGTTGCACCGGTGGCTGCACCGGATAGTGCCGGCCCGCTAGCACTTGATGGCAATAACCCCGCCAATCGCGTGGCGCTCAGCACAACGATTTCCGGGTTGAGCATCGCTCCGGGCCAGGAAATCTGGCTGCGCTGGCTGGATATCAATGATCCTGGCCCTGGCGGCGATCAGGCGCTGGCGATCGACGATCTGACCATCAGTGCCGCGATCGCCCCCGGCGACGCCGCGCCGTTCGTTACCGGCGTCATTCCCGCGAGTGGTGCGACCGGCGTGCCGGTGGATACCACTATCAGTATGACGTTCAGCGAAGCGGTCACGATTGCGCCCGGTGCCTTCACCCTGAATTGTGCCGGTAACCCTGTCCCTCTGGCAGTCAGCGGTGGTCCGGTGACCTTCACGCTCGACCCTGACACGAACCTGCCCGGCGGCGCGAGCTGCACCGTTACCGTCGTCGCGTCTCTTGTGAGCGACCAGGATGCCAGCGACCCGCCGGACACAATGGCGGCTGATGTTACCAGCAGCTTCACCACGGCTGCCGCCGGCCCGGCGATCACCCGCATTCACCAGATTCAGGGTAGTGGTGCCGCCGTTACCGGTGCCGGCCCGTTCACGGTTGAGGCAATCGTGATCGGCGACTACCAGACGCAGGGCAGTGGCCAGTTACGTGGCTTCTTCCTGCAGGAAGAGGACGTTGACGTGGATAGCGACCCGGCGACCTCGGAGGGCATCTTCGTCTTCTGTAGCGGCTGCCCGGTGAACGTCGAGGTTGGCGATCGCGTGCAGGTTACCGGCAATGCCAGCGAGTTCTTCAACATGAGCCAGTTGAGCGCGACCACTGTGGCCAGTGTTCAGGTGCTCAGTTCGAATAACCCGTTGCCGACACCGGCCACAGTGACGCTGCCGGTACCTGGCGTGCCACCCGGCAACCTGGCGGCGGCGCGCGCCGCGATCGATGCGTACTATGAGCAGTTCGAGGGCATGCTGGTACGCTTCCCGGCGACGCTCACCGTGGCGGAGTATTTCGAACTTGCGCGGTATGGGCAGATGGTGCTGGCCGCCGGTGGCCGCCCACGCCAGTTTACCGATGTGAGCCTGCCGGACGTCAATGGTTTCGTCAATCACCAGATTGATCTCGCCAGCCGTACGATCATTCTCGATGACACCAATAACGTTCAGAACGATGCAATCACCGGCGGCGACAGGCCTTATTTCTGGCCGCGCCCCGGCCTGAGCACCAGTAACTTCTTCCGCGGCGGTGATACGATCACCAGCCTCACCGGTGTCCTGCACTGGTCGTTTGCCGGCCAGACCGGTACGGACGCCTGGCGCATTCGCCCTGTCGAGCCGGCGTTTACGTATTCATTTACAAGCGTCAACGCCCGCCCGGCCGCGCCGGCGATCAATGGCAGCCTGAAGGTTGCTTCCTACAATGTGCTGAACTACTTCCTTACCGTTGATACGACCGCGTCGAACTCGACTGGGAACTGTGGCCCGGCAGGCACCGCCGATTGCCGCGGCGCCGACAGTGCCGCCGAGCTGGTTCGCCAGCGCGAGAAGCTCACTCAGGCCCTGCTTGGCCTCGATGCGGACATCATCGGATTGATCGAGCTGGAAAACACTCCCGGCGTTGACCCGGCGCTACAGATCGTGACGGACCTGAACGCGCTTGCCGGCCCTGGCGCATACGCCTCGATTGCCACCAACGTGATCGGCGGCGACGCCATTCGCGTCGGGATCATCTACCGGCCCGCCGCCGTTACGCCGGTCGGCGGTTTCGCCATCCTCGACAGCAGTGTTGATCCTGAGTTCGACAGTAGCCGCTCGCGCCCGGCCCTGGCGCAGACCTTCCGCCAGAATGGCACCGGCGCGGTTTTCACCGTCGTGGTCAATCATTTTAAGTCGAAAGGTGACTCCGGCCTGGGTGGCGCAACCGGCATTTGCACGTTGCAGGGGCCCGGTGCAAGCCCCGACTGCGACCAGGGTGATGGCCAGGGCTTCTGGAACAGCAGTCGCACCCGCGCCGCGGCCGCTCTGGCTCGCTGGATTGCAACCAGACCGACGGGTAGCGCTGATCCTGACGTCTTGATCATCGGCGACCTGAATAGTTACCGCAACGAGGATCCCATTCGCGCGCTGGAGGCGGCCGGCTACATTGATCTGATAGATACCCGTGTCGGCGCAAGCGCCTATAGCTATCTCTTCAGCGGCCAGCTCGGTTACCTCGATCACGCTCTGGCCAGCCCCGGCCTGGCCACTCAGGTGGCGGATGTGACCGAGTGGCACATCAATGCCGACGAGGTGCCGTTGTTCGACTATAACGACACCGTTCAGGATGCCGGTGAGGCGTCGTTTGAACGCGAGTCGACCAGCCTGCCGCTCTACGCGACGGATGCGTACCGTACATCCGATCACGACCCGGTGCTCGTCGGGCTGAATCTGGTGAACGCGCCGCCGGTCGCGGTGGACGACAGCTACGTCACGGCGGAGGATACACCGCTGACGGTGGCGGCGCCGGGCGTTCTGGCGAACGACAGTGATGTGGAGGGTGGTGCGCTGGCGGCGGCGCTGGTTGGTGCCCCGGCTGGCGTGACGCTGAATGCCGATGGTGGTTTCACGTATACGCCGGCGGCGAATTTCAGCGGCCAGTTCACGTTCCAGTACACCGCCTCCGATGGCAACGGCGGGATGGCCACAGCAACGGTAACCATCACCGTCACGCCGGTCAATGATGCGCCGGTGATTGCGATCAATGGCGGCGCCGGTTTCTGCTCAACCGTCCACCCGAGCGGCCGGTTCAGCCTGACGATCAGCGATGTTGATACGCCGCTTCAGGAAGTGACCCTGACAGCCGGCACCAGCAATCCGGCAAACGTCCCGATCCATGGCATTCGTTTCGCCGGGTCGGGCGCCAACCGGACGATAGAAATCACGGTTACACCGCATATCCGTGATGTGGCTCGCGGCGTAGTGACGATCACCGCATACGATGGACAGGCCAGTACGGTCCTGGAGATCAATGTGCTCATCGGGTCGCTGCTGGCTGACAGGCTGGCCGGCGACAGCGGGCGTTCGAACCTCGTCTTCGGCCTGACCGGCGCCGATGTGCTGAGTGGCGGCGATGCGGCCGACCTGCTATGCGGTGGTCTCGGCGATGATGTGATCACCGGCAATGGGAGCGATGACACACTGGACGGTGGCGCGGGCGATGACACGCTGGATGGCGGCGCCGGCAACGATACGCTTGCGGGGGATCTGGGCCGCGACAGGTTGACCGGCGGACCGGGTGCCGACTGGTTCAGAAGAAGTCTGGGCCCCGATACGCTGGTGGATTTCAACCCGGCGGAAGGGGATCGCAGATCGTAACCGTGCCTTAGAGCCAATACCTTTCAAATAAGGCGTTCTGCACCGCACCGCCCCCCACCCGACCTCCCCCCGCTGGAGGTAGGAGGCGGACTCCCTCCC
>JACAEQ010000135.1 GCA_013388755.1 Chloroflexota bacterium
ATCCTCCTGCTGACGATTGGGTGTGGTAACCATATCGTAGCAGAAGCATGCCGCACCTTCAAAAACCCTTGACACCATGCCACCGACTGCTGAAAAACTCTACCCTTGAGAGTCCCCCCGGTGGGGGGAGGTCGGGTGGGGGGCTGTGCGGTGCATAATGCCTTATTTGAAAGGTATTGGAGCTAGACGTCGATCCGCAGCATATGGTGCAGGGCCTGGCGAATCTGCTGGGAAATGCGCTACGCCACGTACCGGCAGGCGGGGAGATCGTTCTTCTGGCGAATACCGCTCTTCGATCGCTTCTGGCGCGGTGACAGGGCGCGCGTACGGAGCGGCGGCAGCCGGCCGGGCCTGGCGATCGCGAAGCAGATCGTTGAGGCGCACGGTGGTGAGATAATGGTCGAAAGCCTGCCTGGTGAGGGAACGACGATGCGCCTGCGTGTTCCCGTGTTCCGCGAAGGGTGACGCGACCCGGCGCGCTATTCCTGTACTTCGATCCGATTCCCGGCGAAAACCTCGCCAACCGGCCAGCATCCCTGCCCGGCATCGGCGCACAGGCGTTGCAGGTCGGCGGCGGCAGAAGGTGGGAGGGCGAACAGGAGCCCCCCCGAGGTCTGCGGGTCGTTCAGCAGCAGGCGGTACGCTTCACTCACGCCGGCAGTGTACTGTGTGTAGCCGTCACGCGCGACGAACTCCATGTTGCGGGTGAGACCACCGGGCGCGATACGGGCTTCGGCGTAAGTCAAGGCGCCTGGCAGTAGCGGAACCCTGCCCGCGGCGATCCGCAACCCGACGCCGCTCTGGCGCGCTATTTCAGCCGCATGGCCAAGCAGGCCGAACCCGGTGATGTCGGTAGCAGCGTGAACCTCGACGTGTCGCGCCAGTTCAGCGGCGTGCCGATTGAGTCGCAGCATGGAAGTAACGGCCGCCTCAAGGTGCGCCGGGTCCACCGCACGCCGTTTCAATGCTGTGGTCACCAGTCCCGTGCCGATGGGTTTGGTCAGCAGCAGGATGTCGCCTGGCTGCGCGCCACTCCTGGTTGTCACCCGCGCCGGGTCGATCAGTCCGGTGACGCACAGGCCATACTTCGGCTCCTGGTCGACCACGGTATGCCCGCCGCCGACGACCGCGCCGGCCTCGGCCACCTTATCGGCGCCACCCTGGAGAATCGCGCTCATCACCTCGGGTTCGAGCGTCTCGGGAAAGCCGGCAATTGCCAGCGCAAGGATTGGCCGCCCGCCCATCGCGTAGACATCGCTCAACGCGTTGGCCGCGGCAATCGCGCCATACGTGTATGGGTCGTCAACAATTGGCGGGAAAAAATCAACCGTTTGCACCAGCGCTGTGTGCTCATCGAGACGATAGACCACGGCATCATCGCTTGCCGCAGGCCCGACAAGGAGCGCCGGGTGCGCTGGTAGACGGAGCGCCGAAAGTATTTGCGTCAGGGCGCCCGGCCCCATTTTAGATGCTCAGCCAGCGCAGCCGGCAAGGTCCGTCAGGCGCACTTCGTCGCGATTGTGCATAGGTTACGTCTCTTCCGTGTACGTTCGACTTTGTCATTGCGCGGAGCGTGAGCGACCACCTGCAGCGAGCGCAGCGTGGCTGAAGCACTCTCCGCTCGCGCCGCTCGATCGCTTCGCTGCGCGTGCAATGACATCGAACCATCCGTTATTCGGATAGGCACCAGGTGTATCACGGACAACCCGGCCAGCAGCGCATCACCGGTTCAGCGGTCGTGGCGCTGTTGCCGGTACGCCGCAACGATGCGCTCGACCAGTTGCTCGGCAGCGAAGCCGGGCGGCAGGCCAAGGCGGGCGCTCAGGCCTTCGGCAAGGCGTGTTGCCAGCCGGCGACGCACCGGAGGGGCCAGGTCGCTGCGGCGGTCGAGAAACTCGCGCAGCAGCGCGTAATCGTACGCTGTCAGGCCAGATATGTCAGGAAGACCGGCCGCTTCATCGTCTGGGTCCGGCACTGGTGGCGTGGCAGCCTCGCGCACCAGCGTTTCGAGGGTGACATCAGCACGCTCACGCACAACCAGCGTCCCGCTTGCCAGGTCACCCAGACGCCGGGCCCGCCGATCGATGAACATGGTCACGACACCAATGCCATACAATGCCGGGAGAAAATCGATCAGCCGGATGACATTGCGAATCGCTGAGCCAAGTACGGTGATCGGTCGCCCGCCTTCCGATACCACGCGTAGACCGATCAGCCGTTTACCAGGACTCTGGCCGTTCCATACCAGTTCAAATGCAATATAGTACCCCCATACGATCGCAAATCCCAGCACCACGCCGAGCGCCAGCAGCACGCTCTCGGCAAATGCAACCAGTTCGGAAGCCAGGCCAAGCGCAAATAACAGGATGACCTGTGCCACCCCAATCAACGCGCTGTCGACGATTGCGGCCAGAAAGCGTGAACCAATCCCGGCGACGTCATACGCCAGCTCGATGTTTTCCGGTGTCTCTACCAGGTAACGATCATGCGCATTCGGCATCTCGGATATCCTGTTCGCCGCCGCGTACCGTAACGCACAGGGCCATACTGTTGCCCCGGTGGGCGATTCGCATCAGGCGCGTTCGGCATCATCGCGCTGCGCATCCATCATGTCGGGTGCCTGCGAAGCGGCATCGAGATGCAGCATATCATTGACGGCAAGAATGCGCCAGCCGGTTGTTTCGCGCACAATGACCGACAGCGCGGTGTTGCCGATATGTAACGGGCGCGGCAACGCACCGACAAGGCCACGCGCGGCATGCAACAGCAACGCGCGCACGGGCCCGCCGTGGGTCACCAGCGCCAGAGTCTGCCCGCTCCGCTCAATCGCCAGGCGCTCCGCCGCACCAACGACGCGATTGTAGAGCTGGCCGAAGGTCTCGCCTCCACCGCGCGGAATATCTTCGCCCGACTCAAAACGCGCCAGCAGGTCGGGAAAGCGTGCTTTCACCTCACGGTGGGTCAGCCCACTCCAGGCGCCTACGTCAATCTCGCGCAATGCGGGTAACGGTTCAGGCGCGTTCCCCAGCATGCCGGCCACGACGGTCGCCGTTTCCCATGCACGCTGCAAGTCGCTGCTATAGATCGCATCGAAGCAGGTACGCTGTGCCAGCAGGCGCGCTGCAAGCCGTTCGGCCTGCTCCCGCCCGGCTGCGTTGAGCGGTATATCCGCGCTGCCCTGCCAGCGCCCCTCGGCGTTCCAGTCGGTCTGGCCGTGACGGATCAGATAGAAGGTGGTCATACTACTCGCTGTCTAACCTGCGCTGGTACTGGTGGCCGTGCCGGTCATGCCGTGAGTATACCAGACGACGACATGCCATGCACATTTTGCGAGCAGGTGTGATGTTCGCACGAACGGTACTGTATGTGTCCTGGCAGGGTGGGCGTAGCAATGTATGCTGCTGGTAACGCCACCAGCGGCCTTGATCGGCAGTTGGAACCGATGGAGGCGTGCCATCTTGTGGCATAATGGGATACGCTCGACAGGTCAGGACGCCGGAGTGGTCGCCGGCCACGAGCGAAAGTGAGGTCGTACAATGGCTCCTAGAATCACCTTTATTGGTGCCGGTAGTACCGTGTTCGCCAGGAACCTCATGGGTGACATTCTCAGCTTCCCGGAGTTATCCGATGCCAGGTTGACGCTGTTCGACATCGACCCGGAACGTCTGCGCACGTCCGAGATCGTGGCGCACAAAGTTGCTGCAGCACTCGACGCGCGACCAGTGATCGAAGCCACCACCGATCGGCGACGTGCCCTCAACGGTGCCGACTATGCAATCTGTATGATTCAGGTTGGCGGCTATAAACCCGGCACAGTGATTGATTTCGAAATACCGAAGAAGTATGGCCTGCGGCAAACCATAGCCGATACCCTTGGCATTGGCGGCGTGATGCGCGGTCTGCGTACCATCCCGGTGCTGCTCTCGATGTGCAAGGACATGGAAGAGTTGTGCCCGGATGTCACATTTCTGCAATACGTCAACCCGATGGCGATGAACTGCTGGGCCATCAGTCGTGCCAGTACCATCAAGACCGTCGGCCTGTGTCATAGCGTGCAGGGAACCGCCGAACAACTGGCAGAGGATATTGGCGTGCCGATCGAGGAGATTAACTATCGTTGCGCCGGTATTAACCACATGGCGTTCTACCTCACATTCGAACGCGACGGGCAGGATCTCTACCCGCTGATCCGCAAGGTGTATGATGAAGGGCGCGTGCCGGACTGGAATCGTGTGCGCTACGAACTGTTCCGCCGTGTCGGCTACTTCGTGACCGAGTCGAGCGAGCACTTCAGTGAATACGTTCCCTGGTTCATCAAGCGCGATCGCCCCGATCTGATCGAGCGCTTCAATGTGCCGCTCGATGAGTACATCCGTCGTTGCGAAATGCAACTGGCCGGCTGGGAGTTCGTGCAACACAAAATTGATCACCCATCTGCCACCAGTGCCGATCTACGCGCCATGATGCATGAGCGTTCCACGGTTAATCCATACCTGACGTCCGAGTTTATCGAGCGTGTCATTGAGTCGGCTGAAGATCTCGATGCCGGCAAGGTGACGCGCAGCCATGAGTATGGCTCACTGATTATCCACAGTATCGAAACTGGCCAGCCACGGGTGGTCTATGGTAATGTACCGAATCATGGTCTGATCGATAATCTCCCACCGGGTTGCTGCGTTGAGGTGCCATGCCTTGTTGACAAGAATGGCGTCCAGCCGACACGGATTGGCGCACTTCCGCCGCACCTGGCTGCGCTGATGCAGACCAACGTGAACGTTCAGGCGCTCACCGTTGAGGCAGCATTGACCGGAAAGCGCGAGCATATCTATCACGCGGCGATGCTTGATCCGCATACGGCTGCCGAACTCGACCTTGACCAGATCTGGGCGCTGGTGGATGATCTGATTGTTGCGCACGGTGACTGGCTGCCGGCGTATCAGTAAGAGCCTATTGCGGTTGTCGCCTCATAACCTCGGGGCATAGAAAACACAACCCAATTATTGACGCATTGCGCTATACTATAGTCGGAACCAGGACGCAGGCCATTGGGTCAGCGGGGCAAATCGGAAGGTTTGCGGGGGGATCATTGGATCCCCCCACCTGGTTTTGGTCTTTCACCTGTGGGTTCTGAACGAGGCGGGGTGCGGTTATAGACCGCGCCCCGCCTTTTTTGGTGTTGCTGCCGGTTATTCGCGGTAGTGTCGCTCGGATAGCGAACGCAACCGTTCAGCCGCCTGTTCGGGGGTAATGTCGCGTTGCGCTTCGGCCAGCAACTCGAAGCCGACCATGAACTTCCGCACCGTTGCTGAACGGAGCAGCGGCGGATACACATGGGCGTGCAGGTGCCACGCTGGATGCGCTACGCCGTCTGTCGGGCGCTGGTGAAAACCGAGCGAGTAGGGGAACGATGTCTGGAACAGATTGTCATAACGTGTAGTGAGCCGTTTAAGGATGTCGGCCAGGGCGCGCCGTTCAGATGGCGCCAGGTCGGTGATCGCGCCGGTATGTCTGCGGCTGATGATCAGTGTTTCGAATGGCCAGACCGCCCAGAAGGGGACAACGGCGACGAAATGGTCATTGATGCATACGATGCGTTCCTGGCGTTCCAGCTCGATTGCCAGGTAATCTGCGAGGAGTGAACGCCCGGTTACTGCCAGGTAGTCGCGCTGGGATTCATCTTCACGCGCAACATTAAGCGGCAGGTGTTCGGTGGCCCAGATCTGGCCGTGAGGATGCGGATTGCTGGCGCCCATCATCGCGCCGCGGTTTTCGAAGATCTGGACATAACCAATGTACGGCAGGGCACCGAGTTCGTCAAACTGTTCGGCCCAGACGTCAACGACCCGCGTGAGCGCATCAACGCTCATCTCGGCCAGCGTCAGATCGTGGCGCGGCGAGAAGCAGACCACACGGCAGGTGCCGCGTTCGCTACGCGCATACAGGAGCGGATGCCCGCCGGCGGCTGCCTGAATACCGGACGGTATGTACTCGCCGGGTGGTGTATCCGGCAGCAGGGCGGCGAAGTCGTTGGTAAAGACGAACGTCTGATCATATACGGGATTCGTTACGCCGCCGGCCCTGGCGTTGCCCGGGCAGAGATAGCAGGCTGGATCATACACCGGGCGCTGTTCGGGCGCCGGTTGTTCGATCTGGCCCTGCCATGGGCGTCTGGTGCGATGCGGCGAGACCAGGATCCACTCGCGGGTGAGCGGATTAAAGCGCCGGTGTGGATGGTCATTCAAAGAGAACATGCACGCCTCCATCCAGGCTGAGTGGCCGAGTCGTGCATATCATACAGTGATTGCCTCGCAAAGTGTGAACGGTTTCCTTAGAGCCTGTCCGAAAACCAGATGGTCCATGTCATGGCGAGCGCGAGCGAAGCAAGCTCCTCGCGCGCCGCTCGATTGCTTCAGCCACGCTTCGCTCGCTGCAGGCGGTCGCTGGCGCTCCTCGCAATGACAGCCTGCCCATGGGTTTTCGGACAGGCTCTTAGCGTACTTCCAGGGCGCGCACGACAATCTGATCGGGCGCAGGGCCTTCAACGACGTGGAGCTGGAGCGTGGCGGCGTGTGTATTGGTGATCTGCAGATCCTGCCGCCCGCCGAACGACCCCGCCTGGCCGTCAATGTTCCAGATCGCGACGGCATCCTCATCAGCGACGTTCAGTAACCCGATACCGGCGGTTTGCACGTGATTAGGAAACGCGAATGCCGATGGTGGCAGTACCGGTCGCAGCGCCTGGACATAGCGGCTGGCCAGGTCGCACCAGCCACCACCGGGGATGCCGGCCACCACGCGCACACGGACCCGGGTGGGTGCACCGACGCTGGCATTGAAGCTCCACGTGTCGCCAGGGTTGATGATGACGCTGCGCAGTGCGCCGCCATTGGCGTCAAGTGCGGCGCGTATGTTGTAGCCAGCGTCGCCGTGCAGACTCAATGGCGCACTTTCGCCAATCAACCGGTATTTCTGGCCAGATTGCTGCGTGAACGTTGCCGTGAGCGACTCGGATCCGGCGAATGCTGGCGATGGCCCGCCGCTCTGCTGCAATGGCATGCCGAAGAGCGTGTGCGGTATGGCTGCCTGGTGTTCATGGTAGAGAATGACCAGGCTGATGGCCAGGACCAGCCAGAGGCCGGGCGGGCAGCGGAACAACGTAATCATGGGTTCTTCTTTCGTCAGGCCGGGCGATGCTGTAATACTAGCATATATGTTCTATTTTATCAACTTACTGTGAACAACTTCCGGGACGCTCATGACGCGGCACTACCCCGGATCATTGACACCCGGCGCGCGTCATCAGGTGCAACCACCCATCAGTCATGGGCTATACTGATCACGGTTTTGATGTGCGTCGTGTGAGGTTGTGCCATGCATCAACGATACCTGGTTCTGATTGCCGGTGCGTTCGCGCTGCTTATGATGGCCGTGCCTGTGCCGGCCTCAGGCCCGGCGCTGGCGCAGACAATTGTTACCGTCACGCCATCGCCGGCGGTCCCGCTACCCGCGCCGGTCGCCCCGGCGCAGCCAACGGCGTCGCCACTGGCTGCGCTCGCGCGTGAGACTCAGCGCCTGCTCACGGCGGGCCTGGAGCGCACGGCGGCGGCATCAGCCTATCGTCTGTCGGTTGTGGTTCGCGCCGCTGGTACGGTCGCCGGCGCGCGGGGTGCGCGCGAGGAGGTGCTGACCAGCTACGAGGGGGATCACAACGGCCCCGATGTATCGTATGTGCTCCGCTCATCCGACCTGATACGCCAGGGGGTTGACCCGGCAACCGGTATCAGCGCCGTGATTGTTGGTGGAACAACGTATGGCCGGGGGCCGTTGCCGATCCATGGCGTCACAGAGCCGGTCTGGTACAATCTGGGTTCGGAGCCGGTTGTGTTGCTCCAGCCGCGCTACCGGCTGGATGAACTCGTGCGCCGGGTTGGCGATGCACTGGATCTGGCGACACTCACGCCGGGACGAACCGAAGCGATTGAGGCGCAGCGTTGCACCGCGTATCAGTCGGGGAAAGATGCGGTGCAGCCGGTGCTGACGGCACTTGGCAGGCCGCTGACTCCGCCGAGGGCCTCCACGGGAGGGGCGCTACTCGACGTGCGGATCGATCGTGGCGCGGTGATTCTCTGGCATTGTAGCGACGGCCTGTTACGGCGCATTCAGGTCGTGGCCGCCGGCAGCGTGCGCCAGCAGCCTTCCAACGTTTTCGCCAGCAATGTAACGATTGAGTTGCGGGGTATCAATCGCAGGATCGCCATCAGCGCGCCGCAGGAGGCGCAGGCGATTCAGCGCGCCCCTGAGCCGGGCGCCGTTGCGGTACGGGCCGGGCCGATCCGCAGCATGCGCGGCGCGGGCGGGGTACTGGGGCAACTCAACGTCCAGGAAGCTGTGATCCTGATTGAACGCAGCGCCGACCAGCGCTGGTACCGCGTTCGCGCATCGGCAGCGACGGGGTGGGTAGGTGCGGCGCTGCTGACGGTGCCGCCGGCAGTGGCGCGGCAGGTGCCGGTTGTGCCATAGCGCGATCCGTGCAGTCCTGGCGGCCGCCATCACGGTGACATGCTCAGGCCGCGTTCAGCGCTCACCACCTACCACTCGCCACCTGCCCTGATACTACGACGTTCTGCCGGGATTGAGTGATGAGGTGGGAAAGACCAGGCTGGCCTGTTCGAGGAGATCGAGGCAGGTCTCAAGGATCTCGATACCCTTCTCGTCGAGTGGCACGCCGCTCTCCCAGTCGTGCAGCAGCCTGGCAGCTTCGCCATACGTGGCGAGTGTGGTAGCAGTCTCGAGTGTCGCCGGTAGTCGTGCGTCGATCGCTGCGATCAGCAGGTGCAGGCGTTTGCGCGCGATCTCCATGTTCTCGGCGTGGGGCCGGATCGATTGATCGCATTCGATCAGCAGGCGTTCTTCTTCTTCCAGGTAATCGCTGATATTGGTCAGGCAGGTCGTCAGTTCATTCGCCAGCGGATCGCTGGCCGTGAAGCGCGCCAGCATGGCAATACCACGCCGGGCCTCCTCGCGGTAGGTGCGCGCCTCGTTGATTTCTTCGGTGAACCCGAGCGTGCGGGCAAAGGGCCGTTCGCGGTACGGCCAGAGATTGCTGATGGTGTACACAATCTGCGCCAGCGATGTTATCTGCGGGCTGTTGGCGAAGGCTAGCAGCGCCTGCGCCAGCCGCGCCTCTTTGAGCACTTTGTCGCACAGTAATCGCGCTTCCGGCAGCGCGCCGACAATCGTGCGCAAGGCTCTGGCGTATGCTGCCATATCGCGTCGCAGCGCCTGGTTGGCATAATCGAACGTGTTCATGACGCTCCCTGTGCGCGTAGAAGTCACCCGGTGGTGTACCGCCGGAGCGCGGCATGATGTTACGCGGATACGCTTGCCATGGCCAGGCGATGCATTCCATCGCGCAGTGCCGCATACATGTCGCGATAGATGCCATAGATCGCGTCATAGCGGGCGATACTGCGTTCATCTGGAGCAGTGGTCGCCGTAACGCTCACACAGCGACTGACCGCATCGTCCACGCTATGAAAGACACCGGCGCCGATGCCGGCCAGAAGTGCGGCGCCGTAGGCCGGCCCTTCTTCGGCTGCCAGCGTCGCGACTTCGGCGGCATAGATATCAGCCTGCATCTGGCGCCACAACCGGCTCTTGCCGCCGCCGCCAGTGGCGCGGATCTGTGTCGGGGCCAGGCCCAGGCCGCGCATGATCTCCAGCCCGTCACGTAATGAAAAGACGACCCCTTCCATCACCGCGCGCGCCATATGTGCCAGCGTATGGCGTGCGGTGAGACCAATGAACGCGCCACGCGCCAGCGGGTCGAGATGTGGTGTACGTTCGCCGCTCAGGTAGGGCAGGAAGATCAGCCCTTCAGCGCCGGGTGGAACCTCTGCGGCCATGGCCGTCAGGTCATCGTAGCTCACCATGCGCCCGGCTGGATCGCGCACCGTGTCGCGGAACCAGCGAAACGATCCGCCAGCAGCCAGGGTTACGGCCATCAAGTGATAGCGCCCGGGAACACTATGGCAAAACGTATGCAGGCGCCCCGGCGGGTCGAGTGCGATCGTCTCGGCATGGGCAAAAATAACCCCGCTCGTACCGATACTGCTGCTGACGATTCCGGGCCGCACGATGCCGGTGCCGATCGCCGCGGCTGCATTGTCGCCGCCGCCGGCGATGACCGGTAGGCCAGCGGGCAGGCCGAGCGCATCGGCAACCTCTGGAAGGAGGCCCCCTGTGACATCGGGGCCTTCGAAGACCTGCGGCAACCAGGCGCGCGGGATGTCAAGCGCGGCCAGCAGGTCATCACTCCAGTCGCGACGGCGCAGATCGAGCAACAACGTTCCAGCCGCGTCGGCGGCATCGGTGGCGCTGACGCCGGTCAGCTTGCGCCGTATGTAATCTTTGGGTAGGAGTACCCGGGCGACACGGGCATACTGCTCCGGTTCGTGATTCCGCAGCCAGAGGATCTTCGGCGCCTGGAATCCGGTGAGCGCCGGATTACCGGCGATGTCGATCAGGCGATCGGCGCCGACTCGCGCCGTAATCTCGGCGCACTCGGCGGCGGTGCGTTGATCGTTCCACAACAGCGCCGGCCGTATGACCTCGTCGTGCTCATCGAGAAACACCGATCCATGCATCTGGCCCGTCAGGCCAAGGCCGGCAATCTCCGCAGGCGCGACGCCGGCACGCGCAACGACCGTGCGCAGCGCCGTACACGCGCCATGCCACCAGTCCGCCGGGTTCTGTTCGCTCCAGAGCGGCTGCGGCGCGGCAAGTGGATACTCCGCGGTTGTCGTCGCCAGCACGTGCCCGTGGGCATCGCACAGCAACGCCTTTGCGCCGGTGGTGCCAACGTCCAGGCCGAGAAGATAGGCAGGCATAGCCGCTCCTTGACAGATCGTCAGCGCACGCCGAGCAGCAGTTCGTTGGTCAGTTGATCGAGACGTTCATACGCCAGGCCATGCCGGCCAAGCGCTGCCCGATCGAACTGGTGCGCCTTGAGCGCTGATGCCTTCTCCGGGCTGTAATGACCCTGGAACGGCGCCATGGTACCGTCGTCGGCCTGGATCTCCGCCAGGAGTGCCTGGATCTCGCCATCCGCATTGAAGCGGCGCGCTTTCTCCTTCAGAATCAGGTAGGTGCGCATGCACCCGCGTGCAAAATCCCGCACACCGTCGTAATCCTCGGTGCGATACGCGTGTGCATCGAAATGCCGGCTCCCCTGGTAGCCGACGTCCTCGAGGAACTTCACCAGGAAGAATGCTGCTTTCAGGTTGACGGCACCGAAACGAAAATCTTGATCATACCGCCCGGCCACCTGATCGTTCAGATCAATATGGAACAGTTTGCCTGCGTCCCAGGCCTGCGCGACGCCGTGCAGGAAGTTCAGGCCAGCCATTGTCTCGTGGGCGACTTCTGGATTGAGGCCGACCATGTCAGGATGGTCGAGGGTGTTGATAAACGCCAGCGCATGGCCGACGGTCGCCAGGTAGATGTCGCCGCGTGGCTCATTCGGTTTTGGCTCAATCGCGAACTTCAGGTCGTATCCCTGATCCCTGACATAGGTGCACAGGAAATTCAGGGCCTCGCGGTATCGCTTCAACCCTTCCTGCGGATTCTTTGCCGCGTCGCTTTCGACCCCTTCGCGCCCACCCCAGAAGACATAGACCCTGGCGCCGCACTCGACTCCCAGGTCAATTGCGCGCATTGTTTTGTGCAGCGCGTACGCGCGTACTCTGGGATCGTTCGATGTGAAACCGCCATCCTTGAAGGCCGGATCGGCGAACAGGTTGGTTGTCGCCATAGGAACGACGAGGCCCGTCTCCTGGAGTGCTGCCTTGAACTCACGGACGATGCGATCGCGATCCGCCGGTGTCGCATCAATTGGCACCAGGTCGTTATCGTGAAAATTGACGCCGTAGGCGCCGACGTCAGCCAGCAGGTGGACCAGTTCGACTGGTGAGAGCGGCTGGCGCACTGGTTCACCGAACGGATCGCGACCGAGATTACCGACCGTCCACAGGCCAAAGGTGAACCGGTGTTCAGGTGCTGGAGCGTATATGTCCGTCATAATGTGCCTCACAAGCTCAGGGGATTCAGGGCATCGGCGGCATAGGGCTGGTCAGCGTCCAGCCGCCATCAACCATGAGAGTATGACCGGTAATATGCGCCGCGCCCGGTGATGCCAGGAACAGCAGTGCCTGCGCCACATCCGACGGCATTCCGACGCGCCCGGTAGGTGTGATGGCGCCCCAGTGCGTCTCATACGCCGGATCGGTACTCAGGTTGCGTTCGTTCAGGATTGCGCCGATGCCGAGAGCATTGACGGTAATGCCGTGCGCGCCGAGTTCGCGCGCAAGCGTCTTTGCCATATGGCGCAGCGCTGCCTTGGTAATGCCGTAGGCGCTCAGGCCGGCAAGGGCCTGCACGCCGGTGACCGATGCGGAGAAGATGATGCGGCCACCGCCACGCTGAGCGATCATCTGGCGTGCGGCGGCCTGGGCGGCAAAGAACGATCCTTTCAGGTTGACATTGCACAGCCTGTCCCATTCGGCCTCGCTGGTATCGAGGAACGGCGTGCTGATTGTGATTCCGGCATTGGCCGCCAGAATATCAACGCGACCGAAGGCTGCGACCGCGCGCGCAACCAGGGCGTAGTTGGCGTCGACGCTCGACAGGTCGGCGTCGTGGGCCAGTGCGCGGCCACCCGCGGCGCGGATTCGTTCAACCAGTGCCGTTGCGCGTTCCGGTTCACCGAGGTGCGCAGCCAGGATAGCGCACCCCTGAGCGGCGAGCGCCTCACTGATGGCGGCGCCGATCTCGCGGCTGGCGCCGGTAACGATTGCGACCTGGCCCTCGAATTGCGGCGACATGTCTACTCCGGAAGCTGGACATTGAGCATGAGCGCAACGTGCAACAACCTTGCACCCCGATGGGGCGAGCGGCGAACAGGAACGCAGGCGCATCCGCGGATCATGGTTGCTGCTCGCCGCTGTCGAGTCTGACGCTCAACACGTATCACTTCTGAAACGCTGCATCGAAGGCCACGGCGCTGGGTGGGAAATCATTCTTCTTCACCAGGGCGCACGCCTCGGCAGCGCCGAACTCACGATCCATGCCGCTATCTTCCCACTCCACTGACAGAGGACCATTGTAGCCGATACGGGTCAGCGCGCGGAAGATCGGGTCCCATGCGATATCGCCGTGGCCGGGCGACACGAAATCCCAGCCACGGCGCGGGTCGCCGAAGTTAAGATGCGATCCGAGAATGCTGGTGCGCCCATTCAGGTTGCGCCGGCTCTCTTTGACGTGCACGTGGTAGATGCGGTCGGCGAAGGTCTCAATAAACAGCACCGGGTCAACGAACTGGTGGATCAGGTGGCTCGGATCGAAATTGATGCCAAAAGCGGTGCGTCGCCCGATCGCATTGAGTGTCTTCTCGGTGGTCACGATATCGTAGGCAATCTCGGTTGGATGCACTTCGAGACCGAATGTGACGCCCACCTCGTCAAACACATCCATGATCGGGTTCCAGCGCGCGGCGAAATCGGTATAGCCGGCTTCAACCTGGTCCGGGATATTGGGTGGGAACGAATAGATCATGTGCCAGATTGATGAACCTGTGAAGCCATTCACCTGTTTGACGCCGAATGCCGCCGCAGCGCGTGCGGTATTCTTCATCTCCTCGGCGGCGCGCTGGCGCACCCCCTCGGGATCGCCATCGCCCCAGATACGCGGCGGCAGGATGCCCTTGTGGCGCGCATCGATATTGTCGCATACGCACTGACCGACCAGGTGATTACTCACCGCAAAGCACTGTAAGCCGTAGTGTTCAAGTAGTTCACGCTTCTCGCGGATATATCGATCAGATTCGAGCGCCTTATCGACCTCAAAATGATCGCCCCAGCACGCGAGTTCGAGGCCATCGTAACCGAAGCTTTTTGCCTTCTCGGCAAGCGTCGCCAGCGGCAGATCGGCCCACTGGCCGGTGAACAGTGTAACAGGGCGGGGCATGGCCATCCTCCGGTGTTGTACGAGTGCACGTTGCTCTACATGCCTATTCGAATAACGCTACGCCGCCTGTCAGTGCGCGGAGTGGGCGTGACTGCCTGCAGCGAGCGCAGCCTGGCTGCAGCACGCGCCGCTCGATTGCGTCGCTTCGTGCGCAATGCCATCCAGTCCGCTATTCGCATAGGCACTAATACTCCGGCGCGACCCACTGCTTGCTCCCGGCAGACTTCTCCACCGCATCCAGAATGGCCTGGCAGCGCACGCCATCCTCGAACGTCGGCGCAGGTGATACCCCGGCGGCGATACCATTCAGCAGATCATAGATACCGTGAGTGAAGGTATGTTCCCAGCCAATGATATGGCCGGCGGGCCACCAGGCGCTGAGGTATTTGTGGGTGCCGCCATTGGTGACCAGGACATTACGGAAGCCGGCAACATCGGGCATGTCGTCGTCGAGCAGCACATCGAGCTCATTCATACGCTCGAGATTGAAGCGCAGACTGCCTTTACTGCCATTGATCTCGAAGCTATTGTAGTTGGCGCGGCCCTTGGCAAAACGCGTGACCTCGAACGTCCCGACGGCGCCGCTGGCAAAGCGCGCCAGGAAGAGCGCCGCATCGTCCACCGTCACCTCACCCATCTCCGCGCCGGCGGCCGCACCGAGGCCACCGGTCGTGCTGGCCAGCACCGGGCGGCGCTTGATGAACGTTTCGGTCAGACCGGTGACCTCAGTGATTTCGCCGATCAGCATACGCGCCAGGTCAATAATATGCGCGCCGAGATCACCGAGTGTCCCCGCGCCAGCCACATCCTTCTGCAATCGCCAGACCAGCGGGAAGTTCGGGTCCATGATCCAGTCTTGCAGGTAGACGGCGCGCCAGTGGTAAATCGTTCCCAGCCGTCCGGAGTCGATCAACGTTTTAGCCAGTTGCACCGCGGGCACGCGGCGGTAATTGAAATTCACCATCCCGACGACATGATTGCGCTGGACGGCGTCAAGCATCTGCCTCGCTTCGGCCAGTGTATTGGCCAGTGGCTTCTCACAGAACACGTGCTTGCCGTTTTCGGCGGCGGCGATACTGATGGCTGCGTGCGTATCGCCAGGGGTAGATACGTCGATCAGCCCGATGTCATCGCGCGCGACAAGCTTCCGCCAGTCGGTTTCAAACCCTTCCCAGCCAAACTGCGCTGCAGCGGCCGCGACCGCGGCCTCATCACGGCCACAGATCGCGCGCATCACGGGGCGACGTGCAACATCGGGAAAGAACGAAGCAACCTGGCGATAGCCGTTCGAATGCGACTTGCCCATGAACTTGTACCCGACCAGGCCGACGCCGATAGTGGTTGACATTGGTGCTTGCTCCTCCTGCATCGCAGGCGCAGCAGCGGGGCGCAGGGCACAACGGCACGGGAGACGCGCTATGACGTACTCTCGTTGGAGGGGGAAACCGACGCCGCGACCGTACGACCACAGTGTCGTAGACAGTGCCGTTGCTCATCCTTCGCGGGAGCTGCCCGCCGGTCGATTGCTGTGAGCGCGGATATCGGCCAGGAGTATACCGCAGGCTTCAGGCAGCGTCAAGCAATGGCAGGATCGCGGCTGACCAACGAGTGCGACGAAATACTGCTATAATGCGTGCTACTGCGTGTGTTCGAGGAAATGATGCGTGAGTCAATCCGAACGGCGCCTGCTGACCATTGATGTTGAGCGGCGCGGCTATGGCCGCCGCTATACCAGCCTCCCTGTGGATGAGTTGCGCCAGGATGGTTTCAGCATCCGTTTCGAGGGGGCATACATCCGCCCCCATCATATCGATCTTCTCGAAGGGGATACTATCCGCTGGCGTGATGGCGGCCGCCTGTTTCAGGGCCGGATCGCGGCGATCAGCCGCACCGAACAGATACTGGACGCGCGCCTGACGGACGTCACGCCTCTGCCGCCGGATGCCTTTTTCCCCTGAGCCATGCTATTCCTCCGCCGGACGTACGTTCAGCAAGAGCAACAATGCTGTGACAATGATGGCTGCCGCGACGCCAGCCGTCCAGCCCATGCCATGCGCCAGCCAGAGGGGTGTGGCGACCAGCGAGGCAATGACGCGCCCGGCGCCGGTTGCAGCGGTGCCGAACGCGAGCATGGTGCCGCGCGCCAGCGGCGCGATGGCTGAGATCAGTGGAAAGGTGGCGACAATGCCATACTCGAAGACAATATAGAGCAGCAGGTAGGTTGGCAGCAACAATTCCCAGGCGCCACCGGCCAGCGGTAGTACCGCAATGCACAGGGCCGTCAGACCGAACGTGATTGCGACCGAGCGCCGGATGCCAAGCCGGTCGCCCAGCAGTGCAACGCCCAGTGAGCCGGCCAGTTCGCCGATGCCTGCCAGAGCGAAGAGCTGACCGAGCTGCGCCTCGCTCACCGCGAGCGTCGCCTCAAGCCAGGCAGCCTGTACAATCTGCACCATGTCGTAGGCGCACAGCGTCAGCGCCATGAACAGCAGCGCCGCCAGCGCACCCCCCGCCCGCAAGGCGCTCCAGTCCACCGGCTGTGCGCGGCTGCGTATCGTCGCTCCATTACCGGGCAGGAGCAGCCAGACCAGCACGAGCGAGATGAGACCGGCTGCGAGCAGCGTCCAGAAGACCGGCGATGAGCGCCGGGTCGCCTCGACGAGATACATCAGCGGCGCGACACCAGCCAGCGCACCCAGCGCCCATGACGTCTCGAAGATGCCCAGCGCCCAGCCGCGCCGCCCATACGGTGTGCGCGCGGAGAGGTATGCCTGTGCGGCTGGCTGGTAGAGGGCCACCGCTATGCCCACCAGCGCATAAGCGGCGAGAAATGCGCCAAACGTTGGTGAAAGGGCGCACAGCAGTGTTCCAAGGACAAAGGTGACCAGTGCGATAATCATCGTCGTTCGTTCGCCACGTGTGTCGGCCATGGCGCCGCCAACCGGGCTGAGCATCGAAGCTGCCAGTTGCACGGTGATCAGTGCGCCGATCGTGCGCAGATCGACGGCCAGTTCACCGGTGAGAAACGGCTGCAGCGGATAGACGATGCGAAAGGCGGCGACCAGCGCCAGGCGACCAACGGTGACGATCGCGAGCTGGCCTGTGGTGAGGTCGCGGTTGTGACTCGCGCCTATGACGTGGTCAGGCGTCATGGCTCAGGATGCTGTGCAGAGTCGCTCAATTCCGCGCGCAGGGCAACGAGCTGTCGCTCCGCCTCGCCGCGCCACGACGAGTCACCGCCAAGCTCAAGGTACCGTTCGAGATCCGCGATGGCGCCGTCAGGTTCACCGTGAAAGCGCCGGATGAGCCCGCGGCGGAGGTATGGCTCCGGCCATTCCGGTGTGAGCTTGATGGCGTGGCTGAGGTCGAGCAGTCCGGCGGTGCGCTGGCCGAGCTCGCGTTCGCGGATGACGCCGCGCTGGAAATACGCCGAACTGAAGGTGGGCCACACGCCGATTGCGCGACTATAGGCACCTTCCGCGGCGCGAAAGAAGCCCGTTTCTGCCGTGCGTAAGCCCCAGTATGCCAGGCTGGCGCCCCACATGTACCAGAGATAGGCCAGCCAGCGGCGCCAGGTTGCAATCTTTGGTTCAGGAGCGTCAGGCATCGCGTCGCCTCCCTCTCATGGCCGCGTCGCCCATTCGAGCCGGGCCAGCAGCATCAGCGCCTCGGCATCACTGCAACCACACATGTCCTCAGACGGCTGCAGGTTGATACACACCGCCGGGCGTTCGGGGCGACCGAAGAGCTTGCAGCGGTTGTCGGTGGTCAACTGGACGCAACGCACACCGGCTGGTTTGCCCTCCGGCATGCCGGGAATCGGCGACGAAATGGATGGCGCGATACAGCACGCGCCGCATCCTGCCCGGCAGTTCATCTGTACCTTCATGAGACGTTCCGCGCGTCTGATCCCACCTTCAGCGCCGCTTCGACCCACGTGCGCCTGGCAAAGTCCACCGCGTGGCGAAATCCCTCCTCGCCGGTATGGCTCGCCTCTTCAATACTGATCCAGCCGTCAAAACCGCCAGCGATCAGGGTGTGCAGCACAGGTTCGATCGGCGCTACACCTGTGCCAATGAGCACTGGTTCGAAAGCACCCGGGCGGCGAATGTCACTCATGTGCACCGCGACGACTCGTTCACGCACTGCGGCCAGCACTGCCAGCGGGTCGTCGCCGAGCGCCAGGCAGTTGGCGGTGTCAAAGAGCACACCCAGGGTAGTGTGTGCCGTGCGGTGCACCACTTCCAGGAAGCGCGCCGCCGGTTGCGTGAAATCATTGGCACGCCAGACCGCGCCACGGACATGGTTCTCGTAGAGCAGGCGCACGCCAGCTGCCGCTGCATCGTCCAGGCATGCGGTCAACCCCGCCACGGCCCACGCGAGCCCTTCCGCTTCGGTGATGCCGGGATGCGCCTGGCCGGCGGTCAGGCGCAGGAACGGCACGCCGAGCCGTGCAGCCACCTCGATCCAGGCGCGCACATCATCCTGCTGGCGGGCGCGTTCGGTCGCGTCGGGATGGGTAAAGTCCGAGTAGGTGGCCAGCATGACGATCGCGACGCCGGCATCGCGGGCCTCGCGCGCCAGTGCAGCGAGATACGCCGGCGCGCGGCTGGCGATATGCGCAACGCTGAGATCGGCGCCGTCAAGCCCCAGTGTCGCTGCCATGCGCAACCAGTCGCCGATTGATATTCGCCTGGCGGCAAGGTCAGGATAAAGCGAAACCGGCAGGCAACTGAGCCTCATGGCGCGATCCCCGCCTGCGCAAAGGCTCGCGCGAGCGTCCGGTATGTCTGGTCGGCAGCGGTAAACGGGTCATAGTTGGGGCGACGCTGGACCATAATACTGATCTCAGCAGTGATGTACCCGTCATAGCCGGCGGCGCGCATGGCGTGGAGGTACGCGACATAGTCGAACTCGCCCTCGCCGGGGATGAGGAACTCAAAGTCGGGCACGACTCCGCGTTCGTCCTTGACGTGGGTATGGACCGTATGGGGCGCAAGCGCCGCAACCGATACGGCGATCGGCACGCCCTGAACGTTGAAATGGCTGATGTCGAAGTTCAACTTCAGAAATGGCGAATCGATCACGCGCAGCAGTTCGAGCACGCGTTCCACCCGATCGAGCATCGAGCCGACGTGCGGTTCGGCTGCGATCACAACACCGCACTGTTTACCATACTGTACCAGCGCCGCCATGCGCTCGAAGAGCAGCGTCTTGAGTTCATCCCACTGCTCCGGCGCGCCACCAACGGTCGTGTCAACGGCCGGAGGCGTTCCGTCAAGCGCCCAGTCCACCGCCAGGTCAACTGCTGCGATGAGCCGCGCCTGGTGCGCGGCAGCAAGCTCAGGATCCCGGTCGATCATACTGGTTTGCGCCGCGATCGCCGGCAGTTCCAGGCCGTGATCCTTGAGCAGGCGCGCAATGCGCTTCCGTTCGGCGGAGTCGAGGCGGCTCAATTCCGTCGTGTAGCCGGGGATGACGGTCAATTCGATACCGCTATACCCGGTGCGCGCCAGAAACGGGATCATCTCGTCAACTGGAACGGCAGGCATTCCCCAGGTACAGTAGCCGATCTTCATGACCGTTCTTTCTGGCTTTCGCCATCATGGCTCATGCCTCCGGATCGCGCGCCCGGGGCACGAGAATGTCATTGCGCCAGCGCGAACGAAATGATGGGCGCACCAGCGCTTCAGGTGACTGCAACGTCAACCCGCCATCCGCCGTCAGCACGATGCCAGTGACGAACGCAGCATCGTCGGATGCCAGAAACAACGCGCACCCGGCGATATCATCTGGCCTGCCGTAGCGCCCGAGTGGGTAACAGTCGCGTGACATCCGCTCCTCCAGCGGATCGCGCGCCATGCGCTCCATTTCGCGCTCGCCAACGATCTGGCCTGGCGCAATCGCATTGCAACGGATACCATCACGGCCATACTCCAGCGCCACGCTGCGGGTCAATGCGTTCAGGCCGGCTTTTGCCACGCTGTACATACCAAACAACGGGTTGGTAATCACTGCATTGACCGTCGAAATGAAGATGATCGAGCCGCCGCCGCCGCCAATCATGGCCGGGACACAATAACGCACGCTGAGTAACGGCCCCCGCAGTGAGACCGCCAGGGTCCGGTCGATCTCCTCATCGGTGAGTTCAGCCGGGCGCTTGAGGCTGGCGTACGCGGCGTTATGCACCAGCACGTCGAGCCGCCCGAACTGTTCCAGCGCCGCTGTGGTCAACGTCTGCCAGGTGGCGGGATCGGCTACGTCGCCCGGGAGCGCGACCACCTCGCCGCCAGCGTCGCGGATGTGCTGTGCCGTCTCTTCCAGTTTGTCAACGCGCTGGTGATTGTTGATCACCAGCCGGGCACCTTCGCGGGCAAAGCGCAGCGCGGTCGCGGCTCCGATCCCGCCCCAACCAGCGCCGGCAACGATCGCGACTCTGCCTGCCAGACGCATGGTGGCGTCTCCTTTCATGCCTGTGGCGGCCTGTATCACGCTGGTTTTGCTGCGGGAACGCCAGGCTGCCGCAGGCTCTCCAGACGCAGAATATGCGGCACCAGGCCAGTCGTAGCGATTATAGCACGGCGTGGCACGTCATGGTCGATCCGGTAGCGTTAACTCAACGGCAAACGGCTCACCGGGGCGGCTACCGACGATATGGCACTCAACAGGGCCGTAGCGTCCAGGCAGGGTCCAGCGGCCTGCACGATGCAGGTGCCCGCTGACCACGTGGGTCACTTTCGGCTGGTCGAACACCAGCCGGCCGAGGGTAAAATTGCCGAGATAGGCGCTCAACAGGCTCCAGAAAGCGCTTTCGGGGCGTGGCGGCACCGCGGGTTCGAAAATCGGCATGTGGGTAACAACCAGAATCTGCCGTACCGCCGGGTTGGCGACAAGGCCGCCAAGACGGCTGCTGAACCCTTTTGCAAGATACCGCGCCATCGCCCGGTCGCTCCATGGCCAGTCAATATAGTCGGCATCGTGGTTCACCTGCCCCTTCAGCATACGATACTCATGGTCGCTGAGGGGCAGGTGCGGCGCGCGTGACGAGTAATCATACCAGGCCATGGTGCCGCAGATACCGAGGCTGCCCAGCGCCAGGACGTCTTGTTCGAGCCAGATGAAACCCTCCTCACGCGCGATGCGCGGCAGCCATTCCTCCCACAGCGTGCGGCTGCCATATTCGCCACGGTAGACATCGTGATTGCCGGCGATGACGGCGCGTGGGCATGGCAGATCGCGAAAGAGTTGCAATCCGCGCTGAAACAGGCGCAATGGATGGCCAACATCACCCGCGATGATGAAGCAATCGGGCGCACGGCTGTGGATCTGCTGCGCGAACGCCAGATAGGCATCACGGCTCGCGGGCCGATAGTGAAGATCGGCGGTTATGATGATACGCATGGCGTCTGGTTCCAGGTAACCGGGCGGTCCGGCAGCCCTTCGCCTGCCGGCAGGCAGAAGCACTCGCGGAGGAGGTGCTCCAGCCTGTTATGGTACACGCGAGACGCCGATACGGCAAGTCGCGTGTCGTGCGTCTTGTCAGCCGCTGATCATTCTCTTTGCCGGCCTGATATGCTATGATCGAGACTCAGGATCATAGGGGGCCGGCCGGATGGAGATGATTCGTGGCGCGACGTTATTCGCCATACTGGATGGGGCGTGCGCTGCAGTATGCGCTCCGGCTGCTTGTCGCCAGCGCTGTGCTTCTGGCGCTGGTGGGATGCTGGCTGTGGATCACGACGGACCTGCCAGCGCCGGATCGGTTGCGCGCCCGCGCGACCCTCGGCAACACCCGCGTACTGGATCGGCACGGTCGCTTACTCTACAGCGTGCCGGACCCGTTTGGCGCGTATCGCCGGCCGGTCGCGATCAATGATATTCCCCTGGTCGTTCGCCAGGCAACCATTGCTGTCGAAGACACCGGATTCTACGCGAACCCGGGCATCGATCTGCGCGGGATTGCGCGTGCAGCCTGGTTGAACCTGCGGAGCGGCGCGATTGTCGCCGGTGGTTCGACGATTACGCAGCAGCTGGCTCGTTCGTTTCTGCTCGATCCGTCACTGGCGCGGGAGCGCAACCTTGAGCGGAAAGTGCGCGAGGCGATCCTGGCGCTCAAATTGACGGCGACCCTGTCAAAGGACGAGATTCTGACATTGTATCTCAACCAGACCTATTATGGCGGTATGAGCTATGGTGTCGAAGCCGCGGCGCAACGGATCTTCGGCAAGCCGGCGCGCGATCTCGATCTGGCGGAGGCGGCGCTGCTCGCCGGGTTGCCACAGGCACCGTCGCGCTACGATCCGCTCGCGTATCCGGATGCGGCGCGTGCGCGCCAGCGTGAGACACTGGCGGCGATGGTGCGCGCCGGTTTCATCAGTGCTGCACAGGCTGATGCCGCCGCCGCCGCACCGCTGCGCTTTGGTGGCGGCTGCACGACGCCCGGTTGCCTGCCGCGCGCGCCGCATGTTGTGTTCTCCGTGCTCGAACAGCTGGCGGCAGAGCTTGACCCGGATGCTGTGGCGCGTGGTGGCCTGACCATTACCACAACGCTTGACCTCGGGTTACAGGAATCTGCCGAGCTGGCACTCCAGCGCCAGCTTGCCGCGCTTGCCGCACCCCACGATGGTGGCCCCGACCGGCGCGCGCGCAATGGTGCGGTCGTGGTGCTCGATCCGCGTGATGGCGCAATTCTGGCGCTGGTAGGCAGCCCGGATTTCCACAATAATGCGATCCAGGGCCAGGTAAATGCCGCAGTAGCGTTACGCCAGCCTGGCTCGGCGATCAAGCCGCTGACCTATGCGGCCGCGCTGGAGCACGGCTGGACGCCGGCAACCTCACTTCTGGACGTCCCTGCGTCGTTTACTGACACCGACGGTCGCGTGTATGCGCCCCAGAACTATGATCGTGCGTTCCATGGCCCGCTTCTGTTACGCGACGCCCTGGCGACGTCATCGAATGTGGCGGCTGTTCGGACGCTTGACTTTGTGGGTATCCCGGCGCTCCTGGAGATGGCCTCCCGGCTCGGCATTTCTTCGCTGGGTCAGGCGCCCGGGCGCTTTGGTCTGGCGTTGACCCTTGGCGGGGGAGAAGTCACACTGCTGGAGTTGACGGCTGCGTATGCCGCATTTGCCAATGGCGGCGTTCGTGTTGCACCCTACGCGATTCTGGCAGTCGAGGGGCCGCCGCCGTTTGACCATCCGGCTGGACCTGGCGATACCACCCCGACAGTGGTGCTCGAACCGGGCGTCGCCTACCTGATCAGCGACATCCTGAGTGACCGGTATGCACGGAAGCCTGCCTTTGGCAGTGGATCGCTCGAGATTGATCGCCCGGCGGCGGTAAAAACCGGTACGACAACCGACTGGCGCGATAACTGGACCATTGGTTATACGCCGGACCGGGTAGCGGGAGTATGGATTGGCAATGCCGATGGCCGGCCAATGGAATCCGTGACCGGTGTGACGGGCGCGGCGCCGATCTGGCGCCAGGTGATGCTGGCGGCACACCGCGGGTTACCGCCGCGTCCGTTCCCGCGCCCGGCAGGTATTGTGGAGATGGCGATCTGCGTCGAAGGTGGTTTGCTGCCCTCACCGGTCTGCCCGGCCACGCGCATCGAGCGGTTCATTGCCGGGCATACGCCGGGCCGGCCGGATGATACACACGTGATGATGCGAGTCGATCCGGTGCTCAACTGTCGCGCGCCGGCTGATTATCCACAGGCGCGCAGCGTGACACGCCTGTTCCGCCTGTTGCCCGCCGACGCCGAGCCATGGGCCGTTCGCGCGGGCCTGCCGCGCCCGCCGCGCGCGACGTGCCCCGCGCTACCGGGCGCCGCGCATGAGCGCAGTGCACCAGATAACCTGGATGCCGGGAAGGACGCGTGGACCTCGGTACCGCTGCTCCCTTCTTCATCGGCTCCACTCGTTATTACATCACCGGCGCCGCGCGCGGTATTTGCGCTGAGCAGCGATATTCCAGTTGACCGCCAGCGTGCCGCAATTACCGTCGGGATCGCGCCTGGCGTGGCGCAGGTAGAGGTTATCGTTGACGATGAACGGGTAGGGTCAGTCAACGCGGCGGCGCGTGTGCTCTGGCCGCTTCAGCCTGGCCTGCATCGCGTCTGGGCCGAAGGGCGCGACCCGGCGGGCCGTGTCGTACGGAGCGCCGTTGTGGAGTTTAATGTGCGATAGAACACATCGCATAGCTGGAAGGATACCCGGCATGGCACAGAATCCTCGTTTCCCACTCCGTGCACTGATCGCCGCTGGCATCGGGGTAGTGGTGCTGATCGTCAGCGTTCTTGCCGGCCCGCTGTTACTGAACACGCCGCAGATTACCCGCATCGAGCCGGCGGACGGCGCAACCGCGGTCAATCCCCAGGCGCCGCTGCGTATCGAGTTCAGCCAGGCCGTGCAGGCCGACTCGCTGAAGGCGGCCCTGCGCATTGAGCCGGCTACTGAATTACAGATAGAGGTACAGGGCGGCGTTGTGCTGGTTCGCCCGGCTGGCGGATTGCAGTACGGCTCCGAGTATACGCTGACCATCGGCGCAGGGGTGCGCAATGCGCTTGGTCGTGCCTCGGAAACCGTACGAACGATCCGGTTCCGTACCACGCCATATGTGGCGCTGCTCGGTGTCACACCAGTTGATGGCAGCGCAGATGTGCTCCTCGATACGCCGATTACCGTCGAGTTTGCCGCCCCTGTCGTCAGCGCGGAGGCGGTTGCCGCTGCCGCCGACGACCCGCGCCGCTCAGATGAATTGCCCCAGCCGCTGACGCTTCTCGCTGGCAATGATCCGACTGCCATCAAAGGTATCGGGCGCTGGCTTTCGCCAACGCGCTTCGGTTTCTATCCGGCCGGCGGGTTGCGCTCGGCAACCGTGTATCGCGCCACGGTCCGCGCCGACCTGACGCCGGATGGCGCTGCCCGGATGGAACGGGCGATGAGCTGGACGTTTACGACCGCGGCACCGCTCCTTACCGGCACCCGACCGTTCGATGGCGAGGCTGATGTGGCGGCTGATCGCGCGATTGAAGTTCGCCTGCACCGCGATGTTGATACGGCCTCGGCGGGCGCCAGTTTTCGCTTGCTGGATGCAAGCGGCGCGGCAATTACCGGCAGCATTGAACAGTTCGAAGGTGGGTTTCGCTTCAAACCGGCGGCGCCGTTGGGGCGCGGTGTGCGTTACCGCGCGACGATCGAGCCTGGCGTCAGCAACAGAACCGGCGCCATCTTGAACGATACGGCGCTGAACTGGGAGTTTACAGTAATTGGCGATCTGGAGGTGACACAGGTCGAACCCGCTGATGGCACGCGCGATGTGCTTCCCGACATCAGGCGCATCAGTGTGCGCTTTAATCATCCGGTCGTGCCGCTGACCGACGTTGCATCTGCCGGTGGTTTGCCCATGGCGGCAACACTCGATCCGCCGGTGCCTGGCATCGGGCGCTGGGTAGATACCTCGACGTTTGTATTCTCGCCGACCACCGGACTGGACCCGTCAACTGACTACCGGGTGCGCGTTGCGGCTGGCCTCACCGACCAGACTGGCGGCACGCTGCAGAGTGATTATGACTGGTCGTTTCGGACGATTGAACCCGGGATTGACGATGTGCGCCCGCGCGGGGACTATGCTGCACCGAATGCGCCGATCGAAGTCACGTTCAACCAGGAGATGAGCCTGGCATCCCTCCGCAGCGCATTCTCTGTCACGCGCCAGGATGGCACCAGTGTCGCTGGCACGGTGACGACGCGCGGCAAGACGGCGATTTTTACGCCCGCCGCACCACTTGAACGGGGCGGTACATATACGATCTTGATTGATGGCAGTGTGCGTTCGGCACGTGGCAACGGCACCCTCGTCCAGACCTACTCCAGCTCCTTCCGCGTCGCGCCCCTGCCGGCCCTGGTCGCGACCGATCCGGCGCCCGGCGATGAAGCCTCCCCTGATTACCGCACCCTGCGCCTGATATTCAGCACACCGATGGAGTGGTCCTCGGTGAGTCGCAACCTGACGATTCTTCCCAGACCGACGGAAGTCTTTACGTACGAGGATGAAGCCACGCTGTACGTGTACTTCCCGCTTGAACCGGAGACATCCTATCAGGTGACCGTTGGTGCGAACGCGCGCGACCCGTATGGCGCGACACTTGGTCAGGACGCTGTGGCAACCTTTCGCATCGGTTCGCGTGCGCCGTCCATCGAGTTGATCGGCCCGTATCGGGCCGGCGCCTACGATGCTGGCAGCCCGGTGCGCGTACCGATCCAGTGGGTGAATGTTCCGAGCGTGAGCTGGCAGGTTGCGCGCCTGACGCCGGAAGCTGCCGCCCGTCTGATCTCCAGCTATGATGCATGGGAGTCGTATGCGCCTGCGGCGGAAGATCTCGTCTCTGATGGAACGCAGGAGCTCACAGGTGAGCGTAATCGCAGCCAGGTTGATGTCGTCGAGGTTGGCAGCCTTGATCCGGGTGTCTACCATCTTGAATTAAATGCGCTGGGACGGCGCATTGACCGCCAGGTGATGGTGGTCAGCCCCTATGCGGTGACGATCAAGCGTAGCCCGGACCGGCTGTTCGTGTGGGCCGTCGATCTGGCGACCGGCAAGCCGGTCGCCAATCTGCCGCTCAAGGTTGCGGCATATCGCTATGTCGAATCCGGGCGTATTGATGATCCGCTCGACCTCGGCGCGACCGATGCGGATGGGATACTGAGCGCGCCGTTTGATGGGCGCGATACCGGCACGCTGTTCGTGTGGGCACAGGGTGCCGCCGGCACCCTGGCGTTCACCAGTAGTGACTGGGATATTGGTATCAGCCCGTGGAGCTTCGGTCTGCAGGCGGATCTGGGGCAGCGCCCGATCGCAGGCAGCCTGTCGACCGACAGGCCAATCTATCGTCCAGGGCAGAGTGTGCGTCTGCGCGGTGCGGTACGCGGTGTCGCTGCCGGCGCCGCTCCAGGGCAGCCAGAACGGTACGTACTGCCGGGTGCCGGTGACCGCGCCCACCTGCTGGTGAGTGACCCGGAAGGGAACACCATCTATTCGACAACGCTGACCTTGAGCGCGTTCGGTACGTTCAATACCGAGTTGCCTCTGGCACAGGGCGCGCCGCTCGGGGCATACTCGATGCTGGCGCGCCTGGTGGGGGCTCAGGGGTTCAGCGAAAGTGCGCCGGTCGTGTATGGCAGCTTCAACGTCGCTGAGTATCGCGTGCCAGCATTCGAGGTGACGGTCACGCCGGCGAATCCCGACCTGCTCCGCGGCGATCCATTGAACGTTGCCGTGCAGGCTGCGTATTTTGCCGGTGGCGCGCCGGCGAATGCGCCGGTGCGCTGGCGCCTGCTTTCGGCGCCACTCTCATTTTCCAGTGATGCCGCGCCGAATTTCAGCTTCGACAATCTCGATGACGCATATGCCTGGTACATACGGGGCGAACCTGGTTTCATCTATGACGGCGAACTGGTGGCCGATGGCGAGGGGACAACCGATGCGCAGGGCCGTTTTACGCTCTCTCTCCCTGCCGCAACATATGAGCGTCTGCCGTCTGCCGACGGCGCTGCAACCGGCAGCCGCATCCTGACGATTGACGTCGAGATCACCGATGTGGATGGTCAGGTGATCGCTGCTCAGGGCCTTGTGAACCTGCACGCCGGAGCATTCTATATCGGTTTGCGTCCTGAAGGGTATGTCGCGCAGGCGGGCCAGGCGCAGCCGTTGTCCATCATCACGCTCACGCCACAAGGTGATCCGGCGCCCGGCCGACCGCTTGATGTCGGTGTGTACCGGCGTGAGTGGTACAGCGTCCGCGAACAGGGTACCGATGGTCGTTTCTACTGGACCTCGGCATACACCGATACGCTTGTGGAGACCCGCGCTGCAACCACCGACGCGCAGGGACGCGCAAGCGTCAGTTTCACTCCACCGCAGGGCGGTTCCTATCGCCTCACCGCTACCGCCAGGGATGACGCCGGGCGCAGTATCCAGGCCACCGCCTTCACCTGGGCCACCGGCGGCGATGTCTTCTGGGGCATTGATGATAGTAACCGCGTTGATCTGATTGCGGACAGGCGCATCTATCGCCCGGGTGACACGGCCAACATTCTTGTGACGGCGCCGTACCCGGATATGACGGCATTGCTCACCATCGAACGCGGCAATGTCATCGAGTATCGCACGTTGACGTTACAGGGAACCACAGGTGTGCTCCAGGTGCCGATACGCGATGAGTATGCGCCGAATGTCTATGCATCGCTGGTGTTGATCAAGGCGGCCGGTGATGGAAGCCGCCGTGATGCGCCGTCCGTTCCCGATCTGCGCGTCGGCCTGGTGAGCTTGCCCGTCTCGACCGAGCGCCAGGAGTTGACCATCAACATCATGCCCGACAGGGCGCAACTCGGCCCGCGCGATACGGTCACGTACACCCTGAAGGCCACCGACCATACTGGCAAAGGGGTGCGCGCCGAGGTAGCGCTGGCGCTGGTTGACAAAGCCGTGCTGGCACTGGCGGATGATCCAAACCCCTCATTGCGCCAGGCATTCTACGATCGACGTCCGCTGGCTGTGTTTACCGCCAGCCCCTTGACCGTACTGGTCAATCGGGTAACACTCCGGTTGCAGGCGGGTGATAAGGGTGGCGGCGGCGGTGGAGGCGAGGAGGAGCTGCGCGTCCGGCGCGACTTCCCTGATACCGCCTTCTGGAACCCGGCGCTTGTCACCGGCGATGACGGTACGGCACAGTTCAGCGTCACCCTGCCTGATACCCTCACGACCTGGCGGCTCTCGGCGCGCGCAATCACCGTCGACACACTGGTTGGCGAGGCAACGACCGACATCGTTGCCAGTAAGCCGCTGCTGTTGCGACCGACGTTACCGCGTGCTCTGACCGTCGGCGATCAACCAGTAGTGCAGGCAGTCGTCCAGAACACGACCCCGGCGGCGATTGATGCCATGGTCACGGTCGAGACCAGCCCCACGCTGACCATTGAGGGGCCGGTGGAACAGCAGGTGAGCGTTCCCGCGAATGGCACGGCGCTGGTGCGCTGGCGCGCAACGGTGAATATGCCGCTGAATGCTGAGGACGAGACAGTACTGGTGTTGCGGGTCAGCGGTGGTGGTCACCAGGACGCGATCGAGGTACGCACCCCCTTGCGACGCCTCACGACGGCGGAGACCACCGCCAGTGCCGGTCAGGTGCTTGACCAGGTGGTGGAAACGGTGACGTTGCCGCCGGAGAAAGTTGCCACTGGACGGGCTGAACTGGAGTTAACGCCCTCGCTGGTAACGGGTGTGGTACGCGGTGTCGAGCAACTGGCGCGCACGCCATATCTCAGTAGCGAAGCGAGCGTCAGCAGCTTCATGCCGGCTGCTGCCGCCTACCGCCTCCTCCAGCAAGCCGGTTTCGACGATCCGCAACTACGCGCGACGCTGGAACGCAGCCTGACGAATGGCCTGCAACGGCTGTATGCACTACAGCACCTTGATGGCGGTTGGGGCTGGTGGGGCGGTATGAAGAGTGAACCATACCTGACGGCCTACGCCGTACAAGGAATGGTCGAGGCGCGCCGCGCCGGCTTCGACGTTGACCAGACAGTTCTGGATCGCGCAATCGGATATCTGATCAATGCGCTCGATACTCCTCCCGCGCCCGCATCGTCGTTGAACGACCCGGACACACGCGCCTATCTGCTCTTTGTGCTGGGTGAGGCCGGCAAACCCGAGCGCGGACGAGCGGTCAACCTGTACGACGCCCGCAACCAGTTGAGTGTCGCTGGCAAGGCCAACCTGCTGATGGCACTCCTTGGCGCCGGTGGCGAGGAGTCGCGTGTCAGGACCCTCATGGCTGAGTTGATGGGCAGCGCCATCCTGACGCCATCTGATGCCCACTGGGATAGCGGCGGTTCACCATTCCAGGCGATCGACAGCGATGTGACGGCGACCGGGCTGGCGTTGCGGGCGTTGTTGCGCGCCGAGCCGCAGAACTTCCTGATTCCGAACGCAGCGCGCTGGTTGATGGGCGAACGCGAGCGCGACGTCTGGCGCACGGCGTATGACTCGGCGGGGGCTGTGCTGGCGCTGGCCGAGTATGCAACGCGGACCAGTGATCTGAAGGCCGACTACAGCTACCGCGCAGCACTTGATGGTCGCACGATCAGCGAAGGAACCGTAACACCGTCCACGCTACGCGAAGCGGCCCGGCTCACAATCGCCGGTACTGACTTGAAACCCGATGGGAGCCAGGTGACGTTGCAGCGCCAGGCGTCCGCCGGTCAGAGCGGCCTCGGACGCCTGTACTACACGTTGCGTCTGCGCTACACGGAAGATGCCGCAACGGCCCGGGCGCTCGACCAGGGATTTGGTGTACGGCGTGAGTATATTGCCGTCGCCAGTGATACACTCAGCCCGACGGGACAACTGGTGACCGAGGCGCGTCAGGGCGAGGTGGTGCAGGTGCGTATCACACTCAGTGTTCCCACCGATGTGCGATACCTGACGGTTGAGGATTTCCTGCCCGGCGGGCTGGAGGCGCTCGATACCAGCCTCAAGACCACGACGACGGTTGCGCGTGAAGCAGGGCTGGCGCCGGTGGAGGACGAGGATGGGTCCTACCCATACTGGTGGTACTTTGGCCATACCGAAGTGCGCGCCGGACGGGTGGCGCTGTTTGCCAGCGACCTGCCGAAAGGCGTCTACACCTACACATACCTGGCGCGAGCGACGGTTCCGGGAGTCTATGCGGCGCCGCCAGCGACCGCCTATCGCACCTATGCGCCAGACGTGTTTGGCCGGAGCGCCGGAACGTCTTTCACGGTTGTTGCGCCATAGATGGTCATCGCCAGTGATGGTACGGCGCGGCGCGCGTTGCACGACTGCCCAGGCGGCCACCTCCCGGTAGCGCGTGAGTGCCCGGGCAGCGGAGAAATCTCCTGTCCCGGGCCAGATCGCCGTGGACGACTTTGAGCATCTCCGAATGACGGATGGTTGGATGTCATTGCGAGCGAAGCGAAGCAATCTCTTACACCGAGATTGCTTCAGCCACGCTTCGCTCGCTGCAGGCTGTCGCTCGCGCTCCTCGCAATGAACGAGCGGCGTACAGTTTTTCGGATAGGCTCTTTGCCGGCGTAGGGGCGACGTATGACATGCTGACCAGCCGGCTGGTGAGTTATGGTTCCTCCTCGCGCTCGCTGCCGGAGCTGCGGTCGTCATCCCCATTGTCGTCGCGGTTGTCGTTGCGGTCGTCATCCCCATTGTCGTTGCGATTGTCGTCGCGGTTATCGTTGCGGTTGTCGTCGCGGTTCTCATCCGGTTGTTCGGGGGTTTGAACAGGCGCTGCGGTTGCCGGAACACGCGTTGGTCGTGGCGACGGGATTGCCCGTGGCGTTATCGTCGGCGTAGGAGGAGGGGTCGCCGTCGGTTGTGGCGTGAACGTCGCGGTCGGCGTCACTGTGGCAGTGGGAGGTTGCGTTGGCGTCCTGGTTGGTACAGGGGTCGCGGTGCTGGTTGGCGCGGGTGCGCTCGCCGGGTCAACGAGAATCTGCGATGCGGTGACACCCGCCGGGCCGGTACGGCCGGTAACGCGCGCCTTAGCGCCCGGAATCGCCGGTCCAGCGACGCGCGTCTCGCCAGTCACAAAGATGCGCACGCCGGCAATACGCCAGGTGTTGGTTGCGACCTCCTCGACCGTGCCGTCGAATGTCACCTCGGTCGTGCGACGGGCGCTAATCAGCCGGTTGACTTCGTCGCGGCGGCGCGCTTCAAAGCGCTGGACGAGGGCCGTGTCTTGCGCCGTCGTCGCCAGTTGTATGTTTTCAATGGCGCGTTTGACGCCATAGAGCGCATCGCCCGGGAGGCTATCGCCGGATGCTGCAACCGTGCCGGCACCAATGCCGATCAGCGTCAGCAGCACCATTGCCAGGCCCAGCGCCAGGCGCGTGGATAACCAGTGCCAGCGCCGGGCCAGCTGCATCTCACGGGCAGCCGTCAGGAAGCGACGCCGCGAGCGCGCCTGCGCCGCGGCTGCTACCGGCGGGCGAATCGTGCGCAGGGCGATGGCCGTTTCGAGGATTGGCCGAAGTTGTGCTGCATCACGAGGATGGCGTTCCAGGATGCTCTCAAGCGCCTCTCCAGCATCGAGCGCATCAAGGCAGGCGATCAGCGTTTGTTCAAACTGCGTATCCATGATTTTCTTCGCCTGGCATCTTCTACGCCATCATCGGCGACATATCGTCAGGGGGCGGACGTCATGCGCCGCGCGAGCGCAGCGATGGCGCGTGCCTGCAACTGCTTGATGGCGCCCTCACTCTTGCCGAGCGCGCGCGCAACATCCTGAATCGGCATCTCTGCGCCGAAACGCAGCGCAATCACGCTCTGCTGTTCCTCTGTCAGCGCAGCAAGCGCCTTGCGCAGATCCTCGCGGTCAATCGTTGCTTCCGCCGTCTCGTCCGGGCCTGGCGCCATGCTCATGAGCGACTCATCGAGCCTGGCCTGCGGGGCGCGATAGCGATGCCGGTGATGGTCGCTGACGATATGGGCCGCGACGCCGAACAACCAGCCACGTAATGTCGTCTGTGGCGCGGTGCGCTGGTGCAATGCGCTCAAGAAGCGAACAAACACTTCACTGGCAAGATCTTCGGCCGTCGCGCGATCATTGACGCGTAGCGCGATATAGCCGAAGATCGGCCCGAAGTATCTGTCGTGGATTTGCGCCAGCGCATCGCGATCAAATCCGCGGGCGCGCACCAGGAGATCAGTATCGTCCGCCACGCCTCAACCCTCGTCGCTGGTCGGTTTGTGGCCGGTTCCGATCTGGCACACCAGCGCGCGGCGATAGGTGACAGGTGAGAGTTGCGTCATAGCCAGTTGCACCCCGGCTGCAGAATGTTGCCTGATAGGGTAGTCGTAGTGTACAGCGAAAAGTAACGGCTGTTGCACATAGCTTGATTCTCCCCGTGCGGTATAATGACGCCTGCGTATAGGAGATGCAGCTATGGCGGTTGCGGCGTTTCCGTTCTATCACGCTGTGCAGGCGTCGTGGCGCGCCTGATCGCCGGCCCGGGACATCGCACCGTCGTCTATCGGATACCGAGGAGGTCGGACATGGCAACGCAACCGGCCGAATATCTCTGGTGGCAGCGTGGCGTGATCTACCAGATCTACCCGCGCTCATTTCAAGATAGCAACAATGACGGGGTCGGCGATCTGCGCGGCATCCGCGCCCGCCTCGATCATCTGGTCGAACTTGGCGTCGATGCGCTCTGGATATCGCCGATATTCCCGTCGCCAATGGCCGACTTTGGCTATGACGTCGCGGACTATTGTGACATTCACCCGCTCTTCGGCGACCTGGCCGACTTCGATGCGCTGGTGTCGGATGCCCATCGTCGTGGATTGAAGGTCATCCTCGACTTTGTGCCAAACCACACGTCGGATCAGCATCCCTGGTTTCGCGAGTCGCGCAGTTCACGTTCGAACGCCAGGCGCGACTGGTATATCTGGCGCGATCCGGCGCCGGATGGTGGCCCGCCGACCAACTGGCTCTCGTATTTTGGCGGCCCGGCGTGGTGCTACGACGAAACAACGGGCCAGTACTACCTGCACCTGTTCCTCAAAGAACAGCCGGATCTTAACTGGCGCAACCCGCACGTGCAGGCGGCGATGCTGGACACCATGCGATTCTGGCTTGATCGCGGCGTGGATGGGTTTCGGGTTGATGTGATGTGGTTGATGATCAAAGATGCGCACTTTCGCGATAACCCGCCCAATCCTGCCTGGCGGCCCGGCATGATGCCGCATATGCAATTGCTTGAAACATATTCGGCCGATCAGCCCGAGGTACACGACATTGTCGCCATGATGCGTCAGGTCCTTGACGAATATGACGAGCGCATGATGGTCGGCGAGATCTATCTGCCCTACGATCGGTTGATGCACTATTACGGCGTGCGAGCCCCCGAGGCGCATCTGCCGTTCAATTTCACCCTCATCCTGCTCCCCTGGGAGGCGCACACGATCGCGCAGGCGATCGAGGCGTATGAAGCGGCCCTGCCGTCAGGCGCCTGGCCAAACTGGGTGCTGGGAAACCACGATCAACCGCGCATCGCGAGCCGGGTCGGTGATGCGCAGGCACGCGTCGCGGCCATGCTACTCCTGACGTTGCGTGGCACGCCGACCATCTACTATGGCGACGAGATTGGCATACGCAATGTGCCGATTCCGCCGGATCGGGTGCAGGACCCCTTTGAAAAGCGTGTGCCCGGCGAAGGTCATGGCCGCGATCCGCAGCGTACACCGATGCAATGGGACGCCGGTGAATACGCGGGGTTCAGTACGGTGGAACCATGGTTGCCGCTGGCAGGCGATTACCGGCAACTGAATGTCGCGGCGCAGCGTAACGCGCCCCATTCGATGCTCTCGCTCTACCGGCGCCTCCTGGCATTGCGCCGTTCCGAGCCTGCGTTCTCGGTCGGATCGTATCGCAGCATGATGGTCATGGGTGATGCCGGGCCCGCGTCGTCCGTGCTTGCGTATCTCCGCGAGGCTGATGGCCGGCGCTTTCTGGTCGTGCTCAACCTGGCCTCCCGGCCTGCGCGGTTCAGCCTGGGTGCGTCTGGCGAAGGAACGGTGGCGCTTTCAACCTACCTCGACCATGGGGGCGCAACGGTACGCGGCGAGTTGGAACTGCGCGCCGACGAAGGGGTGATCGTGGCGCTGGCCTGAACGATACGGGTCACGTGATCCGCATCCAGGCGTGACCTGTGGCATTGACGCCGGTCGGAGTGATAACGAATCTCTCACCATGCAACCATTGCGCAATGGCGTTGCATGCGTGATAATAGAAATCGGAAGGCTCTTGCCCTGTGTGCGCCCGGCCCCGCCCCGATACTGCGGTCCTCGGACGGATGATGGCACTTCCCACGATGCTTTGCAATGATGCACTCACCGCGCAGTGCAAGACGCTGCGTAGAACTGTACGTGGTGCAGGAGGCCCGGTGTGGCAGTTCAGGTCTGGATCGGCGAGAAACCGGAACACGCCAATGAGCGGCGCGCCATTATGGCGCTGGCCGGTGGTCTTGAACGGCTCGACGGCCTGTACCTGATCCTGGCCAACTTCAGTGTTGGTGGCCGCAACATTGACCTGGTGGTCATCAAGCAAGACGGCGCCTTCATTATTGAGTTGAAGCATTGTGATGGTAAGGTCTTTGGCGATGTCAATGGGCCGTGGTTCGTTGAAGGCTCGAATGGCGAGCGTAAACGTCTCAATCCCGGGCGCAAGAATCCGTACAATCAGGTCATCTCGTATTACTACAACCTGATCAATTTTCTCAATGATCGACGAGGCGAGCTTCTCTCGCCGCAGAAGGCCACAACGGTCGATTTCCGTACCTGCCGCCGTGTGGTCGTGATTGCACCGACGATCCAGGAAGGGTCGAAGATCGAGACTGATTGGAAGGTCGAACTCAAGGGCCTTGACGAATTGCCTGCCTACCTGGTTACCGAGCGCTCGACCGAGATCGATCTGACCGACGAGGAGATGTTGCGTATTCCGGAGGTGTTGCACCTCACGCGCTGGCAGGAAATCAACACTTTGCTGGCCGGTGTGCTGCCGCGGCTGGAACAGGTGGAAGCCGAACCGGCGCATGCCGAACCGGTGCCGGCTGTGCTGGCCCTGCCGGCGGCGCCGGGCGATGACACTGATTCGACCACGTCACCCGCGCCACCCGCGCCGGTAGCACCGGCCATGGGGCGCTTCCAGCGGATCTGGAGCACATGGACCGGGCGAGTTGCGCTGGTATTGAGTCTGGTGGTCGTCGCGCTGATCGGCGTGCTGGTGGCGCAGGCCAGGCCCCTGCCACGCCCCGATCAGCCGGCACAGAGCATGGTGGTCACGACAAGCCTGCCAGCCGGCGGCGCTGACGCCGGAATGGCCAGTGCCTTCAACGACTGTGTCTGGAGTGGCTTCCAGCCGGTCGGGCGGCGCCTGGTGGGTGACGGAGCATGGGAAAACGTCGGTGTCGGCGGCAACGCGCCAGGCCTCACGCCCGATGTTGTGGTGACGCTCGAAGAAGTTGGTTTCTGCGAAGGCCAGATCACCATGACCTGGAGCATGCGCAATAATCTGCGCGATGCCAGTGTGGTGCTGCCGCTGAACGCAGAGAATCTCCAGGTGCGCGACTCGGTCGGCACACGGTACCTGCTGGCCGACGAGAAGTCGCGGCCGCGTGAGATGCGCGCCGCCCCTGGCGAACGTGTCCAGGGCAATGCAATCGTGGATCGCCCGGTGAACCTGAACGCCCGTACGCTGGTGATTGTGCTGACAGACGAACCATTCGGCGAGACGACCTGGCTGGTGCCGGTGCCGCCATCCGACGTACCGTAATCTCGGCCAGAACGAGTGTGGTAGCGTGTCTTACCCTGGCGACGCAGCCGTTGCGGGCCCTTCCTCATCATCTGGACGCTTTGGCACAAAGCGCGCCAGCAGGATCCCCAGTTCATACAACAGATACATTGGCACCGCCAGCAACAGCAAGTTGTACGGGTCGCCCGTGGGCGTGATGAACGCAGCGATAATGGTAATCACCACAATCGCGTAGCGTCGCGTTGCGCCAAGCCGGGCCGCCGAAACCACACCGAGTCGTGCCAGCAGATAGACGATAGCCGGCAACTGGAAGATCAGACCATTCCAGAGCAAGAGCATCGCCACAGTGCCGATGAAGCTATCAACACGCGGCTGACTGACGATGGTGGTGCCGTCCACACCGAAGCCGAGCAGGAACCCGAGCGCCGCCGGAACCGTAAAGAACCAGCCGAACGCCACCCCGGCAATGAACAACTCGGTGACGAACGGCAGGGCGATGAACAGGATGCGTTTCTCGTGCGCCAGGAGACCAGGCAGGAAGAAGGCGACGATCTGATACAGCACGACCGGCATTGCCAGCATGATGCCGACGACCAGCGCCATACGCATATAGGCGAAAAAGACCTCGCCAGTTTCGATACCCTGCAGTTGCGTACCGGGCGGCGCCAGGTGATGCACCAGGAACGCCGGCAACGGGTCGCCGAGCAGCACCGGGCTGTTGACGATCCAGAAGCCAATGGCGGTCGCGATACCGATCGCCAGCAGCGCCTTCACCAGGCGGTTGCGCAGTTCGAGCAAATGTGGCACAAATGCCTGCCAGGCATCACCGACACTGGAGAACTCGGTAAGGCTGGAGGCCAGATCCTCATCCGGCGCATCGGCGTCGTCTTTGACGAAGAAGCGCACCAGCACGATGACGGCGAGCGGCAGCAGGATCAGGACTGTCAGGATGCTGACAACAATGATGAGTTGAGTGGGCGTCAGTTCCATACGATCGACCCTCAGGACGGCGCCTCAACGCCACGTGCCGGAACCATCGCATCCTCAACGCTGCCGGCAGTACCATTATCCGATGCGAGGACGACCGGCGCAACCGCACCAGGAGCTGGCGCGATTGCCGGCACATTGTCTGCCGGCGCATGGTCAACGACCGGCGCCTGTTTCTCCTGAGCCATGCGCCGTAGCACCTGCACCCGCAGCCTGGCCAGTTCTTCGGCTATCGAAGCCACCTGCCGGCTCAGCGCATCAATTGCCGCCATATCGGCAGAAGCCAGCGTGAGGTCGGAGGCAGCCGGCGGTGGAGCGGCGTCGGTACGCGCGCCGAGCGCGACGGTCTCGCCACCGGCGATTGTGGCCGGAACAGGGTCAGCCGGTGTCACCGGGTGGGCGTGTTCCGCCACGCGCGCGCGGCGCGCGCCGATGGGCCCGGGGTCAACCTCAAACTCATCAGGGGGCGCAGCGGCAGGCGTGGTGGCAGCCGGTGGGATATCAGGAGTCGTGCCGGCAGCAGGCGGGCGGATCGCGGGATCGCTGCTGGCGACACCGGTTCCGGCGCTCTTCAGATCGATTGCAGATGTACTGGCGACTTCCTGCGCCGACTCCTCAATCAGCTTGCTGGCATCCACCAGGTCGGAGCGTACCGTCTGCAGATCCTGGCGCACGCTTTCAACCTCGCGCGTCAGTTCGGCGCGCAAGGCTTCCAGCTCAGTCTCGAGATCCTGGCGGGCGCGCAGGATGAGTGCCGCGTCCGGCGACTGCTGGACCCAGTTACGGATACGCACAACGAACCGGCCAGCCTGGCGCGCGAACTCTGGGAGTCGCTCAGGCCCGAAGACCAGCAGCATAATGATCAGGATCAGCAGGATTTCGCCTGGTCCAACCCCCAGGAGCTCCATAACACGGCCTCAATGTACCGGCGCCGCTGCACGTCTTCCATGCGTACCGGGCGTTGTGTCGTCACACGTGAGACACAAGAAAGCGCCACAGCCTGCCGCACAGCGCCGGATGCCAGCCGGACGTATAGCAGCGCCTGTGGCGCCTCAATACCAGAACGAACGTGGTGCGTCCAGGCAGGGTGGTGTGGAGAGCCACAGGCCCGCCACATGTCCGTTGTTTCGGCGGTGGGGCGTCGCTCATCTAGCGCGTAAGGACGTAGCGCGCCGTGCCCCGGCAGCGCCGCCGGGGCGTCTCGCTGGAGGTCTCCTCCAGCGGGCGCTCTACACGGTCCACCGCGTAACTCGTATGAATAACGTACAGGGTCAGGCCGCCTGCAACTTCTGCTCGATATACGACAGCGCGTCCTGCACTGAAATGATCTTCTCTGCGTCCTCATCAGGGATCTCGACGCCGAACTCCTCCTCGAGCGACATGATCATCTCGACCAGGTCGAGCGAGTCGGCATTCAGATCCTCGCTAAAGCGAGCGCCAGGTACAATTTTGCTTTCGTCGACGCTGAGTTGCTCTGCGACGATCTTTCTGAGCCGAGCCTCCATTTCGGGCGAGGGCATGCGACCACTCCTTTCAACAGCCAGATTGTGCGAATGCGATAGTGGGTGCGAGCTTATCTCTTACGCCGCTCGCGGTAGCGACTGACAACTGTACCCAGGACGCCATTGACAAAACGACTGGAGTTGTCGCTACCAAACTGCTTGGCCAGCTCAACCGCCTCGTTGATCACGGCCTTAAGCGGCGTTTTCTCATCTTCATCAATAAGGGCCTCGAAGAGCGCGATACGCAGAATGGCCTTATCAACACCCGGCATCTGGTTCACGGGCCAGCTTGGCGCCGCCTCTTCAATGATCCGGTCGAGATAGGCATGATGCTCCCATGCACCAAACACGAGACGCCGCAGGAAGCGCTCCCCTTCTGGCGGAAGCTGTTCTTCATCAAGGCGCCGTGCCACCACCTGGTCAGGCGCGTGGTCGGTTGCATCGACTTCGAACAAGATCTGGAGCGCGATCGTGCGCACACGGCGCCGCAGACTAGCCATCGTCGCGCGTCTTTCCCGCAGATGTCGCCGTGGCAATATCCTCAATGGAAACGTTCACTGCCACGACGCGAACGCCGGCCAGTTCAGCGAGCGCCGCCGCCACGGCAGCCTGCGCGGTAGCCGCCAGCCGGTTCAGCCGGATGCCCGGAGCCGCAATCACGGCACATTCAACCACGACCCCTGACGCACCATTGATCAGCGCCGCGCCGGGGCCGCTGGATACCACCGGTTCCTGGCAGGTGGGCATCACGCGGGCCAGCCGGATGACACCCGGCACCTCCCGGAGCGCGGCGCGCACCAGTGCAAGCAACGGCGGCATCGCCACCGTCACGTTCCCCGATGGCTTCGACACAATCAGCGGACTCCTCGATGCTACGCACCTTGCCGCGGTATTCTAACGTCTTTCAACCGCAGCGTCAAGGTTCGAGTGCCGCCATACCTGGTGCCTATCCGAAAAACGATACGCATCGTATCATTGCGAAGAGTGTGAGCGACAGCCTGCAGCGAGCGAAGCGAAGCAATCTCCTCTCGCGCCGCTCGATTGCTTCGCTTCGCTCGCAATGACATCCAACCATCTGGTATTCGGACAGGCTCTAATGCATAACCATGCCGCCGTCGACCGTCAGGGTCTGCCCGGTTATGTAGGCTGCGGCGTCAGAGGCGAGAAAACAGACCAGATTGGCCACGTCCTGCGGTGTACCGAGGCGCCCGAGCGGAATGGCCTCAAGGATCGCGGCACGCACCTGTTCGCCAAGTTCGGCGGTCAGTTCCGTCTCAATATATCCGGGTGCGACGGCATTCACCGTAATATTACGTGATGCCATCTCGCGTGCCACGGCACGGGTGAAGCCGATGACCCCGGCCTTTGCGGCAGCATAGTTGCTCTGGCCGGCATTGCCGATCAATCCGACGACCGATGTGATATTAATGATCCGCCCGTTGCGCGCCTTTGTCATTGGCCGCAGCACCGCCTTCGTGCAGAGATAGACACCACGCAGGTTGGTATCAATGACGGCATCGAAGTCGTCTTCCTTCATGCGGAGCAGCAGCGTGTCGCGGGTGATGCCAGCATTGTTCACCAGGATGTCGATCGTGCCGTACTGATCGAGGACGGTTTTGAACAGGCGGTCAACGTCACCTGCTTCGCTGACATCGGCCTGCAGCGCGACCGCAGCGCCATCAGCGGCAGCGATGGCTGCAACGGTCTCCGTGGCGGCAGCGGCGTTACCGCGATAGTTGACGACCACTGTTGCTCCGGCGTTGGCCAGCGTGGTGGCGATCGACCGCCCGATGCCGCGCGATCCGCCGGTGACAACGGCGATTCTTCCCTGGAGAGAAATCTGCATCAGTATGCTCCGGCGCTCGAAATCTGGCCGCGAGTCGCGGCGAAAGTATTGCGGAACCGTGCTTCCGGCAAGCTACGACGTGGCACCAACAGGTTCACTTTTCGGCGATCTGGTACAGTGTTGCGCCATCGATCAGCACGATCGGGCGATCTCGGGCAGATTTGATCGCACCGGGAGTGAATTCGGTCGACGTGATGACAACACCCTTGTTGCATCCTTCACGTTTCATTTCTTGCAGCAGGCTCTCGACGGCGCCGGGAGCCACCTTGTCGGCCACCGAGAGGCGCAGGCGCCACGGCTCTCCTTCGCGTTCCATCCAGATGTCAAGATACTTGTCTTTGTCGAGAAAACGGTAATCCTTAAACGTGAACCCCTTCTTTTTGAACAGGTTATTGACATACGTGCCGAGTTGCGGCAACGACAGACCACGAATATCGTCGGGAACGCGAATGGCGCCCGGGCGTTCAAGCGCGCCGCCACGCTGCTTCACTTCCTCGCGCACTGCCCGGTTGCGTTCCTCGATGCGCCCGGCAGTGCTGGCGCCGAAGGTACTGAAGGCAATGAGCGAGAACCCGATGAAGCCACTGATCGTGAGCCAGGCATCCAGCGGCGTCGTGCCAGGCGTTGTCAGCCCGGCGCTCCCGGTCAGACCCAGCGACGTCTGGAAGATCAGGATCCACAGCAGGCCACTGGCGATCACTGCACCAATGCATCCGGTGATGAACCCGTGCAGGCCATAATGACGCGGCACGCTCCGCGCCAGCATCAATCCCACACCGACCGGGACAATACCGGCGAGGAAACCGGCAATACCGCCGGCAAGCAGCGAGAGTGGCATCAACGCGCCGCCAGCCAGTGCATACAACAACACCGGCAACCAGCGAATCTCACTCAATCCTTCATTTGTTTCCGTCACAAAGCGCACAATCGGGTTGGCCCGGCGCTCGTTGGTCGGGGATGTCTTCGGTTGGTCGGACACGTCAATACTCATCTGGTGTTATGAAACCTGTGAGCGTGGCGATCAATGCTCACGTTCGAGTAATTCGTCCACTGCCTCGCGCAATTTGCCGATATCGGCAAACGAACGGTAGACCGAGGCGAAACGGATGTATGCGACATCATCAATCTCACGTAATCGCCGCATCACCAGGTCGCCGATCATGGATGATGGGACCTCCGGCTCGTCGCGCGCCATCAGTTCTGCTTCCACATCGTTGGCAAGCGCCTCCAGCGCCTGTGCCGAAATCGGGCGCCGGTAACATGCAGTACGCACGCCGCGCATCAACTTCTCTCGCTCATACGGCTCCCGTTCACCATTCTTTTTCACGACCGTGATGCTCACCGACTCGACGCGCTCGTAGGTGGTGTATCGCCGGCCGCACGATGCGCATTTGCGCCGTCGGCGGATCGACTCGCCACTGTTGAGCTTGCGCGTATCGATCACATCACTGTCAGGATGCTGGCAGTACGGGCACCGCATGGATGGCTGACCTTGTTTTGCTGCGCACTATAGCAGAGCATTATAGCACAGGCGACGCCAGGCGATGTACCCAGCAGAGCAGCAGGTAGGCTGCGGCAGTGTTCTGTGCCAGGCCGGAGGGTTGCTCGCCGGCTCCGCCGTACAGCCGTAACGTGCTGACGATCAGCCGGCCCGCGCCCCATGTCACTTCTGCGGCATAGTCGTGGATGCGCATCGTCCGGGTATCGATGCGGCGAAGGATCGGTTGCGCCGCCATGCCCAGCGGGAGCGTATCGAGCGCGTAATCGGTGGCGCAGCCAGAGAACTGGAGCCCGGCCCAGCCATCGTGTGGGAAGTCGCCCCACGCCGGGTGCGGCTCGCAGAGACGTAGCGCCTCGCGCCAGAATGGCATCTCCACGGTCGCAACCGGCCCGGGAGGGCCATCGCCATCCTGCAACACGACTGCACGCCCGCCGGCGCGTACATACGCCGAGAGGGCGCGTGTCCAGGCGCTGGCGATCACCACAAATGACGATCGTACCAGGTCAGTACGTGTCCCCGTATCTCCGGTCAGGTCGGCATTCGTGATGTCGACCGCCGTGGGCGCGAGGCGCGCCAGGTCGCGCAGGCGCCCCACAAGATCATATACGGCGACTCCGCGCATCGTTGCCCAGGCAGCGGCAGGAAAGAACCAGAGCGGCCAGGCGTTGTCCGTCCGTTCTGTTCCCACCTGCAACGCAACGCGCAGGACGGCGCGGCGCGGTGCGCGTACATCCGGCGCAGCGAATTCGGCCACGCCGATTTCGCGCACGTCGCCGGGTGAGAACTCCCGGGCCGACACCATCTCACCGGCGGCAAACGGCGCCTCGCCGTCAAATGCAACGCTCCAGGCAGCACGTGCCGGGCCGGTCTGCTGGCCGTAATGAGAGGCGATCAGGTGTGGCCGGACCAGCGTGCCGGCAGTGTAGCTCCATGTGTCCCAGTATGCCGCACGGTCGCCGCCACGCACCCAGGCGCGCCGCCGGTCCCAGCCGACCAGTGCGACCAGGTCGGCATTGAAGCGGCCGAACTCGCCGGGGTCATACTTGAGAGCCCCGGTAGCATCCCACATGCCGGCAGTGCTGATCGGCGTGTCGGCTTCGCCGGTGACAACGTAGCCGGTGATTTCACGGTAGGTGCGTGTCAGTTCGATGGTCCATTTACGGTGGAGCATGCCGTGTGCATAGGAGAGGCGTTCCAGTTCAGTGCTGCGCTCCCACAGACCATGAGCGCGGAGCCGTTCTTCAAGTAAGGGCGCCTCATTCATCCAGCGCGCGCCGGTCGGGTTCACCGCCGGGTCAGCGCTCAACCACCAGGTCGGCACGTCACCGGCCATCGTGAGGCGTGACAGATCGCGGAAGGTGTCGTAGTCGCAATACTCGCCGAACAGCCATGGTTGTTCGGGGCGCCAGCGTGGCGTGAACGTATCGAGCAGGTTGCGGAAGTAATGGAGATCGGCATAGAAATGATAGTCATAGTACTCCGCGAACTCATTGAGCAGGCCGCCGTACGCCTCTCCCGAGCCGCTATTGTCGCGCAGCAGCGCGTCGCCGCACAGATTGCGCACCATGCTGTACAACGGGCCAAGGATCTCGGCGCTGACGTCGCGACTCAGTTCGCACCCCAGGCTGTAGATGATGACCGAGGGATGGCGGCGTGCCTGGAGCACGAGGCGTTCGTATTCGATCGGGGTCTGCCGGCGGAAATGCTCCGTCGGATGTGGCAGCCACATGGGCAACTCAACCCACAATAGCATGCCGAGTTCATCGGCCAGGTCAAAATAATAGGGGGGCGGGAACCACAGGCAGAGTTTGACGCCGTTGTAGCCCAGGCGCTTCAGGCGTTCGAAATCGGCGCGCACCCGTTCCGGCCCGGGGTTGCACGACAGGGTCTCCCAGTACCATCCCCACGACAGGATCATGCGCGGGTAGAGGGGTGTTCCATTCAGGAGCAGTGTCGGGCCAGATGTTTCGACCGCACGCAAGCCGAAACGCACCTCCAGCCGGTCATCGTTGCCGGCACGCAACACGGCGCGATAGAGCGCCGGGTTGGCCGGCGACCATGGCTGCGGGTCCGGCGTCGGGCCATCCATGCGCAGGCGATACCGTGTGCTCGCGGTACGTTCTTCGGGGTTGGCATCTTCGCTGGCCGAAAGAATGAACGTTCCATCGGGCCGGTACAGTTCGAGGGTGACGCGCGATGGCGCATCGAGTAGTGCTTCAACGGTGACATGGCCGTCGGGCGTGCCGCGCACCACCGCATCGAGGAAACGGGCCGGGCCGGTGGCGGCCAGAGCAACTTCCTGCCAGATACCGCCGTGACCATGGCCCCAGACATATGGCGGGAAACCGGCCAGCGTCTCGCGCAACGGAAAGCGCCCCGGCAGCGCGGGCGAATCTGGCCCGCCGGTCAGTCCGGCGGGCTTTTCGACGCGTACCAGCAAGCTGGCATGCTCGCCGGCGGCGACCGCATCGCTGATCTCGATGTCGAATGCATCCCACATGCCGGTATGGGCCCCGACATACTGCGGTTCGGCGGTGCCGCGGGAGATGAATACCTCGCAATGATAGCTGATGGCGCCGAAGTGGAGGAAGATGCGGCGACCGGCATACTCATCAGGTACAGTAAATGTTGTGCGATACCAGGCCGGGCCGGCACGATCCTTCGGCAGACCGGCATCTTCCCAGCAACCCGGAACCGCCACCGGTATCCAGTGCTGATCGTCGTCAAACCGAAACTCCCACGGGCCGGGGAGCGGCAGGTGATGGATAGGCATTGGCACCTCGCATGATGCAGAGCGGCGGGTGCATGCTACACCAGATTCACACCTGCGGATTCAGCGGCGCCGGAGGTGCGGCGCGATGTCGCGCCTGCAGGTGCCAGGAGCGAGCTACGGGGAAGCTCCGCCTGCTGGCGCGCGCTGCGCGCCGGTGCGCTATCAGGCGCCGCGTGGTGAGCTTCCCGGAAGCAGTGTGTTGAGGACGTCTGTTGCACCCGGCGCTGGTGGGCCAGCATGGCTGGATCAGGGGTTAAAGTCAACCAGTCGTGCATTCACCAGGTAGACGACGCGCTCGGCAATGTTTGTGGCGCGATCCGCGACCCGTTCGAGATAATATGCCGAAAAGAGCGCCCCGGGAACCCACGCAGACGCCGCAGGGTCGTGTGTCATCTGGCGCAGCAGTGTCTTCTCGACCTGCTCATAGAGCGCATCAACGTCATCATCGACCGGTCCGATCGCTTCGGCACGAGCGACGTCGTGTGTTACAAATGCTTCAAGCGCCGTGGTCAGCATCGTCGTCGCCATCTGCGCCATCTGTACCATCTCCGCCGGGATTGTCTCCGGAAGGGACGCTGCATCGCGAATGACCGCGCGCGCAATGCCTTTGGCATAATCGGCAATCCGCTCAAGCTCGCCGGCAATCTCGATCGTGACGACTAATCGTCGCATATCGGTTGCCACCGGTTGCTGGGTCGCAATCAGGCGCAATGCATGCGTCTCAATGTCGCGTTCCGCCTCATTAATACGCTGGTCGTTAGCAATGACCTGCCGGGCGCGCTCGGAATCGTGTTCGCGAAGTGCGCTGAACGCCTCGTTCACGGCCCGGGTCGCCATGTGCCCGAGGTGCTGCAATTCGGCGCTGAGGGTGCCCAGATCTTCATCGAAATGGAACCGCGCTCTCATGTGCTACCTCCTGCCCACGAGGGTATGAAGTGCCTCTCCGAAAACCGCTCCGCCTGTCGTTGCGCGGAGCGCCAGCGACCGCAGCATAACTGACGCAATCGCGGCGTGTGATCCGGAGATTGAGTTGTGTCGCGTGCACCGCCCCGCCCCCCGCCCAACCTCCCCCTGCCGGGGTGAAGAGCCAGACTCCCGCCCCCAGCGGGGGCGGGCCGGGGTGGGGGCGGCGGGCTTCTTCGCAACGTAGAAGCGTTCTCTGCCTCTCCGAAAACCGCTCCGCCTGTCATTGCGCGGAGCGCCAGCGACCGCAGCATAACTGACGCAATCGCGGCGTGTGATCCGGAGATTGAGTCGCGTCACGTGCAACGCCATCCAGCCATCCGTTCTTCGGATAGGCTCTATGCTAACAATACACCCGGTCGCACTTCCTGTGAGAAAACGCTCCGCTATTGCACGGCAACATTCGTTGACCATGTCAGTGGCAGCAACCGCGTACCTCCGGTCATTGACAGTCCTCCCCTGCCATGCTACCGTAGCGCCGCCTGTTGTGTGCGGTTGCGATTAGCGGGAGAAAGAATCAGATGGCTGCACTTGCAATCAATGGCGGCACGCCAACGCGCCGCCGGCCGTGGCCGCGCTGGCCGCAGTGGGACTCGCGTGAAGAGCAACGGCTGCTCGATACGCTGCATGGGGATGACTGGGGCGGCTTCACACCGGTGGTCGCCGAGTTTGAACAGGCGTTCGCCCGGCATCATGGTACCGCATACGGTATTGCCGCCGTGAACGGCACACAGACGCTGGTCGCTGTGCTGATGGCGGCCGGGATTGGCCCTGGAGACGAGGTTATTGTGCCGCCGTACACCTTCATCGCAACAGCATCGGCCGTGCGGCTTGTCGGGGCGACGCCGGTATTTGCCGATATCGAGGCCGACACCTACAATCTCGACCCGATTGCAGCCGAAGCAGCGATCACGCCGCGTACGCGGGCGATCATTCCGGTCCACTTCGCCGGGCAGGCCGCCGATATGGATCGTCTGGTTCCGCTGGCGCGTCGGCATGGCCTGTTGCTGATCGAAGATGCCGCCCACGCGCACGGGGCGGCATGGCATGGGCGGATGTGCGGCTCGCTGGGCGATGCCGGCTCGTTCAGCTTTCAGAGTAGCAAGAACATGACCGCCGGCGAAGGGGGCGCACTGACGACCAGCGACAGGGATCTGGCGGACGCGATCCGCAGCCGGGTGAATCAGGGGCGCGCCATTCACGGCGCCTGGTACGAGCATCCCAATCTTGGCACGAATATGCGACTCTCTGCCTGGCAGGCTGCGGTGTTGCTGGCGCAACTGGAACGGCTCGATGATCAGACGGACCGGCGCATGGCCAGCGCTCGCGCACTGAACTCCCTGTTCGCCGAAGTCGAAGGGATTCAGCCAATGCGCTGGGATCCACGCGCCGATCGGCATGCGTTCCACCTGTACATGGTGCGCTATGATGAACGCGCGTTCGGTGTGCCGCGCGCTGTCTTCCAGCAGGCGCTGGCAGCGGAGGGCATTCCTTGTTCGACGGGCTATCCCTTCCCGCTCTACCGCCAGGAATCGCTTGGCCCGGCATTCGCGCGCGCAGCACCTTGCCCAAACGCCGAGCAGGCCTGCCGCGAGGCGATCTGGTTGCCGCAATCGTTGCTGCTGGCCGATCCGGCAGAGATGGAAGACGTCGCCGCAGCGGTAACACGAATCCGCGATCACCGTCACGAACTCGCGCGTCTGGCGCTCGAATAATGCACTATAATGGCGGAACGCCAGGCGCCGATTGCAGGGTGCCTGCCAGGTTGAGGTTGAACAACTGTGGGATATCGCGCGCCAACAGTAATGAGCCTGGGATGGCTGCTGGCGCTCGCGCTGGCCGGGTGTGGTGGGCTGCCACTACCTGGCGCAAGCCGGGTTGCGCCGACGATTATCGTGACGCTGACAGCCACGCCGGCGCCACCGACGGAGACGGTTCCCCCGAGCGCCACGCCGGCGCCGCCAACGGCGATCGCAACGGCGACCGAGAGTGCCACGGCAAGTACAACGCCGAGCATGACGCCGAGCGCCACGTGGACACCCTCGCCGTCGCCAGCGGCAACCGAAACCACCACGCCAACCGCTACAGCGGGACCAACCGAAGAACCGCTCTACCTTGCGCCGACGCCAATCCCGGGAGTGCCGACCGTGGCGCCGCCGACTGATACGCCAACCCCCAGCGCGACGCCAACGCCCATGGCTACGGCTTCACCAACCCCTGACAGCAACGCCTCGCCCACACCGACGGCCACCTATCCGCCGGTTCCGGTTATTTCGTCATTGCGTGGCACGGTGGCCAATGCCGGTAATGTCCGTGCCGATCCGAATGTTCGCGCCTCCTCGCTCGATCGGGTCAATACGGGTGAGGAGGTGCAGTTGCTCGGTCGCAGCGATAATGGCCGCTGGTACCTGGTGCTGACGGTGCGCGGCGTGGCCGGATGGGTCAGCGCGACGCTCCTCAACGTGACACCCGAAACAGCGGCGCAGGTGCCGCTGAACCCCGACATTGTGCTGCCGACCCCACCCGGCGGCACGCCGTAGAGTGAGTGTGACCGTGCCCATGTATGAGATCATCACCGATGGCGCATGCCGTGGCAACCCGGGCCCTGGCGGCTGGGCAGCGCTGATCATGGGTGATGGCACCATTACCGAGATCGGCGGCGCGGAAGCGCAGACCACCAACAACCGTATGGAATTGCGCGCGGCAATCGAAGCGTTGCGCCAGGTTCCGCCGGATGCGCCGGTGCGCCTGATTACCGACAGTACCTATCTGCTGAAAGGCGCGACGCGCTGGATCAAGCTGTGGAAAAAACGTGACTGGCTTACGATCAATGAGACGCCGGTCGAGAACCGGGACCTGTGGGAGGAACTCGATGCCCTCGCCGGGCAGCGGGTCAGGTGGGAACTCGTCCGCGGCCACAGTGGTGACCCGCACAATGAGCGTGCCAATGCAATCGCCCAGGCCTATGCCGCCGGACGCGCGCCGGAGTTGCGTAGTGAATCGTGCACGGAGTGTGCCGGTGCAATCACCCGCGCCGCCAGCCATGCACCGGGGCCGCACGGTGACCCGGCGCGACGCGGCGTGAGGTATCTGAGCCTGGTACAGGGCGTACTGGAGCGGCACATGACCTGGGATGCCTGCCGTGCGCGGGTGCATGGCGTCTCTGGTGCGCGCTGGAAGAAATGCGTGTCAGATGAGGAAGAGCGTGCAACCGTTACGAGCTGGGGATTGCCGGTCACGGCGCTCGCTGCGCTGGATACCGCGTGACCGTCGGCTCGCGTAACTGTTCCCGTGCCTCCAGGAACACGCGCCACTTGCCCGCCTGAGCGGTACCTTGCGTCGGCGGGGCGACGCGCGGTGGCGCATGCGGAAGCCATTCCGCCGCCGAATCTGCATTGCGGGGGCCTCCCCCGAATCTCCAATCGCGCGGAGTTTCCGGCAGCTCGCTCCTGGCAGGGACGTGCAGGACAATTCGCCACACCCACCCCTGTTGCCGCAGTTGCCCGAACCACTGACTCTCTGGTATACTACGCAATAGATCGTGTAAGGTACAGGGATTACGGGTTCACGTGTTGAGAGGTTACTGATGCGCCGCTCACCGCTGAGCGGCGCTTTCTGTGGAGCAAAGCACTATGGCGACAACATCAGATCTGCGCACCAACATCATCATTCGCTACAATGGCCAGTTGCATCGCGTCACCGAATTCTACCACCATGCTCCCGGCAACTGGCGCGCAATGGTTATTATGAAACTGAAGAACCTGACGACCGGCAAAACAATCGAAGAGCGTGTACGCGCTGGTTCTGAGATCGACATCGTTCGCGTCGAGAAACGCCCGATGCAATATCTTTACCGCGATGGCAATATCTTCCATTTCATGGATACGGAAACGTTCGAACAGATCGAGGTGGCGGAAGACGTCATCGGCGAGCCGGCGAAGTTTCTCAAAGAGAATGAAATGGCCGACATTCTGTTCTATGACGAGAACCAGATTCTTGGCGTCGAAGTGCCGCTCTTTGTTACACTGCAAGTCGTCGAGGCCAGTGTTGCCGTGCGGGGCGATACGGCGACGAATGTCAACAAGCAGGTGACGCTCGAGACCGGTGCCGTTATCTCGGTGCCGGCGTTTGTCAACCAGGGCGATTTTGTGCGCGTGGATACTCGAACCGGCGAGTATATCGAACGTATGAAGTGATGGGTGACCGGCTGCGAACTGCCGGGTAACCTGTCCGGCAAGTGTTATGGTCAAAGTGGTCACACCGGATCAAATGCGCGCTCTTGAAGCTGCCACAGTTGCCAGGGGTGTTGGTTGGGAAGCGTTGATGGAGCGGGCCGGTGCCGGAGTGGCGCGGGTGGCGCTGTCCCTGCTGGGCGATCCTGCCGGGCGCCGGGTGCTGATACTGGTCGGGCCGGGCAACAATGGTGGCGATGGGCTGGTGGCGGCGCGCCATCTGCACGATGCCGGGGCGCGCGTTACCCTCTATGTGTGGCGTCGCGCCGAGAAATGTGCTGATGCAAACTGGCGCATGTGTCGTGAGCGCGCCATTCCGGAGACACATGCCGCCACTGATGCGCAGCGTGACCAGTTGCGCGCCTTGCTTGCCACCAGCGAACTGGTTATTGATGCCCTGCTCGGTCATGGCGCCAACCGCATGGTCGAAGGCGATCTGGCCGATATTCTTGCGGTGCTGAATGCATGCAGCGGGGTGGCTGGCGCCGCTCCGGCGCCTGGTAAGCCGTTGATCCTGGCGATCGATGTGCCGACGGGTGTGCAGGCCGGGAGCGGCGCCGTGCTCGGCATTGCGGTGCGTGCAGCCGCGACGGTCTCGACCGGGCCGATCAAGCGCGGGCTGTTACGTTACCCGGCGCGGGAGCATGCCGGTGAACTGATAAGTATAGACATCGGGCTTTCGACGGCTGACCTGGAGGGCGTTATGACCGAACTGATCGGCGCGGACCTGGCGCGCACATTGCTCCCACCGCGCCCCGCCGATTCGCATAAGGGGACCTTTGGTAAGGTGCTGGTCGCTGCCGGGTCGGCGCAGTATCCCGGAGCGCCGGCGCTGGCCAGCGCTGGCGCGGCGCGAGTCGGTGCCGGCCTGGTGACCCTCGCCGTCGGGAGAAGCCTGGCTGGAGGACCGGGGCGCATCCCGGAGATTACGCTGCAATTACTCCCCGAAGCCGAATGGGGCGTGCTGGGCGAGGCTGCCGCCGATGAATTGCTCAAGACCCTTGGCGATTACCAGGCGCTGCTCACCGGGCCCGGCCTGGGCCGCGAGGCGGCGACCCGCGCGTTCATTGAGCGGTTGCTTGGTCTGGATTCGCCGCGCCACCGTGGGCAGATCGGTTTTCGTATCGCTGGTGCGGGGAGCGATAAGCCGGCGGTGAAGCAACGCCCTGAGTTGCCACCAACAGTGATTGATGCTGATGGTCTGAATATCCTGGCTGATCTTGCGCATGACCCTGAGCGGCGTGAAGCGGCCCACGGCACGATCTGGGAGCGCCTGCCGCGTGGTCGTTGTGTGCTGACGCCCCATCCGGGCGAGATGCGCCGCTTGCTCGGCGTCGAGTCCCTCGACGGCGATCCGGCTGACATTGCGGCACAGGCAGCCACCCGATGGGGTCAGGTGGTCGTGCTCAAAGGCGCAACCACCGTCATTGCGGCACCGGAAGGGCAGGTGCGCCTGAACGATGGCGGTAACCCGGCCCTCGCGACGGCAGGCACGGGGGATGTGCTGGCCGGCGCGATCGCCGGGTTGCTGGCGCAGGGTCTGGCGCCGTTCGATGCTGCCACGCTCGGTGTCTACCTTCATAGCGCTGCCGGTCGCATCGTTCGTGATGAGCTTGGCGACACAGGCGCGCTGGCAGGCGATCTCTTACCACGACTGCCGCTGGCAATTCGCGCGCTCAAGGTGTCCTGAGAAGGGTGGACGTATGCCAATCTACGAGTACCTCTGCCCACATTGCAATGGCCGTTTCCAGAAACTGGTGCATGGTTTCCGTGACCCGGACGGGCTGGCGTGCCCACGTTGCGGCGCCGCCGATGTGCGCCGCGCCATCTCGCGGGTCGCCGTGCTGAAGTCAGAGGAGTCGCGCGTGGAGGCGCTGGCCGATCCGTCCATGCTTTCCGGCCTCGACGAGAATGACCCGCGATCGATCGCGCGCTGGGCCAGGAAGCTTGGCAAGGAACTTGGTGAGGACGCCGGCGAAGATTGGGATCAGATGGTTGACGAGATGCTGGAGGAAGAGTTGCAGCGTAAGGGTGCCGATGAAGAGGCGGAGGGGGATGAACCGGAAACCGGCGAACCTGCTGCACCCAGGAAGCACAAAGCCGGCACTGATGACCTTGGCTGGGGCTAGGTGCACTACCTTTAACAAACGCCCGTCACCCCCACCCCGGCCCCCCCCCGCCGGGGGAGGGAGTCCGACTCCTCCCCCCAGCGGGGGGAGGTCGGGTGGGGGGCTGTGCGGTGCAGAACGCCTTATTTGAAAGGTATTGGCTCTAAGTCAGGTGTCGCCAATGTTGCTACTCCTCATTCCGGCGGTACTGATCGCTGTTGTTGCCGCGATTGTTGCGCACCAGGCATACAGGGCGCAGCGCCGCGTGCTCGATGCTCGCCAATGGGTTCGCACCAGCGGTTTGATTATCTACTCAGGGGTGCGCGAACAACTCGTGCGCCAGCCGGAAAGTATCGGCTCCGGCTACCGCATGGCGACGCGTTATGCGCCACATATCGTGTATCGCTACACGGTGAACCAGGCGGATTATCAGGCGGAACGACTGACCCTCGGTACAACGCTGCTTCATTCAGAAGAGGCGGATGCAGCGCGGGACGCAGCGCGCTATCAGGTTGGCAGGATGGTAACGGTCTACTATGACCCGGACGACCCGGCGGACGCGACGCTCAACCCGCGCACTGGTATGGGGACGATGATCCTCTGGGGTGTTGCGCTGCTCTTGCTCGGATGCGCCCTCTATGTTGCCGGGCAGGCAATTGCGCCCTGGCTTCGTGGTTTATGAGATAACCGGCCAGGCTCCGGCGCACCGCAACATTCCACGCATGGAGGAATCATGCGGTTTCGTGATCATCTTCTGGCCGCAGCCGTAACCGGGCTGGCGCTTTACCCGCGAGCGCCGCAGCGCGCTGCGCTGATGGCCCTGGGGGGTGTGGCGCTCGACATTGACCATTTCCTGCTTTATGCCCTGCGCAGTGGCGACTGGCGTCCATCTGGCGCGCTCCGCTATGATCGCCGCCGCCATCGCCCGCCTCGCCGAGGTGATACCCGGCCGCGTTATGGCTCGTTGCGCTCCGTGGCGCACCAGCCGCTGGCGACGCTTCCGCTGGCCTGGCTTGCTGCGCTCTGCTGGCCGGCGCTGCGTCCGTTCGTTGCCGGAATCACCATGCATCTGGCGCTTGATCTGCATCTGCCAGATCATGACTGGCGTGTTCGCCGCCGCGCCCAGGAGCGCTGCGAGCGCTGTGGTGTTGCCGGTTTGCCGCTTACCGTCCACTATATCGTCCATCCGCACCGCGGCGGCAATCGCTGGTCGGCGGGTAATCGCGCGCTCTGGTGTTCGCTGTGCGCCCGCGAAGCGTATGAGTCGCGCGCTGAGAGGTACGCCTGAACATCATGATCCATCGTGTGCTACGGCAATTCATCATCCCGGCGCGCCCAGCCGAGGGGTTCAACCCGAGGCGATAGGTTCGTCGGTGATTGTTGGTTCTGGGACGGCTCATGGTCTCGCCGCCGGCACAGGAGGAATGCGCTGGTACCACCGGATGATCTCACCTGCCGCGATGCCATTCGCGGGATGCCGCTTGCATTCAACCCGCACGCAGCTCGTGGATTGCGTGCGACGATTCAGTTCTGCTTCAGCGGTGCTGAACCGGGCAATTATTACCTGCATATTGCGGGCGGCGAATGCACCTTTTACGAAGGGCGTGCGCATCGCCCTGATGTAAGCATCCATGCTTCCTCGGAGGTCTGGCTGGCGATCTGCCGTGGCGAAATTGATGGCGGCCTGGCTTTTCTGCGTGGCCGCTACCGCGCCGAGGGCAATCTGTGGCTCTTGATGCGCCTGCGGTCACTCTTCCCGCCGTTGTGAACCGTCACGACCCATCCTGGTGCTCGCGTGCCAGGATCATCACCCGGAAGGACTCGGCATAGGCCAGGCCGGCTGCCTTGCCTGTCTCAGCGGCCCAGTCGCGTAGCCACTGCCCATCGCCGACCTGAACCTGGCTGGCATGGCAACGTAGCGCCTCGATCTTGCGCTCGATCGTCGTTGAAATATCAACATGAATTGTGTGTGGCCCGTCCTGATCGTGGGTGATATAGAGTTCCTTCACCTGGTGCGGTTCCAGCCCTTCAGCCAGCAACTCGGGGAAGATCGGGCGCGTCGGCGCGCTTGGAAAGACCGCGGTGACCGCCGCCTCCGCGGCGGCGCGGTGGTCGGCATGGTTGATATATTCATCGCCATAGAAGAAGGCGGCCGGATCGCCGCAGACAACACGATCCGGCTTGAGACGGCGGATCAGGCGCGTCAGATCGCGGCGTAGTTGCAGTGTTGGCTCCAGCATGCCGTCGGGGTAGCCGAGGAAATGGACCTCCTTCACACCCAGGACGGCGGCGGCGGCGCGCTGCTCTTCCTCACGGATACGTACCAGTTCGCGCAGGTCCTGGTCAGGGTCATTGCTGCCGGCTGAGCCGTCGGTGACGATGCAGTACATGACGTCGTGGCCGTCATCGGCCCAGCGCGCGGCGCTGCCCCCCATGCTGAACTCCGGGTCGTCAGGGTGGGCAAAGATGCCAAGAATCCGTAATGGGCGAGATGGTGTGGTGCTCATTCGACATGCTCTCTTTGTTGGGGCGGCTCGCAGGCCAGGGCGGCGAGCGGTCGCGCTGCCGCAGGCTATGGCGCGACGAGGTTCGCGTCACTGCGGGCATCCTGTCTTCGATTGGAACAGCAGCAAGTTTACACCAGGCGCAGTTTGCCGTCCAGCGTATAGCGGGCAGGGTAGATGGCGAAATTGTCGCCGCCCCGCCGACGAAACATACATTCTTTCGAGACATGTGAACGGTGACGAGTCGCGGTAACTGTTCACGATCGGAGGTGTGGGGGATGCCCCCGCAATGAACAATCGGCGGCGGGAGGGCTTCCGTAAGCGCCATGATGCATCGAACCGCCGACGCAAATAAGACATGATTACCCCAGATGTGAACAAATACGAGTCGCGGGTAATTTGCACAACAGCCGGTGTTATGCTATTATTCCACGCGGGCCTCTAGCTCAACGGTAGAGCAGTTGACTCTTAATCAATTGGTTCGGGGTTCGAATCCCCGGGGGCCCACCAGTTGCGATACAGGCGAGAGCACAGCATTGCTGTGCTTTTTTGATTTCCCTGCCGCATTGCCCGGCAACATCGCTGCCGGGTGTGACTTCCTCGATCTCGCGACTCGCTCTTATGCTGCGTTAACGCGCTGCTAGTGTCGTTCCAACACTGGCCCGATATACTTCGCCACAGTAAATGATCCAGTTGATACGGCCCTCGTGCCGAAGGAGCAAACACCCATGGCTATTCGATATCGCCACAGCCCGGTTGCCGAGATGCTGAGCATGAGCGCAGCGATGGATCGTGCAATGAATGAATTGATAACGGCTGCGCCGGCGCGCGATGCTGCCGCTGCGTCGCTGCCGCTGAACCTGTATGAGACCGAGACGGGGTATGAAGTGCGCTTTGCTGCGCCGGGCCTGCGTGCCGACGATATTGAGATTACCCTGCACAAGGGTGTGCTCACAATTCGTGGCAAGATCCAGGAGATCGCGCCGGAAGGTGCGCGCGTCCATGCCCGCGAGCTCTATAGCGGCGACATTGCCCGCTCGGTGAAGTTCCCGGTCGAAGTTGATGCGGAAGCCATTGAGGCCACCGCTGCCGATGGGATCGTGACCATTCGCGTCGCGAAGGCCGCGGCTGCGCAGCCGAAGAAGATCAGTGTTACCGTCGGCGCATAGGTTGAGTGCCGGGAACAGAACGCCACGCACCAGGGGGTGTCCACAACATATCCGATGCGGTGCAGCGGCTTCGCCCGTCGCGCCGCATCACTGCGATCAGGAGTGGTACCAGGTCGCATCGGTGTCTGTCTGCACGCAACCGGGTAGATCACACTGCCGCTCATAACTGTCCTGTGTCGGGCCAGTCGTCCAGCAGCGCGCGGTATGCAGCATCCGCGTAGCGCGCCGGGTGGCATGCAGGCGCGTATGGCGGCAATGCGTCACCGGCGATGTGCGCCGCGAGCAGTTCGGCTGCACCGCACGCTGCCATGATGCCATAGCCGGATAGTGCGCCAATGACGAATGACCCACGCGGCCCGGCCGGTCCAATAAGCGGGCGGTTCTCGCGCGTCCTGGTGTAGTAACCGCCATCGAGCACGGGTCGCGGCGGGCGTTCGGTATACGCGCTGAGCGGCGGGATCATGCGCGCCAGGCCGCGCAACACGACGTCGGGGAAGTGTGGCGCCGGCGGAAGCGGAAAGGTCTCCGCCACCGGCGCAGCATCGTAGGCCCAGAGACCCAGCACCCACGTGCTGCCTGTGCCCCCTTCCGGGCGGCAGTGCACCCCCGCCGGCAGGGTGCCGAGCAGGTGACGCAGCTCATCGTCCTCGGCAAGCATCTCGCGCTCGTCGGCGCTCCAGGCCAGCGTCTGGGGATCGGCGCAGATGATCATGGGCGCATCGCGTGGGATGGCGCCGAGATAATCTTCAAACGCCACCTTCCGGTGTCGCTCGGAAAAGACCGGTAGATCGATGCGGGCCATCTGCCCGACCAGGCGCAGGAACGGGCCGGCCGCGTTCACAAAGGCGCCGGTTGCAACGCGCTGTGCTCCGTCGTCGAGCGTTACCGCCGTCACGTGCCCGCCGGTCGCCTCCACTGCCGTGACACGCGCGCGCGCCAGCCGGACGCCGCGGCTGCGGCCGCGCTCCAGCAGCGCCATGCCCAGTTGTTGCGCGCTCAGCCAGCCACAACGCCGCGCGTGCAGTACGGCGACGGTATCTTCGGCCAGGTAGGGGAAATAATGCCGGATCGTCGCATGGTCAAGGATGAGATCGGCGCCATCGGGCTGGTTGTGGTAGCCGTGTGCCGGGTGGGGTGCGTACGACGCGCTGCTCGAGTGCACACGCAATGGCCCGGCGCCGAGCGCGGCGGCTTCCTCGCCGGCCTGCCGCAAGAGCGCGACACGCTCCGGCGCGGCGGTCACGTAGAGATAACCGCGCCGGTTGAGCAAAAAGGCATTGCCGGTGGCGTCCGCCAGCGCCTCGATCAAGTCGATGCTGCGATTCATCAGCGCAACCATCGCATTGCCGGGGCCAGGCCACCAGTTGCGATAACATTCGGTAGACTTGTCGCTGGTCAACGACAGGGGTGCGCGTTCATCCACCAGCAGCACCGACGCGCCGCGCGCTGCCAGCGCATCGGCTGCGGCCACGCCCGCAATTCCCGCGCCACAGATCACAACATCACTTCCACTCACAGCGCCCTCAGGACCTTGTTCAGCGCCTCCGTCACCTGTGCCGTCTGTGTCGCGCTGAGATCCGGGCTGACGTCAATATGCAGCGCCCGGCCAAGCACGTCGAGCGAACGGGGGCACATATCGTGCGTGTACGCAATGTCGCGCGCCGCCCAGCGCCACGGCCCGCCCTGTTCCGACCAGGTTCTCTTGTTCATAATCGGCGCCCAGTGGCAGTACACGTGATAGTCAACAACGTCGGGCCGGTAGAGCAGCATCGCGCCGAGACCTTCGGCACGCAACGCATCCACCGCCCAGCGGGCGCGCTCGGCCGACGGCAGGAGCAGGACCAGCGCCAGCGCGGCATCGCCTTCCGGGTCGTGCAGACGCCGGAATTCCACGCCGGCTGAACGCGCGGCGTCGCCAATCCCTGCGACGATCGAGGCGCGGTTGCGGCGCATATCGGCGAGGACGCCATCGAGCTTTCCGAGTTGTGCCAGCGCAACCGCCGCCTGCAATTCACTCATGCGGAAGTTGACGCCCGGCAGGATTTCGTCGGCAGGCACGTTGTTCCGCTGGCCACCGATAACATCGTGGTACATGACGGCGCGAGTATAAATGGCGCGGCTGCCGGTCATCATCACGCCGCCTTCGCCGGATGTCATGATTTTGTTGAATTGCAGGCTGAAGGCGCTCGCATCACCAAATGTGCCGAGGCGTTTCCCCTGAAACGATGCGCCCGCCGCCTGCGCCACATCTTCGATCAGCGCCACGCCGCGCCGGCGCGCGATATCGGCCAGGGCATCCATGCGGCACGGTGCGCCGCGCATGTGCACCGCCGCGATGGCCCGTGTGTGTGGTGTGATCCTGGCCTCGACATCGGCCGGGTCCAGCGTGAGCGACTCGTCAACTTCGGCGATCACCGGGATTGCGCCGAGCGCCACAGCAGCCGATGCAGTCGCGATCCAGGTGTACGCCGGCACGATGACCTCGTCGCCGGGGCCGACACCGAGCGCGGCCATGGCGCACATCAATGCCGCCGAACCGGATGTGACCGCCAGTGCGTGGGCCGCGCCCATGTGTGCGGCGAAGGCTCGTTCGAATGCTTCGGCCTTCGACGGGCCGGGAAATGGACCGTAGTAGCGAAAGAGGCGCTTGCTGCGCAAGACCTCAAGTACCAGTTGCTCTTCTTCCGCGCCGATCCGCATACCGCCCGGGTACATCGGTGGCAGCGGATTCGTCACCGCCGGCTCGCCGCCTTCGATTGCCAGTCGTTGAGACATCGTGGTCCTCCTCTACCTACGCGCCGCGTGTGCATCGCCACGGGCAGGCGCATGATGCTGCCAATGTGCAAAATGGTCAAGGCCGGCAGTCGTGGTATACTCCCCGTGCGTCTGCAACTGATTCGAACAGTGCCTATCCGAAAAACGATACGCTCAGTGTGAGGAGCGCGAGCGACAGCATGCAGCAAGCAAGGCGTCGCTGAAACATTTCGTATCGCGCCGCTCGATTGCTTTACTACGCTCGCTCTGACATCCAACCATCCGTTCTGCGGATAGGCAGTAATCACAAGAGCACGGCAGGGGGAGTACCGTGAGCGCTGATGACATGCTGATCTTTCCTGGATCAGGAAGCCCGCAACTGACCCGGAAGATTTGTGACTACCTCGGCACCATCCCTGGTCAGTGCGAGGTATTGCGCTTTTCAGAAGGCAATCTTTTCGTACGTATTCTAGAAAATGTGCGTGGCCGGCACGTGTACATCGTCCAGTCAACGGCGTTCCCGGCCAACGACAACTTCATGGAGCTTCTGTTCTGGATCGACGCCTTCAAACGCGCCAGCGCCGCGTCGGTGACCGCTGTCGTCCCATTCTTCAGTTACGCCAAGGGCGATAAGAAAGATGAGCCGCGCGTCTCGATCCGCGCCCGGGTCTGCGCTGATGCGATTGAGGCAGCCGGCGCCGACCGGATCGTGGTGATGGACCTGCATGCGCCGCAGATCCAGGGCTTCTTCAAGATTCCGGTTGATGATCTTTATGCGCTGCCGGTGTTGTGCGACCGGGTGCGCCAGTTGAACCTGGATAATCTGATCGTTGTCGCGCCAGACAGTGGCTTTGCCAAGAAGGCGCGCAAGTATGCCCGCTATCTTGGCGTTTCGATGGCAGTTGGTGACAAAGAACGCGTTGCCCACGATGAGCATGCCCATATTGTCGAGATTATCGGCGATGTGCGCGGGAAGACCGCGCTGATCGTTGATGATTTCACGATTTCGGCCGGGACGCTGGTTGAGGTTGCCGAGCAGTTGCTGGTGCGCGGCGCCCGGGAGGTGTATGCCGCGGTCACCCACGGGGTCTTCGCTGTTGGCGCAATGGAACGGCTCGCCGCCAGCCCGATCCGGCGCGTGCTGATCACCGACAGTGTCGAGACGCAGCCGGTGACGCTGACGCCGCAGATCGACGTGGTATCGGTGGCGCCCCTGTTTGGTGAGGCGATTCACCGCATTCACAATCGCGAGAGCATCAGTGTGCTGTTCCCACGATAGGCAACCGGCCTATGAGCCTCACGGCAACATCACTCGCATCAGGGAGCAGCGGCAATGCCCTGCTCGTTCGGCATGGCGATGCAGCGCTGCTGGTGGATTGTGGTCTGTCGCAGCGCGCGATTGAGCGGGCGCTGGCGCGTGCCGGGTTGCGCCCCGGCGATCTGCATGCCATCCTGCTCACCCACGAGCATGGCGATCATACGCTCTCGGCGCCGTCGCTGGCCCGCCGTCACGGTGTCCCCCTGGTCGCGAGCGGGCCAACGCTGGCTGCACTGAGTGCCGATCTTGCAGGCGTCGCCGTGCGTGAGTTGCCGGTGGGCACATGTGCCGGCGTTGGCGCATTCAGCGTGCGGAGCTTTCCTGTACCACACGATGCCGCGGCCCCGGTTGGATATGCGATCGCCGCCGGCAACTGGCAGGTCGGTGTCGCTATCGATCTCGGGAGCTGGACCGAGGATGTCGTCGAGGGCCTGGCCGATGCGGACCTGGTCGTCATTGAAGCCAACCATGATCAGACGTACCTCTGGAGCGCGCCGTATTCCAAGCCTCTGAAGCAGCGCATCCATGGCCCATCCGGCCATCTCGACAATATTGCCGCCGGCCGGTTACTCGCGCGCCTCGGTGCCGATGGCCGGCGTCGTAGCGCCTGGCTCGCTCACCTGTCGCAGGAAGCGAATTCGCCGCACATTGCCGAAAAAGTGGTACGCGGCGTTCTGGCGCTTGCTGGCGTGACCTGGATCAACGTCACGGCGCTGCCGCGACGCGCGCCACTGAGCTGGAGCAGTGACCGACACATGGAGCAGATGACATTGTTTGAATCCTGATCCCTCAAGATAACAGATAGATCATCTCTTCTTCCTTCTGGCTTAACCTGAGCTCTGCCCCTCGTTAACTCTCGGGCTGCACAATTCGCATATCAGCCGACCCCTCTCGTATCACACAGACTGCCGGAGTGCAGGCGGTGTCTGCGACAGCACTCCCGCGCGTTGTGGCTATGCAGCCAGATCGGCGGCGCGACGAAGCGCTGGAAGCCGGCTGTGCGTCGCGAGCCGCCCGTCGATCAGGGTATCACGCTACTGCAGACCAGAACAAAGCGGAATCCGCGCCACCGCGTGATTCGTGTAACTATCTGGAGGTATCGATGGATCAGATCACCCGGCGCCGCTTCAGCCGCCGTGCCATGCTGCGCACCGCGCTCACCGCCGGCGCTGCAGGAGCCCTCGCCGCCTGCGGGCAGGCAACGCCGGCTGCGCCAACTACCGCTCCTGCGGCACCAACCGCGCCCGCTGTGCCGGCAAAGCGCGGCACATTGCGTCTGGCGCATACCCTCGAATGGGCCGGGAAGGAAGTGCTTGCTCCGGCCTCGCCCGTCCGGTTCTTCCCGCCGATCGAATTGCTCTATAACCGTCTGGTGCGCCTCGACCGGTCTGGCCGCCCTGAACCCGACCTGGCGGTGGCATGGGAAACGGATGCCACCGCAACGCAGTGGACGTTCAGGCTGCGTGAAGGTGTGAAGTTCCACGACGGCAGGCCGTTCACGGCGAAGGATGTCCTCTATACCACACGCTATGTCATGAACCCGGAGCTCGAATCTCCCGGTGCGGCAGTGCTGCAGATTGTGGATCTCGAGAAACTTCAGGCACCCGACGACCGGACGGTCGTCTTTACGCTCAAGCAACCGCACGCCGACTTTCCGTTGCTATTGTTGCACTACTCGATGTATATCATTCCCGACGGCATCGGCGATGACATCAATACGGCCGGTATCGGCACGGGGCCGTTCAAGTTGAAGCAATTCGCCCCTGAAGGAACGACCAGTGTTGTCGCCAATGACGAGTACTGGGAAGGGCGTCCCGGCCTTGATGGCGTCGAGATGGTTGGGATTGCCGACAGTGAGGCGCGTATCGCAGCGCTGCTGGCCGATCAAATAGACTATAACAGCGTCACGCCGGAAACCGCCGAACTGGTGAAGCGCAACCCGAACTATGTGCTCATGTCGCTGCCGACCGGCGGCTGGAACGTGCTGGTCATGCGCACCGACCAGGAGCCCTTCACGGATCCGAAGGTGCGCCTGGCGATGAAACTGGTGGTCGATCGCGAGGCGCTGGTAAAAACGGTGCTCTCAGGTTATGGCCAGGTCGCGTCCGATCATCCGGTCTGGCCGGGCGACCAGTACCACCTGAAGATCGATCGCCCTCAGGATATTGCGCGCGCCCGGCAGTTACTCTCGGAAGCGGGCTTCTCCAATGGCCTGGACGTGACGTTGTACACCTCGAGCATCGACTCGGCCATGATTCCGTTGTCGGTCGCCTACAAGGAGATGGCGGCTCTGGCCGGGATCAACGTCACGATCCAGCAGGTTTCCGCCGATGGTTACTGGAACGATATCTGGATGCAGATGCCATTCTGTAACTCATCGTGGGGCGAGCGCCAGGCCGACCAGGTGCTCAATGAGGTCTATCGCTCCGGCGCTAGCTGGAACGAGACGTTCTGGAGCAATGCGCGGTTCGATGGATTGCTCGACGAGGCCCGTCGTGAACTCGATTTCGAAAAGCGGAAGGCGCTCTACCAGCAGGCGCAGCAACTGCTGGCCGACGAGGGTGGCGCGATCATCCCGTTCTTCACCGATGACCTGAGCGCTGCGCATAAGCGCGTGCGCGGCGTTGATCAGCGCTATTTCGACTGGGCACGTGTGACGATCGAGGCGTGAGCCGCCAGTATGGCAGATGGGCCAGCGGACGGCACACGCCATGAATGTTTTGCCGCCCGGTACGCTGCCGCACATGCTCCGTCCGGTACGGAACATACGCGGTGGCGCGGCGTGAACGAGCGAGACGATGCTGAACCTGATCACGCAACGTGTTGTCCTGTCGCTCGTGACCCTGCTGATTGTCTCGGTCATCATTTTTGTTTCTACCGAGGTCTTGCCCGGTGATGTCGCGACGGCCATCCTGGGGCGTGAGGCGTCGCCGGCCCGGCTTGCCGCATTGCGCGAACAGCTTGGCCTGGATCGCCCGGCATTCGACCGTTACCTCGAATGGCTGGGTGGCGCGTTGCGTGGTGAGTTCGGCATGTCGCTGGCACGGCGGAACACGGCGGTGGGCCAGCTCATTGCCGAACGGCTGCGGAACACGGTGCTGCTCAGCGCCGTGGCCGCGGCCACTGGCCTGCCCCTTTCGCTGGCGCTCGGCGTCATTGCCGGCCTGTTGCGTGACCGTGTGCCCGATGTGCTGATCTCGACAATTGCGCTGATCGGCATGAGCCTGCCCGAGTTCGTTATCGGTTCGGTGCTCATTCTGACGTTCGGCGTGCTGTGGGCGCTATTGCCTGCGGTTACGGTCGTGCCGCCCGATGCGCCGCTGGATGTGCTTCTACCGAACCTGGTATTGCCAGCGGTCACCCTGATTATTGTCATGGTCGCCTATATTCTGCGCATGGTGCGTAGCAGCCTGATTGAGGCCCTGGCCAGCGACTATGTGCAAATGGCGACCCTCAAGGGCCTCTCTCGGCCCCGGGTGGTGCTGTTGCACGCGCTGCCCAACGCCCTGTTGCCGACAATCAACGCCGTGGCGCTCACCGTCGCCTGGTTAATCGGCGGCGTGGTGGTGGTTGAAACCGTGTTCAATTTCCCCGGCATCGGGCGCCTGATGGTGACGGCAGTCGAGGATCGCGACCTGCCACTGGTGCAGGCGCTTGGGTTGCTCGGCGCCGCGCTGTATATCGCCATCAATCTTGGCGCCGATCTGCTGACGCTCTGGTTGAGCCCGCGACTGCGCGCGCGTCTGCTGCAGATGTGATGGTCACGCATGGATGCGACGATTATCGCTCGTTACACGACCGACGGTTCCTCGCTGCGCGAGGTCTGGCGCACGTTCCGCCATTCGACGGCTGCGCTGCTGGGGGCGATCATCCTGGTGCTGCACCTTGTGGTGGCGCTGGCGGCGCCGCTCCTGGCGCCGCACTCACCGACGGCGATCAATCCGGAGCTTGCGCTTGCTGCGCCATCGTGGGAACATCCGTTCGGTAATGATCGTTTCGGGCGCGATCTTCTGTCGCGTGTGCTGCCTGGCGGGCGTATTGCGCTGGCGATTTCGCTGGCAGGCGCGGCGCTCTCGGTGGTGCTCGGCGGCTTCGTGGGCGTCATGTTCGGCTACCTCGGTGGGCTTGCCGATGAGGCGGCGATGCGTATCGTGGATGCGCTGATCTCAATCCCGGGCCTGTTGTTATTGCTGGTGATCGTGACGGGTCTGGGTTCGGGATATGCAGTCATTCTGCTGGCGATGGTACTCAGTTATGCCCCTGGTGTGGCGCGGGTGGCGCGCGCCGCCGCCCACGAGTTCGTGCCGCGTGATTTCATCACGGCGGCGCGCGCGCGCGGTGAGTCGCCACTTACGGTGGTGATGCGCGAGCTCTGGCCGAATGTGCTCGACGTATTGCTGGTTGAGTTTGCCATGCGCGCATCGTGGATCGCTCTGGCCGTGAGCGGTCTCTCATTCCTCGGTTTTGGCGTCAACCCGCCCACGCCCGATTGGGGATTGATGATTGCCGAGAATCGCAGCATGCTGGCGCTGGCCCCCTGGGGGGTGGTGTTTCCGATTCTGGCGATTGGTTCGCTGGTGGTGGCGCTGAACCTGGTGGCTGATGGAATCGCCAGGGCGCTGGGCCTCGATCGTAGCCGTTGAGCGCCGCCTGCCGCTCGACGCGTGCGGGCTTCCGCGCCTGTGGTATGCCCTACCAGCGACAGATGAGGTTCCTGTGAACGTGCCGTTGCTCCATGTTGCTGACCTTACCATCGGCTACCGCACGCGCGACGGCATGGTGCGCCCGGTCGTGCGCGACGTGTCACTGACGATCGCGCGGGGCGAACGCCTGGGCATTGTTGGAGAATCGGGGTGTGGCAAGAGTACGCTGGCGCTGGCGCTCCTTGGTTACCTTCGCCCCGGCGGCCTGGTGCTTGGCGGTGTGGTGCGGTTCGATGGCCTCGATCTCCTGCGCCTTGCGCCGCCGGCGTTGCAGCGCCTGCGCGGCGGGCGCATCGCGCTGGTGCCGCAAAACGCCGGCCAGTCGCTTACCCCGAGCATGCCGGTTGGCGCGCAGGTGGCCGAGGTGCTGGCGGTCCATCGCGGTCTGGGCCCTGCCAGCGCGCGCGCCCGCGCCGTCGAGTTGCTGGCCGGGGTACGTCTCCCGGCGCCGCAACTACTTGCACGCCGCTACCCGCATGAGCTCTCCGGTGGCCAGCAGCAGCGTGTCGCCATCGCCATGGCGCTGGCCAGCGAACCGGAGTTGCTGGTGCTTGACGAACCAACCACCGGCCTCGATGTGACCACACAGGCTCACGTGCTTGATCTGCTTGATGACATCGGCGAACGTACCGGTGCGGCAATGGTGTATGTCAGCCACGATCTCGGTGTCATTGCGCGCGCCAGTGATCGCCTGGCAGTGATGTATGCCGGCGAGATCGTCGAAGGCGGATCGACGCGCGACCTGTTTGCGGAACAACGCCATCCGTACACGCGCGGTTTGCTGACGTCCGCATTGCGTCTCGACAGGCCGGTGCTGCCGCAGGCGATGCCAGGCCAGCCACCTGCGCCGGGATTTCACGGCTCCGGGTGTGCATTTGCGCCACGCTGTGCCTTCGCGGATCCAATCTGCGTTGCGGCGCCGCCTGCCCTGGAGGTGATCGGCGGCGACCGGCTGGTACGTTGCCATCACTGGCGGCGTGCTGCTACCGCAGAAACGATCGAACTCGATCCTCGCCCGCGCCATACCAGGGTGAACGGTGCGGCGCCGCTCATTGAGCTGCACGATGTGAGCGTGACCTATGCCCGGCGTGGTACGGTTGCGTTCCTGCGTCGTGCGCTCGGCAACCCCGACCCGCCACCGACCGTTCAAGCGATCACCCTCACGCTGCGTCGTGGCGCCACGCTGGCGCTTGTCGGCGAGAGCGGGAGTGGTAAGTCTACCATTGCACGCGCGATCGCCGGCCTGCAACCACTGCACAGCGGCGGCCTGCGGCTTGGCGGCGCGAACCTTGCATTGCCGGTGCAGCGGCGGCCAGTTGACATGCGGCGCAGGGTACAACTGGTCTTTCAGAATCCAGACGCCTCGCTCAACCCGCGCCATACCGTCGGTGAGATACTCGAGCGCCCGCAGCGCCTCTTTTTCGGGCTGACGCGCGCTGAATGCCGCACGCGCTCGATCGCGCTGCTCGAACAGATGCGTCTCGGCGCACATTATCTCGACCGTTTTCCAGGCCAGCTCTCCGGTGGTGAAAAACAGCGCGTGGCGATCGCCCGTGCCTTCGCTGCCGAACCAGAGATCATCCTGTGCGACGAAGTGGTGTCGGCACTCGATGTGTCGGTCCAGGCGGCAGTCTTGAATCTGCTGGCCGAACTACAGGCTGAGCGGGGCGTCAGCTACCTCTTCATTTCGCACGATCTGGCCGTTGTGCGCGCGATCGCCGACCAGGTGGCCGTGCTGTATCAGGGGCGACTCTGCGAGATCGGCAGTGTCGCCCAGGTGTATACACCGCCGTTCCATCCGTATACTGCCAGCCTGCTGGCTGCGGCGCCGATCCTGACCCCCGGACGCCGCGCGCGCGCGTTCGATCGCGATGAAACGCCCGGTGGGCCGCCCGCGCGCGGCTGCCCTTTCTATCACCGCTGCCCACGTCGCATCGAGCCGGCCTGCGCCGTCGAGGACCCGCCGTGGCGCATGGTTGACGAGCACCATGCCATCCGGTGCCATCTGTCGCTTGATCAGCTTGCCGAGCCGGTCGCTGCAACGCCGCTCAGTATCGCGTTAGGAGAAACTCGATGAACAACCAGCCACCCTTACTTGGCGCCGCCATGCCGCTGGCCGATCTGCCGCATCATCTCGCGTGGCTCCTTGAAGCGCAGCGTGATCTTGAGCTGTGGGATCCATCGTATAGCGACGTGCTCGACGGCGACTGGCGCAGCCTCGCACGGCAGGCACGCACGATGCTCGATGGCTATACCGGGCGCCTCGGGATTCACGGCCCCTGGAACGGCCTGCCGCTGACCTGTCCCGATGCGCGTGTACGTGGTCTGGTGAGTGAGCGCCTGAAGCAAGGGCTGGCATTCGCCGCCGATATTGGTGCCACCCACATGGTGATTCACAGCCCGTTCGACTTTTTCGGCAGCCCGCACGTTGCACATACACACAGCGCGGGGCTTCAGGAGGAGATCGAACTGGCGCACCAGACGCTCGCTGAGGTAGTGCCGCTGGCCGAACAGGCTGGCTGCACCCTGGTGATCGAAGTATGTTATGACACGAATACGCGCCCTTTGATCGAACTGGTGCGCTCGTTTGCCAGCAACGCGGTGCGAATGAGCCTTGACGCCGGTCATGCACTGGTGATGCAGCGCGCCGGCGGCCCGCCGCCGGATCAGTGGGTGCGCGATGCCGGCGCCCTGCTGGCTCACCTGCACCTGCAAGATAATGATGGGTTGTTGGATCGGCACTGGGCGCCGGGTGAGGGTAACCTCAACTGGTATGCGCTCTTCGAGGCCCTTGCCGAACTTGACCATCGGCCACGACTGCTGCTGGAACTCGCGCATACCAGCAAGATCCCCCAGGGTGCGGCATACCTCGCCGGGCGCGGCCTGGCACGCTGACGTCACACCAGGCATCGGCACGGTCGCCCTGCCGGCACAGGCGATGCTGCCATACAGGCAACCGGTCGTACGGCTCTGCCGAAGGTAGAAAAGCCAGGTTACGCGCCGCGAAAGAAAGATAGTATCGCCTGCGTCGCACGATCCATGATTCTAGTTAAAGAATCATGGATCATCCTCTTGCATTTTACGCATGCCACGTGTTATACTGCTGAAGATGCTCCTCATGCCTGATTGTGTGTAAAGGCTCTATGGTTCGCCCCTCACGTTCGACTCGTTCAGCTACCGATACCGTCGCGACCGACGAGACGCTGCGCCTGGTTCGCCTGCCGCTGGCCGACACGTTGCGCCAGTTGCACGACTCCGATTCCACGGTGGCGCTTCAGCGCGGGATCGAGGCGTTGCGCCGGCAGATTGATGACCCGTGCAGCGCACTCCGCGCCGCCAGCGCCGTTGACGATGTCACCACTTTCAGCCGGCGCTACCTGTTCGACGCGCTTGACCAGATCGCCGCCGCATTCACCCTGGAACGGGCGCGTTACTATGCTGCGCGCCTGTTGCGTGCAACGCTCGAGGTGCGCACCGGCGCCATCAATGATATCGATCTCAACCGCTGGAAGGAATACGACGATATCCTGACCGATAGCCTGTGGTTGTTCGACCGGCGCGACTCAAGCGGTGTTCATCGCGCTGGCTACTGGGGCAATTTCGTGCCCCAGATCCCGCACCAGTTGATGCGGCGCTATACTCGTCGCGGCGACCTGGTGATCGATCCATTCGCCGGGGCGGGCACGACCCTGATCGAGGGCCGTCGCCTGGGGCGCCACACGATCGGCGTTGAGTTGCGTACCGACGTGGTCGAACAGGCGCGTGCGACGCTGGCCGCCGAACCGGATCGCTACGGCGCCCTGTGTGCACTTGAAGTTGGCGACAGTGCCGTGTTCGACTGGCATGCCGCCCTCGCGCGCCATGGCCGCCGTTCGGCACAGCTTGCCATCCTGCACCCGCCGTATTTCGACATTATCCGCTTCAGCGATGATCCGCGTGATCTGGCGAATGCGCCATCGGTCGAAGTATTTCTTGCGCGTCTGGGCGATACCGTCGCGCGTGCGGCGGATGTGCTCGACAACGGGCGCTACCTGGCGCTGGTCATCGGTGACAAATATGCCCATGGCGACTGGATCCCGCTCGGGTTTCTGGCAATGAATGAAGTGCTACAGCGTGGGTTCGGTCTCAAGAGCATTATCGTCAAGAACTTTGACGAGACTACCGGCAAACGCAGCCAGAAAGAACTCTGGCGCTACCGCGCGCTGGTGGGTGGTTTCTATGTGTTCAAGCATGAGTATATCTTCGTGTTCAGAAAGAAATGATCATAGCGCCGCGCCTGCTGTGGTCACGCTCTGGCCGGAAGAGCTGATAGATGCCGGATTCCATACCTGAAACGCCTGTACGCATCATTAACGGCGTGGCACCCGTTCGGATCTGTGATCTTGGTGGCTGGACCGATACCTGGTTCGCTGGTCACGGAGCCGTATTCAATATTGGCGTCTATCCTTACGTCGAGGTGCAGGTGGCGACGTTCCCGCGCCACACGCGCCCGGATCAGGTGACGCTGCACGCGGAGAATTACGGTGAGCGTTATGCGGTTGTCGCCGGCAATCCGGCCCACACGCGCCACCCGCTGCTCGAAGCCGCAATTGCCGAAGTGCCGTTGCCGCCGGAACTGGCGCTGGAAATCACCATCTTCTCCGACGTCCCTGCCGGCGCATCCACCGGCACCTCCGCCGCAGTGACGGTCGCGTTGATCGGCGCGCTCGACGCGCTGACCCCTGGTCGTCTGACACCGCACGAGGTGGCCTATGCGGCGCATCGCGTCGAAACGCAGCGTCTGGGATTGCAGAGCGGTATTCAGGATCAGTTGTGCGCGGCGTACGGTGGCGTGAGTTTCATCGAGATGTTTCAGTATCCCTATGCGACCGTCTCCTCGATCCAGGTGCCGAACGCAGTCTGGTGGGAACTTGAGCGGCGCCTGGCACTGATCTTCCTTGGTCGCACCCATAGTTCGTCTGCGGTGCATGAGCAGGTGATTGCGGCGCTGGAACGCGAAGGAGATGCCTCGCCACGTCTCGATGCCTTGCGCCGATGCGCGATACGCGCCCGCGATGCACTCTATGCCGGTGATTTCGCGGCGCTCGGGCGGGCAATGGCGGACAATACCGATGCGCAGCGCGCATTGCACCCGGCGCTGGTGAATGCCGACGTTGAAGCCCTGATCGCGCTGGCTCGCGAGTATGGCGTGCTCGGGTGGAAGGTGAATGGCGCCGGTGGCGAAGGCGGCTCACTGACATTGCTCTGCGGCCCCGATGCCAGCGCCAACCGCGCCTTGCTGCGTGACGTTCGCCGTATGAACGCGCTCTTTCAGCCGATCCCTATTTATCTCAGCCGTACCGGCCTGCGCGTATGGTAACATGAGGTCACCGCCTTGCCTCTGGCAGATACTGAAAGCGCACCATGAATCGCAAACACATTACCAGCGGAACCCCCTGGGAGGCCATGGCAGGCTACTCGCGTGCAGTGCGGGTTGGCGATGCGATTTATGTGTCGGGCACCACGGCCTCCGATGCGAGCGGTGCCGTGCAGCATCCTGGTGATGCAGCGGCTCAGACTCGCTACATTCTGCGCAAGATCGAGGTGGCGCTGGCGGAGGCCGGCGCAACCCTTGCCGACGTGGTACGCACGCGGATCTATGTGCGTCACATCGCCGACTGGGAGGCCGTCGCCCGTGTCCACGGCGATATCTTCGGCACGATCCGCCCGGCCAACACACTCATCCGCGCCGAGATGATCGACCCGGCGATGCTGGTCGAGATCGAGGCCGAGGCACGGCTGCGATAGCTGTAGATGGGTGTGCTACAATAATTGCCTGACGTGTTCGTGTCAGGAGAAACCGATGAGCGACAACCTCGCCACGCTCCAGGCTCGCATCGCTGAACTCGAAGCGGAAGTTGCCGCGCTGCGCAGCGAACGCGAGCAGCTGAAACAGCAGATCGTCGAACAGTTACAGCGTGAGGAAGATGCGGCCCGCCAGCGCGAGGAGATTATCGCGCGCCAGCAGGCGGTACTTGCCGAATTGTCCACCCCGCTCGTCCCGATTGCCGATGGTGTTATCGCTATGCCGCTGGTCGGCGCGATCGACAGCGGGCGCGCCCAGTTGATCATGGAGACGCTGCTGCAAGGTATCTCCGATCTCCAGGCGGAAACGGCCATTCTTGACATTACCGGGGTACGTGTGGTTGATACGCAGGTCGCCGATGCGTTGCTGCGCGCGGCGCAGGCCGCCAAACTGCTCGGCGCGCGTGTCATTCTCACCGGTATCAGCGCCGAGGTCGCACAGGCGCTGGTGCATCTCGGCGCGGACCTCAGCGGGATCGTGACGCGCAGCGATCTGCAGAGCGGTATTGCCTACGCGATCGAACGCGCCGCCGAGGAACGCGCCTGAGAGCCTGTCCGATTCCTGGAAGACGTTACAGCTCGGCTCCATATGCGCTTTTCTGTGCGCCTGAATAATGATCTGCCGGCGGCGTCCTACCCGCAACTGGCACACGCCGCCGAGCAGGCCGGGTTTGACCAGTTCTGGGTGAGCGATGACCTCTTCCTGCGCGGCGTCTGGCCGATCCTGACCGCGTGTGCCCTCGCGACGCAGCGCATCCAGATCGGGACGTGCATTGTCAATCCAGCAACGATGCATCCGGCCGAAATCGCTATGCAGGCTGCGGCGCTCGATGAATTGAGTGGTGGCCGCTTCAATCTGGGCATCGCTGCCGGCGCCGCCGAGTTTCTTGGCTGGGTCGGGCTCGAACAACGCCATCCCCTGGCAACCGTTGCGGAAACGATCGAGATTCTGCACACACTCTTCGCCGGCCATGCGCCGTCGCCTCCCTGGGGCGACCAGGCCCGCCTGCGCTTTGCGACACGCCGCATCCCGATCTATCTCGGCGCCACCAGCCCGAAGATGGTGCGCCTGATCGGCGCTCTGGCCGATGGCGGTTTGCCGCTCCTGTTCCCGCCGGAACACTATGCCGATGTGAGCGCGCAGGTGCATGCGGCTGCCATCGAGGCCGGGCGCCTCCCGACGCAGATCGACCTGGCCGCGTGCGTCTGGGTGTCGGTTGCCTCAGAGCAGGAGATAGCCAGGGATGCGTTGCGTGAGAAGATCGCCTACTACGCGCCAGCGCTGAGCGATGCGATCCTGAGCCGCCTGGGCGTCGAGCGCGCCGAGGTTGCCGCGATCGGCGCGGCGCTGCAAGTCTCGCGCGATATGGCGCGCGCCAGGGCTCTCGTAGATGACCGGTTGATGCGCATTGGCATCGCCGGCGACGGCACCACCGTGGCGGCGCGACTCGACGGGTTGGTCGCGCTGGGTGCGCGCCACCTCAGCTTCGGCCCGCCCCTCGGGCCGGACCCGCTGCGCGCGATCGCGTTGCTCGGGCGTGAGGTCTTGCCCCGGATGGCGTAACATTCCGCCCGTCTTCCGGCCTACGGTTCTTCGAACTGTACCACCATGTTGCGCCCGCGCTCCTTCGCCTGCATCAGCGCCTGTTCCGCGCGGTGAAACAATGCCGATGCCAGCGCCGGGACGCCCTGTGACGTGCTGGTTACCCCCGCGCTGATGGTCAGCGACAGCGTGGTTGCATCCGGAACCGGCAACTCAATCGTCTCGACGCGTGCGCGCACCCGTTCGGCGACGCTCGCCGCGGAGCTCAGATTCGTTTCCGGCAGCACCACGGCGAACTCCGCGTTCCCCCAGCGCCCGATCATGTCGCCGTGGCGAATGCTGCGCGCAATGATCTCCGATACACGATGGAGGGCCCGATCGCCGACTTCGTAGCCGCACCGATCATTGACCCGGCGCAGACCGTCAACGTCGATCAGGATCAGGCCGAGCGCCTTGCCTTCGCGCCTGGCGCGCGCCAGCTCCAGCGCTGTATGTTCATACGCCGAGCGGCGATTCAGCACACCGGTGAGCGTATCGCGGTTGAGCAGGTCATCCCGTTCCGACTGGACCTGCCGCACCTGGTTCTCGAGGCGCTGAATGCGGCTGCCGAGCACGACGCGCCGGCGCAACTGCTTCAGACTCACGGGGTTGATCAGATAGTCGTCTGCGCCGGCCTGCATCCCTTCAATGAGCGACTCGTCGTCGGTGCGGTCGGCCAGCAGGATGATATAGGGATAGGCGGCGAACCGTTCGGTGCGGACGCGACGCAGCAGATCCACGCCATCAACGCCGGGGATCGGCCATGTGGTGATGATCAGTTGCGCCTGTTGCTGGTGCAAAAGATCCCATACCGCTTTACCGTCGCCGCTTTCGCGCACCCGGTAGCGCGCATGCGCAAGAAAATTGCGGATGGCGCGGCGCAGTAACGCGTTACTATCAATCACCAGTATGTCCATGTGTACCAGACTCCAACAGTTCGCTAACGCGAATCCAATAGCTCCATGCTATCCTATCCGCAGGAATGTGCGCAAAGGAGGCACGTCGATGTCATTCAATACGAACCGCTTCACACAGAAGTCCGAAGAGGCGCTGCTGGGAGCGCAGAATATTGCCGAGCGCAATGGTAATAGCCAGGTCGAACCGGAGCATCTGTTGCTCGCCTTGCTGGAACAGGCCGATGGTGTTGTGCCCCAGGTGCTGGCACGGCTGAATGTTGCCGGTGGCGCGCTGGTGCAACAACTGCGTACGGAACTCAACAAGTTTCCGCGCGTGAGTGGTGCGGGTGTCCGACTTGAGTATTCAAACCGGCTCCGCGCCGTGATCGTGCGCGCTGCTGATGAGATGCCACAGTTTGGTGATGAGTATATCAGCACTGAGCATCTCTTGCTATCCGTGTTGCAGCACGCTGGCGGCGCTGCCGAACGCCTGCTGCGCCAGGCCGGTGTGACGCGCGAGAAATTGCTCCAGGCGCTGCGCGAAGTGCGCGGCAGCCAGCGTGTGACCAGCCCGTCGCCGGAGGGTACGTATGCGGCGCTGCAGCAGTATGGTCGTGATCTGACCGACCTCGCACGGCGCGGTAAACTCGACCCGGTGATTGGCCGCGATGATGAGATCCGGCGCGTTATTCAGATCCTTAGCCGTCGCACCAAGAACAATCCGGTGCTGATCGGCGAGCCGGGCGTCGGCAAGACGGCAATCGTCGAGGGCCTGGCGCAACGTATTGTGCGCGAGGATGTACCCGAGGCGCTGAAGAACAGGCGGGTCGTCGCGCTCGATATGGGTGCGCTGATCGCCGGCGCCAGATATCGCGGCGAGTTTGAGGAGCGTCTCAAAGCGGTCCTGAAGGAAATCCAGGAACGCGATGATGTGATCATGTTTATTGATGAGCTGCATACGGTCGTCGGCGCTGGCGCAGCGGAGGGCGCGATGGACGCCAGCAATATGCTCAAGCCGATGCTGGCACGCGGCGAGTTGCATATGGTCGGCGCGACAACGCTGGATGAGTATCGCAAGCATATCGAAAAGGATGCGGCACTCGAACGGCGCTTTCAGCCGGTGATGGTCGATCCGCCGTCGGTCGAGGATACGATCTCGATTCTGCGCGGCCTGAAGGAGCGCTACGAGACGCACCATGGGGTGCGCATCACAGATGCGGCGATTGTCGCGGCGGCGATGCTCTCGGATCGCTATATCTCCGACCGCTTCCTCCCCGACAAGGCGATTGACCTGGTGGACGAGTCGGCGGCGCGGTTGCGCATGGAAATCACCAGCGATCCCCAGGAGCTCGATGACCTGAAACGGCGCATGATGCAGCTCGAGATCGAGCGTGAGGCGTTGAAGAAAGAGAAGGATAAGGCGAGCCGCGAACGGCTGGAAAAGCTGGAGCTGGAGCTTGCTAATCTCAAGGAGCAGCGCGGCGCGGTGGAGGCGCAGCTCCAGCGCGAACGCGAGCAACTTGCCAGCGTACAACAGCTCAAGGAGCAGATTGACCAGACGCGCATCGAAATTGAGCGCGCACAGCGCCAGTACGACTACAACAAGGCTGCCGAGTTGCAGTATGGTCGGCTCAACAGCCTGGAGCGCCAGCTCGCGCAGATCGAGGAGCAGATCCGCGCGTCTGGCGGAGGGATGCTGCGCCAGGAGGTGACCGAGCAGGATATCGCCGAGGTTGTGTCGAAATGGACCGGCGTGCCGGTGACGAAATTGCTGGAGGGCGAGGTTGAGAAACTGGTGCACATGGAAGAGCGGCTGCACCAGCGCGTCGTGGGCCAGGACGAGGCGGTATCGGCGGTGGCGAATGCCGTGCGGCGCGCGCGCGCCGGCCTGCAGGATCCGAACCGCCCGCTCGGTTCGTTCCTCTTCCTCGGCCCGACCGGCGTCGGCAAAACCGAACTGGCGCGTGCGCTCGCCGAGTTTCTGTTCGATGACGAACAGGCGCTCGTGCGCCTTGATATGTCGGAATACATGGAGAAGCACACGGTCTCGCGTCTGATCGGCGCTCCTCCCGGCTATGTCGGCTACGACGAAGGCGGGCAGTTGACCGAGGCGGTGCGGCGCAAGCCATACTCGGTCGTGCTGTTTGACGAGGTCGAGAAGGCGCACCACGATGTGTTCAATGTGCTGTTGCAGATCCTGGACGACGGCCGGCTCACTGATGGTCACGGTCGTGTGGTGAACTTCAAGAATACGGTGATCATCATGACCAGCAATATCGCCAGCCCGACCATTCAGGAGTTGACGCATCACGGTGCCGATCAGGACGAGGTGCGCCGCGAGGTGATGGAGGAACTGCGCAGCCAGTTGCGGCCGGAGTTTCTCAACCGGATTGACGAGATTATCGTCTTCCGGCCACTGTCGCGCGAACAGATCGGGCGCATTGTGGATATCCAGTTGAACCGGCTCCGCCGCCTGCTGGCGGAACGCAAGGTGGCGCTTGACCTCACTCCGGCGGCGCGTGCGAAACTGGCCGCCGAAGGGTACGATCCGGTCTTTGGCGCGCGGCCGTTGAAGCGCGTCATCCAGCAGCGCATCCAGAACCCGCTGGCGCTGCGCTTGCTGCAGGGCGAGTTTCGCGATGGCGATACGGTCCTGGTGGACGTGGCTCCCGACGGGTCGTTCAGCTTCGAGCGCGCCGTGGTCGGCGAGGTGGTGGCATGAGGTCGCGCTGATACCACCCTGGCATTCGGGTGTGCTCGACCCTTACGGTGTGTTCGCTGTTATTGCCAATCCCAGCGCCGCCATCTGCGCCTCGGCGCGCACGCGCCATACCGATGCCGGGGCCAGGTCGGCGGCGCGCACCAGCGCTTGCTGCGCGGCGCGGCGCTCCCCAAGCGCGCCCAGGGCCCTCCCCAGGTGATAGAACGCTTCCGGGCTTGCCGGCGCCAGCGCCAGTGCCCGCTCCGCCGCCTGCCGCGCCCTCGCCGCGTCGCCGCAGGCCAGTTGCGCCCTCGATAGCGCCGACCACGCGCCGGCGTCTTCTGGCAACAGGGTTGCCGCCGTGACAGCTGCCGGCAGCCCGGCGTCGCAGACCTCGATGGCGACCTCCAGGTGATAACGCGCCTGTTCCAGGGCGTATCTACCGCGTTCGGCGGGAGATGCAGCGCGGCGCGCTTCGTCATAGGCGGCGGCAGCGGCCGTGTAGTCGCGTTGTGCCGCATGCCATCGGCCAAGCGCCAGCAGCGCCTCAGGGTCGCGCGGGGCAATGCCCTGTGCCGCCTGGATCTCGGCCAGCGCCGCGGGGGCATCGCGCGCCGCCAGGTAGATCAATGCCAGCATCGCGCGGGGACGCGGATCACCAGGAGCGGCAGCCGCCAGAGTACGGAGTTGTGCGGCGCTCCCCTCCGGATCGCCGCTGATCCAGCGCGTATAGGCAGCATAGGTTCCAGCCCGGTGCGCGACGTCGCCATGCGCCTGTGCTGCGACAAACTGCACTTCGGCGAGTGGCAGCAGGCCGGCATGCAGATACAGTTGCCCCAGAATCTGTGGCCGCGTCGCCTCGTCGGCTGCCAGCGCCGCAGCGAGCTGTCCGGCGTCCGGGCGTGCCGGCGGGATCAATGGCGCAATCAGCGGGAGTTCAACCGGCCGCACTCCGCGCGGCGGTGCACTCGCCGCGCGAAGTTCCGCCAGCGCTCCCACACTGTCGCTGCTGGCGCGCAATGCCGCCAGGCGCAGGTGCGCCGCCGCGCGCCACGACTCGGGCAGGCCGGCGGCCAGTGCGGCGCGATACCCGGCCTCGGCGGTGGCGTAGTCGCCGGCGCGCAGCCGTTCTTCGGCTTCCAGCGCCAGTCGTGGGCCGTACAATGGCGAGGAGGGTGGAATCTGCGCCCAGGCACGCGCCGCTTCATCACCGTATCCCATGTCGGCTGTCATGCGCCCCTGGTAGATCCGGGCCAGCGCGGCTTCCGCCGGATCGATCCCCAATCCCAGCGCTCGCCCCAGTTCGCGGCTGGCCGCCGGCCCTTCGCCGCGTATGACCAGAACCATGCCGAGTCGTAGTCGCGCTGTCGCGTCGCCCGGCGCATTACTCGCCACCCGCCGGTACGCCGCCAGCGCGTCATGGTAGCGTCCGGCGGTAAATAACGCATCTGCCTGGCGCAATCCGTCGCGCGGATCGGGCTGGAACACCAGGCGCGCCGCCAGCGCAAGCGTCGCCAGCGCCAGTATCGCCGTCGCCAACCGGGTCAGCATCTGTACGGCTGGCCTGGCTGCGTCTGTTGTTGAGGAAGATTGAGCGGGCATCTCGCCACTCTGTTCCTGTGCGTCATATGCGGCGATTCTAGCACATGGCTCACCAGCATGCGCATGCCGGCTGTCGTCTCAGGTTTTTCACTATTTCTTCTCTCTTTCGCAATAAAACTGCAACTGTTCTCGCTGGAAACAGTAGTATAGTCAGCCTGACCGTGCCTGCCACGTTTGCGGGTTGTGTGGCATGTGGCAATGCCGCTACGTGCAATGTGCAACGTGTAACGTGCAACCTGCAACGTGTAACGTACAACGTACAACGTGCAACGTACAACGTGCAACGTTCCCCCTCTCTCCCCGTTCGAGTTATCCGCGATGGTACGTTCTTGTTGCTTCAGCGTAAGGTGGTATTGTATGGCTGCAGCTCAACCGCACAACCGCTCCTTCCACCTGGTGTCACGTCGCATACGCACTCGCCGCTGGGCCGCGATCGTTGTCATCGCCATGTTCCTCTCGGTTACGCTGGCCTTCCTCGGCGTGCGTACCGCCGGCGCCGTCGGCGATCTGACGGTACGTGTGTATACCGATTCCAATCGCAATGGCGTGTTCGATGGCGGCGAACCACCACTGAACAGTGTGCCGGTGCTGGTCTACAATACCGACAATATCCTGCGCTTCTCCGTCAATACTGATGCTGCCGGTGTGGCGACCTTCCCGGCCGTGCCGGACGGCGCGTATCGCATTGAGGTCGCCAACCCCGCCAATGGTTTGCCCAATGGCACGGTGATCTCCGTGCCTGGAACCGATAATGCGCTGGTATCGTTCGTGACCGTCAGTAGCGGGCCGGTACAGCGCGATGTCGGCCTGCGCCCGCTCGATGCGTCCGGTATTGACACGCTCGCACCCGCTGGCGTCCGGACAATCGTCGTGCGCGCCTGGGACGACCGCGATGCCGATGGTATTCAGGACGCCGGTGAACCAGGGTTGGCGGGACTCACGCTCGGCCTGTTTAATGCCGGTGGTTCGCCGGTGGCTTCGGCGGTTGCCGGCCCTGACGGCACCTACCGCTTCGTGGATGCGATGCCGGCCGGCGCGAGCAATTACACGATTCGCGTGACGGCCGGCGTTCCCGCCGGCTGGGTGTTGACCACTCCCAACGCTGACTTCGATGCCAACGATACCCGCGACTCCGACGCGACGCTTGCTCTGGGCGTGCCGCGCATCACTGTGCCGAATGCCGGGCGCGGCGTCAACGATGATACGCTCGATGTCGGTTTTTCGCGCGGCGCCGTGAGCGGCTTCGTCTGGCGCGATCTGGACCGGAACGGCCTGCGCGATGCGGGCGAACCGTATCTGAATGGCATCCAGGTCGAACTACGCAATGCCGGTGGCGTGGTCGCCACGCTGACGACGCGCCCCTTGCTGAACGATCCGACCGGCCGTGGTGGCTTCTTTGAATTTATCAGCGTGCCACTCACCGATACCTACACGGTACGTATTCCGAATACCGAGTTTGATACGGCATCGGACCTGCTCTTCGGCCATGCGACGCCCACCAACCAGATCGTGGCGCCGCCGGCGATCGGCGACCAGGGACTGGTCAATGGCACAACTGATGGCCCGCTTGTCGTCGGAGCCGGCGATTTCCTGGCGACCTCCGGCTTTACGCTGAATGCAGCCACTCGCCGTAATGCGACTTCCAACTTCGGCCTGTACGGGGGTACGGTCGGCGATTTCGTGTGGCACGATCTGAACCGCAACGGGGCGGTGGACACCGGTGAGGAGATCCGTGGTCTTGCCGATGCGATCGTTTTCGTTGATCTGAACGGCAACTGTGTGCGTGATGCCGGTGAGCCGACCGATATTACCGATCTCGATGGCTTCTACCTGTTCGATGCATTACCGCTCGGCACGGCTTATGATGTCGTTCTCGATGCCGCCAACTTTGCTCCGGGCGGTGTGCTCGAAGGGCGTGGGTTCACGAGCGGTGTCGCCTGTGGTACAACCGCCGGTGTGCGTATTTCTACCCCTGTTCTCGCAGCCGCTGATCCGGAGTTCCTCGATGCTGACTTTGGCATTGTGCGCGCCGAGGTGGGTAATTTTGTCTGGGAAGATGACAATGGCGACGGCGTGTTCGACCTCGGCGAAAACCCCGTCCAGAATGTGACAGTACGCCTGTATGGCGCCGGCCCCGATGGCCTCTTCTTCACTGCCGACGACATCCTGGCCGGCACGCCGCAGACGACAAATGCAGGTGGAATCTACACGATTACCGATGTCATCTCAGGCACCTATTATGCGGCGTTTGACCTCAGCGCACTGGTGCCGGCC
>JACAEQ010000145.1 GCA_013388755.1 Chloroflexota bacterium
AGGTCCTGGCCGGGGAGGTCGCGCCAGGGGCCGTGAGCGCCGTAGCCGGTGACGGTGGCATAGACCAGGCGCGGGTTGCGGGCGGCGAGGGCGGGGTAGCCGAAGCCGAGGCGCTCGAAAACGCCGGGGCGGAAGTTCTGGATGAGGACATCGGCGCGAGCGATGAGCGCCTGGACGCGCGCGTGGTCGGCGGGGTCCTTCAGGTTGGCGGCGAACGACTGCTTGTTACGATTGATCGCGTGGAACAGGGTACTATCGCCATCAAGCTCCAGGTTCGAGATATAGAGCCGGCGCCCGGCCTCACCGCCATCAGGGCGTTCGATCTTGATCACGCGCGCGCCGAGGTCGGCGAGGCGCAAGGCGCAGGAAGGGCCGGCGAGGAACTGGCTGAAATCGAGTACCAGCAAACCATCGAGTGGAAGGGTGGCATGCATTGTCTCTATGGTCTTTCCTGCACCGATGAGCGGTGCACCAGACGTTCCAGCATTCGAACCGATCGTAGGCGAAACCGCGGTAGAATGCAAGCAAAGGAGGGACACCATGTTACGACCAAATCGAGTCAAACAGGCGCTCAAAGAAGGGCGGGCAGTGTATGGCACCATGCTGACGGAGAGTGCCTCCACGGCGTATGTCATGATGCTGGCCCATGCCGGATACGACTTCGTGTTTATTGACATGGAGCACGGCGCGTATGATCTTGGTCAGGCCGTCGAGATGATCAAGGTGGCGCGCCTGACGAACCTTACGCCGCTGGTACGCGTACCGGATCTGGCGTACCACCTGGTGGCGCGGGTGCTCGATGCAGGTGCAATGGGCATCATGTTGCCGCGGGTCGAAACCGTTGAGCAAGTGCGCGCATTCGTCAGCTACATGAAGTACCCGCCCGCAGGAGTGCGCGGCGCATCGGCGGGTCGCGGCCATACCGACTACGAGGGCGCCGGGCCGCGCGAGCTGGTGAGCCATATGAATGAGCACACACTGGTAATCCTGCAGATCGAGCGTATTGCCGCGGTCGAGCACATTGATGCGCTGTTTGCCGTGCCGGGGATTGACGCCGGGCTCATCGGCCCGTTCGACCTGACCATTTCGCTTGGCGCTGCCAGCATGACCGCGCCCGAGGTAGACGCGGCAATTGGCCGTGTTCTCGCCGCAGCGCAGCGCGCCGGCGTGGCATGCGGGATCCACAGCGGCGACCCGCAGCAGGTCGTGCGCTGGAAGCAGCAAGGAATGACCTTGCTGATGAGCGGTAGCGACGGGCAATTCTTCGGCGCCGGTGCGCGCCAGGCGCTGGCGGCCATGCGCCAGGCCGGTGAACAACCGGCAGTTGCTACAGGCGCAGTCTAATCCGTGTATTCCGCCAGGGAAGCTCTGCTGAATGAACAGTGCGCCACATACCCGGCGTTCGCTGGCCATCTGCCACAGCCCATCGCCCCCTTTGTCGGGCGCGAGGCTGCGTGTGCAGCACTGCTCGATCGCCTGCGCGACGCGTTCGTTTGCCTGGTGACAATCATCGGGTAGGGTGGCGCTGGCAAGATCGGTGCCGAGATTGACCAGATCCGCGCCGCCTGGAGCTATGCGCTGGCTGAAGGTGACAGCGACCGGGTGCTTCTGGCCGCCAGCAGTCTGTTCTGCTTCTATGACATGCGTTCCTGGTTTGCCGAGGGCGCCGACGCCTTCGGCGCCGCAGCCCGCGTGTTCGACCCGGTGGAACATCCGCCGACGGTTGTGTGGGCACGACTGCTGTGCCACAGACGCCGCCGCTACCACCGGCATCCGGGCACAGCCCGGAGTTTGCCGAAGCGCTCCGCGATGCATCGAATCTTGAGAGCGACTGGTTCTGGCTGGCGGCGCGTCTAGAGCCAATACCTTTCACATACGCCCGTCACCCCCACCCCAGCCCTCCCCCGCCGGGAGAGGGAGTCCGACTCCTCCCCCCAGCGGGGGAGGTCGGGTGGGGGGCGGTGCGGTGCAGAACGCCTTATTTGAAAGGTATTGCGTCTAGAGCGTGCCGACGAGCGCCGCTGCTGCCTGGAGCGCGCATTCGCCGGCTCATGATTCTGCACAATCCTACCGGCAGCGCCCTGCCCCATCAACTGCCGCTCCCGCGCATCGGTGAAACCTTCCCTTCGTTGTTGCCGCAGGCGACACAACAATGAACCAGGCACCACTGCACGACTCAGGGTCATCGGATCGTGTGGCCCGTGCACCCATGCGGGATCGCGTGCAACTGCTTGCCATGTAGCATATAATGACGTTCAGCATGGGCAGAAGATCGCCACACTGGCGAATGAGGGGCTTTCAACCCTTCCCGTTCATGGCGTTGTGTCCAGGGACAGAGGTGTATGAGTCGACCGGATTTCGAGCGCGCACGAGCATATGCGCTGACACGGCTGGCTGAAGAATTGCCGGAGACACTGATCTACCACTCGTTGCAGCACACACGCGACGAAGTGGCGCCGGCTGCCGAGCGCCTGGCACTTGCCGAGGGAGTGAACGGCGAAGATCTGCTGCTACTGCGGACCGCAGCGTACTTCCATGATCTCGGCTTCATCGTGCGGCGCGAAGAACACGAGCAGGCGGGGGCGCAAATAGCTGCCGAAGCCTTGCCAGCCTTTGGCTATTCACCGCGCCAGATTCAGGCGATCTGCGACATGATCATGGCCACGCGTATTCCCCAGTCCCCCGTGACCCTCACGGAACAGATCCTGGCCGATGCCGATCTCGATACGCTCGGAAGTGAGCAGTTCTGGATACAGAGCAAGAAGCTTCGTATGGAAAATGAGGCCCTGGATGGGCCAATCAGCGATGTCGAGTGGTACCAGACACAACTGGTCTTCCTGGAGAACCATCGTTACTGGACCGCGTCGGCCCGGGCGCTACGCGAACCGCGGAAACAGGAGTACCTTGCGCAGTTGCGCGAATTGCTCAGCGACGTACTGCGCGCAGCGCCGCCAGATAATGTGCCGTGAGGCACCCGGCCAGCCAGACGCTACCGCTCCAGCTTCGGAATGGTCCAGGATCGTTCCGAAACGCCGGGTTCGGGAACGATGCTCCTGGGTTTTCCACCGGGGTTTCAGGCCATCGTCTGTGCCTGCGATGCATGCGATCGGCAGCCCCGAACCGGGCAGCCCGGCACCCGGCGCCGCGGCTGCCTTATGCGCCTGGCTGAGCCTGGCGGACACGCTCTGCGATCGCCGCCAGCAGGCGGCGGTCATACGCGAGGTGTTCGGCCAGCACGATGGTCACTGCCGGGTGGCGTTGGCGCGCCGCAGCCAGCGTCACCTCGATGCTCGACGCCAGTGAGGCGTGCCAGTCGAGCGTATAGGGCACAACGATTATCGCACGATTGCCCTGCCCGACGAGCGTATCAATGGCGACTCCCGGGCATGGCCCGCTGCCTTCGGTGAAGCAGAGCTCAACGTTTGCATACCGTAGTGTGGCACGGCAGTAGCTGGCTACCTCTTCGCCCGATACGGCAGGCGCAGTGTATGCACCATCAACCACAATCACCAGGCCAATGGCATGCGGCGCCTGCCAGATCGGCCATGCTGGTTTGCCTGGTTGAACCGCATGATGATGGGCCGCAACATAATCGGCTTCGAGCGCGCGTTGCAGCAGCACCTGCGCCAGCACCGGGTGCTCGCCAAGCGCCTCGGTGACATGCAGCGCCACATGCGGATGAGAGGTGCGCGTCGCCTGGAGCGACTGTTCGATCTCGGCGCGGTCATCGCCTGTCAGCGCCAGCGCATACGGCACAAGCACAATCTCCGTTGCACCACGGCTGACACACTGCGCAAGCGCCTCCCTCAACAATGGGCGGCAGTGGCGCAGGAACCCGGCCGCAACCAGCGACGCGATCTCCAGTTCGCGACAGCGGGCAGCCAGGCGGATCAAGGTCGCGCCTGCCCGTGGCGCCGCACTTCCACGGCCAACAAGGATGACGGCGCGCATGCCTCTCTGCCCTCCCAGAACATCGGTCATATGGCTGTGCGCCGGTCACCCGAACGCGCGGCGCCTGTTCCAATCGCCACAATCTCTGTACGCCGCCTGCGCCTGGATGGATCTCGCCTCGCAACTATGCGGTGCCTTGATTCAGGCGACGAGTCTGCTACAATCTCCGGTATGGGCACCCTTCCTGAGATCATGCTGCCGACAGCGCTGCGCGAACGGCTGGCGCAGGGGCATCCGTGGGTTTACCGCACCCACATCCCGCGCGATGTGCGCCTGCCGTCCGGCTCCTGGGCACAGATTCGCTGCGGCGGGTGGAGTGGCTTTGGCATATGGGATGCTGCCGGGCCGATTGCGCTGCGTATTTACTCAACGCAACGCCCGCCTGATATGGCATGGTTGCGGCGACGGGTGCATGCCGCATGGGATCTGCGCGCGCCACTTCGTTCTGCCGGAATTACAGCCTACCGCTGGCTATTCGGCGAAGGCGACGGCTTGCCCGGCATCACGGTCGATCGCTATGGCGACATTGCCGTGTTGCAGGCATATTCCGCCGGGACGTTGACGCTTGCCGGCGATGTGGCCGACGCACTGATCATGGTTGACCCAACGCTGCGTGGCGTCATGCTGCGCCATTCCTCAAGAGGACGCGAGGTGTTCGATGACAGCCTGGAAGATGAAGCCCCCTTGCATCCTCCGGGGAATGAGCCACGATTACAACACCTGCGGGGTGAGCCACCGCCCCCTGAGATCGTTGTGGTTGAGCACGGGTTGCGTTTTGCGGTTAACCTGCACGCAGCACAGAAGACAGGTCTGTTCCTTGATCAGCGCGAGAATCGGCAGTTTGTGGAAACACTCGCCGATGGGCGTTCCGTGTTGAACTGTTTTGCCTACACTGGTGGATTTTCGCTCTATGCCCTGCGCGGCGGCGCGCGCCAGGTTATCAGTGTTGACAGCGGCAAAGGGCTGGCGGCAGCAACGGCACGCAATATCGCGCTGAGCCGACTGGACCGTGCGCGCCATCAATTCGAAACCGTTGATTGCTTTGAACTGCTGGAGCAGTATGTAGCAGAAGGGCGATCCTTCGATCTGGTGATCCTTGACCCACCAGGTTTCGCGCGGCGCAAGGAGAGCCGGTATGCGGCGCAGCGCGCCTATGCGCGCCTGAATGCGCTGGGGATGCGCTGCGTCACGCCCGGCGGGTTGCTGGCGACGGCGAGTTGCACCAGTCAGGTCGGCCCCGAGGCGTTCCGCGAGGCGCTGGCGGTTGCGGGGGCGCAGGCCAGGCGGCGATTGCAGATTATTCATGAAGCTGGCCAGCCGCTCGATCACCCCGTGCCGGCCGGTTTTCCTGAGGGCAGATACCTGAAGTTTGTCGTCGGAAGAGTGGAGGAACCTGCCTGATCACTACAATCGCACACCGCCTGCACGGGCGATTACGGACCCATCACCGTATCGTGCACTGTCACAGGCCCGGCTGGATTCACCTCGTGGTCCTGCTGATGCTCTGCGCCTGTGGCCAGGCGCGCCCGGCATCACCTGAAGGAGGGGCACCAATGACGTTCACACTGACGAGTTCATCATTCGCCGATGGCGCAGCGATTCCGCAACAGTTCACCTGCGACGGCGCCGACCGCTCGCCACAACTGAGTTGGAGCGGCGTGCCCGGCGCCGCCAGTTTTGTGCTGATCATGGACGATCCTGATGCGCCGGGAGGAACGTTTACCCACTGGGTGCTCTACGACATTCCCGGCACACGGACCGAACTGGTCGAAGGAGAAACAGGCGTGGGCCTGGCAGGCGGCAACGACTTCCGCCGGCGCGGGTACGGCGGCCCGTGTCCGCCGCGCGGTAGAGGCGCACATCGCTACTTCTTCCGGCTTGCGGCGCTCGACGTAGCATCGCTGGGATTACCGGCCAGCGCGGCGCGGCGCGACGTCGAGGCAGCTATGCGCGGTCATGTCGTGGCGACGGCCACCCTCATGGGGCGCTACGAACGTCGCTAACCGGATCATTTAGCGGCTCCCTCCCGGCGAATGCGCCGCGACGCGTCGTGATGCGTAGAATATCAACCCTGCGCCGATCAACAGCAGGAATGCCAGCCCGACGAGCTTGGCATACGGGCTGATGTCGGCAATGCCGAGCAAGCCAAAGCCAGTGCTCAAGCCGCAGTAGAGCGCAAGGATCTGGCGCGGCGACATACCACCGTCGAGCAGGCGATGGTGGAGATGATCGCGCCCGCCACGCATTGGTTGCTTCCCGGCAACCGTGCGCGCAATGATCAGCCAGGCAACGTCGAGGAGCGGCACTCCCAGCACCAGCAACACCGTCGCCAGCTTTGCGCCGCCAATAATCGCACTGACGCCCAGAATGAAGCCGATCGTCTCGGCGCCGCTATCGCCCATGAAGATACGCGCCGGCGGCAGGTTAAAGATCAGGAACCCGGCACAGGCGCCGGCAAGTGCAAATGGCAGCAGCGCAATCGTGGTCTGTGGCGGGTCAAGCCGCAATGCATGCAATGCCAGCATCAACGCCGCAATCAATGAGACACCGGCGGCCAGGCCGTCAAGCCCATCCGACCAGTTAATGGTATTCGACATCCAGCCGAGCCAGAAGATGGTGGCAATAATTGCCAGCCAGGGGCTGATGTTCCACAGGCTGATCTGGCCGGCGAACGGCGCATTGAAGGCCGTCAAGATGATACCGCGCGCTTCCGTCGGCAGGCCGAGCACATCCGGATAGCGCTGGTGATTCCAGAGATAGGGCCCGACGGCGATCAGGGCAGCACCGACCTGGGCAGCGAACTTGGGGGGCCATGACAGTTCGACCACATCATCGAGCCACATGACCAGGAAGATGAGCATGCTGCCGAGCAAGAGCAGCACAATGCGCAATACCTCGAACTCCGACCGGCGCAATGCCGGATCAAGCGCGCCGAAGCCGGAGGTGGTGACCAGCGCCGTCACAAAACCGGCATAGATCGCGATCCCGCCGACATTGCCGGTGGGATGCGCGTGGGCGCGGCGGCCACCAGGATGTTGCACCCAGCCGCGGCGCTGGCAGAGCTGAATAACCGGTGGGACGGCCAGCGCCGTGACGGCACACGCGATGGCAAATGTGCCGGCAAACGCCGCCAGTATCACGAGAGACATAGCGCCTCGCACGCGAGCGGGATACGCCGGCAGGCGCGCTACTCCGCTGCGACATCTTCAATCATCCTGTGCCAAAGAGCCGATCCCCCGCGTCCCCCAGACCAGGAACGATGTAGCCGACATCGTTCAGGTGATCATCAAGCGCCGCAAGATGGATCGGCACATCGGGGTAGGCGTTCTGAAGTGCCTGCACCCCCTCCGGCGCAGCAATCAGGCCGAGGAATTTGATACGGCTGGCGCCCCACTCCTTGAGCACATGGATGGCCGCTACTGCTGAGCCACCAGTGGCCAGCATCGGGTCGAGCACCAGGCAGAGATCGACATCCACAACGGGTGGTAGCTTGTTGTAGTACGTGACCGGCTTGAGCGTCGCATGATCGCGATATAGACCAAGGTGCCAGACATGCGCCGTGGGAATGAGATCGAGAATCGGGTCAACCATGCCAAGCCCGGCGCGCAATATAGGAACAAGGCCGATGCGCTCGGCGATCTCGCTGCCATCGTAGGCGGCGAGTGGCGTATCAACCATGCGTGGCCGCAGCGGTAGATCGAGCGTCGCTTCATACAAAAGCAACTGCGAAAGTTCGCGTACCAGCTCACGGAACTTCTTCGGCTCGGTCACAACGCGCCGCAGTAAGGTCAATTTGTGCTGGACCAGTGGATGGCGTGAAACATGAACCGTTGCCATTGGGCCTCCGCTTACACCATACCCTGGACACTCATTATACACGCGACGGGGATGCGGCAAGCCGCATCCCCGTCGTGCAAGGTATGTTAGCCAGATCATTCGTCAGTGGTGAACCCTGACGTTTCTACTGGCTGCGGAACGGTAGTTACCGACGGTGTCGGCGTCGCAGTCGGCGTCGCAGTCGGCGGTTCCGGTGTCGCAGTCGGCGTCGCAGTCGGCGGTTCCGGTGTCGCGGTCGGCGTCGCAGTCGGCGGTTCCGGTGTCGCGGTCGGCGTCGCAGTCGGCGGCACCGGCGTCGCGGTCGGCGTCGCAGTCGGCGGCACCGGTGTTGCAGTCGGCGTCGCGGTCGGCGGTTCCGGCGTCGCAGTCGCCGTCGCGGTCGGCGTCGCGCTCGCCGTCGGAGTTGGCGACGGTCGTGGCGGGCGAACCGTCGGTGGCGGCACCGGCGTCGCGATCACCACCGTCGTTTCGGTTGGCGGAATGCGCGTCGCGGTCGGCGGCGGCGTCGCCGTGGGCAGCGGTGTCGCGGTAGGTGGCGGCGGCTCGGTGGGCTCCGGAGGCCGTGTACTGGTCGGTGTGATACTCGGCGTCGGCGTCGGTGACGGGAGCGGCGTGGCAGTTGCCGATGGCGTCTCGATCGTTGGCGCGGGTGCGATATTCTCCCGGGTTGGCGACGGCAGCGGCGGGCCAGTCGCCACCGGCGAAGCAATGGTAGCGACCGGCGCCACTTCCTCGGTCTCAATAGGCGCGGGATATGGCGCGTTCTGAGGTGCGAGCTGCGCGGTTGGCGGCAGCGTCGGCGCGACCGGGGTCCCGGTTGTTGCCGTTGCATCAGGCGCTGGAGATGGCGAGGGCAGCGCAAGTTGCTCAAGAGCAGCATCTATCGTCTGCTGAGCCTCATCGACGGTCGAACGTGTTTCCGGCACCTTCGACGCCAGCTGGGTCAGGGTGAACTCGACTTCACTGATCAATACATCAATGTCAGACGCGGCTCCGGGTGTACTGGCTTCCTGGCTTGCGCTGACGGCCCCCTGCACGTGACCGGTCAGATTTGCCACAGCCTCAGCAATCAACTGCGAGTCGGGGGCGACGCCGCCGGCCATCATTTCATTAATCTCAGCAAGGCGACGGCGCGCATAGCTGATATGCAACCTGCCACGTTGTTCAGGGCTGGTGGTAATCGTGAGGCTAATATCCTCGCGGGCCACCTTCCAGGTATAGAGCGGATCACCCGGCAGGCTTTGCGCCGAGGCGGTATCAACCGAGGCAAGGAGAATGGAGGCTGCAAGCACACCGGCCAGCGTGCGCTGGACAGCCACGTGACCAAGGGGAGTGATCAGACGGCGAAGCGAAGGTTGCCTGGCGAGCATCTGCTCAGCAATCGCAGCGAACTCCTGGGCACCGGTCGGCAGCCAGCGTTCCAGTTCCGGCGGCAGCGGCAACGCCGCCTCGTGGCGCACCAGATCAGCGATGCTCAAGAGCGGCTCCAGATCGGCCGCAAGCTGGGGATAGGACACAAGACACTCTTCGATGCTCACTCCGCGCACCATGCGGGCAAGAGCATCATCGAGCGCATCGGTCAGCGGCGCCTGTTGCATGTGAGCTGTCATAATCCATGCCGAAGTACGAACTGGTGTGACGAATGCTACAACGACTCCGCGCTACCGATCGCACGCGCCAGTAACGGCTCGCGCGACTCCTGCTCAAGAATCTGCTGCAGCGCGTGAATGGCGCGATGCTGCAACGCTTTGACAGCACCCTCCGTTTTGCCAATAATTGCTGCAATCTCCTGGTTGGTCATATCGCCAAAGAACTTCAGTAACAGAACCTGCTGCTGATCTTCGGTCAGCTTTGCAATCGCATGCTGGAGCGAAACGCGCTCGAAGAGCGATGCAACTTCCTCCTGCCCACGCGGGTCGATCAGGTCGGTCGAGGTTGCGTCAAGCGATGTCGCCAGCGCTCGCCGCCGCCGCGCCTGACCGATCAAGACATTACTTGCGATCGTATACAACCAGCCAAGGAACAGCTTCTCGCCACGATACTGCAGCCCGCCAATCCCTTTGATGACCCGGATGAACACTTCCTGTGTCAGATCCTGTGCCAGTTCCTGCTCGCGCGTTCGCAGGTACAGATAGCGCAGCACCGGGCCGGCGTACAGGGCATACAATTCGCCAAATGCCGACACATCACCCGCCTGAGCGCGAGTAATGATCTTCGGCAATTCGACGTTCGTGTCCGCAACCATATTCTCGCCGCCCGGCATGCGCTGGCGTCGCTGCCGCCGCAGTAAGAATAGGTCCCCTATTCACTACCAACGCGACGACATCAACCGAAGTTACGCGCAGCAAGCCCTCAAAGGTGAAGAAACCTTAATAGCTGTAGTAATTCGGGTTTCACTCTCATTATAGCCGAAGCGACGCACGTGCGTAATATCGTTATGGTGAAAGTTCTGTCATTGCATGTTGCCATGGTGCCGTTCGCGACGCACTCGTGCTGCCGAACCGGCAGTACGAAGCGGTGGGACAGCCCCGCCGCCGGCGAATATGTGCTTGCGTTTTGCTACACTTCACAGTACACTTGTGCTGTGATTTATCCTGAGTAGCCATTATGAAAATTGCAATTATCGGCCTCGCCAATAGCGGCAAGACAACCGTGTTCAATGCCCTGACCGGCGGGACCGCCGAAACGACGGTCTATAGTTCAGGCCAGCTCGAACCCAATCTGGCGACGGTCAAGGTTCCGGATGCGCGCCTGGCCGTGCTGGCCCGCATGTTCAACCCGAAGAAGACGACCCCTGCCGATGTTCAGTATATTGATATCGGTGGGTTGAGCAGCGGCGCCCGTGAAGGCGGCGGCCTGCCGCCCGCGCTGCTGAACTATATCGGCGGCGCCGACGCGTTGTTGCATGTTGTGCGCACCTTTGACGATGAGAATGTACCGCATCCCGACGGAACGGTTGATGCCTTACGCGATATCGAGGCGGTCGATCTGGAACTGGCGTTTTCGGACCTCGCGATTATCGAGCGCCGCCTGACCCGGCTGAATGCCGAAATCGGCAAGATGTCGGCCAGGGATCGCGAACTGCGCATCGTCGAGCGCGACGCCCTGCTGCGTATTCAGGCCGCGCTGGAAGGCGGCGCGCCGATTCGTGACGTTGATCTGAGCGATGAGGAAGAGAAATTGCTGCGCGGCTACCAGTTCCTCACCGCCAAGCCTTTGTTGCTGGTCATCAATGTCGGCGAGGGCCAGATCGCTCACCCGCCACAGATACGCTATGATCACCGGCGTAGCGGCGTGGTGGCGTTGTGCGGCAAGATCGAGGCCGAGCTGGCGCAACTCGATAATGATGAAGCGCGCATCTTCATGGACGATCTGGGCATTACCGAGCCGGCGCGCGATCGGGTGATTGCGCTGTCGTACGAGTTGCTCGGCCTGATCAGCTTCCTTACCGCCGGCCCCGACGAGGTGCGCGCCTGGACGATTCGCCGCGGCACGCCGGCCGTCGAAGCCGCTGGCGCCGTGCATTCCGACATTCAGCGTGGCTTCATCCGCGCCGAGATTGTCGCCTATACCGATCTGGTGAAGGCCGGCAGTATGGTCGAGGCGAAAAAGGCGGGCCATGTGCGGATGGAAGGGAAGCATTATATCGTCCAGGATGGCGATGTCTGCCACTTCCTGTTCAATGTCTGACGGATGCTTCCACATATGCGCCGCCGTAGCGGGTAACCTCGTCCCCTCCGGCGGCGAGCAGTAACCGTGATCCGCGGATGCGTCGCCGTTCCTACTCGCCGCGCCCCCCGGCGGGGCGCAAGGTTGTTGCACGTTGCTCTATGTTTCGCCAACCCTGGAACCTGCGCGGCGCTGAACTGCGCCTCTTGCTGGTCGCCCTGCTGCTGTTTGCCGCAAGCTATACCCTGGTCGCCCTGGCTGCCGACGCGGGCGGTATGACCGCGACTCCGCGCGGAATCGCCGATATTCTGTGGCCCTCGGTTCTCCCGTTCCTCTTCTTCCTCGCCATCTCTCTCGGGCTAAGCTGGCGCATGCCTGATGCCGACCAGTTGTTACTGCCACTGGTGGCATTGCTTGCGGGCCTTGGTTTGATGCTCACGGCGCGCCTCGAACCTGATCTGCTCGATGCCATGTGTGCCGGACGCGACGGCACAGTCGCGCCGTGTTTTGCAGGGATCGATGAAAAACAATCGTTATGGGTGACGCTCGGTATCGCTGGCCTGGCGATCGCCCTGTTTGTTCCCTGGGACGATCTGCTCCGGCGCTACCAGCGCACGTCGCTGATGGACTGGCTCGATCATCACCGGTATGCCTGGCTGATGATGGGCGTGGCGCTGATTCTGGCAACGTTTCTGTTTGGTGTTGACCCGAATAATAGCGGTGTGCGCGCCTGGTTCAACTTTGGCCTGTTCCTGTTTCAACCATCCGAGTTGCTCAAGATTGTGCTGGTGATCTTTCTGGCTTCCTATTTGAACGAACATCGCGAGGTGGTGGCGGCACGCTATCAGATCGGGCCGTTGCCATTACCGCCACTGCCGTACCTGGCGCCGCTGATCGGCATGTGGGGCCTGGCCATGGGCCTGATTATCGTGCAACGCGACCTGGGAGCGGCGCTCATGCTGTTCAGCGTCTTTCTGGCGATGCTCTATGTCGCGACCGGCCGTGGCTGGTACGTGATCGCAGGGTTGGGCGCGTTCGGCGCCGGCTCCTATGTGCTGTATAACGTCGTTTCCGTCGTAAAGACGCGTGTCACGATCTGGCTCGATCCGTGGGCGAGCGCGCAGGGCAGTGGTTACCAGCTTGTGCAGGCGATCTATGCGCTGGCGTCGGGTGGCGTGTTTGGCACGGGCCTCGGGCGTGGTCTGCCAACCGTGGTGCCGGCGGCACATACCGACTTTGTCTTTACCGCACTGGCGGAAGAGCTGGGCCTGGCAGGCGGCCTGGGCGTGCTGATCGTCTACCTGCTGCTTATCTTTCGCGGCTACCATATTGCCGTACGCGTATCGGGTCGCTTCCGCGGTTTTGAACAACTGCTGGCAGTCGGGTTGACAACCATTATCGCGGTTCAGACGTTCATTATTATCGGCGGCAATCTCCGCGCCATCCCGCTGACCGGCGTCACATTGCCATTTATCTCGTACGGCGGATCGTCAGTATTGATGAACTTTCTGATCGTTGCCCTGTTACTGCGGATCTCGGCTACAACGCCTACAATCGCGGCAGGACGACGGTAAACGTACTGCCGGCGTTCACGGCGCTGCGCACGGTGACCTGCCCGCCATGCGCCTCCACGACATGTTTGACGATTGCCAGGCCCAGGCCGGCGCCGGCGTAGGGGCGCGCCAGCGTGTCATCAACCTGGTAGAAGGGCAGGAAGATCTTCTCCTGTGCATCGGCAGGGATGCCGATACCGGTATCCTCTACACGCACCAGTACCCGCGATGGTTCGTCGGTGAGCGCAACATGCACGCGCCCGGTCATGGGCGTGAATCGAATGGCGTTGTCAATCAGGGCGCGTAATGCCTGGCTGATCCCGATCGGATCTCCCAGGTACAGTGCGGTCGGCTGGATCGATACTTGCAGATCGACGCCTGCTTCGTGCGCCAGCGGCTGCATTTCAGCGACGAGTTCACGGATCAGATCATGGATCATGGTTGGCACGCGCCGCACCTCAGACGAACGCACTTCCTGCAGGTAGAGCAGGTTGTTGAGAATGCGCGAGAGGATACGGGCATTACGCGCAATGACGCCAATGGCTTGATTCTGCACCTCGCTCAACGGCCCGAGTGTTCGCCGCTCAAAGAGCTCAAGGTACCCGAGAATCGATGTCAGCGGGGTGCGGAGTTCGTGGGAGAGGGTTGCCAGGAAGTTGTTCTTCAGGCGATCCAGGTCCTGCAGTTCGGCGTTGCGCGCGCTCAACTCACGCACCTGTTGTTCGAGACGGGCGACGAGCTTGGTATTGTACTCGCGCAGCATGGTCGCTTCCAGATTTTCGGGCAGCGACTCGCGTTTGCCGGCAAGAAACTCGGCGATCTGCTCAGGCAGCCGGCGTGGATCGATCGGCTTCGTAATGTAGCCATCGCAGCCGGCGGCAAGCGCGCGTTCACGCGTACCGGGGCGAGTGTCGGCTGTGAGCGCGATAATGGGGGTAGCACGCAGATGGGGCAGGCTGCGCAACCGGGTCGTCGTTTCATAGCCATCCATGCCGGGAATGCCAATGTCAACCAGGATCAGCGCCGGATGGCTCTCACGCGCCAGGGCGATCCCCCCCGGCCCGTCTTCGCGCACATGCAGCGCATATCCGCGCGCCTCCAGAATGCGCTGCACCAGTGTCTGGTTGTCGCGGTTGTCTTCGATATACAGGATGGCGATGCGATTGGTCATCAGTTGAGTGCCTGAACTTCAGCCTCACCGGCGTGGCTGGCCGGGCGCGCGCCGGCGACACCGGCTACCGCCGGCCCGGCAAGGTTCATGACCTGGTGATCGCCGGCGGCGGGTCGCTGCTCACGCGCCTCAACGGCACAGGGGATGGTAAACGTGAAGAGGCTGCCCTGGCCAGGTGCGCTCTCGACCCAGATACGGCCGCCATGCGCCTCAATCAGGCGCCGGCTGATTGCCAGACCGAGGCCGCTGCCACGCGATGCGACGCCGGGGCGTACCTGCTGAAATGCCTCAAAGACCAGCGGCAGATCCTCCGGTGCGATGCCGACACCGGTATCGCGCACACTGATGGCAATGTACGGGTTGAGGCGGCGCCCATTGCGCACAACAAATGCTCCAGCCGCCGCATCGGTCGCCCCGGAATCCTCGCCCGGCATAACAACGCACCGGGCGCCGATCGTGATGGCGCCTTCTTCGGTGAACTTCACCGCGTTGGCCAGCAGATTGAGCAGCACCTGGCGGATCTTGGCGGCGTCGGCATAGGCATGCGGCAGACGATCGGGCAATGCTATCTTGAGAGCGACACTGCGATTGTGCAACAACCCCTGCACCGTCTCGGCAACCTCGACCACCAGCGCGCGTACATCAATCACGTCCCGATCCAGGTCGATTTTTCCGGCCTCGATACGCGCCAGGTCGAGCAGTTCATTGATCAGGTGTAGCAAAAAGCGCCCATTGCGGTTGATAATCTTCAGGTCCTCACGTTGCAGCGGCGTGACCGGGCCATCGATCTCATCAAGCATCACGGTCGAGAACCCGATGATTGCATTCAGCGGTGTGCGGAGTTCATGCGACACTGCGGCCAGGAACTGCCCTTTCAGGCGATCGGCTTCCTGCGCACGGGCCAGCGCCGCACGCAATTCATCGGTACGCTGCGCCACCTGCCGTTCGAGATCAGCATAGAGCCAGGTGTTCTCGATGGTCAACCCGGCCATGCCAGCATAGGCCATGAGTTGTGCCGCGTCGCGCGCCGTAGGGATGCGGTACGGATCATTGAAATCGGCAGAGAGTAACCCGATCACGCGCTCCTCGCGCCCGAACAACGGCACCTGCACATAGGCCGTCGGGTAGACCGACGCCGGTGGCGGAACCGGTGGCATTGGCGTGCCATCAACAATCACTGCCTGGCCGCTCCGGACGACATCGGCCGCAACGGTGGCGCTGTCGAGGCGAATGGGCAGCGCGGCGACAACGGCAAGCAATTCGGCGGCGCGGTGCGCTTCATGCTGGCCGAACCAGGCGCTCGTTGCACGCAACTCATCACCTTCGATCAGATAGAGCACCGCGCGCGCGAACCCCAGGCATTCGCACGCGCCACGTGGAATGGCGTCGATCTGCTCGCGCACCGACGTGATGGCGCGAAACCGATTGGACACCTCATTGAGCGCCGCGAGCTGGCGCAGGTTCAGTTCCAGTTCACTGATTTTCTCGCGCAAGGCATCGGTCATGGTATTAAACGAGCGCCCGACATCGCCGATCTCATGATCACCCGAATCAGGAACACGGTAGTCGAATTCGCCGGCTGCCACACGCCGCGTCGCTACCTGCAACTCGCGCAAGGGGCGCGTCAACAGGAGCGCAAGCGGCATGCCAAGCGCCAGGACGGCGATCAGGCTCAACCCGATCACCAGGGCGATCTGCCCACTCAACACATCCTGGCGCAGCGCAATGGCGCTGCCTATCTGTTCTGCCGGGCCCGTGACCGTAGCCTCGGGAACAACGATGCCGACGGCCCAGCCAGCGCTCGTGATGGGTGCGAATGCCAGGTAGACCTCATCGCCCTGCAGCGTCATGCGCACCACGCCCTGCTCGGCGCGCACCATGCGCCCGGCAACCGACCGCAATTCCTCATCGGTAGCCTGCAGCAGGTTCTCGGCAACCAGCGGTTGATCCCAGCGCCTCCCGCCTGCCTGCATGTCGTTGCGTGCCAGCACATCGCCGCGTTCGTTCACCAGGAAGGCGGAACCGCCGGGAGCGATGTCAATGGACAGGATATCCTGTTGAATGGTCTCCAGCAACACATCAAAGCCAACGACACCAACAAACGCACCATTGCGGTCGTAGAGCGGCGCGGCACACGTGGTCGTCAGTTGCTTGGTATTGGCATCAACATAGGTATCGACCCACACCGTCGTGCCGGCATTGCGAGCAGCGATGTACCAGCTCCGCGTGCGCACATCAAATGGCTTGATGGCATCGAGCACGGGGTTAATGTCGCGATCGAAGGCGATAACACCACCGTCTTCCAGGGCGACGTATCCCAGGCTGACCAGATCGTTCTGCGCGACGGAAGCGCGCAACAGCGGGATGTACCGTTGTGCGCGCGCCACGGCAGCGGCATGTGTCCGACGTGCATTCGCCGTCGGACCATCGGGCGAGATCCAGACGGGATCGTCAGACAGGAATGTGTCCGCGACAGGCATTGCCGTGGCATAGTCGGCCACCGTCTCTACCTGTTGATAGACCTGCGCCAGCTTTGCGTCGTAGAGCCGGGCCTTATCGGCGGCCCAGCGTGCCAGATCATTTTCCGCCTGGTCGCGCAGCGCTTCGCTCGCTGCCTGAACAGCCATGTCACGCGCGCGTGCAAGTGCGGAAAGGCCCAGGGCGCTCACCAGGATCAGCGGTGTCAGCGCCAGGCCCAGCGCCAGAAGCGTAATCCTGGCACGCACGGAGAATCGTGGCAGTCGTCGGATCGGCATGGGTATAGAAAGCGGGTTATAACAGATACACTCCAGGCACCATCAGGCATGGCGCGCGGGATCTGCCTTGCATGCACAATAACTCCGTGCGGATCGTACCACGGCGCTTCACAACGCCTCAAGATTGCCGGATGACCGTTACCTTACAATGCACGTGCCCGGTGCGTGGCGCATGCGCACCGTACGAGAGGCATCCCCCACTGAAACAATGAATGATGGTTCTGATGCTGTTTGCTCCCGATGCGGGTTGCGACTATACTGCCGGTGTCAGTTTCTGTTGTCGAGGATAGGTATGGAGTACGCGCTTGACCGCTTCGCGCGCGAAGCGCACGAAGCGATCGCCGGCACGGGCCAGGTGCCTGATGAATTGATTGAACTGGTTGTACCCAAGCCGAATATTCCCGCCGACCTGGCCTTCCCTGCATTCCGGGCGGCGAAAGAGCTTGGTGTTGCAGCACCGCAACTGGCGCAACGCATTGCGAGTAGCGTGCGCCGGGCAGCGGGAACCCTTGTCGGTGATGTCACCGCAATCGGGCCCTTTGTCAACGTCGGTGTTGACACGGTATTGCTGGCAGATACTGTGCTCGGCGAGATCGAGCGCCTCGGTGAGCGGTACGGCAGTGACGAGCAGGGCAACGGCCAGACCACTGTGATCGATTACTCGTCACCGAATGTCGCCAAGCGCATGCATGCCGGCCACATTCGCACAACGATCATTGGTCAGAGCCTGGTCAACATCCTGCGTTTCCTTGGCTACCCGGTGATCGGTGACAATCACCTGGGCGACTGGGGGAAACAGTTCGGCGTAATCCTGGCGGCGGTACAGCGCTATGGCGAGCCGCAGGGCGAAGGCGAAGAACTCCTCGCCGGTTTCGAGGAGATATATACTCGCTACAATAGCGCGATGAAGGATGACCCGGCGCTCGACGAAGAAGCGCGGGCCTGGTCCTTGCGCCTTGAGCAGGGCGATCCCCAGGCCCGCGCCATCTGGCAGCGCGCAGTCGACCTGACCCTACGGGTCAATCAGCGCATGTATGATCGCCTGGGGGTTGCGATCGATCATACGTATGGCGAGAGTTTCTACGAGCCGATGCTGGCCGGCGTGATCGAGGAGGCGCTGGCAAAAGGGGTCGCCTACCGTGATGAGGGTGGAGCGGTTGTGGTTGACGAACTCGAACCCAACCTGCCAACGTTCCTGCTCCAGCGTTCCGACGGTGGCACGCTATACATGACACGTGACGTGGCGACAATCAAGTTCCGCATCGCCACGTTCAGGCCGGCGCGGATCATCTATGTGCTGGGTATCCCGCAGGAACTGCATCTGCGCCAGTTGTTCGCACTCTGCCGCGCGCTTGGCTATGTCGAAGGGGTTGACCTGGTGCATGTGAAATTCGGTACTATCTTCGACCAGGATGGCCAGCCGCTCTCGACTCGCCGCGGCAACATGGTCTACCTTGAGTCGCTCCTCAACGAAGCGCATGCCCGCGCGCGCGCCGTGGTGGAACAGGCCAGCCCTGAGTTGCCAGACGACGAGAAGGATGCGATCGCCGAGGCCGTCGGGGTCGGCGCGGTGATTTACAATGACCTGTACCAGGATCCACGGCGCGACATCCGGCTGGACTGGAACCGGATGCTGGCACTCGAAGGGAACAGCGCGCCTTACATCCAGTACATGCATGCACGCTGCCGCTCGATCATTCGCAAGGCTGCCGACGAAGGGTATACGGCAGACGGTGGCGAGGCTTCCTTCCTGACACATCCGTCCGAGACGGCGATGATCAGGCAACTCGCAAAGCTCCCTGTTGCGGTGCGCGAAGCCGGCGAGCGGTATGCGCCGTTTGTGGTGGCCGAATGGTGCTACGACATGGCGCGGGCCCTCTCCGGGTTCTACCGTGACTGCTCGGTACTCAAGGCGGAGACGCCGGCGTTGCGCGCCGCGCGCCTGCGACTCGTCGCGGCAACCGCCCGGGCGCTACGGAACGGTCTTGCGTTGCTTGGTATCCGCGCGCCGGAGCGGATGTAACGGCAGGCGTCCCCTGCTTTCGGCACATGGCGGTGGTATCCGCCGGTATTGTCGGACGGCGCGCGGCCAGTGTCAGGTTGATCGTGCAACAAGGAGCTTCTGTGCTTGCGCTGAATGATGTGACCGCCGTGCTGTTTGATATGGACGGCGTATTGTACCGTGGCTCCATGCCACTGCCGGGGGTGAATGAGTTACTGGCATTGCTCGAATCACGCGGCATTGCGTATGCATGTTGCACCAACAACGCCACCATGACGCCGGCCCAGTACGAGGCGAAACTGGCCAGAATGGGTATTCATATGCCGGCGGAGCGTGTGGTGACGTCGTCGGTGGCCACGCGTCGCTGGCTCGAAACGCAGGCGCCGCGTGGCACGGGCGTGTATGCTATCGGTATGGATGGCCTGCGGACCGCGCTTTTCGATGATGGGTACTTCGTTGAAGACGAAGAGCAACCGGCGTTTGTCGTCGTCGGGATGGATTTTGAGGTGACCTACCACCGTCTGCGCAAGGCGTGCCTGCTGATCCGCGCCGGCGCGCGCTTCATTGGCACCAACCCCGATACCACGTTCCCCGCCGAGGACGGTATCGTTCCCGGTTGTGGTGCGTTGCTGGCGCTCCTGCGCGCCGGCGCAGAGGTTGAACCGTTCGTCATTGGGAAACCAGGACCGACGATGTTTCACGCGGCGATCCAGATCCTTGGCGCTGATCCGTCGCGCACACTCACGATCGGTGATCGTCTGGATACCGACATTGCTGGCGCACGCGCCGCCGGCCTTGCCAGTGTGCTGGTGTTGACGGGTGTGACGACACTGGAAGCACTGGAGCGTGGCACGGTTCAACCGGACATGGTGTTCGCCAGTCTACCGGAACTATGCGCAGCGTGGGCATAGATTCGCTGTCACGTCGCTCCGGCGTTTCCATCGCCCGCGGCAGCTCCCGGTGGTGCTGCCCACCACGTCAGGTCGCCGCCTGCTGCGTCCCAGGCCGCGCAGTCGCAGGCACATACGCCCGTTGCCACGTCACGCGAGCGAGCGACCACGTAACTCGTATCAGTAATACAAGGAGTCACTCCAATGTCAGATGAGCCGCAAGCACCCTCCGAAGCATTACCGCGCTTGATGAGCGCCATCGCGGACACTATGTCGGACGAGGAGGCCTTGAACCGGTATCAGGCGCTCATGGCGCAGATCCCACCGGAGGCAGCGGCGCAGGTGAATGCCATGGCGTTCAACCAGCTCTCGTTGCCCGATCGTCGCCAGCTGGCGGCGCAGTTCCAGGCGGCGCACCAGGATCCGAACCGGCCATTCACCGGGTTCGCTTTTGCCGATGTTGATGAGGCGGCGCAGCCGTTGAACCTGGGAATGATGGCACAGCAGGCGGCACGCCAGGACCCTTCATTATCGGAAAGCGTGATGGGTGGAAACAGTGGCATGCTGGGCAGCCCGCTGGTGAAGTTTGTGCTGGCTGCGCTGGCGATTTATGTGCTCAGCCGGCTCCAGACCGAACAGCAATCAACGCCCGCCGCACCCGGCCAGGGTGACATGCTCGGCTCACTGCTGGGTTCATTGCTAGGTGGTATGCTTGCACAGGCTGGCGGCGCGGCGCAGGGGCCACCCGCGCGGCAGAGCGCCGACCCCCTCGGCCAGATCCTTGGCGGGTTGCTCGGGGGCGCCACGCAGGCGCAGCCACCCGCGCGGCAG
>JACAEQ010000142.1 GCA_013388755.1 Chloroflexota bacterium
CGGTGGTGGTGGTGGTGGTGACGGTGGTGGTGACGGTGGTGGTGGCGGCCAGCCTTCGGGTTCCGGTGGCCAGCCGGAGATTCCGGTGATCGACCTGCTCCTGCCGCCGACACCGGCGCCGGTTGCACCGGTGCAGCCGGCACCACAGCAGCCGCGACCTACAAGGACAGGTGGGGCAGGTGGCGCGCGTACGCCAACGCCTGTTCCTGCAACTGCGGTTGCATCCACTGATGCCATCTTCTTCCGCATGGCCAGCAACTGGGGCAGCGCGTTCCCGGGCGATACGGTGACCTATGTCATTGCTGTACGCAATACGCACCCGAGTAATGCATTGCGCGATCTCGCGCTGCGCAGCGTGATGCCGGCCAACCTCGAGATCCTTGCACTCTCTGCCGGCCCGATTGACCGTACGACGCCCGGCGCGTTCAGCCCCAACGATCCATCCCGCGCCGATAATCGTATTACACTGGGTGTGGCCGAATTGCCCGCCGGCCAGGGCTTTGAAGTAACCGTGCAGACCCGGATCAAGCCAGGCGTGCCGGCAGGCACGCGTATCGTGGCGCAATCGGAGTTGACGTTCGCCGGATTGCAGATCCCACTCTATTCGAACATCGTCGGCGTCGAGGTCGTGAGCGCGGCGCAGGCGCAGGTATTGCCAACGGACACAGCGATGCCAACCGCGTCGCCGGTGCCGACGAATACGGCGATACCAACCGAGGCACCGACCGCGTCGCCAACCGCCGAACCACAGGCAGCGGCGGTTGGTGCGGTACAGCCGGCGGTGGCGCCAACGGCGACGCTCCGCCCGGCGGGGAGCGCTCCTGCGCCCGCGGCAGCAGCGCCACTCCCGGCGACCAGCACCGGCGTACCGCTGGTGGGCTTTGCCCTGCTCGGCATGACGATGCTGGTGCGGACCTGGCGGCTCCACCGAGCTCAGTCGCGGATCTGAACCCTCCGGGTTGGCGTGATGAAGCCAGTCCCTCCATTCGCCTGGCGCGCTGCGTCCGCATCGCGCCAGACGAGAGACGCCCCGCCGCTGCAACAGGGTACCAGACGCCCTGCCTGAACGCATCCGCGCAGGTCCTATGAAGCAGACTGGAGGCAGATGTGTGTGGTTGATTGTGGGCCTGGGTAACCCCGGCGATGAATATGCCAGAACCCGGCATAACATCGGGTTTCGTGTGGTGAATGAACTTGCGCAGCGTCACGGCCTGGATTTTAGCGGGAAGCGCGCCAATGCACGGATTGCCGAAGGCAGCATCGCCGGGCAGCGTGTGGTTCTGGCACGCCCGCAGACCTATATGAACCTCAGTGGCCAGGCAGTTGTCGGGTTGCGGCAGTGGTACAAGATTGACCCGGCAACCGGGTTGCTGGTGGTGTATGACGATGTTGATCTGCCGTTCGGCCAGTTGCGCCTGCGTGAGCGTGGCAGCGCCGGCACACACAATGGTATGCGCTCGATCGTCACGCTACTTGGATCGCAGGTCTTTCCACGGCTGCGGATCGGTATCGATCGCCCGCCGGCGGCGTGGGATCTGGCCGACTATGTGCTGGCGCGGTTCACGCCGGAGCAGGAGGAACGGCTGCCGGCAATCATTGCAGGCGCGGCGGATGCGCTCGAACTCGTGCTACGCGAAGGAATGGCGGGGGCGATGAACCGTATCAACGGGCCGGAAACGCAACGCGGTCGTGCCGGGAAGCATCGAACGGATGATCAGCCGGCAGCCGGTGGCGATGCAGCAGCCGGGCAGAACGCCGGTGAGCCTTCGTGCTAGGGAACGGCCGGCACCTCTTCTGGAAGTGCGGGCAAGACTCAGTGCCGGAGCGGCGCAATCTCATGCGCAAAGTCCGACAGGACGGTTGCCAGAAAGTGGGGGTGATGGAGCGGCACATCGTGGTGACTGTCGTTGGCCCAGACGACGCGGGCGCGCGGCGCCATGGCGACGGCCCGCGCCACAGATGCGCGTTTGAATGCCATCCAGGTCGCTGCCTCGTCGGTAATGATGTGTTGTGCGGCAGGAACGATCAGCAGTGGACATGTAACACGCGGGAAGAGAAGCGAGGGACGGTGCTCCCACATGGCGGCCACGATCTTGAGGTGGTTATCGAAGCTCAGGTGTGGCGCAATCCGGTCCGTGGCATCGATCGTGAAACTGGCCATGACAGCTTCTTCCACGGCAGGGCTCCAGAACTCGCGCAGCCAGCGATCGCGTAACGCGGCAACAAACTCGGCACGCGGCGTGCCCGCCAGGCGCGGCGGTGCCAGCCGCTCGAACATTTCGTCGCGCGACATAACTTCGATGAATTCGGCCGTCCCCCCGTCCACCAGGGCCGCCCCGGCAAGCGTATCCGGCGCGAACGCCGCGTACTGCAGCGCAACCGATGCGCCCCACGAATGACCGACGAGTAGTGGGAGCTCAAGATGCAGCGCCGCGATCACCTCCGCGAGATCGCGGGTCACGGTCGCATAGTCATAGCCGTCATCCGGCTTATCGGATGCGCCATGGCCCCGTTGATCGATCGCGATGACGTGGAAGTCTCGCGCCAGTAACGGCGCGACCAGGTCCCAGATGCGTGCATTCGATGCCAGACCATGCAGAAGCACCATGGAGAGCCGCGCACCTGCCGGGCCGCCCCAGTCGCGTACATGGAGCCGGATGCCATTCGCGGAGATAAAGCTCTCGTATGGATTCATGCCGGTCAATCCGATCGCTCGTCAATATCAACGCTCCAGGCGTGAACGCCCTGAGTTGTGAATGAGAAGTGGCGGATCTGCACGCCCGCCTCGCCAAGTATGCGCTCAAGCTCAAGGCGCCGGTCGAAGGGGCAGGCAAAGACCATGAACCCTCCACCGCCTGCGCCGGTGATTTTCCCCCCCCACGCGCCATGCCGGCGTGCCAGTGCATAGATCTCGTCAACCTCCGGCGGCGCGATGTAGGGCGAAAATGCCTTCTTCACCTCCCACGCCGCGTGCAGCAACTTGCCGAACTCGGCGATCTGCAAACTGCGCAGCAGGCTGACCGCCTCATCAACAAACGCCTTTGTCTCGTCATGGTAGCGGAGCGTGTCACCCTCTTTCAGCCGGCGCACCTGGTCGGTAACGAGATGCTGGGTGAGGAGCTTGCGGCTGCCGATGTACCCCAGAAGCAGGCAGCTTTCCAGTTCCAGCAACGCCGTCGGGTCGCTGAGCACCGGCTCGGCAATCACGCGCTCTTTGCCGAAATGGTAGACGCACATGCCGCCGAACGCGGCGGCATACTGATCCTGTCGCCCGCCGGGAATACCGAGATCGACGCGCTCGATGCGATAAGCGAGCTCCGCCAGCGTATGCGGGTCGAGTGTCAGGTGATAGGCCGAACCGATGAGCTTCAGCATACTGACGACCAGCGCCGATGACGAGCCAAGACCGGAGCCGGGCGGCACATCGGAAAACATGGTCACCTCGACCCCCTCAGCCGGCGGCATGGCGTCGAGCACCGCCTGCGGCAGATCGAGACGGCCATCCCAGTGGCCGGTGGTCTTGCGGCTCACCTCTTCCAGGTCGAGTGAGCGGATGGTGATGCCGGGCTCGGCCCTGGGGCGCAACATGCAGCGAACATACTTGTCAATCGTACAGTTGAGCACTTTGCCGCCATGTTCTTCAGCATACGGGCTGACATCGGTGCCGCCGCCGAAGAAGCCGATGCGCATCGGCGCCTTGGCTTTATAAATACGCATAGCGAGTCTCCATCATATGTGCCTGTCGCCGTACCGGCGCCTCGCAGTATAGCACGGTTCGGGTAGCGCATCCTTCACTCTGGTGCGCACGTATCTTTCCCGTTCCGGCGCACTGGAGGAGTACGATCAGGGTACGCCTGAACACGACGTCTCGTGTGCTACTGGTGACGTGTCAGGAGATCCCTATGAGACAGAGTAGAGTGCGCGGACCGGCAGTGCTGCTGGCAACGCTGGTGGTGCTGCTGGTTGCGCTGGCGCCTGCGCCGGCTGCAGCGGTGGACCGTCGCTCCGGCGATCGGGTCGTTATCGGTGCCAACGAGATCATAACCGACGATCTGCTGGTGACGGCCGGCACGGTCGTCATTGATGGCCGGGTCATTGGCGACGTGGTCGCTATGGGCCAGACGATCGAGATTAACGGCACGGTTGAGGGTGATGTGTTTGCCGCTGGTGGTGGTGTGACGCTGGCCGGCACAGTGACCGACGACATGCGTGTGGCTGCGGCGGTGGTGCGGCTGGGTTCGGGCGCCCGTATTGGCGATGACCTGCTGGCGACGGGTGCAAGCCTTGAGACGTTGCCCGGCAGCGAGGTGCGTGGCGCGCTGATCTTTGGCGGTGGCCAGGCGTTGCTGGCCGGTGGTGTCGGCGAGGATCTTCTGTTTGGCGGGGAGGGCCTGGAGTTACGCGGCACGGTTGCCGGCAACGTCGAAGCATGGGTGGGTGCAGGTGGTACGACGAGCTGGACGTCGCAGATGCGGTTTGAAGGCGCGCCGCCTGTGCCAGCGGTGCCGTCGGGATTGACGCTTGACCGTGAGGCGCGGATTGGCGGCGATCTCGCCTATACCAGCCGTACCGGCGTGACCATTCCGCCGGGTGCGGTGGCTGGCAGGGTCCGCTTCACGGAAGAAGTTGGCGAAGCGACCACGCCTGCGCAGCCGGCGCCACTCGCCTGGTTGCTGGACCTGGTGCGGCGTTTTGCCGCGCTGTTACTGGTCGGGCTCCTTATCATGTGGCTGGCGCCGAGGATCTCGCGTGGGGTTACCGGTGAACTGGAAGCGCAGCCGCTGGCCAGCCTGGGCTGGGGGCTCGTCAGCATTCTGGCGATCGGGCTTGCCTTCCTGGCCGTGCCGCTGGCGACTGTGTTTATGGCGGTGGTGCTGGGTACGGTCAAACTCAACGGGTTGATGGGCCTGGTGATTGCGCTCGGCATCCTGATGCTGATGGCGCTGGTGCTGCTGACGATTATAGCGATCGCCTATGTGGCGCAGATCGCAGTCAGCTTCGAACTGGGCCGGCTCATCCTGCTGCGCCTCCGGCCAGCGTGGATCGAACGCCCGTACGCACCGCTGGTTGTTGGCCTGCTGTTGCTCGTCATTCTGACAGCACTACCGATGGTCGGCTGGTTGTTCAGTCTGGCAGCGGTCCTGCTCGGCCTCGGCGCACTCTGGCTGTTTGGGCGCGATAGCGTCCAGCACAGGGCGATTCCGGTGCCGGTGCGACCGTGATTCGCAGGTGGGCGTATGGGGGACGTGTCCCTCACACGCCCGCTGTACGGTGCAATGGTATTACGTGACATCATCTGTGGCGAACAGGTAACGATCAGCAGCAAGCCGGGTGCGGTCAGCGTCATGTTTGAGACGCGCGAGGTGCTGACGTACGATCGTGGCGGCCGTTTGTGGGCGCTGACGCGTGATGGCCGGACGTACCGGCGCGGGCTGAATGGCCAGGTGCTCGAGAAGTATCACGCTGGTGGCACCCTGGTTCGCCGCCGTCTCGATGAAGCGGAAGCCGCAGCGCTGATAGATTCCGCGGCGGCGCGTATGGCGGCGCTCCGTGAGGCGCTTGCCGGCAGTGCCGCGTTCCGGCAGGGAGTGGTCGCGCCTGTGGATTCTACGGTGCCACCGCTCGAATCGCCGGATGATCTGATTGCAATGCTCAATCGCGCGGCGTGTTTCGATGCTTGCGCCGATAGACGCGACCGTGCCGCATTTGCGCAAGTCTACGACCCGGTCGGCATTCTTCCACCCGATCAGTACATGGCGGTTGTTTTGCAGGCGACTGAGGGATGTTCATTCAATACATGCACCTTTTGCGATTTTTACCGTGGCCGGCGCTTTCGCATCAAGGCACCGGAAGAGTTTCGCGTGCATGCGCAGGCGGTACGAGCATTCCTTGGCGAGTCGATCCGGCTGCGCCGTTCGATCTTTCTTGGCGAGGCGAACGCGCTGGCGGTGCCGACGGCACGCCTGGAAGCGTTGATGCAGGTGGCCCGTGAGGAGATTGGCGCCTGGCCGATGTATGCGTTTCTCGATGGCCTGACCGGCAGCAAGAAGACGGCGGAGGAGTATGCGCGCCTGGGTGCGCTGGGTCTGCGGCGGGTGAGCATTGGTATGGAGAGCGGCCATGATCCATTGCTGGCATTTGTGCGCAAGCCGGCTACCGCCGCCGATGTCGCTGAAACCGTTGGTGAACTGAAACGCGCCAGCATTGCCGTCAGCCTGATTGTGCTGATCGGCCTGGGTGGCGAACGTTTTGCCGCCGGCCACATCGCGGATACGATCGCCCTGCTCAACCAGTTGCCGCTGGGTGCCGGCGATATTGTGTATATGAGCAATCTTGTAGAGCATGCGGACGCACCGTATGCGGCGCAGGCCCGCGCTGCCGGTATTCGCCCGCTTGAGCCGGCTGAACTGACGGCGCAACGCCAGGCAATTGTGGCGGGATTGCGTTTCGGCAAGCAGGGGCCGCAGATTGCAACGTATGATATTCATGAGTTCGTCTATTGACACGACGTACGCAGTGGCGTACCGGCTGGGGGGCGGGGCGGGCGGCACGCCCGCCAGGGCCAATCATCCGGTGGTGGGAAGGCGGTCGCACCGCGGAAACGAACGCCGTCCCGCCGGCGGGTGGGCCCTGGCATGCGCCCGGCTGGGCGATTGCGCGCGTGACCGCGTCATTCCTGCTATTGACGGGACGTCGGCGATGCTTGCGGCGCCAGCGGCAAGGAGCCTGCGGCAGCGGCACTCCCGATGACTGACCGGAGGTCGAGATGGTCCAGGGACGTATCATCATCGATGCCGAACGCTGCAAAGGATGCAGCCTGTGTGTGGTGTTCTGCCCGAAAGGCGTGGTGCAGCAGGCGGAGTCGTTCAATGCTGCGGGGTATCACCCGGCGATTCTGCACGATCCGGGAGGCGCATGTACCGGCTGCGCAGTGTGCGCGCTGGTATGCCCCGAGGTCGCGATCACCGTCTACCGGGCGCCGGTTGAACATCATGGCACATTCCGTGGCGTGACACCGGGCGGTGAAACCGTTTCGCCGCCGGTCCCTCGCAATGCGTGACGTAACCGTTGTATCATCGCCTGGTACTAGCAAGATCAGGGAGAGATCGCAATGGCGCGAGAACTTCTGAAAGGCAACGAAGCTATTGCAGAGGCGGCCGTCCGCGCTGGCCTCGATGCCTACTTCGGCTATCCCATCACCCCGCAAACTGAACTACTCGAGTACCTGGCGCGGCGCATGCCGGAGCTTGGTCGCGCCTTCGTGCAGGCCGAGAGCGAAGTCGCCGCGATCAATATGGTCTTTGGCGCTGCATGTGCCGGTAAACGGGTGATGACATCATCATCTGGCCCGGGTATGAGCCTGATGCAGGAAGGGTTGAGCTATATCGCCGGCGCTGAACTGCCGGCGGTTGTGGTTGACGTGATGCGTGGCGGGCCGGGATTGGGCAACATTGCCGCCTGCCAGTCTGATTACTTTCAGGTGACGCGCTCGGCCGGCCACGGCGATTTTCGCCCGCTCGTGCTGGCGCCGGCAACGGTGCAGGAAGCGATCGATCTGACGCAACTGGCATTTGATCTCGCCGAGCGCTACCGGATGCTGGTGATCTTGCTGGTGGACGGGAACCTGGGCCAGATGATGGAACCGGCCGAACTGCCGCCATTCCGCGATCAGGGTAGCGTCACGGCGCCATGGGCGCTCAGTGGCGCCGAGGGGCGCGCCGCACGATTGATCACTTCGATTTACCTGCAACCTGAGGCGCTCGAACGGCACAACCTGGCGTTACAGGCGAAACTGACCGTGATCGCCGAACGCGAGCAGCGGTCAGCAGGCATGTGGCTTGAAGATGCCGAGCTGGTCGTTGTCGCCTTCGGTAGCGCCGCGCGTGTGGCGCAAAATGCGGTGGAAGCGGCGCGCGCGCGCGGTCTGGCGGCCGGGTTGTTTCGCCCGATCACACTCTCCCCCTTACCGGTACGGCACCTTGCCCGCCTGTCGCCGCGCGCGCGCGCGTTCCTGGTCATCGAAATGAATGCCGGCCAGATGGTGGACGATGTTCGGCTGGCGATTGCCGGGCGGGCACCGGTGCGCTTCCACGGGCGCATGGGAGGCGTCGAATTGCTACCGGACGAGGTGCTCCAGGCGATGCACCATACGATCGGTGATATCCGGGTGTCTGGAAACGGTTCACGCTCATTTCACAGGGAGGTGCGCTGATGACCGTCGAGCAATGTGTGTATGAACGCCCGGCTGCCCTCACGGCCGCGCACACCCATTATTGCCCGGGATGTACCCACGGTATTGCGCATCGGTTGACGGCTGAGGTGCTGCAGGAGCTGGATGTACTGGGGCGTGCCGTGGGCGTGGCCTCGGTCGGCTGTTCGGTGTTTATCTATAACTATATCGCCTGCGACTTCGTCAGCGCGGCGCACGGGCGCGCCCCGGCAGTCGCCACCGGCCTGAAGCGCGTGCTGCCCGATCGTGTGATCTTCACCTACCAGGGAGATGGCGATCTGGCATCCATTGGCCTGGCAGAGGTACTCCATGCCGCGGCGCGTGGCGAACAGATTACCGTCATCTTCATCAATAACGCGATCTACGGCATGACCGGCGGCCAGCTTGCGCCAACGTCGCCGGTTGGCATGGTAACATCGTCGTCGCCAGGCGGGCGTGACCCACACCTGGCCGGCTACCCGGTACGCGTGTGTGAGCTTGTGGCACAGATGGAGGGCGCCGCGTATGTTGCACGGCGCAGCCTGCATGATCCCGCCGAGATTCGCAAGGCGAAGAAAGCGCTGCGGACAGCCTTCGAATGCCAGCTTGCCGGGCGTGGCTTTGCGCTCGTGGAACTACTCTCCACATGCCCGACTAACTGGGGGATGACGCCGGAGCAGTCGTTGCGCTGGATCGAAGAGCGGATGCTGCCGGTGTTTCCGCCGGGCGAATTTCGGAACGTGGCAGCCTCGAACGTTCAACGATGAACGAAAGAAGGGTGCAGTATGTACCACGATCTCATCATCAGCGGGTCTGGAGGTCAGGGGGCGCTGTTTGCCGGCCAGGTACTGGCGTATGCAGCGATGGACGCCGGCCTGCACGTAACATGGATCCCATCCTACGGCCCTGAGATGCGTGGCGGCACGGCGCACTGCACGGTGATTGTGTCCGATACGCCGATTGGCGCACCACTGGTACGTCATCCGCAGCAGGTGATCGCACTGAACAACCCGTCACTTGAGAAATATGAACCTCTGGTCGCGCACGGTGGCCTGCTGGTCTACAATAGCTCGCTGGCAGCGCGACCGCCAGCGCGACCCGATATCGTCATTGTTGGCGTGCCGGGCAGTACGCTGGCGGCGGAACTGGGCGATGAGCGGGTGCTCAATATGGTTATGCTGGGAGCCTTCCTGCGACGCCGGCCCATCGTTTCGCTCGACCAGGTGTGCCAGGCGCTGGAGCTGCACCTTGCTCCACGCCATCGCGAGATGGTGGCGCTCGACAGGCTGGCGCTACAATGCGGGTTCAGCGCACCAGTCGCTGACGCACTGCCTGGATGATGGTATCGTGCGCCGGGAAACCGCCGTCGCGATACATAGAATGCACCAGCTCACCATCAATTGCGACATCAAATGCACCATCCTGCCACGGGATGAGTTCGATCGCGCCAAGGTCATAGGTAAACGTATGCATCAGTGCTGAGGCCAGCTCAATCGTCTGCGGCTCATAGCCGCATGCCGCGCAGTAGACGATACTCACTCTGGGTGGGCGCGCGCCAGATTCCATCTCCATGTGCCAGTTACCTTTCCTCTCCTGCAAGGCTGCGCGCCAGTAGTTCGCGCAACTCACGGATGACCTCGCGATCGGCAATGCTGCGAGTTTCGGCACGGAATGCCGCAAATGCCTGCATCAGACGCCCCCGCGCCGCTTCGGGCATAACCGCCAGGGATGTACCGGGAGCAATTCCTGCAAACGCCGGGTCGGTCCGGTACAGATCGGCTAGCATCTTACCCTGCATCTCGCTGATGAGCGCCGGGCGCTCGATCCAGTGGCCAATGGGTTGAAAGTGGGTGTCGAAAAAGGCGAACACCGGGATCGAACGGTGTACGCCCTGATTGAGATACTGGTCCATCAGGTCAGGGTTCTGGTCGCGCAGGAAGATGCGGATGTCGAGCCTGCCACTCACGGCTGCCAGCCGCCCGAGTATCGGCAGGTTGGCAATTGCATCGCCACACCAGTCTTCGGTGATCACCAGCACGTGCAGCGGTTCGGCAAGCTCGGCAAAGAACCGCACGTCCTCAGGCGCCAGTTCGAGAGTGCGTTCATTCTCTTCGAGACGGTCGCGGTTACGGCTCATCTGGGCCTTGTAGTCGTCATAGGTCATGCCCTGGTTAAAACGTTCGCGAGTGATGATCACAGAGGTTTCCTTTGCTGCAGTAACGATTCATGCCGATGATACGCAGATCGTGCAAGCACGGATGGAGATGTGGATGCGTTGCCACTATTCAACGCTCACCACAGCCTTATCTTCCAGCTTCTGCCATCTCCCGGATCGCTTGACAGCAACACAATCATCATGTACGATTCAGTGAATGATTGAGTCTATCATCTGTAACAAAGGAGGAGCCAGGCATGGCTGAAAAGAAGTCCAAAACCGACGTCACTGCTCGTGATAAGACGGGACGGGTCACCAACCGGTCCTGCAACCATTGTGGGCAGCGCATTATGAGCGACCGCGAGATGATTGTGATTATGGATGGTCGGCGCCGCAACAAGACGTACTACCGACGAGACTGTGTTAATCGTCTGATGACCGCGGATCGAGAATTGGGACTGGACGGGTCACAGACCTGCCCGCTGCGCTGATGCTCGGCTGCTGAAAGGAATCCACTATGGCGACGTGTGACCTCACCGGCAGGAAGACCATCTTTGGGCGCAATATCCGTCACAAGGCGTCGGGAGGATGGGCGCGACGTGCGCCCAGAACCAGCCGTACCTTCCGTCCCAACATCCACCGGCACATCCTGTATGTACCGGAGATCGGGCGGAGTATCACCCTTAATCTTTCCGCGAAGGCGCTCAGAATCATCAACAAAAAAGGATTGCTGGCAGCTGTCCGCGATCAGGGGCTATCGGTCGAAGCATTTCTCAAGGAGCATGAACGATGACATATCAAGACAGAGGGCGGCGCATGCGTGTACGTGGAGGACGCCAGAAAGTCTGTGAGTTTTCGCGTCTTGGTATTGTGCCAGATTATAAAGATCCAGAGCGGCTCAAGCGTTTTCTTGGACCGACAGGGAAGATTCTGCCGCGCCGTCGCACTGGTCTGACGGCGAAGATGCAGCGGCGGTTGACCATTGCGGTCAAGCGCGCCCGGCATATGGCGCTGCTCTTGTTTGTCGATCGTACCATGACCGACCGGCGGCGCTGAGCGATAAGAACCCTGATTCGGGGGTGTCACAACAAGTGTACCAACAGGAGTGCAGTGATGCCAACAGGTTCATGGCTATCGCTTCCGGCGCGCATTGAGCAGCGTGGGGCCAGACTGATGCATTTCCAGTGCTGGCTCTGGGGATGTGATATTCGGCGACCTAAAGGGAATCTCTTGCTGGAGCACGGCTTCAGTCGTCAGCGGCCACCAGCCGGGACGGTGGGAAGTAGTGCATATATGCTAATGCTTGCGCCGAATGCTATGCTTGTACTCTGGGGGTTTGGTGCATTCTGTGGTGACCCGATCGAGGGTGGCGTCTATCTCAGGAGGTATGAGTTCACCCCTGTGATTGTGCCTCAACTCAACATGCACCGTTTACCATGGTTGCCCGAACAGCTTCGTCCCGCGGTTCTTCCGCCTGATCTGGATGCGGCGCAGCGGATGAAGCAGCAATTCGTTATGCTACTCGAGTGGATCGCACGGTACGAGATATGGGTCCGCGACTCTTGTGGGCTTGAATATCGCCGGCAGTGCGCAGCAGAGTCAAAAAAACACCGCTTTCGGATCCCGGTAGAGGAACTGGTTGAGGAATGGCAACAGCTGGCGCGGCAGAGTGCGTTTGCTCTTGACAGATAGAACGTCACGCACATCATTCAAGCGCTTCGTGTCGGTCATGGTTTCTACGACGCGGTTCCCATGCACTGCGGGCACAGACCGAAGAGTTCGACCACATGGTTGGTGATGTGATAGCCGGTCGATTGCTCAAGTGTGGAAATGACCCCCTGAATACCGCAGTTGTCGAATCGCTCGATCACGCCGCACCGGGTGCATACCAGATGATGGGTGTGCCCGCCTCCCAGACAATACCGATGGCACTCATCGAGACCGTGGATGCGCTGGAGGATGCCAAGGTCGCACAGCAGACGAATGCTGCGGAAGATGCTGGCAATCCCCGGCGACTCGCCACGTTCGACCAGCCACTGCTCGACTTCCTGAACACTGAATGCTCCTGGTAGTGACGTGATGGCCTTCAGCACCGCAAGGCGGGGTTGCGTCACCTTGTATCCTGTGGCTGCCAGTTGCTCGGCGAGTATTGTCACTGCTGGTGGTAGCATGTGTCTTCGCGCATCGAGAAAGCGACTCATGGTATCGTTCCTTTATGGCCAGTGCAGAATGATTGAACCACGTGCGTGCCGGGACCGGGGGCGTTATGCGCGCAAGATGCGCGCGATCCCGGCGAACAGCCGTTCTGCATGTCGCTGCAGGTGCAGGTTACACGTTCCCATTGTATCACACACGGAATACTGGTTGATAGCGGATTGCAAAACGGCTGGCCTGGTTCCCACCGAGGATCCTCGTGAGGGTGAGTTGATATTGCCGCGCCGACACTGGCGCGACACGCAGTATGGCTGAGGACGTCCGGCGCTCGCCTGCGCACCTGCGATCATTGTCCGGCTAATCGTTCGCGACGGCGCATGCCGTCTCCCCCATGAGCCAGAATGGCGTCAGCCAGGCAGGCGCGACTGAGAGCGGTAGCACGTCGTCGGCGAGCTGAATGCCGAGGGCGTCGCGCATGAGTGCGCGGCGCGACTCGATTCGCCGCCACACGTCCGGGTAGCGAGCTGCCAGTTCGGCGCGTAATGTCGCATCAGCGACGGCGACGCTGTCTTCGCAGTTGAGCGCCAGGCCGTCCGGCATCGGCGCGGGAATAATGTCGCACTGCAGGGCCATGCCTGATGCAATACGCTCGTCGCTGCCGGGGCGAATCGGGGAGTGGGTCCATTCATCAACGGCTGTCAGATGGCCCGGGTTGAGCGCCGGGCGAAACGGCGCATCACCGATGGCTGCCAGGACGGCGGCGTGTATGTCGCCGCCGCTGACACCGATGCGCAATGTGCTCCACCAGGTGGCGATGGCGCGGAAATAAGGGAGAACGTACCGCATGGTGAACGACTCGTCGGGCGTGTCGCGCAGCAGGCCGGCGCGGGCGCACAGGCCACCCCAGAATCCGACGGCCGTCGTGATCCCATCGCCTGGCTCCAGACGGCGCGTGCCCGGGCTGCGCAGGCCGATGATGGCGTCCTTGCCGGCGGCCAGCATCATGTGACAGGAGAACGGGTCGCCTTCGTACCCCATCAGTGCGGCGGCTTCATGTTCGGTCATGCCGGGACGCGCGCCGCCGACGATCCGCAGCGTTGCAGCCGATGCGCGCGCTGCGCCCCATTCATAGGCGGCGATCTGCGCCGCACCGTTGTGCGACTTGAGGCCCCGGGTCGGGTGCATCAGCAGTGGTGTCACATCGCGCACCGCGCCGCCTGCGCCGATGATGCGGCGCAGCGTTGCCAGCAGAAAAGCCGGAACAAACGCCGGCTCGCTCGGGTCGTCGGTTTCGTCCGCTTCCAGATATTTCCAGCCGGCCACGCCAACCTGTGCACCTGCACCGATCCCCAGGCTCCGCAGCACGTCCGCCAGGCGCGGCGCCGCGTCGCGTGGCTGGCCCATCAGGCTGAACGACTGGCAGAGTGCCACGTCGTGTGGCAGGCCCGCCAGTGGCGCGTACCCCAGGCCTTCGTTGCCGACGATCAGCACACGCTGCCCGCCCGGGCCCAGCGCCAGCAATGCCTCCTCGAAGCGCGGATCGAAGCCGGCAACGAAGTGCAGGTTAGCATTGTGCTCGCGGTCGCCGTAGACCAGCACCCAGTCAACGGCAGCGGCCTGGTAGAGCATGTCGGCACGGCGTTCATATTCGGCCGGCGGGATCAACGGGCGATCGACCGGGATGAGAAATGCCGGGCGCTCGATGCGGCGCAAAGCGATCTGCATGGACGCGACTCCTTGTTTCACGTTCGCTCGTTCAGGGTTCTACCCGAGCCGTATGGCGGCGCCGGCCTCGGCGCTGCGATAGATGGCATCGACAATCTCCGTGGTTTGCAGCGCCTGGTGTGCCTGCGATACCGGTTGCCGTCCTTCGAGGATGGCGCTCACAAAATCGGCGGCCTGCACATCGCCGGGGTTATCGCGCTCGCCGGGCATCCAGTCCGGCTTCCAGCTGGTCAGCATATCGAGGTGTGCCTTGTTGACCTTGAGCGGGAAGACCTCCATGCCGGCGTCTGTGCCCGAGAGCGAGATATTCTCGTATGACTCGGGGATATTCAGTGCCCAGGAGCATTCCAGCAGCATACTTGCGCCATTGGCAAAACGCACAAAGGCTGCTGCCTGGTCCTCGACGGTGAACTCCTGGTAGTTCCACTGGCCCCACGGGTTGACATTCGGCGCTTTGCCGAGGCGCTGCGAGATGCTGGCGCAGACCTCGACCGGCTGCGGATTGCCCATCAGCCAGAGGGCAGTGTCAAGCAGATGCACGCCGAAATCAATCATTGCGCCACCGCCCTGGATGTGTTTCTGCACGAACGTGCCCCACGAAGGCACACCCCGCCGGCGCAGCGCATGGACCCGGACCATGTAGATGTCGCCGAGTTCGCCCGAGTCAACGATGCGCCGGGCGGCGCGCACATTCGCCATGTGGCGATAATGGAAGGCGATGCTGAGGATCTTGCCGGCTTTATTGGCGGCGTCGAGCATTGCCCGCCCTTCCGCCGGATCAAGCGCCATTGGCTTCTCGCACAACACGTGCAGCCCTGCCTCGAGTGCGGCAATGGATGCAGGCGCGTGAAACTTATTTGGTGTGCAGATGATTGCCGCGTCGAGGTGTTCCTTCTCGAACATGTCGCGGTAATCAGTATAGATACCCGGAATCTCGTACTCCTGTGCCGCCGACGCGGCCAGGTCGGCCACAACATCGGAGATGGCGACGAGCCGGACGTTCGGGTGCTTTTTGAAACAGGGGAGGTGGCGCCCGCGCGCAATGTTGCCGGCGCCGACGATTCCGACGTTGATGGTGGTTGTGCTGGTTGTCATGACGTCTGATTGCTCCGTTATGCGTGGAGTGAATCGATGCGCACCTGATGCCCGCCGGCAGCGGCCAGGTTGGCCGCCTCCATCAGTTGTGTGAGGCTGAGTGCTGCCTGGATGTTTGCCGTACCACGCGAGCCGCTTCGGATGTGCTCGACCCATTGAACGAACGGCAACGGCAACGACTCCGGGATCGTTTGATCGACCCATTCCCTGGCGACACGTAGCTGGAGCTTTGGTTCCGGCTCGCTGTAAACCAGGCTCGCTCGCGTGCCGTGGAGTTCAATCGTAAACGGCGACGCTGGCGTTACGAACCCGGCCTCGACAACGGCCAGCGCGCCACTGGCGTACCCCAGCGTGACAACGGCATTATCTTCAACGGCACGCCCTGTGACGTAGCCATAGTGGGCGTTGACGGTCTCCGGCATACCCAGAAAGTGCCACGCCAGATACATGGGATGGCAACCGAGATCGATCATTGCGCCGCCACGACATTGCTCAGGGTCATAGAAATGCGCCGGCAGCCAGCCGTCCGGGTTCTGCTCGGTGCGGAGCGCGCCGTTATGTGCCAGGCGCGTGCGTGCCAGCGTCACGTCGCCGAGTGCGCCACCGGCGACCAGTTCCACAATTGCCTGTGTGTAACCAGACGACAACCGCGGCAACGAGACGGTCAACGCCACGCCGGCCTGCTCCACCGCGGCCAGGATCTGGTTCGCCTCGGCGAGTGTCGGCGCCAGCACCTTCTCAGTGAAGATGTGCTTGCCGGCGTGCGCGGCTGCAAGCATAACATCACGGTGCATGTTTGTTGGCGCGTCAACGATCACAGCATCAATGTCGGGCAATGCCAGCACGGCATCAAGCGACCCATAGAACGGCACGCCGAGTTTTTCGGCAGCGGCGCGCCCGCGATCGGGACGTTCATCCCACACGGCGCCGATGGTGACATCAGGATGGTTCTGCGCCTGGCGCGTATAATCCCAGGCGTGGACATGCCAGTAACTCAACATGGCAATGCGGATCATGGGCGACGGTTGTCCTTTCATTCGTATCCTTGGATCCGGGGTCTACAGGCAATACCATGGCGGCTTCGTGCCTGCCCGAAAACCTCTCCGCCTCCTGTCATTGCGAGGAGCGTCAGCGACGGCCTGCAGCGAGCGCAGCGTGGCTGAAGCAATCTCGGCGTGTACTGGGAGATTGCGTCACTGCGCGCTCAATGACATCCAGGCGTCTCCTTTCATTGCGAGGAGCGTCAGCGACGAAGCAATCTCGGCGTGTGCCGGTAGATTGCTTCGCTTCGCTCGCAATGACCCGGAAGATGGGAGATTGCGGCGCTGCGCGCGCAATGACATCCAGGCGCCTCCTGTCATTGCGAGGAGCGTCAGCGACGAAGCAATC
>JACAEQ010000140.1 GCA_013388755.1 Chloroflexota bacterium
GCGGGAAGGCGGTCGCACCGCGGAAAAGACCGCCGTCCCGCCGGCGGACGGGCCCTGGCATGCGCCCGGCTGGCCGATGGCGCACGTGACCGCGTCACTCCTGTCACGACGTGCCTATTTCGGACAGGCTATCTGCAATCATACAGCCAGGGGTGCCATGCAATTTGACGCTCACGGTCTGATCCCTGCGATCGTTCAGCATGCGCGCAGCGGTGAGGTGCTCATGCTGGGGTACATGAACGAAGCGGCGCTCCAGCAGACGCTTGCCACGCGCCAGGTTACGTTCTGGAGCCGCAGTCGCCAGTCGCTCTGGCGCAAGGGCGAAACCTCGGGTCACGTCTTGCAACTGGTCGAAATCCGGCAGGATTGCGATGGCGATACGCTCCTCGTGCTGGCCGAGCCGGCAGGGCCGACATGCCATACGGGCCGGATCAGTTGCTTTCATCGGACCCTCGATGGTGCACCGATCGAGACGCGCGTTCCACCGTCACTCATTCTGACTGACCTTGCCGATCTGATTGCCCGGCGCGCTTCGACCATGCCCGAAGGATCATACACAACCCGGCTGCTCACCGGTGGCGTGGATCGGATTGGCAAGAAGATCGGTGAGGAAGCGGCCGAGGTGATCATTGCAGCGAAAAATGGCGCACCTGCGGAACTGGCCTGGGAACTTGCCGATCTGGTCTACCATGCTCTGGTGTTGTTGCAGCAGCAGGGCGTTACGCCTGAGACGGTCTGGGCCGAACTACGGCGTCGCCATAGCACGTGACGCATAACGCACTCATGGATACACAACGGTTCGATACCGACAGGCAATCCAACGACGCACAGATGTGCGTTGCGACAGTGCCGGCACTTATGCCGGCGCAGGCCGGCCACCTGGAATGGCTCGTGCTCACCGGGCTGGCACTTGCCAGAGTGAAAAACCTTGACCAGGCCCTCGACACGGCGGCGACGCACCTCGCGACGCTACCGCTTCTGGCCCGTGGATATCTCTTCCTGGTGGAAGACAGGCCGCTGCGCGCCGGGCGCACGGTACCATTTGGTGGGGCGCCGGCGCTGCCGCCAGAGCTTCCGCTTGAACATAGCCTCTGTGCCCAGGCCCTCGACCACGGGTACCTGATGGCGCCAGACGACCATACCGTTCCGTTGCTTCCGTGGGAACGCGCCATTGCCGCCGGGGCGTCGCTGCTGTGTGCCCCCTTCGCATCCAGCATGGTTCGTGGCGCCCTGTTCGGTGTACGTTCCGCTGGTGACGCCAGCAGTACGGAGGTGAGTGCGTGCCTGCAGGCCGCTGCAGATCTCATTGGGGCCACGATCGAGCGTGCAACCGAGTGTGATGCGCAGCATGCCTATCGCGCCCTTCTGGCGCGGCAAGTCCATGCCGAACGACTGGCAATGATCGGCCGATTGACATCAGCCCTGGCCCATGAGATCAATAACCCTCTGCAGGCGATTTCAAACTCGCTCCATTTGCTGCTGACCCATTCGTTAAGTGATGAAAAACGCCAGCGGTACCTGGCTATGGCGCAGCAAGAAGTTACGGATGTGATCGCCACGGTGCGGCACATGCTGGATCTCCACCGGTCATCCGAACAGGGGATGCGCCCGGTGCCACTGCGCAGTGTGCTGGAACAGGCCCTGGCACAGGCTGCCCCGGTCTTGCGCCAGCGAGGCATCGAGGTATGCCGCGAATTTGTCGATGACGATCTACTGGTGGCGGGGATTGCGGGTCATTTGCGGCATGCCTGTTACAATCTGGCGTTGAACGCAGCCCACGCGATGCCTGATGGTGGGAGGTTGACCGTGCGTACCTATCGCCAGCCGGGCAATGGGTTTGGACCGCGCGTGGTGGTGGAATTCGCCGATACGGGCATGCCGGTCGCTGCTGATGAGGCGCCACTGCTCTTCGAACCATATGGCCCGACACGCGGCGACTCGAGTGGGGTCGAACTGCCATTGAGCTACAGCATCGTCGACCAGCACCATGGTGAACTCGTGGTGCGCAACGACGCCGGTGAAACTGTCTTCCTTATGATCTTACCGGCCGCTGTGTGATCGGTCACCTTGATCGCGAACCCTGCGGCTAGCGACTATTTGACAGGCGGCGACCGCCGCTGCGCAACGCCTGAAGTATCAGGAGCAGCAGGACCGAGCCAAGAATGGTATAGAGCAGATTGAGCCGGATATTGCCGACGCGAATCTCCGTCACTGGCGGCAAGCCGAACAGGCCGGCGATCCAGGCGCCGACAAAGGCCCCGATGACGCCGACAATAATCGAGACCAGCATCACGTGCAGGCCAGGCGGGCTGAAGCCGACGATCAACTCGGCAAACGCGCCGCAGATCCCGGCAATGACCAGCAGGATCATTAACTGCAACGGATCCATACGCCCCCCTCACATACGACCAGCCACCTTACGACGTCCGGCGACATTCCAGGCGAGCGCCGTCAGAAGTGGCAGGATCACCAGCACCGTTAATGTCGCGAATTCCAGCGACGCGCCGTACTGTGGCTGCGCGGCATCCAGCGTGCGAAACGGCGCGACAACCGGCCACGTGACGGCATACAGCACCTGAACCGCCGGATTGTCGGGGCGCGCGGCAAACAACCGCAGGACCAGCCGCGCTATCAGTAAGCCCTCCACCATACCCGCCACAATGGTCAGGCTGTGTACCATCCATGCCCGGCGTTCCATAACTCCACATCTATCTCCACCGCGCCACACATACGCGATCACTTCTCTGATGACACACTCTGTTTGATGCTGCACGCACGCCTATCAGCCGTTGCTTTGCGCCTTCACTTCCTCCCGTGCCAGCATACAACGAACGAAGGAGGTGAATATCAGTCGTGCGTCAGAAGATTACAATCGCATGTCAGTGTTTACTGGCATAGCATCAGAGATGCACGTTCGCCATTATAGCAGGGAGCGGGGCAGTGATACAGGCTCACTTTTCGCCAGGAGCGACGATCGCTCATGATACGGTGCGCACCCGCCGCATCGGTCTGTCTATCTTCTGGTTGTTGTTCGCTACTCACGCGATTCTCTTCGGCACGCTGCTGATCGTCCTGACCGACACACTACTCCCTGCGCGTACCCCGATCAGCGCGGTAGAGCCGGAAATCCTGCGCGCAGCAATCCTGACGCGACTGGATGGGGCATTCGATGATCCGTTGATCGAGGCGGCCCCCGGTGCCATTGCGCGCGCCAGCAATATCCGAGGCCTCAGGCTCAACGGTGTCACGTACTACTACTATTTCGAAGGGCAGCGCAGCTTCGACCCTCTGAGTCGCGGCACTGTCGGACGCTCCGCTATCGAGGTGGTGCTGCGTGATGAGAGCGGCCCGCAGACCCTGGTGGTCTACCGGTTGCTCCGATCGTAGGCACGAAGCGCCCGGTTGAGGTCGGTCCCATCACGATTTGATGCGTTCGATCTGCGCTCCGAGGTTGCGCAGTCGCTCATCGATCCGCTCATAGCCGCGATCGATCTGGCCGATGTTATGGATCACGCTGCGGCCACGGGCACAGAGTGCCGCCAGCAGCAGGGCCATGCCGGCGCGAATATCAGGGCTTGGCAGGCCATCAGGCTCACCATACAGCTGGCTCGGCCCCACGACGACCACACGATGCGGGTCGCACAGTACAATCCGCGCGCCCATACCGATCAACCGGTCAACAAAGAAGAGCCGGCTCTCGAACATCTTCTCCCAGATCAGGATCGTCCCACGCGCCTGCGTTGCCACCACAACGGCAATGCTGATCAGGTCAGGGTTGAAGCCGGGCCACGGTGCCGAATCAATCTTCGGGATCGCGTTATGAACATCATCGCGGATGCACAGTTCCTGGTCGGCGGGGACGACGATATCCTCACCCTCGTCGCGCCAGGTCAATCCCAGGCGACCAAAGGCGATCCGCGTCATGCGGTGCTCCGCCGGGCGCGCGCCGACGATCCGCAGTGCGCTCCGCGTCACTGCCGCCAGGCCGATGAACGACGCCACTTCCATGAAATCCGGCCCGATCGTGAATTCGCCACCATTGAGCCCGGCGACCCCCTGAATGATCAACCGGTTCGTGCCAATGCCCTGGATGCGCGCGCCAAGCCGGTTGAGAAAATGGCAGAGATCCTGGACATGTGGCTCGGAGGCGGCATTGCTGATCGATGTGTCGCCCTCAGCAAGCACGGCGGCCATAATCGCCTGTTCCGTGCCGGTGACGCTCATCTCGTCAAGAAACAGATCAGCGCCGCACAACCGATCGGCACGCAGAATGTAGGCCGTCGGTGTCACTTCGATGGCGGCACCAAGGTCACGCAGGGCATGCAGGTGGGTGTCGAGCCGGCGACGACCGATCATGTCACCACCAGGGCGCGGAATGGTCGCAAAGCCACGCCGGGCAAGCAACGGCCCCGCAAGCAGCGCCGAGGCACGAATCCGCCGCGCAAGCGACGGGTCAGGTTCGGCTGCGCCAACGTCTCTGGCGCACACCGACCAGCTGTGCGGACCACGGCGTTCGATGCGCGCGCCCAGGTGGTCCAGCAGGGCAATCATCGCCGCAACATCGCCGATCTGCGGGATGTTATGCAGCACAACCTCGTGATTGGTCAGCATGGTTGCAGCCAGGAGCGGCAATGCCGCATTCTTGTTGCCGGCCGGCGTGATGCTGCCGCTGAGACGATGCCCGCCCTCGATGACGAAACGTTCCACGTGTTCGCTCCTCTGCCGGATCTCCCTGGTCGTCGCTCCATCAATGGCGACGCTCTCCGGTTGCGATTATAGCACGCACCATCTTCGGCCCTGCCTGATGTGTACCTGACAGCGAGAGGCACAGCCCCCTCCCGATCTCTTCTCGCTGAGGGGAGGAGCCGCTCTCAAGCGCAGGGTTTTCTCCTGCGGCAGGCAGGAACCTCGTCTACCCCTCCCCCGTACCCCTTTCCCCTGCCAGGCCGGCGGAGGGGCACTGGCATGCGCCCGGCTGGCCGATGGCGCGCGTGACCGCGTCACTCGTGTTATTTGAAAGGTGCTGGAACATCTCATGGAACGATCTGGTGTACACTGGATGTTGGGAGATATCGCTGCATGGAGTGACAACCCGGATGGCACCGGTCGTGCAGACGTTCAACCCGATGACGGGCGGCAGGTGAGGAGCGTATGAGCTTACTGATCGAAGTTCGCGATCTGGTGAAGACCTACCAGATGGGGGATGTTGAGGTCAGGGCGTTGCGTGGCGTTACACTCTCGATCGAACGCGGCGAGATGGTCGCCATTATGGGGCCATCCGGCAGCGGCAAGAGCACCCTGATGAATATCCTCGGTTGCCTTGATCAACCAACAAGCGGCACCTATCTGCTGGATGGCGTTGATGTCGGCAGCCTGAGCGACGACGAACTGGCAGCGATCCGCAACCAGAAGATCGGGTTCGTGTTCCAGCAATACATGCTTCTGGCACGCACAACGGCACTGCGCAACGTCGAACTGCCGCTGCTCTACAGTAACAACCGCCATCGGGCGGAGCGTGCCCGTGCCGCGCTCGAGGCAGTCGGTATGAGCGATCGTACCCATCACAGGCCGAATGAGCTCTCCGGCGGCCAGCAGCAGCGTGTCGCGATTGCGCGCGCACTGGTCAACGATCCGCGGATCATTCTGGCGGACGAACCAACCGGCGCGCTCGATACGGTAACCGGCGAAGAGATCATGGCTATCTTCGAGCGACTCAACCGAGAACGCGGAATCACGGTCATTCTGGTCACCCACGAGCAGGATGTCGCGCGCCATGCACAACGGATCATCCACGTGCGCGATGGACTCATTGCCGAAGATGCGCCCCGGGCGTGACGGGCGCAATCAACAGACGGCATAGGGGTGCGCGCGGCGCCCGCCGGGGTAACCGCGCGCCTGCTGTCACATCACACGGGTGATCTCGGTAAATAGCCCGCATTCCTGATTGGCGGCAGTAATCGCCGCCTCGCCTCCCATGGCCACCAGCGCACCCTGTTCACGCATGCTATCGAGCACGTCGGCGAAGGCGCGAAAGTCGGATGGAACCGTGCCAAGCACTTCGTCGCGCACCTGCTGGCGGTAAGCATCATCGTCACCAACCAGGTGACGTACCATCGCCGTAAAGCCGCGCGCGTCAGGAAGCTGGTACGCATCCAGATCCGCAATGGCACCGATGATCGCGCGCGTCAACTCAGTTGTGTTCAGATCGAGCCGGCGCAGAAACTCTGCCGAGCGATCGTACACCTCGAGTGTACGCAACAGGTTCGGATCACGGTACGAAATATAACTGAAGACGCCGGAACGCGGGTCGAAGATGCAGAATCCGCCATAGGCGCCACCCTGCTCGCGGATCTGGTCCCACAACCAGGTAGTGCGCAGATAGCGCGTCACCACGAGCGCCGAGCCGTGCAGCCGGTAGCCGAGGCGATAGAGGTCGGCGCCTTTGCCGACATAGTTGACATTCGCAGGGATCAGCAACCCTTCCGATGCTGCAGCCGGCCGCAGGTTCCATGCCGCCGGCACGACCGGAGCGGCGGGAAGGCGGTCAAGAAACGCTTCCAGGTGCGGGTGAAACTGCTCCCATCCGGGCGCATCTACCGTGACATTGATCAGCAATGCGTTACGATTGACCAGCAGGGCGCGGATCTGCTCCAGTACCGCCTGAACCGTGTCCCAGTCTTCGTCGATCGCCTGTTCAATGCGACGCAGGAAGAGCAGGTAGCTGACGCCACCGATCTGCTCGCCGGCCCAGTCAGCCTCATTGAACTGCGCCCGCAGCCGCGTATTGACGACCGTGTGCCCGCCAGGCGTCAGGCCGGCCTCACGCATCGCGCGCTCCTCAAGAACAATCTGGCGGAAGCGCTCGCGATTATCGAGGCGGGCCGTGCGCAGCACATCGTCTATAATGGCCAGTAACTCATCCCCTTTCGCGATCGTCGCCTTGCCGCGCAGGAACATCCACGCCATGCCAACGCTACGACCGCGTACCGCCGACGTCAGCGTCTGCGGGCTGATACCACCGGTCTCGCGCCCGATGCGCTGAGTGAGCTGGATGACGTCTTCCTGGCGGGTACCAGTTTCAAGCAGGGCGCGCCCGAAGAGCGTGACATACGGCAGGAACTCCTGCGGCAACGTGCGCAGATTCATGCCGAGATCAAAGTACACAATTCCGTTGGTGAACAGGTCGTGGTGCAGGATGCGCGTCGCGCCAGACTCCAGCACTCTGGTGGGCACAGTTTTGATCTGCCGATCAAGGTCGGCGATCGTCAGGCTGGGCAACGACGCCAGCGCCTCAGGAGTATCGGGCGTCTCCTGAAGTTGCTTCAGGCGCGCCGCAGTTGCAGCGACCTGCTGGATGCCGGCATCATCCATGGTTGCACGTACTGCCGCCAGCCGCTCCTGCTCGGCCACCGTCTGGCGATGGGTCAATTCCAGGTCGGGCACAAGCACCACCGTGCTCCGGTGAGGATTCCTGAGGATACGTTGCTCGATCAACCGTTCAAAGAAGCGCGGCTCGGCGGCCAGGCGCTGTTTCAGCGCACCCAGCGGCGCCTCGAATGCCAGCAGGTCGAGCGGATCACCATCATAGAGCCACGTGTTGAGGGCAGACAGGAACACGGCCAGGCCACGCGGGTACGCGCCGGTGTTCCGTTCGCGCAATTGAAACTCGACCGTATTGATCGCAGCCTCGATTGTCTGCGGATCGATACCATCACGCGCCAGCCGGCCAAGCGTGCCGATAATCAGATCCTCGGCAGCGGCCACGTTCTCGCCGCTTACGCCTTTGAGACCGGCGGTGAAATAGGTCTGGCGCAGTGCAGCAAACCCCGAACTGGTAATATTCTCGCCCAGGCCCGAATCGATCAGCGCTTTGCGCAGCGGCGCAGCTGGCGTACCAACCAGCGCATGTTCAAGGATCTCGAGCGCCAGCATTTCCACCGTATCGGGAGGATCAGGCAGCAACCAGTTAACCGTGATCATGTGTTTGCCGGCATGATTCTGGCCGGCGGGATATGGTCGTTCCACGCGCCCCGGCTCGCTGAAGGGCGCCTGCAACGGAATGGCCGAGTCGACCGTGCGCCTGCTGAACGGTGCCAGGACACGGTCAAGCAGGCGTAGCCGTTCCTCCGGATCATCATTGCCATAGAAGAAGAGCCGCGCGTTCGACGGGTGATAGAAGCGCTCATGGAACGCTTTGAACTGCTCATACGTCAGATCAGGAATCGCTGCCGGATCGCCGCCGGAGTCGACCCCATAGACATGGTCGGGAAAGAGCGAGCTTTGAGTCGCCAGGTAGAGCACGCGATCGGGCGAGGCGTTGGCGCCCTTCATTTCATTGAACACCACACCGCGGTATGCCAGCGTGCCATCGTCGTTCAACTCATAATGCCACCCCTCCTGCTGCAAGATCTCCGGGGTGATACGCGGATGCAGCACCGCGTCAAGATAGACATCCACCAGATTGTAGAAATCACGCACGTTGGTGGATGCCACCGGATAGACCGTTTTGTCCGAATACGTCATGGCGTTGAGGAACGTATTCAGCGACCCTTTGAGCAACTCGACGAACGGCTTCTTCAGCGGGTACTTCTGCGAGCCACACAGCACAGAATGCTCAAGGATATGCGCCACGCCGGTTGAGTCGGAAGGCGGGGTACGAAAGGCGATACCGAAGACCTTGTTTTCATCGTCGTTGATCAACGAGAGTAATTCGGCACCGGTGACGACATGGCGGTAGATACGCGCCAGCGAGTTTAACTCGGCGATCTGTCGCTCGTGCACTAACTCGAAGCCATAGGTAACGCTCATGGTTGCCTCAATGCTCCTGGTGGCATGGGTCACTCGAACAGGCTCATGTCAGGACCTGGCGCATCGGTTGATGCTGCATCATTCTACCAGATTCACGCTCCAACGCGACTTCTGCATCCAGATACATCATGCAAATCTTCAGAAGACGGTGGTTGCTGCACACGCATTGCCATGGGGCAGGCAATGTGGCGCGTCTCGATCCATCTTTCGGCGGAGCATCCAATCAGCGTTGTGGCTCATTCGAGCGGCACCTTCAGACCGATCCCGCCGGAACGCCTGCCTGCTATAGTTCCCTCAGCGGTAGATACGAACGGCGCTGCGCTGGAGCAGGTGGGAGAGGCAACATCCTCGCATGAACCACATGCCCGGCGCTACCGCCACTCGCCACGGAGGGGGCTATGAGCACGGGGATTGGCAACGACGCATGAAGGGTGACCGGTGGATCAGTGGTGGCGCAGGTGCCACTGGCCGAAACGCGAGTGAATGCATGGCCCTGCCGTTGATTGAGTGAGGCGACGTATGTACCAGCTTGAACAGAATCTCTGGTATGCGCGCGAACGATACCAGCAGATGCAGCGTGAAGTATCCGAACATCGTCTCATTTCCCGCGCACAGCCGGTACTGCCGCAAGGGCACCACATTGCACGGGCCACGTCCTGGGTCAGCCGGCTAGTTACGCTGTTCAGTCTACATCGTGCCAGACGTGCTCCATAACATGCCTGCGTCATTCACTGTGAGAAGCTACTGAGGGGGAGGGGATCCATGAGCCTGAGTGAATGGAGTGGCTCGCCATCGCACACGGTCGAACGACTATACCTCGACATGTATCAGCCGCTCCTTGCCCACCTGACACGCCTGGTCAGCGACCGCGCCGTGGCGGAGGACCTGTGCCAGGATACATTCGTCAAGGCGTTGCGTGGCTGGGATCAACGCGACCCGACAGCCAGCGCCTCAAGCTGGTTGTATCGTATTGCGACCAACACCGCCTACGATTATCTCCGGCGCAGCCGGCGCATCCGTTTTTCGTCGCTGGCCGATGTTGATGAACCGCCGGTCAACGACCGACCGGAGACGCGCCTGGAAGAGCATGAGCTGGTGGCACGCGCACTGGCGCAACTGCCCGAAATGTACCGGATGCCGCTCGTGATGCATTCGCTCGAAGGACGCAGTACGCACGAAATTGCCAGCAGGCTTGGCTGTTCGACCAGTGCAGTGAAGACGCGCCTCTTCCGTGCCCGTGAGCGTTTTCGTGAGGTGTATCGGGCTTAGAGCCAATACCGTTCACATAACTGGAGTGACGCGGTCACGCGCGCAATCGGCCAGCCAGGCGCATGCCAGTGCCCCTCCGCCGGCGGGACGGCGTTCGTTTCCGCGTTGCGACTACCTTCCCGCCGCCGGCAGATAGACCCTGGAGGGCGTGCCGCCCGCCAGGCCACCCTGCTGGCACGCCACCGCGTACGTCCTGTCACATAGGGCTTTGCGCACCGCACGGCCCCCGCCCAACTTCCCCCGCCAGGGGAAGAGCCGGACTTCCGCCCCGGGCGGGCCGGCGTGGGGGCGACGGATTCTTAGCGCCCGGCTGTTTCGCCTTCGGCTCGCGAGCCGCCTTCCAGGGGAAGGAGCACACTGCCGCAGGCTCTCCAGATGCAGAGCGGCACCACTGCGTACCCTCCGTCAAACAAGCACTGGCGTGGTTATTGCGCTCCCATCGCTTCTGCCAGCTCGCGCTCAACCATCCGGACGATCAAGTCGTCCAGGCGCTCGACGGTATAGGCGGCAGGATCGACGTTCATCTGCGTCGTATCGCCCGGCGCGCCACCATTCTGTCCCGGCTGGTAGGTGAGGAAGATAAAACGCGCCAGCGTCTGCTGTGCCAGCTGGCGGAACACGTACTCGGCCTGCGGATCGGTGTTGCTGGCGGCAATCGGGTAGATTTTGACACCACGCGCCGCAGCAACACGAATGGCGTCGACATAGGTGAACTGCTGCCCGTAATCAAGGTGCGGCGGCGCATCCGCAACCAGGAAGGTCAGACGCACCGCATCGTCGGCCCAGTTCATCTGTTGCAGCGCCACGTGCAACGCTTCGTTCAGATCTTCGGGCGTGTCGCCGCCACCATCGGCGCGGACCGCCAGTAGCGCCTGCTGGAAGGCCGCGACATCAGGCGTAAACTCGGCATAGATCCGCGTCACATAGTCATCGCCACGATCGCGGTAGGCCACCAGGCCGAACCGCACCTCAGGGTGAGGCTCGAAGCGATCTATGCGCTCGGCAATGCTGAGAATGGTTTGCTGAATGCGGTTGATTTCGTCACCCATACTGCCGGTCGCGTCGAGGAGGAAGAGAACGTCGAGTTTCGGCTGCCGTGGCAACGCTTCGGCACCCGCGAGCACGATGGTCCGCGCGACGTCGGGGCCACGCTGCAAGGTGCTGCTCGCCACGCTGTTGCCTTTTTCAACCAGCACGCGGAGCGTACCGGCATTCGGCGAGACGCTCAGCGCGCGCGGGAAGATGATCACGCGCCCGCCGGCGTAGGTACGCGCGTCAAAGAGCAACCGCTCGCCGTCGTACAGGCGAACACGCGCGTCGAGTACCGGCTCCTGCCGCTCGTTGACGATGGTCAGGAGATAGCGCTCGCTGACATCAACCGGAAGGGCCGGGACACCGGTATAGTTCTGCAGATAGCTGATATACGCTGCAACATCAAGGTTGTCGTCAATCTCACCGGCACGGATGGCCTGGTACTGTTCCGGCTGAACCGGTCGCGGCGGGGCAGGCTGGATCGCGGGAGCATCGGCGCCGGCGACCGCACCGGCAGGCGGCGCTACGGCAGCTTCAGTCGTGGCCGGCGCTTCATGAATCGCGCCGGCAGGTGCGCCAGGCGGTATGGCTCCAGTGGCAGGAGCCATCGTTGCGGCCGGCGCGCCAGTCGCGATCGGCGGCGGGACAGCGATATCGCCGGAGGGTGATTGAAGCGCAGGTGCGGCGCTGCAGGCGGTGAGAATCCCGATCAGGAATACGAGCACGATGGCAGTGGATACCCGGTGACGACCGCGAGTGTCCATTGGAGCCTCCTGTCAGTGGAGCATCTGATAGCGATTGCTCCCATGACGGAGGTTGCACGGCGGAAGTTCCCGAAGGTGGCAGTCGAAGAGGGAGGATCACTGCTGGCGGCCGGGGTTCGAGAGAGACGCCGGCAAAGACGCGTCGGCGGTGTCTTTACGAAAACAGGGCGTCAGGCCCGGCAGCTTAGTGCCTCTCCAAACACCCATGGGCATGCGGTCATTGCGCGGAGCGCCAGCGACCGCGTGCAGCGAGCGCAGCGTGGCTGAAGCCATCGAGCGGCGCGAGCGGAGATTGCTTCGCTCGCGCTCGCCATCACAGTGACCATCTGGTGTTCGGATAGGCTCTTAGCCCCAATACCTTTCAAATAAGGCGTTATGCAC
>JACAEQ010000141.1 GCA_013388755.1 Chloroflexota bacterium
AATGACAGCATGCCCATGGGTTTTCGGATAGGTACTAAGGCCGCCTGCGTGGCCTGCAGGAGCCGGCACAGGCCGGCTTCGCCTGCGTATAGCCGCCTGCCTGCCGGCAGGCAGGCGGGCTTATGGTCTTTGAGTAGTTATTCTGCTCTAGCCCGCGCAGGCGGGCTTCGCCTTGCATAGCCGAGGGCTTCAGCCCGACGGCAAGAGGCGCATACCGGATGTAATGCTCAAAGATCAATATGGCCGTGTAGCGGCGTATCGAAGGGTGCATGCCGTCTCAGCTGATCGTTGTCTAGCTGAATACAACCGGGTATTACGCGGCAGAGCCACGCTGCCACAGGTTCGACAGACGCGGAGTCTGCACCAGCGCGTCACCTGTGTCATACTTGACACAGCAAACATGTTCTGATATAGTACGACCACGAAAAGTAGCACACACGTTTCTATATTGTGCGGGTTGGACCAGTTGCTGCAATATACCAGCGCCAGGCACAAGGAGGAGGGTGAGGTATGGCTGTAACAAGCAAAGAGCTGCGTAGTACTGGCCGTCTGCCGTCAGGTCGTCCGATCACGGTTATCCCGCGTGTCGGGCTGAACAGCGCGATGTATCTGGTCACCGGGCTACTGGCATTACTGGCCATCTATGCAGTCATGGGGAACGTTGTCGGTTGGGGGCAGGAGCGGATCGATGATCTGCGCTATGGCGCCACGCGAACATTTCATACCCGGGCGGTCGTGGGGCATGATGACAGTGCGGCAATGCCGACGCATTTCATTGCAATGAACCTCAACCGGCAGGTGGTGATTCTGGAGATACCGGGTGGCGACAGCGCAAAGACGCGTGTCATCACCGGGCCGTACCTGTTCGGAGCAGGCGAGGACAAGACGCCGATCCTGCTGGCGTTCAGCGACGTGACAGATGATGGTATGCCGGATATGATTGTCAACATCAAGAATGAGGCCATCGTGTACGTCAACCGTGACGGTCAGTTTCAGCCGGTCTCGCCTGAGGAACGCGCCATGCTGATGGCACACAGGTAGAATGGCTGCACGGCGCTGCGGGCACACCATGATAGATCCTCTGAATGACATGAGCTTGCGCAGAAGCACAAAGCCTCGTTTGTGATCCTGGTGGCTCCTCTCGAATCCCCATGGCGTGCAACCGCAAGAATCGTGCGCCCGGTGTTGAGGTCACCACCGTACGCCGGGCATTCCTGCGCTGCATGCCCCCCACATCTATCTTCCGCGAAGGTTGATCACTGTGCATCACTTGCCCCATGCACGCAGCCGTCCTGGAAGATCTTCAGAACTCTATCCGGATGTGCTATCATGGAACGGTACCGACCTTCTGCGCGCTCGGCACGTTGCCGGGCGCGTAGTGATCTCATCTTGCGAGGTACGCGGGTGCTTCCAGGCAGGGTGGCATGAAGGGCCTGTGGCCCTCCAGACGCCCCGGTGGGTACCTCGTTTCGGTGGCGGGGCGTCTCTCGTACAGCGCGCAAGATCGTAGCGCGCTGCCGCGGGCCAGCAAGAAGCGGAATTCGCGCCGCCGTGTATGTCATGGATACTGAGGATCTGGATGGCCCATGCACCAGCCGGCCAGCGTGCGCGCCGGCCATTTGAGCCTGAATCGGCAACCAGCTGGACCGAACGCCTGGCGCAGGTTCGCGCAGCGTTTGGCAATATCCCCGCCGCCTTCCGCCTCGTGTGGCAGGCGGACCGACGCGTCACTATCATTATGGCGCTGCTGACGCTGGTCGCCGCAGCGCTTCCCGCGGCTCAGGCGTGGGCCGGCGCACTGATCGTCGACTCGGTCGTCGCGTCGTTTACGGATCGGGTTGACCCTTTACTGGGGCTGGAACGCGCCCTGCCGTACCTGGGGTTTGAACTGGGCCTGCTGCTGACCGGTTCCGCCGTCAGCCAGATACGCAGTTTCTACGAGCACATCCTCAACGCGCGCCTCGGCCACACGATCAATGTCGACATCATCCGTAAGGCGCTGTCGCTCGACCTGCAGTATTTCGAAGATCCGGGTTTTTATGACAAGCTGCAAAACGCACGTCGTGAGGCTGACTTTCGCGCCCTCGGCATTATCAATGGATCGTACAACGTGGTGCAGAACCTGCTGACGTTGCTATCCTTCGCCACGTTGCTGCTGGCGTTCAGCCCGCTGATTACCCTGGTGCTCTTCGGCGCGACGATTCCGGCATTCGTGGCGCAGGGCAAGTATAGCAATCTCTACTTCCGCCTGCTGACCTGGCGCGCGCCGGAGTTTCGCCGGATGCAGTACCTTGAACACGTGCTGACCGTTGACAGTAGCGTGAAAGAAGTCAAGTTATTCAGCCTGGGCGAACCGTTGTTGAAGCGGTATAGCGATACCTTCTGGACCTTCTTTCGCGAGGATGCCGACCTGGCGCGCCGCCGCTCACTGATCAGCCTCGGCTGGGGGCTGGTTGCCACGTTGAGCTACTACGGCGCCTACGCCTGGATCGTGTTTGCGACGATTGCCGGCACGATCACGCTCGGCGGCATGACGCTCTATCTGGCGTTGTTTCGCCAGAGCCAGGGCTCGTTTCAGAGTCTGTTTACCAGTATCGCGCGGCTGTATGAGAACGGCCTGTTCATGGACAACCTGTTCAGCTTTCTGAGCCTGGAACCGCAAATGGCGCGCTCACCGCATCCGGCGGCTGTGCCGGTTCGGCTGCAACGCGGCCTCGAGTTCCGTCATGTATCGTTTCGCTACCCCGGACGCGATGACTGGGCGCTGCGTGACGTGAACCTGACGATTGCACCCGGCGAGAAGCTGGCGCTCGTCGGCCCGAACGGCGCGGGTAAGACGACGCTGATCAAATTGCTCACCCGTCTGTACGATCCGGTAGAGGGACAGATCCTGCTCGACGGCGTTGATCTGCGTGACTATGAACCCGAGGAATTGCGCCGCCGCATCGGTGTCATCTTTCAGGATTTCGTCAAATATCAACTGACTGCCCGCGAGAATGTTGGTTTTGGTCAGATTGACCGGCTCGACGATGCGCCGCGCGTCGCCGATGCTGCTGAGCGCGGCGGCGCCGACGAGGTCGTGGCGGAGTTGCCGCACGGAATGGATACGATGCTCGGGCGCTGGTTCAGCGAAGGATTCGAGCTCTCAGGTGGCCAGTGGCAAAAGATCGCTCTCAGTCGCGCGTTTATGCGCGATGGTGAGGTGCTGGTACTCGATGAGCCGACTGCCGCGCTCGATGCTGAGCGTGAATATGAGATCTTTCAACGCTTCCGCGAATTGACCGAGGGCAAAATTGCCGTGCTGATCTCGCACCGCTTCTCGACCGTGCGCATGGCCGACCGGATCGCCGTGATCGAGGGTGGACGTATCGCCGAACTCGGGTCGCATGCCGAGCTCGTCGCGCTTGGCGGCACATACGCCCGACTATTCGAGATGCAGGCGGAGGGATATCGCTGAGACGAGCAGAGCTGATAGCCGATCAGTTCACCTTGAAAATGGTTACTTCGCTGTTCTGGAAGACCACGTCGCCCAGTTCCAGCAGCTTTGCGAGTCCTTCGGGCGGGTAAGTCCGGCGTTCCGTGTCGCCCAGGTAGATGTAATCAACGCCGTAGGCGACCAGCAAGGAACGCGCCAGTGCCGCGTCCGTCGTGGTATAGATGGTTGCGACATCGGCGGCGCGCGGCGCAATCTGCGCCAGAAGCGCCGGGTCGCCGCCGCGCCACTGTTGCTGGTGCCCTTCCCATCCCATAATGGTCGCCAGGCCGGTGCTCGACGCCACACCGCCATACCCCAGGCCGCCAGTGTCGTACGATGGTCCGACCGCCTCCAGGATCACGGCATCGCCGGAAACATTGGCGCGCAGCCAGGCAATGGCCTCGGCGCCGGCAGGTGTGCGTTCGCGGGGCGTGCGCCCTTCCAGGCCAGCGTAGGTTCCCTCCGTGAAGGCTTTCCCGGCAGTCAGCCAGGGATAGATCAGGCCGCTCACAAGCAACGCCAGTGTCACGCCAGGCAGCAGGAGCAGCGCACTGTGTGCGACAACCGTGCGTCGCCCGGCGCCTGGCAACCTGCCGGCCACGCCAGTCACGCGCCAGGTCGCATACCCCGCCGCCACCCCCCAGATCAGCCACGTCTGGTAGTAGAACTTGAAAATGGTGTTCATCCGCGACTCGAACACATCACGGATGTAGATCACCTCGGTGCCAAAACAGATCGCGCATCCGAGCGCCAGCGCACCGAATGCGAAAGCGTCGGCTGGCCGGCTGGCATGCCGCCAGGCCAGCAGGACGGCGGCCAGGCAAAGGGGTAGAAGCGCCGCGAGTGGAAATCCGATGAAGATGCCGGCAACAGCGACGATACCGGCAGCCAGCATTAGCCAGCGCGCCGTGTCGCGCGACAACAGCGCTGCCAGCCCGGCGAGCGGTATGAGAAACATGCCGAAGATGATCAGAAAACTGTGCAAACTGGTTTTATCCCGGCCAACGAAGCCCACCACGCGTGTCAGCGCACCCAGAAGCGGGAGATCGATCAGTGGCGCGCGGCCACCAACCAGGGAGGTAAATGTCAGCAAGAATGGCGTGATCAGCACGGTACATGCTGCGATGAGCAGGGTTGTGTTCAGCAGAAAAGCGCGCCAGTACGGGGCAGCCGGTTGCGACGACGCACTGCCCGTCTCCTGTTCCGAGCGCTGTCGCAACAGTGGCGGCTGATCGGTCGCTGAGATACCCTGCTCGCCGGCTGGCGCGTCAGGGGCCCCGCCATCACCCTGCCGTGCGACGGTAGGCCTTGCTGACGCCGCCGTTTTCAGCGCCAGGGCCGCAAGAAAGAACAATACATAGGTCGGCAGATCCCAGCTGTTCATCATGTACAGGCTGCCAAGAACAACGCCGCACAACAGCAACTCGAGCCGGTCGTGATGGAACCGCGGTGGCAAGGGTCGCACCAGGGTATGCAGCGCCAGCGCCAGCGCCAGCACGCCGAACGGCAGCGCCATCACATGCGGGTGCATGTCGCCCAGCCAGAACGAAAAGAAGGGAAACTCGGTAATGGTATAACCCCGCACATTGTCGAAGCGCTGCATCTCCTGGTTCCATACCGGTTGCGCGTCCCAGACGACGCGCGATGGCCACCACCAGTTAAAATCGGCGACCCGGTCGGTACGGGTAAGTGTGGTAATCTCGCCAAAATCGCCCGTATGCGCCGGATACGGGAGGACGATCGTGTCTGCTCCGCCGAGTGCCTGCGCAACCGCCGAAACGAGCTGCGGTCCATCGAGCGCAACCACGCGCTCATCCCCGACGATCAACTGCAATGTGCCCGCCTGGTTACCTGCCAGCAGTATGGCAACCACCGTCAACAGGACGGCAAGCCAGCGCCCGGCCGTTGACCAGCCACGCAGCGCGCCGGCCCGCTTCTCTGGTGATGTGACCGGCGGCGAGGATGTGACAGGTGGGCCAGGATCGACGGGGGACGCGGGATCGGCGGCCTGGTGGTCCCCTAATGGCAGGCGCCCGGCGAAGGGTTGCGCCAGTACGATCAGGTTATGGAGCATTCCCGCGATACCAAGGGCGGTCAGCGCGAAGATCAGCGCCAGCGACATGTTGTAGCCTGTCGCCGGGTGAACGCTGGCCAGCAACGATACCGCTGCCATCAGCAGGTAGCCAAAATAGTAGTAATTGATGCTGTAGCCGGCCATCCAGGGATCGTGGGGCGGGAACATGGCGCTCACACGGATTGCATTGAAGAACGCGAAATCCATTGGCCGCTCGGTGCCCCACGGGTGCGGCCCGACGAATCCGTACTCTCTGGTGCGCAACAGCGCCAGAAACACAAGCGCAACGCCGAATAGCGCCTCATAGGTGAATATGGTTGCCCGGTTGCTACGCAACCAGCCGGTGATCGCATCCCGCAACGCCGGAGCGTGGACACCGGGCGCCGGCGCAGCAACAATGCCGATTGCTGGCCGGGCGATCCGATCGCCACGCAACGCCAGTAATCCGCCGCCAAACACAACCAGCGCGGCGACGACGATCAGTGGCGTGCCGAAAGGCGCCAGGCCGAGCATGGCCGCCAGCCACGCCAGGTATCCCGTCAACAGCAGGCCGAGCGGCTTGGCGAAGGCATACCCGCGGTCCGGGAGCGCGCCAAGCAACACCCGCGCCATCGGCAATCCGGCAATGCCGAGCGCCTGTGCAATCAGCCAGTATGTGACGACATCGCCGCTCATGTTATGGCGCCAGCCGCCCCAGTGCGTCGCGTGCCTGCTGTGCAAACAGCCCGTCCGGCGCAAGGTTGAGATAGCGGCGATACCAGTCTGCCGCCTGGCGTTCATCGCCACGCTGTTCGTAGATCGTTCCGAGATGGTAGTATGGGGCGGCTTCATTCGGATCAAGCGTCACTGCCTGCAGAAACACCTGCTCCGCGTCGCCCGGGCGAGACGCAATCAGCAGGCCTACGCCGAGTTTGTTATAATGGCCCGCGGTCGGGCTGGCGGCAACGGCGGCGCGGTACGCTTCGATGGCTTCGTCGAAGCGCCTGGCGTCGAGCAGGATGTCGCCCCACAGGTGGTGCAGACCAACATCGTTCGGGTTGGCGCGTGCTGCTTGCTCCAGCACCGCTGCAGCATCGTCGAAACGCCCGAGCGCGCGGTAACGTTCAGCCAGGGCGAATGCAGGACCGGCCGCCTGCGGATCGGCGGCGACCTGCTGCTCCAGCGCCTCGAGGAGCGCCGGGTCGCGTAAGTCATCGGCAGGAGGGGGCGCAGGAATGACGATATCCGGTCCGGCGCTGTCCGGTTCGGCCGCCGGCGCCGGGCGCGCGGGAGCTGGCCGGCTCATCTCCGGCAGCATCGGGTACCCATACACATGCTCCTTCACCCGGTAGATGGTCACCTGGTTGTTGCGGAAGGCCTCTTCAAGAAATGACCCCGCCATCTGCTGGAACTTGAGCATGCCAGCCTCGCCATACACCGCGCGCTCGATCGGCCCGATGTAAATATAACCAACACGGTAGCGCGAGAGAAGGCGCAGCGTCTCCTGCGTATCGGTCGTGCGATAGATGCGGGCGACATCAAGATCGCGCTGGCTCACGATCTGCGGATTGCGTTGCTCACTCTCATGCAACGGGCTGACAATGGTCGGGAAGCCGGTGTTGGCGGCGACGCGCACACCATACGCGCGGTAGAATTCGATACTCGACTGTACCACTACCGGCGTACCCCGGACATGCTGGTCGAGCCAGCGGATCGCCTCGCTGTCATAGCGCAACGCAATCGTTGTCACGGGCCGGCCCGGCGATTGCAGGTAATCGGGGAGTGCATACGACTCGCGCTCCATAAACGCCAGCCCATCGAGTGTTGCGCCGGTTGTATTGCCAGGAAAGCGGTAAGCGACGCGGCTTGCCGTACCAACCACCGGATAGACCATGGCCAGTGCGAGCAGGACGATCAGCGCGCCATAGACGGTCGTCTGCGCCAGAGCGTTGCGCCGGCGCAGCGCCTGCACCAGCCCCGGCAACACCAGCACGGCTGCGATTGCCAGCAATACCCACGCCTGCAGCCCGAACTTGAACACGGTGTTCATGCGGTACCACTCGCCGGTGTCGAGATGGTCGCGCACATATATCAGCTCACATAGCAATGACACGATCAGCCCGACCCCCGCCGCCCAGAAAGCGAACCATGTGGCAGGTCGCAACGTGCGTGTTAGCAACGTGCCGACGATAATCAGCAGCAGCACACCCAGCCACGCGCGCAAGCCCGTACTCGCCAGCAGTGCCTCCGGCGCGGCGAGCGCGGCTGCAAGACCGTCAAGGCGCAGGGCAAGCAGCAAGGGTGGCAGTGCCTCCAGCACGACAGCCAGCACCACCAGCGCGCCAGGGAGCGCCAGGACGGCCAGCGATGCGCGCCCTGACCCGGCGCTGGCCGGTACTCCGGCGATCAACCCGGTCGCTTCCGGCGAGGTTCCGATGGTGGCCAGTCGCGCCCGCTGTGCCCGGCGTTCGGTAATGCGCAACAACCGCCATGCCGCACCGAAGAGTGCCAGGATGAGTGGCGCGAGAAAGATGCCGTAGAGCAAGAGATAATCGCTTAACGCGGTAGACGTGTAGACGAACCGCACACCGCTCACCATCGCCTGGAAGTTCTGGAAGAATGGCAGATAGAGGAGCAGCGCCCCACCGCCGGACAACCCACCAGCAAGCCCCGCACTCACCAGACGGAGCGCCGCCTGCCGCCACCCCGCAGAACCTGATGCGCGCCAGGCACGTCCCAGCAGGACACCACCCAGCAGCAACCCGTAGGTCGGGAAGTCCCACGAGTTGGTCACCGCCAGAGCGCCGAGCGTCAACGCGATCAACCCCCAGCGTCCAGCAGTACTCGCACGCTGGCCACTCCGCGCCGGCGTGGCATCACATGCTTCGAACGCCAGCGCAATCATGAGCACCGTCAATGGCAGTGCAATTGTATGCGGATGCAGGTCGGCAAACAGAAAGCTGAAATAGGGGAACTCATTGATCGTATAGGGAATAACGCGTGTCGGGCCGACGAACCAGTCGCCGAGTCGCGCGCCATACCCATCAATGCCGTCCGCCAGCGCCGTCAGCGCCGGTGCAATGCCACGCGCCCAGTTAGCCGGGAAGATTGCCGCCAGATTGCCTGCCACTGTGACGAGCAACGCACCCACCAGGCCATACCGCCACGACCCGCGCACGCGCAACACCAGGGCGTACACCGCCACAAGCATAAGTGCAAACAGTGTCGGTACGATCAGGTTATAGGCGACCTCCGGCGCGATCCCGGTGGCTCGCACCGGCAATGACATAAGGAAGAAGCCATAATAGTAGTAATTAATGACACCGTCGCTGAAAAACGGGCTATAGGGCGGGAGAACCGGGCTACGGACCAGCGCGTTAAGGAAGCCGAACTCAAACGGCTTCTCCCCGCCCCAGATCGGCTGCCACAGGTCGGGGTTCAACCAGCGTAGCGCCAGCATGGCAGCGAAGGCAGCGAGGAACAATCCCTCGCTGCCCATCACCTGACGCCGTCGCTCCCGGAGCATGTCGCGCAGCGCGAGGAGCCCTTGCCGCACGCGCGGCATGAGTGCCGCAGGCAGAGGAGGCGCCGCGCCTTCCGTTGCATTGCCCTGCATCGAGCGTGCACCCAGCGCCGCAACGGCGGCCAGATTGAGCCCCAGTGTCAGCAGCAGGCCCAGTGCCATTCCCCACCAGTCATACGTCCAGAGCCGTGCGCTGACCGGCAACCAGATGGTGTACCCCAGGATCAGCAGACCGACCAGGCGCGCCCATGCCCAGCCGCCGTCTGGTGCGCGTGGGCCAAGGACCAGCGCCGCCAGCGGCAAACCGAGCGCCGCCAGCACGTACCAGACCACCAGCCACAGGAGCACCGCCACGAACGGAAGATCAGCCAGGCGATTCCAGCCATGCTGATCAACCGGCGGCAGGTCGCCGACGCGCACCGGCAGCATCAGATCCTTCTGCGGCGCCGCTGCCGGCGCGCGTACCGGCAGCGATGTGGTGAGCACTGCGGGTGGCAGGTCGGATGCCGGCACACGATAAATGCGCGTCGCACCGGCAGTGTAGACCGTGTCGATCAGGCCGGCAGACGCCATTGCGTCAAACTTCGCCAGGCCGGCCGGATCATACAGCGCCCGTTCGAGGCGCCCGACATAGACATACTCGACGCCGTAGAGTTTGAGCAGGCGTAACACCTCGCTTGCGCCGGTATCATTGTAGAGTTGCTGGATGAGCGCCTGCCGCGTGCCAATGATCGGGCCAACATCCACAACGCTGCGTTGTTGCGTCATGTGCCATGGCCAGCCGAGCAAAGTCGGCAGGCCGGTATAGACCGACACACGCCCGCCCCAGCGGTAGGCCTCGAGGTGCGCTTCGAGCACAATGGGCGTGCCGGCGACATTCGCGCGCAACCACTCGATCGCGTCAGCATCTTCGGCCAGCGTGAAACTGCGATCGTTTTCGGCCCAGGAGCTCAACGGCGAACGCATAAACGCCATGCCATCAAGGGTCGGCCCGATAGATGGATCGAAGCGGTCAGCCAGACGTGCCGGAGTGGCCGTCAGCGGGTAGACCAGCGCCGCCGCAATCAGGAGCATCGCGGCACTGCGCCATGCCCGTCGCAGTGTCGTGATGTTCCGGCCGCCGGTCACCGTCCAGACCCGGGCAAACGCCACCCCGCCCACGGTCGCGAACAGCAGCCAGCTCTGCATGCCGAACTTGAACACACTGTTCATCCGGCCAATATCGCCCTTCGCCACCACGATCTCGGTGAGCAGCGTAATCCCCAGCGCGGCCAGGCCCCAGGCGATCGCCAGCAACGTCATGCTACCGCCGGCAGGTCGAACCGCGGCGCGGCCAGGTATCGCCGGCGGATCCTCAAGCCCCGGCAGAACGAGTTGCACCGGGCCTGGCGCAACCGGTGATGGCCCGACCGGCTGCATCTCGACCAGTGGGCCGCGCAGGAGCATATCGGCCAGCAACGCCATGCCGGCGGCCAGCAGCAACCCCTGGAGTGGCAGGGCATCCACGCCCAGCACCGCAGCGATAACTGCCGCCAGCGCCAGACCGCCGCCGGTTCCCAGCGTGGCGGCGGCGCTGAGCCGCCTGCTACGGTATGCCAGCAGGAGTGCGCCACTCCCGGCCAGGAACAGCCACAACCCGTTAATCTTGAGAAAATCGAGCGCCGAGGTACGTGATCCCTGCCACAGCATAAAACCGGCGTAGTCGGTGACGAATTTCTGCGCGAATGGCAGGAAGAATAGCCGCGCGATCAACAGCAGCGCGGCTGTCAGTACGCCCCACAGCAGCAACGCCCGGCCGGCGGGCATGCCGCGCCGGAAACGCTGCCAGGCGTAGAGGCCCAGGCCGATCGCTCCCAACCCTGCCGACGTCGGGTAATCCCAGGTGTTGACGGCGTAGAGCGCGCCGACGACGAGGGCCAGCAAGAGAAGCGCCGGGAGCGCGGCGGCCAGAGATGTGGAGACACGCGCGTGTACGCGGCGGTTGCTGATGTTCGTGCGTACCACCGCCACGATCAGGCTCAGCGCCGCCAGCGTCAGCGGCAGGGCGATCATATGAGCGTGCAGGTCGGCGAAAAGAAACGTGAAAAACGGAAACTCATTGATCGTACCGTCGCGGAGCGCCATGCCCACCAGGCGCGTTGCATCCCAGAAGGCCCACTCCGCGCGCCCGAGGCAGTCCTGTTGTGCGGCATAGCCTGTCAGCGCGCGGCAGGCCTCCGGCCAGCCGTCATCGGGTGGAGCGGCGCTGCCGGGGAGAAACCATGCCGCCTGCGCCAGGCTCCCGGCAAGCGTGGCAAACAGGGCCGCTGCCAGGCCAGCCGTGATGGCGCGACGCTCATAGGTTTTCCAGGTCGCGGAGCGCATGAGGGGCAGCGCATCAAACAGGTGGTGCCAGAATGGGCGCGGCGTAGCGGTTGCGCCGGCAGGCGCCTGCACCTTACGGCGATTCGGCAACGCTGCCAGATTGTACGCCGCGCCCCACGCGCCGAGCGCCGTTAACGCGGCAAATGTCGGCACAGCCAGGTTGTACGCTGTCGTCGGGACGATCCCCGTCAGGTGAATAAGGGTGGCAACCAGTACAAAGCCAAAGTAATAATAGTTAAGATACCCGCCGGCAAACCAGGGGTCATAGGGTGGGAACGCCGGGCTCTTGACAATGGCGGTAAGGAACGCCAGGTCCATCGGTTTCTCACCGCCGCGCGCCGGGTGCCAGAGATCCGGGTTCAGCGCCCGCAGGAGTGTAAAGCCAGCAAAGACGACCAGGAACACCCCTTCCGCCGTCAGGATGGCCACACGGCGGCGGCGCCAGAATGCGCCCAGCTCCGCGCGCCCGGTTCGCGCGGCAATCAGCCCGGCGCCGGCCAGCAGCGCGGCACAGAACAGCACGCTTCCCTTACCGAATGGCAGCAAGGGTGACCGGAGCGCGCCGTGCGCGCCAGGCGAACCGATCGAAGCCAGGAGCCATGCCATGTACGAAACGAGCAACAGCCCGAGAATCTTTGACAGCGCATACCCGCGGTCGGGCAACGCAGGCAACGCCCGAAAGAGGAATGCAAAGGCCGCCAGGCCGAGCGCCTGCATGGCCAGCCACCAGAAGAGCCAGGGAGCCGCGCCTGTTACACCCCCCGAATGAAACAGGCGCGCCCAGTCGCCGGCTGCACGATAGAGCGGCCACTGTTCCTGGGTCAGGCGCAGCGCCGTCGGCGCCTTACTGACCAGGAGCGTGGGAATCTTGTAGACTTCGCCCCAGGCGACATCTCCGGTGATCAGTTGCGCCGCCCGTGCGCGCGAGAACTCCGGCGTTTTGCGGAAAATCAGGACACGTGGATGATCGTAGACGCTGAACGCCTCTTCTGCCAGAACCGGCGTGGGGATCTCGATGCCGAACAGGGTCGGGAACGAATGAATATCGGCGACCAGTTCAAAACCCAGGTTCCCTTCGAACAGGTGATAATAGTAACGTGTCAACGCCGGAAAGCGCATCGGCAGGCGCGTTGCCGAGTCATAGACCCGGTTGCTGCTGTAGATCAGATAATCGGCGCGGTCGAGCTGGTCGAGCAACCCTTCCGCAAATGATCCGTCGTTGGCGATGTATCCGGTGTATTTCTGTGGGTCATCCTCACCGTAGGGCGCCATCGAGATACCGACATACTGGCCGGGGTTCTGACCATCGATCGCCAGCGGTAGCGGATCGTCCCATTGCTCTGAAGTGATGGCTGCGCCCGGCGGAATATTCTGGTAGATCCAGCGCGACGCCTGGATGCGTGAGTGTGGCTCGGTATAGATACGCGTGAAGGCGTAGGCCCACAGCGCGGTACCGGCAACGACGACCAGTAACGGCAGCCGTTGCCAGACCCGCCGCGATCGTGGCCACTGGCCGTCCCAGATTGCCCACAGACCCCACGCAGCCAGTAGCGCCAGCAATCCATAGAGCAAAAGATAGTAGCGCATGGTCGGGACGAACAACCCACCCTGCCAGGCAAAGTAAAACGCAATCCAGCCCCAGGGCACAAGCAGGCGCAGATCGCCATGTCGCACGATGCGCCAGCCAGCCACGGCCCAGGCAACCCAGGCAGCCAGGCCGAGTGGCAACCCCAGACCCCAGATCACCATGTTCTGCAGCGGGAACAGGAATGGGACGCGCTGCGCCCACTGCTGCGACGGCGGGAAATCTTGCTCACCGCTGAGCATGCTGCCAATCGTTGTGATATTGTCAATGAACCGTGGTTCGGGGCGAACATCGAACAACGACGTGCCAATGAACGCGTCCGGTTGCAGCAGGCGAAAGGTGACGATCGTTACTGCGCCGGCCAGTGCCACGCGCCATGCGACGGCGAACAGAAGGCCAGACGGCACGGAAAGCAGCCGCGCGACAAGGCCAGCGCGCGCGCCTCCTCCCGCCTGCCGCAGCGCTTCGTCTTCGTCACGCTTCGTCCCCTCCGCCAGACGCACCAGCGCGCCAACCACCATCGCCAGCCCGAGCGTTGCCATTGTGATGCGACAGGCCATTGCTGCGCCGATGGTGACGCCAGCAGCGACGGCGCTCCCGGTAGTGGCATCCTGCGCGAACCGGATCGCCCAGTAAAGCGCAAGGGTAGTGAAGAATACCGTGGCCGCGTCAACGGTGAAGAAATGCGCAATCTGGATCGGGAACGCCGCCAGCGCATACAGCAATGCCGCCAGCAGGCCGACCCGCCGATCGAGCAGGCGACGCCCCATAAAGAAGAGCGTCACGATCGTGCCCAGGTCATACAGTGTCGAGAGGGTTCGCCCCGTATCACGCACCTGTTCGGGCGAGATCCGGACAACCGGCCGGCCTTCCAGAGCTGCCTGCGCTTCGACGGCGATACGTGTGACCGTGGTCGGTAAGGTACCGTACACAAAGAAGCGCGACCAGTTGTAGTTGCGCGGGTTCAGCGTATTACAGCCGCTATCGCGCGTCGGCTCCTGCTGATGGAGCGGAACGGGGTTCCCCTGGCTGTCGCTGGCGCTTCTGGCTGCGGGCAGGCGACCATCCACCACACAATCGCTACGCAGGTAATCGCCGAAGCTACGCGGTACCTGCAAATTGAAGGTGGTAAAAACGATGAATCGTTCATCGGGATGGAGGTAGGAATCGCCATCCCACTCGGTGAGAGCAGCGGAGCGGAAGAACGCGGCGATCACCAGGATAGCCGCAAGCCAGCCCCACGTGGGCCAGTGAATACGGCGTGACGCCTGTGGTTGTGCGACGGATTCGTCGGAGGTAGCAGTCATTGAGGTGTACCTGCCCGTGCCTGTCACGACGAACGCGGTAGAGACGTAGCACGCTGCTTTCGTCCCGCGTGCATTATAGGCATTCTTCCAGCACGCGTCCAATCCTCCCGGTTGCGCAACGGCTCAGCATTCTCCCGGGAGGGCGGGTGGCTCGCTTGCAGGGTACGCCTCTGGCAACCATGCGCCCTGTTGGAGCTCCAGGCGACCGTCTATGGCGCGCCGGTCACCGGCCAGCCAGCGTCTGAGTCGTCCACCAGCAGCATCAACCCCCGGGCTTCCGCTGCCACATCAAAGATGATCGGTACACTGACGTTGCCAATCCCGGCCGGAATGGCTTCTTCGAGGCTGAAATCACCATGACTGCCGCGTCCATACGTGTCGAGATACACGCTTGATGCGCCCGGCTCGGGAGCATAGCGATTCCCGCGCGAGTCGACCAGCACGAACAGGTCCTGCGGTATGGCAGCAGCAGTGGCGCCGCCATTCGCTACAGCGACCAGCGCCAGTACAAAACGCCCGCGTGGTTGCAGTGTTCCAATGGCGCCGGAGAGGGCCACCGCATGATCGGGCCGGAGCAACGCAGCCGTCCAGGCATCGCGCGTAACCACCGCCCCGGGCGCGAGTGTCGGGCGCGGCGTGACGGTTGGTGCCGGCGTGGCGGTAGCGGTGGGTGACGGCAGAACCACTGGCGAAGCAACTGTTGGCGGTGCAGTGGGCACCGGCACAGCGGTTGCAGCCTGATCGACAACGCGTGTGGGTGGGGCCGGCGTAGCAGGCGCGCCGGTCACGCCAGTACCCACCAGCGGCGGGGTTGGCGTAAGCCGCGCTGCAATCGAGGAGAAGCGGTTGCTCGACAGGAGTAGCACGGCGAAGATCACCAGTGCCACGCCTACGAGCGCCAGACCGATCCAGTTGTAGCGCCGGGCCAGCCTGGCTGGCGGATGGCGTGCAGGTGTGGCGGTGCGTTCAGACGCCGGCGTAGCGGCCGCGCCGGCAGACTGACGCGCCGATCCGACTGCAGCCGCAGCCGTATCATGGCGCGCTGCAGCCCGTGGAGCGCCAGCGACGGACGCCCCGGAAGACGTGCTGGTGCCTGCCGTCTCTGACGTGACTGCCGGCTCCCGCCCGGCGATGGCCATCGTGGTGGGGGTGACTGCGGAAGCTCGAGGCACCGCTGGAGTTGTGCCGGGCCGCGCCAGCGCAACGAGATGCCGCAACGCTGTCAGGCGCTCTTCCCGGCTCTCGGCAAGATCGGCCAGCGCGCGCCACACGCGCGCGTCATCGGGCCGCTGCGCTGCCAGTACACGCAACAACGCGCGCGCGCGCGCAACATCACCGGCCTGGCGCAGGCGCGCCGCGGTGCCAAGCAACCTGGTGACGGCATCAGGAGGCAGCGTATCTCGGGGTGTGTCGTTCACAATGCGCGTCTATCATCGTCAGGAGCCGGAACGGGCGAACATGTGGGGCGCCAACGAGAACGAAGAGCCGTGGGTCGGCATGCCGGCGCGACTCTCGGCTCTTCTGTTTGAATCGTATTGCCTCTGTTGCACAGAGCAAAAAGCGTGATCCGTCAGCGATACGTTGTACGATGTCAGGAAGCCGGTATGATCCACCATCGGCTCCAGGGTCAATACCCTGCACATCCGTCCAGACACGGCACGCGCCAGACTCTGGCGGCTGAGCATCGTTACGCGACCTTATATATGTGCTGGCTCCAGGGTCAATACCTTTCACATACGCCCGTCACTCCCACCCCGGCCCTTCCCCGCCGGGGGAGGGAGTCCGACTCCTCCCGCCGGCGGGGAGAGGTCGGGTGGGGGGCTGTGCGGTGCAGAACGCCTTATTTGAAAGGTATTGGCTCTAGGGTACGGCACCAATCACCCGAAAGCCCTGATCGGTCTTGCTACGCGCGAACAACATCAGATCGGTTGCGCCGGGAGTGACATCGAACACCAGGTAGACGCTGGTCGTAAGGCCATTGGCCGGTACCACACCTTCATGCCCGACATCGGCATTGACCCCAGGACGCACGGCGGCACTCGACACATCGGGCCGCGCCTCATACACGCGCCCCTGGGCATCCTTCAGTACAAAGAACTCGCGCGGTAGCGGCTGATTTGTGCCACTGTTGTTGGCAACAAACACCAGCACATGCAGGAACGTCCCCTGCGCCGTGAAGTTCCCCACCTGCGGGCCAAGGACCAGCGCATAGTTCTGGTTCGGGTAGGTATAGGTCCACCCATCGGCCTGCAAGTTCGTCCCGATCGGAACCGGTGCAGGTTGCGCCTGTTCCGGCGGCGTCACCGGCGGGGGTGCCGTCGTCGGCTGCTCGAGCGTCGGTGTCAGCGGCAAGGTCGCCGTTGGTTCAGGCGTCGGCGTATCGGTTGAAACCGGGAGGATGGGCGTCGACAGCGTCACCGGCCCGCCGGATGGGCCGGTTGGCTCCACCGTGGCTTCGCCGTCAACCGTGAAGGGTGTGGGTGTCGGCGTTGGGCGCTCGGCAAAGCTGCCACAGGCGAGCGTCGGCGCCAGCCAGATCAAGGCTACGGCCAGCAACGCGCGCAACTGCCAGCGGCGGCTCAACCGGGGGCGCAGGTTCGTTGGTGCATCGTCATGATTCATAGCGCCAGATTATACCCCATTCTTGCAATGCAGGCTATCTTGAAAGTTCGGCGTTGCGCCAGACCACATTTGTATAGGACTTACGCATTTAGCTCAGCAACCTTCCTGGAAGCTGAGAGCTTCCAGGAAGGTGACACCGGTGACACACTGGAATCTGCGTAAGCCCAATTGTACTGAAAATTGGGGCGAGTGGCGTGGGGTGACGCCTGCTCGCCATTTTTGTTATTGGATTGGGTGCGCGCCACGCCATGACGCCTGACGGTGATGCTTGACGAGCGTCTGTGTAGTCCTTACAGCGTGATCGCCTTGAGCCACTGAATGTGTGGCATGGCGCTGATCGTTGCCTGCAACTGCGGCGTGGTGGGTTCGTCGGTGCCCAGCGCCATGATCGCTTCGCTGCGCGGCGCCCGCCGACCGACATGCATGAAGCTGATGTTGACGTCGGCGTTGCCGAGCACCGTGCCCACTGCGCCAATCATGCCAGGGCGATCGTTGTGCATCGCCAGCAAG
>JACAEQ010000034.1 GCA_013388755.1 Chloroflexota bacterium
CAGCGGGGGGATCTGGGGGTGTATCGCGCCTTATTTGCAAGGTATTGGTCTTAGAGCCTATCCGAATAACGGACTGGTGTCATTGCGAGCGAAGCGAAGCAATCTCCTCTCGCGCCGGTCGATTGCGTCAGCCACGCTGCGCTCGCTGCAGGCGGTCGCTGGCGCTCCGCGCAATGACAGCAGCCCATGGGTTTTCGGATAGGTACTTACCCGCGCGTCTCGCTGGCCAGCGCCGCCAGTTCGCCCACCGAGGGCGGCGCCTGGTCGCGAAAACGGGCAACACTGATGCGCGGCAACAGCACCAGCGAGACGGCCATCGCAGCCGCCTGGATCAGAAACACCACCACATAACCGAGCGCCCGATCCTCCAGCACATCGGTCACAACGTCACGGGTCACGCCGCTCAACACCGTTCCCAGTAGGCGCGCCAGCGCATCCGCTACCCCCCAGGCGCCAATGAATGTGCCAACCTGGCCGGGAACCGTCATGTCCAGCATTAACGCCAGGTTGGCAGCGGTCGAAATGCCACTGCCGAACCCGAAGATAACCAGGCTGGGAATGAACATCACGGGCATTCGCAGTACACCACTCAATGCAATCAGCACCAGGCCGAGGGTTACCAGCGCAGCGCCGATCCCGGCCGCGCGCGGCTTGCCCAGACGGCGCGCCAGCGGGCTCGTCACTAGCAGTGCGACCAGCAACGCCGCCCCCCAGATGGAGGTATAGCGCGTTGTCACGTCCACCGGCACGCCAAATACGTCGGCGGCAAATGGCTCAAGCAGCACATCCTGCCCGAGAATGGCCACCAGCAGTAAGACCAGGTACAGAAAGAACAGTCGCGCCTGCGGCGTACCCGCAACCGTCGCGATCATCTGGCGATAGCTGCGCCGGTCGCGAACAGGGGGGGCCGCTGCGCGCGGCTCGAGCCCTGCAAGCGCGGCGCTGCCAAGCACGAACGCTACACCGCACACGGCATAGAACGCGGCAAACAATGCTGCCGGCGTATAGTCGCTCAGCATGCGCGACAGGGTCACACCTGCAAAAATCACGCTCAAAATGAGCATGAACCACATGATGCCAATCGTGCGCGCACGATGCTCTTCACCCGCCAGTTCGGTTGCCAGCGAAAGATATGCAACCGTTGCGAAATTGAACCCCATGCCCCAGGCGCCAAACGCCAGTAACGCGAGCGGTAGACCACGCCAGACGTCATCGGCCAGGGCAAACGCCGCTGTAGGAGCAAGCGCCGAACCACCGGCGCACAGCAGCAGGCCAATGACGATATATGGCGTGCGCCGCAGGCCGGCCAGCGGATGGCGATCCGAGAATGAGCCGATCCAGATCTGAATTGGCGAAAATGCGTAGGGAAAGGAGATGAGCAACGCGACAAGCGAGGCCGGTAGACCGAGTTCACTGATCATGACGCGATTGAGCGTACTGTCGATCGGTACGGCGGTCAACGCAACGGCAACATTGATCAGGCCCAGACGAACGATGGTAGCGAATCTCATTGCCAGGTATACAGGTTAACACCGCGTTGATTGCGGTTCGGCGATCGAGTTGTTACTGCGCTGCTACTCGCGGCAGTATCGTCAGGGTATATTATACCTGTGAAATGCGATCGGAAAACGGCACATGCCCGATCGCTGGAGATATGTACCATGAAGTCACAACACTCCCCTGACAATGCCACTGAGACACCAATCTACCTCTCGATCATTGGCCTCGCAGCGCTGCTTTGCTTCGCATTTATGCTCACAGCGAGCTTCTGGATGACCATGGTCGTGCTGATGCTTGGCTGCCTGCACCTGGCGCGGCATTTCCCTGTTGCCGACGAGATCGTTCGCAACGATATCGCGTTGCGCTGGCTTCGCCGGCTGACGCCGCTGATCGTCGTGGCGATTTTCGCGTTCCAGTTGATGGTCAACCGCGCACTGTAGCATCGCGTTCGAGCGCCAGTTGCATCTTACGTACCCGATCGGCCAGCTTCTCGGAACTGAGGCTCGCGCGCAACCGATCCACCAGCAACGGAAAGGCGAAAGGCGTCGGTCGCACCGTATCTGCCACAACGATACGTGCGGCTGCCATGCGCCGCAGTGCCGCTGCCAGGCGGCTCTGTTCCAGCTGGCGTTCCAGCACCTCGCGCTGCGCCTGCTCCAGCAGACGGTTCTGCGGGTCGTACCGTGCGAACATGTCATACATCAGGCTGCTGGAGGCCTGGATCTGGCGCGCGCTCTTCTCGCCGGGGTATCCTTCATACACCAGGCCGGCAATCCGTGCAATCTCGCGAAACTGGCGCTTTGCCATCTCGGTGGCGTTCATGCTGGCAGCGATATCATCAACCAGATGTTCATCACTGAAGAGTGGGTGGCGATCGCCGGATGCGGGCGGCTGTACACCCCCAGGCTCCGGCGCCATCGTGCCAAGCGCTTCTGCCAGTGGTGCCGGCTCTGGCGCAAGCAACTCAAACCCATAATCATTCATCGCCAGGGTGAAACTGATTGGACGCAAGCGACTGAGCCGGTAGGCAATCAAGGCCGCCAGCCCTTCATGTACCAGGCGCCCTTCGAAGGGGTAGAAGAACAGATGATACCCTTCGCGAGTACGCGTGCGTTCGATCAATAACTCATCGGCGCCCGGCAGTTGCGACCAGCGCGCCTGGAGATCCAGCAGCGGACGTACCGCTTCCATCTCTGCGCCACGAAACCTGCCACCACGCGCTTCATCGATCCGTGCCCGGATTGCACCAGCCAGTTCCGTTGATAACGGCATGCGCCCGCCCATCCAGCGTGGCGTCACGCCCTGTCGCCGCTCCGCCTTGCGTACACGCACGGTCAAGTCGCGAACCTGGACGAACTCGAGCGCCTTGCCGGCAAAGAAAAAGATGTCGCCCGGTTTCAGGCGCGCCGCAAACGACTCCTCGACCGTCCCCAGCGTTCCGCCACGCGCGTATTGCACCTTGAGCAATGCCTCGCCAACGATTGTGCCGATGCTGACACGATGACGGCGCGCCACTGCCTCGCTCTCCACGGTGTACTGCCCATCTCGTTCCACCACACGATGAAACTCAGGATAGGCGCGCAGTGATGGCCCGCCCCGCGTCACGAAGTCGAGCGCCCATTGCCAGGCTTCGTCGCTCAGCGCGCGAAATGCGCGCGTTGACCGCACCTCGGCCAGTAATGCGTCGGCGACGAATCCGCCACCCAGGGCACAACTGACCAGGTGCTGGGCAAGAACATCGAGCGGCGCATTCACCGGCAGCCGTTCTTCCAGACGCCCGGACGCCATTGCGTCACGCGCGGCGGCAATCTCGATCAACTCGAGGACGCTGGCCGGCGCGCATGTCACCCGACTGGTCGCATCCGGGCGATGCCCGCTGCGCCCGGCGCGCTGCACCAGACGAGCGACCCCTTTCGGGCTGCCAACCTGTATCACGCGATCAACCGGTGCAAAATCCACGCCCAGGTCGAGGCTTGACGTGCAGACAACGCAGCGTAGCCGCCGCTCACGTACAGCATCCTCGACCCACTCGCGCACCGTGCGATCCAGCGAGCCATGATGCAATGCCAGCAGACCGGCCCACTCCGGGCGCGCATCCAGCAACGCCTGATACCAGATCTCCGCCTGAGCACGCGTATTTGTGAACAGGAGTGCCGTTTCGCCTTCTTCGATCGTGGCGATGACCTGCGGCAGGAGTTTGAGGCCCAGGTGCCCGGCCCAGGGAAATCGTTCGATGACATCCGGGATCAGGGTCTCAACCACAACCGGCTTCGGCACCAGGCCGCGAATCAGCCGCCGGCGCGTGCCAGGCGCCGGCAGCAAGGCATCGAGCGCAAGTTCGAGGTTCCCCAGCGTCGCTGAAAGCCCCCAGATACGCAGATCCGGCCGCAGGCCACGCAGCCTGGCCAGCGCCAGTTCCACCTGGACGCCGCGCTTGGTAGACAGCAACTCATGCCATTCGTCAACGACGACCAGGCGCATCTCGGCAAACAACGAGCGCCACTCAGGCCGGGTCAGCAGTAACGACAGGCTTTCGGGGGTGGTGACGAGTGCAGTCGGCAGGCGACGGCGCTGCCGGGCGCGGGTTGCTGCCGGCGTGTCGCCCGTGCGCATCTCAACCGTCCATGGTAACGCCAGGGCGTCGAGCGGCTCGCGTAGCGCCCCGACCGTGTCGGCGGCCAGAGCGCGCAGGGGTGTGAGCCACAGTACGCGCAACGGCGGAGCCTCAGTTGCAGGCGTTTCCGGCGCAACACTCGCGAGCCACTCCGCCACGGCGCCCAGCCATGCGGCATACGTCTTGCCTGCGCCCGTCGTTGCATGGATCAGGCCGCTCTCACCTGCCAGGTAGGCATGCCATGCTTCATGCTGGAACGGAAATGGTTCCCAGCCGCGATCGGCGAACCAGCCAGTAATGCGATCGAGAGCCATGGTCATCGGCAATCCATCGAACCGTCACACAACGCGTGCCAACTTACACTCCAGCGCCACAATGCTACAATGTACACCATGCATTTCCTGCGCGATTGTCGCCCGGCTGCACTTCAGTGGCCTGGCCTCCACGTGGGGCGTATGCCTCGGCGAGAGGACCATGCGCCGCCCGGTAGCGGGACATTGTACAGGATCGCCAGGTATGAGTAGCGGATTCAGGCTTATGGTCGCCGGCCACACCGTTCGCTCCGCTGAAACGCCCGCTGAACTCGATGCCTTCTTTCGTCTGAAGGTGGAAACGTTCATGCCTGCCGCTCCGCCTGATGCTGCCATGCGCTGGCGCGCGCATACCGAACGGTCACCTGACTACATCGCCGGCCAGATACGCTGCATATTTGACGGTACCAGGCTGGTTGGCGGCTATATCCTTACCGAGCGAACGCTACGTATTGGCTCGCGCACCGTTCCAACCGGCTGCTTTGGCAGCCTGGTGACACATCCCGGCTGGCGTGGCCGTGGTATTGCCAGAGCGCTTATGCACGATGCCGCAGCCCGCGCCACCGAACGGCGACTGGGCCTGGTGTTGCTCGATGGTATTGCCGGCTTTTACCACCGCTTCGGCTATACTGATGTGCTCGATCTCACACGCCATACCGTGAGCCGTGCCCATGTCCTTGCGTTGTCACCATCCAGTTACCTGGTTCGCCCTGCAACCGGCGCGGACGCTCCGGCACTGCTGGAGCTGTATCAGCGGCACTATAGCGGCTTCACCGGCAGCTTCGTTCGCGATGCCGCCTGGCAACACCACGATCTCGCCACGCGCCTGCCTGATAACCCGCCTCTGATCGCACTCGACGCGCACGGACGGGCGCGCGGTTACCTGATCCTGCCCTGGTATGCGCCACGCACCCATGCCGTCGAGGTTGCAGCCGATGACTGGCCGGCAACGCTGGGATTGTTGCAGCAGCACGCTCGACTGGCGGAGGAGGCAACAGAACTCGACTGGCCATTGCCACCCGATTCGCCGGCGTTTTATGCGCTTGCCGATCACCTGTACGTGACCAGCCGCTCACATCATCATCCCGACGAGGGATGGATGGCATGCCCTGCACATCTTCCAACCCTGTTTGATTGTATCAAATCGCTCCTTGAAACTCGCCTCCGGCGCGCTCAGACGCCAGCCAGCGCACTGCGGCTGCGCGTCGGCACCGAAGGGCCGGCGTTCGGCATCGGGCCGGGCTGCGACGCGCCGGAGACGCCAACAATTATGTTGAGTTCAGCGGCGCTGGCGCAATTACTATTCGGCTTTCGACCCGCGCACTGGATCGCCGGCCAGCCATGCGTCGAAGTTGATCCGGCGCTTGTGCCGGCGCTCGATGCGATCTTCCCGATCGGCCATGTATGGGTGCCCGGCTCTGACGCGTTCTAATGCTATGACGCTTGACCTGCTCGCAGAACTTGCTGCATACATCCCGCGCGACCGTGTTGAAGCTCTGCTGCGCGGTACCCCGCTGGCTCACGAGGGAGTCGCGTCGATCGCCGACATTTCCGGGTTTACGCCGCTCACCGAGGCGCTGACCAGCGGCTTGAGCGCGGACCAGGGCGCCGAGGCATTGACCCGCGCGCTCGACAGTGTGTTCACACCATTGATCGCCGAAATTCACGCATCTGGTGGTAGTGTGATCAAGTTTGGCGGCGACGCATTGATTGTGTGGCACCCACGCCCGCCACGCGCCCGTCGCATGACAGTACTGCGCGCCGCGTTGACCGCCGCATGGCGCATGCAGCACATGATGGCCACTCACGGACGTATTCTCACTCCGATCGGCCCGGTGATGTTGCAGATGAAGATTGGTATGGCGTTCGGGCCGGTACGGCGCTTTGCCGTGGGATTGCCGGAGTACGGCATCGAAGATGCGCTGGTTGGCCGCACCCTCGACCGGATGGCCGAAGCCGAACATCATGCCAGACCCGGCGAGATTGTGATTGATGCGGACTCGCTGGCGATTGACCCGCTGGCGGTCGAAGTTGCGACCGAGCGCGATGGGTTCGTGGTCGTTGGTCGTGTGCTGCGTCCATTGCGACGACGCCCCTGGCCGCCACTGCTGCGCGAGGCCGGGCCTGATACGCTGGTGCCATATGTGCCCGAGCAGGTGGCGCGCGCGCTCGCCGCCGGGCATCCTCATATCGGTGAGTTGAAGCCGGTCGTCAGCATGTTCGTCCAGTTCCACGGCCTCGACTACGACGGCGACGATGATGCCGGTGCGAAATTGCAGCTCTATTTCGCCATGGCACAGCGGACCGCCGGGCGCTTTGGTGGTAGGGTGAATCGCCTGATCACCGGCGACAAGGGGAGCCTGCTGCACGTCATCTTTGGCGCGCCACAGGCCGTGGAAGAACAGGAGACGCGCGCCGTGCATTGCGCGCTTGCGTTACTGCGCGAAGGCGGTAGCCTGCCGTTCATTGCGCGCCAGCGGATCGGCATGACCGCCGGGCGGGTCTTCGCCGGGCCGGTCGGTGCGCCTCAGCGCCACGACTATACCACGATGGGCGATGCAATCAATCTGTCGGCACGGCTCATGCAGGCGGCGGCAGATCATCAGGCGCTCCTTGATGGCACCATGTGCGCCCGCCTTGACGATCGCTTCGATATCGCCGACCTGGGCATGATCCGGGTCAAAGGTAAAGCCGAGGCGGTGCATGTCCATGCGGTACTCGGGGTGCGCGCCGCCCATCGCCCTGTCGCCTGGCCGGCAGCACCGGCGCTCTCCGGCCGTGAACGCGAGCGGAATCTGCTGCAGATCCGGCTGACGACGGGCGGTACGCACGTTCTCGTCGGCGAGGCCGGTGCCGGGAAGACACACCTGATCGCGGTATTGCGCGCTGGCTCCGATCAGCTATGGGCCGGCGCGGCGGCACAGGCCTATGGTGCACAGCGTAGCGGCGCCCTGATTGCCGATGCGCTGCGTGACCTGCTGGGCCTGGCAACCGACGACGATGGCCCGGATGGCACGCAACGCCTCGCACAGCTGTGCGATCGCGCGTTTGGCGCGCCCATGCGCAGTGCCACCTTTCCGTACCTTGCCCGCTTCCTCGGCCTGCCGCTCACATCCGCCGATGAGCACCGCATCCAGCAACTGGCGGGCGAGAGCTTTCGCTGGCGCCTGTTCGAAGTGGTACGCGACCTGTTCCGCGCCCTGGCGCAGCAGCACGCCGTTGTGCTGGCGCTCGACGACGTGCAGTGGGCCGATGCGACTTCGCTGGATATGATTGAGTCTCTGGCGCCGGTCACTGCAGAAACGCCGCTCACCGTGCTCCTGGCACTACGCCCCGACCGCGATACGCGTGCCTGGGGCGTCATTCGGCGCATTCTGGACGGAACCATGCAGGCAACGGAGCTCATCCTTAGCGGGCTCGATCCTGCCGCTGCCGCCGAACTCGTCGCCCGGCATGCGCCCGGCCTGCCAGAACGCCTGGTAGCGCAGATCGTCGAGCGTGGCGGCGGTAACCCTCTCTTTCTGGTCGAACTGGCGCGTACCCTCCACCTCCGCGGGCCAGCGGTCGCCCCACCGGATGCCGACCTGACGGCGCTTGATCTGCCCGATACATTGCAGGGGCTCCTGCTGGCCCAGATTGACCAGTTGCCCGTCAGGGCGCGCCAGACGCTCCAGATGGCAGCGGTGATTGGCCGGACCTTCTCGCACCGTGTTCTGACGGCGCTGGCTGGTGACGATCCCCAACTCGACACCCATCTGGCCGATCTTGAACATGGCGCATTCATCACGCAGCTTGATCGATCATCCGAACGCGGCTATGCGTTTCGGCATACACTGGTCCAGGAGTGTGCCTACAGCACATTGCTGTACGAGCGCCGCCGGCCACTGCATCGCAGTGTTGCCCGGGCGCTGGAGCAACTGTTCCCGCAGCAGGTGATCGACCAGGCGGCCACGCTCGGTTTCCACTATGAGCGCGCCGAGGATTACGGCATTGCAGCGACGCATGTGCTGCGCGCCGGCGATAGTGCTCGCCTGATCGCCGCCGATGAGGAAGCTCAGGCATTCTATCGCCGCGCCCTGACCCTTCTCGATCGCGATCAGCAGGGCGCACAAACCGATCAACGGCGTGCTCATGCATACCTGCGCCAGGCACAGGTGTGCGCCAACCGGCTCGATTTCGCCGGTGCGCAGGAACACTACGAACAGGCATTCTCACTCCTTGAGATAAACGAAGCCCGGCACACGCGCCACCATGCACGAGCCGGGCGCCGCCATACGATCCGCCTCGGTATATCCGAGCATGGCCCGGCAACACTCGATCCCGGCTTGATTGAGACGGTTGGTGACGAGGAGATCGTCCCGGATCTCTTCGAGGGCCTGGTTGAGCTTGATGCTGAATTGAACGTGCTTCCCGCCCTGGCGCGCCGCTGGCAGATTGATGATCAGGGGCGACGTTATCGTTTCGAATTGCGGCCTGGCCTGCGCTGGAGCGATGGCGTACCACTTACTGCCCATGATGTTGTCTTTGCCTGGCGCCGTAACCTCGACCCGGCGACCGACGCAGCCATGGCCGATCTTCTCGATGTTGTCGCGGGCGCAGTGGAATACCGCACGGGCGCGGTGACGAATCCGGAGCATGTGCGGGTGAAGGCGATTGATGATCTCCATCTGGAGTTTGAGCTCCATACACCGCTCGCACACGCTCTCTATCTCCTGGCCGACCCGATCACGTTTCCGCAGCCCCGCCACGCCTTCGCACGCCATGGTGCCGCCTGCTTCACGCCGGCATTCCTGGTCTGCAATGGCCCGTATCGGGTGGCTGCGTGGCATGACGGCAGTGAAATTGTGCTGGAACGCAATCCCTACCGGAGTATCGCGCCAGACAGCGTCGAACGTGCTCTGCTGCGCTTCGTGCCGCCAACCTACGACTATTACGCATCCGGGCGCATTGACATGTGCCGGGTCGAAGATCGCGGCGACATCCTGGCACACCACCCGGACGAGGGTTTTGTGCGCCAGTTTCTCTCGACGTATTTCGTGGCATTTAACTGCGCCCACCCGCCATTCGACGATCCGCACGCCCGTCGGGCACTGGCGCATGCCGTCGATCGGCACGCGCTTGTTGCCAGGTGCTGGGCAGGCGTCCAGAAACCGGCCGATGGCGGTGTCGTTCCACCGGGTATGGCGGGCCATTCACCCGAGATCGGGCCGCGCTTCGACCCGCGTATCGCGCTGCAGTTGCGCGATCACACGCGCCTGCGCCATGGTGGACGGTTGACGCTCGCAGCGCTGCCCGGCTTCGGCAGCGTGCCGCGGTTTCTCGCCACTGCCTGGCATGAGTATCTCGATCTCGATGTGGCACTGGTCGAGGACGTACCGTATGACAGGCTGCTCAACGGATTGCACACAGGCATGTTTCAGATGGCGTTGCTTGGCTGCGACGCCGAAGCGCCGGAACCGGGAAACATGCTTGGTGGCTTTGCTGCCGGTGCCAGTTTCACCGCCGGCTGGCGCAGCACGGCGTTTGAAGCATGCCTGCGCGCGGCAGCGCTGCGTCTCAATGTACAGGAACGGCTCGCACTCTACCACCAGGCGGATCACATCCTGGTAACCGACGAGGCCGCGATCATCCCACTCTACTACTATCAGGCATACGGCATGCTGCGGTCGGGGCTGCGCCTGGCCGGCGGCAAGGTCGTACGCGGCGGCCAGGTTCGCCTGAAGCAGATCCGCGTCGCGCCTCACGGTAGCGCACCACAATTGCCTGTGTTCGGAATCACCGAATGATCAGGGTTGGCTACCAGAATACACATCTGTGTTGCACCGAATGGCCGGTCGCGCAGACTGAAGCCAGTGAACGGGCTGCTGCCGGCATACATGTACCAGCCAGCCGGATCAGCGGGAACCCCCGCCTGATCGGGCGGCACCGTGTCGAAAAAGAAATGGACATGCAGTCCGGACATCTGTGGCGTGAAGCCGCTGGTGGTAAATGCCACATTGTAGGTATTGCCGGTGCGCGTTATGCCAGTAATGGCGGCTGCAGGGCCGCTTGCGCCGGTCACCAGCGGCAGAAAACCGGCACGGTTGACCTGGTACATGGTCAGGCCGCTGCCGCTTTGCGACAGATTGGCGCCGCTGCTTGCATTGTTGCCGGCGATCACGGTATTGATCAACCAGACTTCTGCTTTGCCCGTGGCGCCTGCCGGGCGCTCGATGCGTAATCCGCCGCCTGCACCTGCGGGTGCGCCGTTCCCACTGAACACACTGTCTCTGATAATGACGGTGCCGCTGAAGAGCCGGATCCGTCCGCCGCCCCCGCCGCCGGCGCCATCCGCCGTATTGTTCGTGACGGTGACCCTGTCGAGCGTAAGCGTGCTGTCACCCCGTACGTCAATCTCGAAACCACCGCCGCTTTCCGCACGCAGACCGCTGAAGCGACTGTTCCTGATCGTTACATTCGACCCGCCATCTATCGCGAGAAACAACCCGCCGCCGCGCCCGCTCACATCCGGCGTGTCTCCCTCATCGTTGCGGAAGATCACATTCTCAAAACGCAACCGCGCGCCATTCAACGCCGGGCCAGAAACCCCGCCGCCGTCGCCGGTCACCCCGCCCTGTGGCTCAAAGAAGACATGCAGAACATCCAGGTTCTTTACCGTCGGCGCAAGTGTCACGACCGGCTCGCCGAAATTGAACAACCCGCCGCGTTGCGCCGGCGCGGTGAACGTAAAACCGGCATCCACGAATGCCGCCTCGCTATTGAAGACGACATTACCTGCCGCAGCACAGCCACCGGGTGGCGGCAACCATCCGCCTTCGAGCAGGAGGGTCGTGGTAATTGTGGCGCTCTCGGAGTTACGGCCAAATTCCGGATCGCTCGGGTCAACCATGACGACGATCGCATCACCGTCAACGGCGGCCCCGACAACATCTCGGAACTGGCCACAACCGCCCGCCCCACTCGTGCGCGCCCGGCGCGCCGCCGCCTCGGGCGTCCAGACGAGACCGGCAACCATCAACGCGAGGATCAGCGGTACGGCAAGCAGGCGCGTAGAGCGTAGCTGGTGCGAAAACATGGCAACCTCCCATCAGTTCGTCGAAGGGCCAGCAGCAGCAGGAGCACGGCAAGAGAAGACCGGTTTGGCACATGATCGCCCGGAAACAGTCTACCACCAGCACCATGCGGAGGCTGGTGAGGCATGAGACGCGCCGGGTCCGGGTGAAACACCCTTATGATACCGTATGCTGCAAGTCATTTACATATGCATGCGCGTATGCTATGCTGGAGGAACACGCAACGAATGTGCACGCCAGCCGGCATCTCCCTCCTATGTCGTTCCAGATACTGCACATCCGATTCACGGACGTCGGCGTCTATCAGCCGTCGCGAAAGCAGCACCACCCGCCCGGCGGGTTGCGGTTCGTCTTTGATGTGACGCTTGATGGACAGACACAGGGCGGCGTGTATATACTGCCGTTCTTTCCCGATGATGTCCCTCACCTTCAACTCTTGCTTGCGCGCTGCCAGGAGGGCGGGCCGGTATACTTCAATCTGGCAACCTGCACACCCGAAGAGCAAGAGGCGTTTGCCCGCGCCGGGCTGGTGACGGCTGACGCGATGGTGTACGATGACCCCGCAGCCCTGCTTGGCCGGGAACTTCACAAGAGCCTGGCAACGGCACGAGGCGTACGCCCGGTGTGGGACATGTTTCTTCAGCGCCTCCCGCCAGCTCCACCTGCCGGTGCGCCGCCTGCGGCCTGTGTGTTGCTCGATTTCAGCCCGCTGTATGACGATCCAGCGGACGATGTCGAATATGCTGACTACCTGCTGGCGCTTCCCTGGGAAATGTTGCGCGTTGCAGACGCCGCCGTTCCGCTGCAGGAAGACGGGGTCGTCATTGTGCGCCGGATTGCCATCGGTCACGTACCGGCCCGGGCGCCACTCGTGCCTTCAGTGATTGCCGTGCGCCCGCAGTTTGCTGTGACTCCTACCATCCGGCAATTTGATGAGCGTGCATTACCGCAGCCATCGTACGGCGATGCGCCATTCTGGTGCTCGTTGCACGTCGAACCGCCGGGCCTCACCGTCACGCGGCTCCAGGAGATGATCAGGGGCTATGAACCTCACATCCTTCACTATTTCGGGCATGGCGACACCCTCACCGGCGCGATAGGCGACCTGCGCGACGTGGCGCTGCTCCTGGATGCCCCCGGCGCATCGGCCCCCGATCCGTTGCGCGGCCTTCCTCTGCGTCTCGATCTGCAGGGCATCGATCTGCGCCTCCTGGTATTGTTCGCATGCCAGGGCGCCGATCCGCTGCCTGACCCGGATCGGCTGGACCGGTACGGCACCGGCTCGCTGGTGCGTCTGCTCACCGGGCAGGTGCCGGCAATCCTGGCAATGCAAACGGTCATACAGGCTCCGGCGGCGGCGGAAGCAAGCCGTGCGCTCTACCCGGTTCTGGCCGAGGGCCGCACGCTGTTCGATGCCGTGCTGCAGATGCGGCGCGCGCTCTACCGCTTCGCCCAGGAATCGATCAACCAGTATCACGGGAACCGACATGCCTGGTGGGTGCCGGCGCTGTATATCTCCGATCCGGCGGTTGATCGCCCACTGGCACGGCCGGCAGACCGGGCATTCCTCGATCCACTCGATGCGCCGCCGCCATCGCGGCTCATTGACCGGCGACCGCTGCTCGAGCAGCTCCTGACGGCTGTCAACAACACCCAGATTGTCGAGGTTATCGGCGATCGGAACAGCGGGCGGACGACACTGCTACAGCGCGCACTGGCCGAACTGCGCCAGCAACAGGTGCAGTGCATTGCATTGCGGGCTCGCCCGCCACGCACCGAGAGTGCGTCCGAATATGTCAAAATCCTCCAGCGCGAGATTGTCTGTTATGTCAATCAAAATCAGCCGCCGCCGCCATACTGGGCAGACGCCCACGAAGCGTATGTGGCAACCCTGGCTTCCTGTTCGGGGCATGACTCGCCACTGTACATACTGCTCGACAACCTGGACGATCTGCTTGCTACCGAACCACGGGCACTCAAGTGGTTGATCCCTGACCCCTTGCCGTGCGGTGTGCGTTGTGTCATCACCCGCAAACGTGAGCCATTGCCCGGCCTGGCCAGTGGAGACATCGTTGAGGTACCGCCGTTTACCCGGGCGCAACTCGAAGAAATCACGCGCCACACGTTTGGCGATTACCTGCAACGATTTGCTGCCGAACGCATGCAGCCTGCATTTGAGGCGGTTGAGACCATCCTGTTCACCCTGCCCGGCCCATTGCCGAAGGTGACGGTCGTTGATCTGGCGCACGAGATGCACCCGGGGTCAGGCATACAGGAGGTAACGGGCATTCTGCAACAACTGGTTGACGCCGGTTTTGTACAGATCGATCAGGACACCTACACACTGGCCAGTGAGCGGTATCGCAAGGGATGGTGGCTCCTCCCCGATACCGACCTCATGCGTCATCGCTTGCTCCCACTCGTGCGTGATCATCTGCAGCGCCCCGGCTTGTCCACTGAGAAACGTTACCCTGCCGAAGTATTACACACACTGGCGGACCCGCTGCTGCTTGACGACCGGCAGGCTCGCAGCGACCTGCTGCCGCCGCCAGACTCGCTGGATTTCCAGCGCCCACCCCGACCCTATCGTGTCTGGCACAACCTGGCACGTGCATACCAGCAACACGGGATGAGCAATGCCTTCCGTTACCCGGCACGCGCGGCACAGCACACGTTCCGCTGTAGCGCCATGGACCGGGCGGTGCTCGAATTGCTCATCTTCCTGCTCAGCGAACAACGCCCCGTTCCCCGGCGCGATGCGCTCTGGGGCGCAATCTGCGACGATCGTCGCTCACTGCTGGCCACCTGGCTCGAAGAAAACAGCAATGACCCGCTGGCGATCGTCTTCAAAGCGGTACAACGGATCAGTCGCGACGAAGCGCCTCCTGATTCGCTTATCACTGCACTGAACACCTGCCCGGCGGATACTCGTACGCTGGCGCTGCACTGGGTGGTTGCGCCGTTGCTCGCCGCGCGCTGGCCAACCGGCATCACGGAGGCTCTGAATGCGCTGCTCGATAATCACGCGCGTTTGCAGCTTGCGTTGATACTTGCCGCGGCGGCGCGCGGCTCACCGGCCCACCCGGCTCTGGTGCAGGCACGACGCTGGTTCGAACAACTGCGGGGCAGCGAACCGGATCCTTCAGCAAACGACGCGCTTCGCGCGCTCTGGATCGCCATCTTGCCGGCATTCGACATGCAGGCGGAAGCGAAGGCGTTCCATGAGATCAATCGCGACATGTTGCGCCGGAGTCGCACAATGCCGGATCCACCGCCTGAACGGCGCGCTATGCGTATTGCCGAAGAAATTGTACTGCGCCACGTCGCAGAGACGGAGATTCCCGAGCCATGGCCATTCTCCGAAGGATGGATCGAGACAACGTTCGTTGCACCGGCGTTACGCCTCGAGACGGACGATGAGATCGATTCCTTCTGGCGCGGGTTCGTCGCCGGGTTGCGCGATGAAGGCAGGTATCGCCCCGAGACGCTCGACCGCGCCGCCCTGGTATATGTGCTGTGCTGCACCCTGCTCAACCGCGCGCCACGCGGAACGGAGATGCACCGCCACCTGGCAGAACGTATCACTGAGCTCCGGCCATACACCGCGGAGGTGATAGCCGCACTTGGACGCTGGCTCCACGACGACTCCCATGTGCAACGCACGCTGGCCGGGGCTGCGCGCGAACTGCTTGCCACACCGCTGGGGTTCGATCCCGCAGATCCCGCCCTTGTCTGGCTGCCGCGCATCATGATCACAGCACCACAGTTGTGCGGTATATGGTACGATGCATTTCAGGAGGCCGCGCGCACCATGGCGACCACCAGCGGTCCCGAAACGATCCTCGACACAGACCTGAGTGCCAGTAATCCGCATCTGGACCGGGTGATCGAGAGCCGCCTCGATGAGTTGCTCGACTCGAGCGATGAATATCTGCAGCAGATGTATCGGAGCCATGACGATTTCGATCTGCCTGATGAAGATGGCATGCGAAACTGGATCAATATCTGGAAACAACGTACGGAGCGCTTTGTGCGCGATCTGCTCGCGACTGGACTAAGGTGAGCACGAGGTCCATTGCCTATGCCGGTACGCATCCAGCGCTGGATCGAGTTGCAGGGCTTTACCAGCAATCCATTTGAGTACTGGGAAGCCGACCGTGAGACGACACTCTCCGGTTATTTTGTGCAGGCCGAGTGGTTCGATGCACTGCGCGGCGACACGCGCCAGCCACGCAGCGCCGTGTTGTTTGCACCGCGCGGCCACGGCAAGAGCAGCCACCGGATTCAGATCGCGCGCCTGTGCGGTGGCGCCGCGAGCGACCCTGCGCTGATTGTGCCGATCACCGAATACGACTGGCTGCCGCCGCCTGGCACCGAGCGCATTACCGAGCAACACTATGTGCGCTATATCGCGTTTCGCGCCGCGCTGGCACTCCGGGATCGCCTCCAGCAGCATCCGGCAACACGCATGCGCTTCGATGCCGTACCGCAGAAACTCCTGCAACTCCACGCATTCCTGCATCTTGCGGCCCTGCGCGACCCGTGGCGCCTGCCCGAACTGGCGCTGAACGATGCCGATCGCGCCGAACTCGCGCGCTGGCTACGCCTGCCGCATCAACCGGCGCCTGAACCTCACCTCCTGTTGGAAACCATGACACACAGCTACGCCCGCGCCACCCAGTCCGACATCCTTGACGATCTGGTGGATCTGGCACGGTTCGCCGGCTTTGCCAGCATCTACATCCTGGTTGACCGGGTGGACGAGGATCGGTTGACCGAACATGATACCAGCGCGGTGCTGGAACGGATCCACCCGCTCATCAGTAATCTGCACCTGCTGGAACATCCCGGCATCGCCTGTAAGTTCTTCCTACCTGACCATCTGCATGATGCCATGATCGCGCGGCGCATCAGCCGCATTGATGAACGGCTGCCAGTGTACACGCTCTCCTGGAGCGATAATGATCTTGCCGAGCTTCTGCGACGCCGGCTGGCATTCTATAGCCATCCGGTTGGTGCCATCAGCGGCGTGCCGGCAGTCACCACCTTTCAGGACCTGTGCGAACCCGGAAGCGATGCCGATCGTCGCCTGGTTGCTGCAGCGCGCGGTTCGCCACGCCGTATGATCATTACCGCCGCGCGGCTCATTGCCCGTCACTGCGCCAGAATTGATGATGCCAGGCAGCCCATCGGCAAGGAGACGCTCGATGCCCTGCTGGGCCAGACGATCCCGGCACTGTACCTCGATTCCGCCGGTTATCTCTGGATGGGCGGCGTCCGGCAGCACACGCGCCTGCCGCGCCTGCCACGCCTGGTCCTCGAGTATCTGTGGCAACATCGCCGGCGCTACGTCACTCGCGATGAACTGGCCGCCACTTTCTACACGCGCGACCAGCAACCGGAGTCGATTCAGCGCGTGATTACGCGCCTGCGCGCCCTGATCGAGCCGGATGTGAAGAACTCGAAACATTATATTGACTTTGTTGAGGGTCTCGGCTACCGGCTGGTCAATTTCGAAGATGAGATCGCCTGATGTCGCTGATATGTCGGTGCGTTGTCGCCAGATGTTCTTGAGAGGTCGCCCCTGTGGCGCTATACTGGCGCTGTAGACCATGCGCCGGTAGATTGGCAGGTCATCGATGCCATTCACCCAGCCATCATTTGTTGGTCGGGAGGCGCTGCTTGCCGAGTATCGCGAGACGATCAGCCGGTATGCACAGGGTGAGGAGAGCCATGCAATCCTGAACCTGCATGCCATGACCGGCATGGGCAAGACGTGGTTCGCGCGCCGCCTGTTTGAGGATGCCAGCGTACGTCGCCAGTGCGCCTGTGCCTGGCTCAGTTTCGAGCCCGGCGCTTCGCTGCCCGGTGATGCTTCCGGTGTGTTGCCGCTGACCGCAGCGGTAGCCTTCGAGGAACTCCTGAAGCAGGCAACTCCGCCGGACAAGCAGGCACCCGGCCTCCAGTTACCACCGGCGCTCGGCGACCTGCCAGTCGGATTTGAGTTCGTGCCCGGCCCCGCTGAGCACATGGTCATTTTCCTCGATGCGCTCAATATGATTGAACAGCGCCTCGACGCGGCAACCAGTGAAGAAGCCTGGGACGCGTTACAGGAGCAAGTCATCAGCCGCCTGCTTGAATGGAACAGACTGGTCCTCGCCATCAGCCAGGGGCCGCTGGTCTGGACACTGTGGGAACTCAATCAGGCCGGTCGATCAGGGCTGCGACCGTTGCCACCCTTTGAACCCGAAGAGACGGCCCGGCTTGCCGAACGATACGGGCTCGAGTCGAGCGCCGGCCTGATCCAGGAGCTGACATTCGGCCATCCGTCATCAATCACGGCGATTATTCGCCATCATCTGGAGCCGGACGCACGCCCACCCCTTGACTGGCCGGCGCTGGCCACGCCCGAACAGGAGTTGCGCCAGCGAATCGAGCGTCTTGACGCCTCAACGCAGCGAGTCATCTGGCGCATCGGTGTGGTGCGCTTCGTTGACGTCGCAACGATCCGCGCGCTTCTCGAACGCCTGGAATTGATCGAGGCAACCGGCAAATCTCAGCCCTTCCATGAATTGCTCACGGCGCTTTCCCGGCAAGGCCTGGTGACGCGTGATCCTGCAGGAAAGATTTACCGCTTCGATCCCGGCCTGCGGGTGATGGTGCGCCGTGAGCTCCGCCGCCCCGAAAACCTCGAGGAGTTCAGCCGGATCTGCGATATCCTCGTCGACTGGTACCTGCCGCAAAGCCAGATGCCGGGTGTGGCGCGCAGGCATGCGATTCTGTACCCGGATAACCTGGTCGAATGGGCCTACTTCCTGCTCAATGGACTCAACGCGCGCCTGATAGCCGGCGAAACCCGGCCAGAGGATGCTAACCGCTGGCAGAACGAGCTCCCGGCCATCTGGCGCGCGATCGAGGATCCTGACCGGCGTCAGGCGTTCGGCAATGCGCTGCTGAATGACCCCGAAGTGCGTGACTTGCTCGAATCCCTCGGCCTGCACCGCATAACATACACCGAGCTTGGACGCGACCTCGACCTGCAACAGGAACACACGGAACGCTACCTGCGCATTGCCTACGACGCGCTGGTGAGCCAGCGCCTGACCCACCGCATCGCTGAACGCGATGTCTGTGTGCTTGCATTACTTGCGCGGCGCGCCGACGGCTTCGATCGCGATGATCTGGCGCATGCCGTCAAGGAGGTGTATGGCACACATCCAGCGCCGCAACAGGTGCGCGCGTACCTGGCGCTGTTCAGCCAGGCGTTTGCGATTGCCTATCGCTCCGATACGCGCCGCTTTGTCGTTAATGAGTGGCTGCAACAGTTCCTCACCCGCCTGGTGGACAAGGGTGTTGTGTCAATGGGAGGGTAACCAATGGAGCCGCTCATTCCACGCTCCCCGCACTATGTTGGGCAGGAAGCCGTCCTGGAGGTGTTGCACCATCACTTCGCCGAGGTCTGTACCAGCCCTGTCTGCCGCGTGGTGTATATTGAGGCGCCGGGTGGCATCGGTAAAACGTTTCTGCTGCAAAAGCTGCCGGACCTGATCGGTCGCGAACACAACCCTGCCATCGCACGCATCATCGATCTGAGCGATGTTGATGCGCGTATCGGCAGCGCCATCGAGGCACGCATTATCGCCGGGCTTGCGATAAATGATCCTGACCGTCAGTGGTACCGCCTGCCGGATACGACCATTGATGCCACATTCAAACCGTATCGCCAGTTTCGCCAGCGCTACGAACGCGAACGCGGCCAGGTGACCAAGCGCGAACGCGACGCGATGGCAGCCGAGTCACGCCGCCTCTTTGTCGAAAATCTGAACGCCCTGAGCGCCGAACGCCCCGTTGTGCTACGCTTCGATACCGCCGAAGCGGTTGTCGGCGAATCGCCGCTGCCGGAACTGGAGTTCATCCAGCAGGAGTTTCCAACATCCGCCGGCCTGATCGCTCAATGGATGGTCGGCGATCAGCCCGCTACTGAACATGGTGAGCGCTCCCTTCCGACCCATCTGGCTGGTTCGCTCGCCGGGGTCCTGCCAGCATTACAACACGTGCTGGTCGTTATTTGCGGGCGCCCGGTAGGTGAACGTGTATCGTTGTACGATGCATGCGCGCCGGTTACCAGCCTGGATTCCAGGCGCTGCACCCTCGCTCCGCTCTCGCCCGCCGATACTGCCGCCTATCTCCGCCTTGAGTTCGCCCAGACAATGGCTGATGCCGATGCCGTGCAACACGCAGCAACTCTGGCGGAGGAAGCCTATCGCCAGACCGATGGCCACCCGCTGCTCCTGGCATGCTTTGCCCAAATGCACCGCGACCCGGCCGGCCTGCCGCTTTCCGCTGCGTATATCGAGAACCGTGCCGCATTCGAGGAACACCTGGTGACAACGGTGCTTAACCCGATTGCACAGCACACACCGTTCGCCCGCCGGACACTGATCTATTGCCTGTATATCCTGAACTATGCGCGACGCGGGTTGCACCCGGCTGAACTACGCACATGCCTGGAACAACTGGCGTACCCCCGACCTCACGATACGTTCAGCGCCGCAGAACGGGAACAGTATGAGCAGACATTACAGACGTTGCCCGGCGTGGCGCTGGTGAAGGAGTGGCCAGGTACCGATCTCCTCTATCTCCATGACGAAATGCACCGCATTATTGACGAGAGCCGCATGCCCGACACCCTCGGGATGCGCGATGAAGTGCTCGATTTCCTGGTCAACCTGGCGCAGCAACGCCAGCGAGACGCAGAGGCGCTCCTTGTCACGCAGATCGATGCGGCAACTCAGGTACTGCTCACGACGGCAAACCGGATCTACTACGAATTGACGCGCCGCCCTGATGCCGGTTATGAACGCTACCTTGCAACAATGCTGCAATGGCTCAATCAGCGCGAGTGTGAACATGCCCTGATCCTGCGTGATGAACTCTGGCGCTGGATGAATGTCTCGGCCAGCGACCTCACTGGCTCACCCGGCGAGAAGCGCTGGCCCAATCGTGAACGTTTCCGCGCCGTCTCTCGCCGCGAGTTGCGCGACCTGGCGGGCGACGATGTGGTATGGCTGGTGAAGTATTACCTGTGCCGCGACGAACCCGACCGCGCACGCCGCATCGCGTCTCTGGCGCGTGAATACCTCGCCGCCCAGCTTAAGCGTGATGATTTCTTCCGCGTCGAACTCGATATCGCCGAAGGGCGCGCACTGTCACGCCTCGGCCAGGAACCGCAGCACGCCCTGGACCTCTTCGATGATGTGAAGGCGCTGCTTGAGCGAGATACGGTGTTGCATCCGTTTCTGGCCCCGCGAGCCAGCTACTACCTCGGCGACGCCTATACGCTCTCGGGGTACGTCCAGCGCACCCTGCGCGAGTATGACCGGGCCACCGCCGACTATGCGAAGGCGCGTAAGTACCTGGCCGCCTACCAGCGCCAGCCCGGCGCCGATATTGATGTGACTGAAATGCGTGCTCAGGCATCGATCAATCTGGCATACCTGGACGTGCAACAGGGTAACTTTGATCGCGCGCAACGCCTGATGCGCCAGTTGACATCACCGGACGAATTGAGCGATCTGTCGCCATATTACCAGGCGCTGGCGCTGAATGTACGATCGATTGTTGAGATGAACATTGGCGATCGTGATCTGGCGCGCACGCTTGTCACCGAAGCCTGGAAGATCGCCGGGCAGATCCGGCAGCAGCGCCTGCTCGGCCTGGTCAGCCGCCAGTATGGTGTGGTACTGCACGAGTTGATGAAAGGGTCGCGCCAGCCGGATGAGCAGGCCAGCACGTATTTTGCTGATGCCGAGCTGCTCTTCAGCAATGATGCTCCGAACCTGATCGAAACACTTGATGAGCGGAGCAAATACGAGCGCACCATGGCCATGGTGTTCCGCGAGCGCGGCGATGTCGGTGTCGCCGATGAGTGGCTGGCGCACGCCGAGGAGCATATTAACGCTGCTGAACGGTTGCTCGCCAGTCGTGAGCCAAATGTGATCCAGGCGCAAATGCGCCAGGGCAAGGCGTTCATCTACCGCATCCGCGACGACCTTACTACCGCGGAAACGTTGCTCGCCGAAGCTGCTACGATCCTGCGCGCCGCGCGTATGCCGCGCTATGCCCTGATCATTGCCGGATCGGTCGCCTTCGAGTATTCCCAGATCGCGATGCGCCGCGCGGCCATCGCTGCACAGGCCGTGGATGCCGATCCCACGCAACGCGATGTCTTACGCCGCCAGGCGCGCCTGGCAGCCAGTTATTACGCCGATGCCCTCGCTCATTGCTTCGTGTTCGCCGACGATAGCCGCACCCGGCGGATCTTTGAACGCCTGATCAATACGGATTTCGATACCATGCACGATGAAGCACTACTCACAGTGCGTGACTGGCTTCGATCCGGCGCTCCGCCGTTGACCGATACCGGAGCGGATCTTGTCGTCAATCAGCCCACCCCGGCGCGCTGGGAGAGCGCGCGCAGCCTCGCGATCGCCTTTCTGAGTCGCGTCTGCACTGCTGTTATCGAAACGCGCGATCATCTCCTCTGAACCGACGGAGGCCACGCGGTTGGGCGTGCAGGTGTGCACGCATAACAGGCGCCACCGGCAAGCCAGCCTGGGCGCGTGCTTCTTCGCACGCCGATTGAACGACCGCGTTCATCTTCTGATCTGAGACTATAAAGCGGGCACCGATGATCATCTCACCTCACCCGATTGTGCTCTACGATCCCGACACATGGTCGGCGCAGTCTGATTGTGATTGTGCCTGCCCGTCGGCACCGCCCGTACCACACCCACCGCTCGATCGGCCGTTGCGACTTCGTTCTCACCCTCTGCTCCGGCACATTCCACTCAATACAGAATACTCCGTTGCCTTTGTGCCCTCATTCAGCCGGGTGGCCGTGCTGAACCGTGCCGCACGCACCATGCTCGCTCTACCCGTTGAACTGAACAACGACCAGCGTGATGATCAACGCGACGGGATGATTACTCTCTGCTACCGGCTTGGCCTTCTGACGGAGAATGACGGCGCGCTTCCGCTGCCGCCGCGACCCGATACGCTGTCGGCCTGGCTGCATGTCACCAACGCCTGCAATTTGCGCTGTACATACTGTTATGTAGCGAAAAGCGACGAGGCGATGACGGAGGAGATCGGCCTGGCGGCGATTGACGCAGTGTTCCGTTCGGCGCTGGCCAACGACTATCGCGCCGTCTGGCTCAAGTATGCCGGTGGCGAAGCCAGCCTCAATCTTGCGCTGGTTGATCGGATGCAGCGGCATGCGCTGGGCCTGGGCACCCGGCTTGGCATCGCCGTCCATGGCAAGGTGCTGAGTAACGGCACGGTGCTGACTACGCGGCGGTTGCAGCATATCCGCGATCTTGGGCTTGGCCTGATGGTCTCGCTCGATGGTATGGAAGCGATCCACGATCAGCAGCGCCCGACGATCGCCGGTCGCGGATCGTTTCGCCTGGCCCTCGCCAGCCTGGAGCGCGCACTTGCGCTCGGATTGTGCCCGGATGTCTCGATCACGGTCACCGGCGCCAGCGTTGCCGGGCTCCCTGAGCTGCTGCGCTGGATTCTGCCGCGCGACCTGCCGTTTTCGATCAACTTCGTTCGTCCACTGGAGCGTGGCGTCTCGCGCCAGGAACTCCAGCTCGATGAGCGCCGCATCATTGACGGGATGCGCGCCGCCTTCGCGGTCATCGCCGAGAATCTGCCGCATCGCAGCCTGCTCGGCGCACTACTCGACCGGGCACACTTCGGGGCTGCCCACGAACGCACATGCGCGGCGGGCCAGAACTACCTCGTCATCGATCATCAGGGGCGGATTGCAACCTGCCAGATGGAACTGGCCCACCCCGTCGCAGATCTGTCCACGCCCGATCCACTGGCATTGATTCGCGCCGACCGGTCGGGAGTGCAGAATCTACCGGTCGATCAGAAGGAAGGGTGCCGCACGTGCGAGTGGCGCTACTGGTGCGCCGGTGGTTGCGCGGTGGCAACATACCGCGCAACCGGGCGCTACGATGTCCGGTCGCCGAATTGCGGCATCTACACCGCACTGTACGGCGATGTGCTGCGGCTAGAGGGATTGCGGCTGCTCCAGCAGAGCACGGGAAGGATAAGACGTGAGGAATAAGCCATACGAGCAGTTCGAATGATTACACCGGCAACTTCTTGAACGATTCCGCGGCGGCAAAACCGTGCTCTTGCCCCAGTTCCGCCATGCGCTGGCGCACGCGCTCCTCCCAGCCCTGCGCCCGATCCAGTTGCGTATGGTGCTCGCGCAACGCAGCGATCTTGAGATCGACATACGCCGAAACATCCTCGACATGATCCGGTTGCTCAGCGCCCCAGAGATATAACGACTCCGGTCGCCACACGCCAATGCCTATCTGCCCCAGGCCCGGCATGAACAGGTGATCGCGCGCGCTGACAACCCCTTCGATCACCGCAAAACCAACGGCGCGATGGTCGGGATGGAGCATGTAGTGTTTCCATGGATCATGGGTAAATAGCACATGCGGTTTGAAGTGGCGGATGTAGAGCGCAAACTCGGCGCGCAGCGCAGGCGTGGGCTCCAGTTCACCATCGTTGTTCCGCAGAAAGATCACGCGCCGAACCCCCAGAATCTCGGCAGCGGCGCGCTGCTCCTGCTCACGAATCTCCGACAGGCGAAACGACGACATGTCGGGATCGTGGCTGCCTTTGTTGCCATTGGTTGCGATGATGAAGGTGACTTCCCATCCCTGTGCGGCAAGCTTTGCGATCGTGCCACCGGCGCCAAACTCATTATCATCAGGGTGGGCGCCGATCACCAGTGCACGCTTTGTTTCATCGTTCATGCCGGCCTCCGAATGCACAGAGCGAAACGCGCGCCATTATACCGGAAATTGCAATCGCTCAAGACGTTCGGCAGCGCGGGGGCAATCACCTGCGTTCGCGCTCAGCGCACGCCGATACCAGGCCGCCGCCTCCCCCGGCTGATCGAGCCGCTCATACAGCCCCCCCAGCGCCAGCAGGGCTTCGATGTACATGTCGCGGAGTTCGTTGCGCCGCACCTCGACGTAGGACGAGTCGCCGTAAAAGGGGCAATCATCCATGTAGTCGCCCCGGTAGTGCGCCAGCGCCTCGGCAAACGCGGCGCGTGCAGCTTCCGTCTCGCCGCGCCGGGCCAGTGTGTGCCCACGCTCCATGGCCGCCGTGAAAGCATCAATATCGCACCAGGCAATCACCCCCGGATCGAGCCAGTAACGCTCATGGTGAAACATGATCGCCCGGCTTTCATTGCCGCGCCGCAATCCAGGTTCAAGGGTGCGCCGCAAGCCGGAGATCGTCCGGTGAAACGCCATGTCGGCGCGTTCGATCGGTAGATCGGGCCAGATCACCTCGGCAGCTTCATCTTTTGTGACGCCGCGCCCCCGCCGGTCGAACAGAAATGCAAACAGCGCTTCCGCCTGGTACGTACCGGCCTTGTCGCCACCCCAGCGCTCGATCGGCACGCCGCCACGTTCGACACGCAACGGCCCCAGCGCCAGGACGCGCAATCCGTCGCTCCGCTTTTCGGATTGTGCCGCTTCACGCGTAGCCGCCGCCTGCAATGCCAGCACCTCCTGCTCGCGGTGTAACTGCCGGCTTTGCTCCGCTAACACGGCCATAGCGAGTTCCTGCTCCTGCTGGCGATGGGCATGCCGGATCGTCAATGAGAGATAGCCGCCAAGTGAGTTGAGGAGCGCCTGTTCCGCCGTGGAATACGGTTCACCGGAGCGTTTCATGCCAAGTGCCAGCAGGCCGAGTACCTCATCACCCTGACGGAGCGGCAACAGTAGTCGCGCGCCTGGCCAGGCGTCCCATGCATCAACGCATACCTGCGCCACGGCAGGCGGCGCCATCACCGCAAGGCGTTCGGCATAGGGCACGCCATGTCCATGGCGTGCCAGGGCGCGCAACCCTGGCCCATCACGCACCGCAACAAAACCGGCGTCAATGTCAAGCGTCCGGCAGATGGTCGCCAACGCTGCGTGCAGTTGCCCGGCCAGGTCGCCGCGCTCGAACAGGTCGTCACCAACGGCTCGCAACAGTCGCCCGTAATCGAACTCACGGTGAAACAGGGCGCGATCCAGCCAGTCGCCCGCCCAATCACGCAACGGGCCCGAGAGTGCCGCAAGCGCCACCAGCGCCAGCGGCGCCACCAGCGGCACACCGAGCCCCAGCGCGCGCTCGGTGGCTGGAGCGAGCAGCACCAGCGCTCCGGCATAGATACTGGTCAGGACGCCACCCAGCAGCGAGCGCAGGAATGCGCGCTGCGCCACGCGCGCCGGCAACAATGCGCGGTACGCGAGCACTGCATAGGCGAACAGTACCAGCGACAGCGCCATCAACAGGTGCCCCGGCGCTGGTGACAGGCCAATCTCGCGTCCGGTGATGATCCACAGCGCGCCAGCGACGCCAATGATAGCCGCGACGCCGATCAGCGCCAGTCGCCGGCGCTCCAGATCATCGCGGCGAGTGCGACGATAGCTATCGAAAAGCAACACCAGCCCGAGGAGCAGCGGCACAATGCGCAACGCCAGCCAGAGCGCGACAAGTGGCCCCGCAGGAAACCGGAGCGTGCGCCAGCCATCCATCTCCACCAGCGCCATCGCCGGCGATAGCAGAGCGTACAACACCAGCGCCACACTGCCGGCGTAGAGCCCGGCAAGCGCCCACAACGGTACAGCACGCGGCCATACCTGGCGCATCGCGCTCCCGCGCGATCGCGCGCCGATCAGCACGGCAATGAAGTGCAGAAAGATGGGCGTCAACAGTACCGATTCTGCAGCGTTGAGGCGCAGGAACCCATCAGCAACCCCTGGCGATACAGTCACCTGGGGGAGTGCCGCCGAGAGGCCGTAAAGCGTCAGATGCAGGCACAACCAGGCAAACAGGCGAGCCGGCGGCTCGCGTGGCGCGCGCGCCAGCAGGCTCAACCCGAGCCAGCAGGCAAGTACCGCCATGATCAGTGCGGGCAGGTAAGTGAACATGCCCAGAGTATACCATTGCCTGTCGTAGAGCGACAAGGCGCCAGCAAGCGTAACTGTTCACATCCGGGGCAAACGCCACCCTGAGCACGGGTGTTCCGCTCTCGTTGCGGCATACGAGGGCAAGCTGCCCCCCTCTCAGGAGACGTGTGCATATGGACAGGCAGGCTTCCGGGAAGCTCTATCCAGTGGAGGCATGCGCCTGAGAGCCCACCTGCGTGCCGATGCTTGTTTGACAGCCCTTCCTGGTGAGGTATAATATCGGGGTAGTAGATTCCCACGGCGCGACCATACGAAGCCGGCACAGGCGGTGCCGCATCACGATGTCGCACACTACGTGTCAGGCGTAAAGGAGCGCATACCATGCAACTCGGCGTACCAGAGCTTTTGATCATTCTTGTGATCGTTCTGCTGCTGTTTGGCGCATCGCGGATCACTGGCGTCGCGAGTGCGCTTGGAGGCAGCATCAAGGCATTTCGGCGCGCAGTGAAGGACGACGAAGCGCCTGCCAGTAAGGCCGAGCCGGGTGAGTCAGCCGAGACGAAGGCTGAGACAAAGATCTGATGCGCAGGGCGCCATGGGCATGGCGCCACGCCCCGGTGCGGCCCACGCGCTGGAGCGCGGTCCGAGCGCAGACGAGCCGGCGCCAGCCGCAGTGTGATCCGTTCGCTCTGTGGCTGGCGTCGTTGTGTTGAGACGAAACGATGCCCGGCGATTTCTACGATCAGGCCCGGATATTCGTCCAGGCCGGCGATGGTGGCGACGGCGCGGCGACCTTTAGCCGCGAGAAGTATGTGCCGCGCGGTGGCCCCGACGGCGGCGACGGCGGGCGTGGCGGCCACGTCATTCTCCTGGCCGATCCCGGGCTGAATACGTTGCTGCCGTTCCGCGAACGCTCACGATTCGTCGCTGAGCGTGGCGGTAATGGCGGCACGTCGCGGAAGCACGGACGCAATGGCCGTGATACCACCATCCGCGTGCCGGTCGGTACCGTTGCCCGCACAACGATCGACGGCGAGACGTATGAGATAGATCTCGATGCGCCGGGCCTCCGCCTGCTCGCCGCCCGCGGCGGCCGCGGCGGCCTGGGTAATACCCACTTCGCCACCTCAACCTACCAGACGCCGCGCATCGCTGAACTGGGAGAGCCGGGCGAACGGCGCGAGATCGAGATTGAACTCAAATTACTCGCTGACGTCGGGCTGGTTGGCTTTCCAAACGCCGGTAAATCAACGTTGCTGTCGGTCATCAGCGCCGCGCGCCCGAAGATTGCGCCATATCCTTTCACCACGCTTCAGCCAAACCTGGGGGTCGTCGAAGTTGGTGAGCAGTCGTTTGTTGCTGCGGATATTCCAGGCCTGATTGAAGGGGCACACCGCGGTGCAGGTCTGGGATTCGATTTCCTGCGTCATATCGAGCGCACCCGCCTGCTCATCCACATGATTGATGCCGCTGGCGTCGACGGGCGCGACCCGGCTGGCGACTTCAACGCAATCAACGAGGAATTGCGCCTCTATCAGCCAGCACTCGCCGCTCGCCCCCAGATCGTGGCGCTCAACAAGGCCGACCTGCCCGAGGCGCGCGCAAATCTGGCACGCGTGCGCGTGGCGATCGATCTTCCCGATAGCGATGTCTTCGTTATCTCGGCGGCGACTCGCGAAGGCATTGACGCATTGCTGCAGCGCGTCGCCGCGCGCCTGGCCGACATTCCTGCGCTGCATCAACCACCACGCGCAGCAATGCTCTCCTGGCCGGTACCCCGGGTTGATGAACGTCTGTATACCATCACCCCGGTCAGCGATGGCTGGCGGGTCAGCGGGCGCAGAATTGAACGCCTGATTTCCATGACCAACTTTGCCCAGTCGGAAGCCATCATGCGCATCCAGCGCGTACTGGAAGCCAGCGGTATCAGCGCGGCGCTGCTCGCAGCAGGCATTCGTAACGGCGATATTCTCTATATCGAACGGGCCGCCTTCGACTGGGAAGATGGCGAGGTGTCGTATCGCGTGCCGGGCAGTTATGCTACCCGGTGAAGCACGGCGTTGTCTGAGAGGGGGCCGGCTGTGGAGGAAATAACGGAGGTCGCGCCAGCCCGACCCTCACAGCGCATATCCTTCCGGGCACGGCGGCGCGTCGCGCAGACCGGTGCACTGCTGGCGCTCGTTGATGTGTGCTTGATCCTTGCGGGTTTTGCCGTCGCCTACTGGATGCGGTATGAAGTTGCCTGGCCGGCGCCATTCGACCGGCTGGTGCGTGAGGTGCTCGCGCGGAACTTTGTGCCGATCAGTGCCTTCGTACCGTTCGGCCTGTTACTGGCAGGTCTGTTGCTGGCACAATTCGCCATGCGCGGCCTGTATCGCCTGCCACGCACCGCCGGCGTGCTTGATCATGCCAGTATCATCACAGGTTCGACAACAACCGGTATCGCCATCCTGATCGTCGTCGTGTTTCTCTACCAGCCGTCGGAGTTCTATTCTCGCCTGATCTTTGCCTTTGCCTGGGGGACGATCGTTATCCTGCTCGTCGGATGGCGCGCGCTGTTGATCGGCATCCAGCGCTGGCGCTGGGTGCGCGGCATTGGGCGCGAACGAGTGCTGGTGGTTGGAAACACCGGCCTGGGGCGCGAGGTGATGGAAAGCCTGGTCGCGCAACCCGATCTGGGGTATGCCATGGTCGGCTATCTTGATGATCGCGAAGCGGTGGCAGGGGCCAATCAACGCACCGTTCATTTCCGCCGGCTCGGACGGATCAGCGATCTTGAGGTGTGCCTGCGTGGCGGCGATATTGACCTGGTGATTATTGCGCTGCCCTTCTGGGAACACCATCGCCTGCCTGACATTGTGATGGCGTGCCGGATTGCCAGCGTCGAGTTTCGCGTTGTGCCCGATCTGTATGAACTCAGCTTCGACCGGATCGATATCGGCAATCTGAGCGGCATTCCATTGATCGGCCTGAAGGAAGTGTCGTTGCGCGGCTGGAACCTGGTGGTCAAACGCGCCATGGACCTGGCGCTGGTCGCGCTGGCGGCGCCGCTGGTGATTCCGATTGCGCTGGCGCTGGCTGCTGTCATCCGCCTTGACTCGCCCGGCCCGGCGATCTTTCGGCAACGCCGTATCGGGCGTGATGGCCAGCCATTCGTCTGCTATAAGTTCCGCACCATGGTGGTCGATGCCGAAGCGCGCAAGGCTGAACTGAAGGCGCTCAACGAGGCAGACGGGCCGCTGTTCAAGATCCGTGATGACCCGCGTATGACGCGCATCGGCCGGCTGTTGCGCCGCTATAGCCTCGACGAATTGCCGCAGCTATGGAACATTTTGCGCGGCGAAATGAGCTGGGTCGGCCCGCGCCCGGCCACCGGCGAAGAAGTGGCACAGTATGAAAACTGGCATTATCGTCGCCTGACCGTTGTGCCCGGGCTGACCGGCCTCTCACAGGTGCTCGGGCGGAGTGACATATCGTTTGATGAAATGGTGCGCCTCGATATTTTCTATACCGAGAACTGGTCACCCGGCATGGATGTGCGTATCCTGTTGCAGACAGTGCCAGCCGTCATTTCTGGCCGCGGCGCGTATTAGCTCGGGGAATCGTAAGCACCAGCATCGCGCATGCCGGCAAGATGCCCATGCTCCCAGAAGATGCCTGTACCGATACGTGAATAGTTGCTACGTGCCTATCCGAAGAACGGGTGGTTGGATGTCATTTAGGCACTACGTGCCTATCCGAAGAACGGATGGTTGGATGTCATTGCGAGCGAAGCGAAGCAATCTACCGGCGTGAGAGGCGATTGCTTCAGCCACGCTGCGCTCGCTGCAGGCGGTCGCTGACGCTCCTCGCAATGACAGGAGGCGTAGCGTTATTCGGATAGGCTCTACAAGCAAGGAGATGCTCGCCATATGCGCATTCTCATTACCGGCGGCGCCGGCTTTCTTGGCTCTCACCTGTGTGATCGTTTCCTCGCCGAGGGACATACCGTGGTCGCAATGGATAATCTGATCACGGGCAACACCGATAATATCGCGCACCTCGCCGGGCACCCGGGGTTCAGCTTCATCAAACACGATGTCACGAACTATATCTTTGTGGAAGGGCCGCTCGATGCGATTCTGCATTTCGCCTCGCCCGCTTCGCCGGTTGATTATCTCGAACTGCCGATCCAGACACTGAAGGTCGGCGCGCTGGGCACCCACAAGGCGCTTGGCCTCGCAAAAGACAAGGGGGCGCGCTTTCTCCTGGCGTCAACCTCCGAGGTGTACGGCGATCCACAGGTTCACCCACAACCGGAGAGTTACTACGGCCACGTCAATCCGATCGGCCCGCGTGGCGTGTATGATGAAGCCAAACGCTTCGCCGAGGCAATGACGATGGCCTACCACCGGTATCACGGCGTCGAAACCCGGATTGTGCGCATCTTTAATACCTATGGCCCGCGCATGCGCCTGCGCGATGGCCGCGTCGTGCCAAACTTCATCCAGCAGGCGCTGCGCGGCGAGCCCCTTACAGTGTATGGCGATGGTTCGCAGACCCGCTCGTTCCAGTACGTTGATGACCTGGTGGATGGCGTCTATCGCCTGTTGTTTTCGAACGAGATCGAACCTGTGAATATCGGCAACCCCGGTGAGTTTACCATCAAAGAATTCGCCGAACTGGTCAATCAACTGACCGGCAACCGTGGCGGGATTGTCTACCGCGATCTCCGCACCCAGGACGACCCGCAGGTTCGCCAGCCGGATATCACACGTGCGCGTGCGATTCTTGGCTGGGAACCACGTATCGATCTCGCGGAAGGGCTACGCCGCACCATCCCCTGGTTTCGCGAAGAGTTACGCAAACGCGGCGAGGTGCCGTGAACAGCGGTGAGCCGCCAGCAGTGAACAGCGAACGACGCCTGGTTGCCGCCAACGGGCGAATACGCGCGATTCTTGCCTGGCTTGCTGCCGCCGGTCTCGGTTTCGTCGTGGTCATCGTGCCGCTGGAGCAACTGGCGCTGGTGAGCGGCGCGATCCTCGTACTCGCGTCGGCGCTGGCGCATCCGGTGCTTGCTGTCTGTCTCGTCGTGCTTTCGGTGCCGGTTCAGGAACTGGTGACATTGCCCGCCGGGCTGACGTCTACGCAGGCTGCAACGCTCCTGGCATGCTTCAGCTGGTTACTGCACACGCTGGCGCACCCCGAGCGCGCCATGCTGCCCGGCGGCATTCTGCCGCTGTGGGGAACGTTTCTCTGTGCCCTGTTGCTGTCAGCAGGGCTGACGCCATACGCGCGTGCCGAGGCGATCCGTGAGACGTTACGCTGGTCCGTGGCGGCAATCATCTGGCTGATAGCCGCCGGCACGGCCACGCGCCGCTGGCACATGATCTGCTTGCTGGCATGTCTCCTGCTGGCCCCGGCAGTATGTGCGGCTATCGGAGTGGTGCAATTCGCAACCGGCGATGGCCCACCCGCATTTCGTATCGCGCCCAACCTTCCCTATGTGCGCGCATACGGAACGATCGGCCAGCCCAATTCATTCGCCGGCTATATGAACATGGCGTGGCCGCTTGGTCTGGCGCTGGCAATGGTCGCCACTCGTTTCGCCTGGCGTCGCCCGGCGGCACCCACTCTGCACCCGCTGCTGCACATCGGCGGTCGCTGGTTGCTCACCGGTCTCCTCTGGGCCGCGACGGCACTGCTGCTGGCGGCACTGCTGGCCTCATTTTCACGCGGAGCATGGCTTGGCGCACTCGCCGGCGCACTGGGGCTGGCGTTGGCGCTGGAGCGCCGGGTATGGCGCGCACTACTGATGATGGCGGTCGTGGCAATGATCATGCTGCTCCTGGCCGCTGCCGGATTGCTGCCCGGCGCACTGGCAGCACGACTGGCAAGCATGGCGCACAGCCTGACATTCTTCGATGCGGCAACGGCGCACGTAACGCCAGAGAATTTCGCGGTTGTCGAACGTATGGCGCAAATGCAGGCAGGCTGGGCAATGTTTCTCGCCGCACCGCTTACTGGCATCGGGCCGGGAAACTATGCCGTCGCATACCCGGAGTTCGCAGTTGGCGCATGGTACAGCGGGCGCGGCCATGCGCACAATTACTACCTGCACCTGGCCGCAGAGACCGGGATCATCGGCCTGCTGGCGTATCTGGGGTTGATCGGCGGCCTGATCCGGCAGACGATGATCGCACTTCGATGCACAACCGATCCGTTTCTGCGCAGCGTCGTTGCCGGTAGCTGTGGTATCATCACAGCAGTAGCAGGGCACAATCTCTTCGAAAATCTGCACGTGCTCAACATGGGTATGCAACTTGCCACGATATGGGCCGTGCTGCACATTATCGCCCGATCGGCGGCGAATCCCCGGGGACCATCATGCGGTATCTGATCACCGGTGGCGCCGGCTTCATTGGCAGTCACCTGGCCGACACGCTGCTGGCGCGCGGCGACGAAGTCATATGCGTCGACAATTTCAATGACTATTATGCGCCGGTCCGCAAACGGCGCAATATCATGCATGCGCTGGCTCAACCCGGCTATACGCTGGTCGAGGCGGACTTCCGCGACAACGAGGCCATGGAGCGGGTCTTCTCGCGGTATCAGCCGGAGAAGGTGGCGCACATCGGCGCGATGGCCGGCCCTCGCCCGTCAATGCAGAACCCGGCGCTCTATGAAGATGTCAATGTGCGCGGAACATTGACCTTGCTCGGCATGGCCGGTCGTCATCACATCCATAGCCTGGTGCTGGCATCCACGTCGTCGGTCTATGGTCTGGCGCCGACGCCATGGTCGGAAGAATCACCAACGGATCGTCCATTATCATATTATGCGGCAACCAAGAAAGCCGCCGAGGTACTGGCCTATACCGCGCACCGACAGTACGGCACGCCGACGCGTATCGTACGCTTCTTCACCGTCTACGGCCCGCGTGGTCGGCCTGATATGACGCCGTATCTTTTCGTTGATCAGATGATTGCCGGGCATGAGGTGACATTGTTCAATGGCGGAACCGGCGTGTACCGCGACTGGACGTATGTTGACGACATTGTGGCGGGGATCGTGGCCGCGCTTGATGCCGACTATGCCTTCGAGATATTCAACCTGGGGAATTCAAACCCGATCCAGTTGATCGACTTTGTCGCCGCGCTCGAACGGGTCACCGGACTGCATGCCAGGATTGCCACCCGGCCATTGCCGGCAGCCGACCCGCCGGCAACCTACGCGAATATTGAGAAAGCTGGGCGGATGCTGGGCTTTCGCCCTCGTACACCACTTGAGGAAGGGCTCAACCGCTTCTGGGAGTGGTACCGGCGCGAGGTTGCGCCCGAACGGGGCAGCGACGCGCCCATTGCAAGCACATGAAGGTTCCGACGAATCGACAAGAGGACGACACATTGATGATGAACGAACGAACCGGCGAACTTGGCGCCGAAGATGTGGCCGTAGGCGCCGAGGCGCCGGAAGTCCAGGAAGTCGAGCGCCAGGGATTTTCGCTGGCGAAGGCGCTGCGCAGTCCGCGCACCCTGATCTCCTTTGCACTGGCAATCGCCATCGTAGTGTTTGCCGTGCGTGGCCTCGATATCGACGTGCGGCAGACATGGCAGTATATTCGCGGCGCGAATATCTGGTTGCTCTTGACCGGGTTCGGCGTCTTCTACCTGACGTTCCCGCTACGTGCCTTGCGCTGGCGTGTCCTTCTGGAGAACGCAAATGTACCAGTACGCGACGGCCGCCGGAGCTGGGCGTCGTTGCCGGCGCTGATGGAGTATATCTACCTCTCGTGGTTCGCCAACTGCGTGGTACCTGCCAAACTCGGCGACGCCTATCGCGGCTACCTGCTGAAACATAACGGGCGCGTGTCGTTTTCGGCCACATTTGGAACGATCTTCGCTGAACGTCTCCTTGATATGCTTGGCCTCTTCGCGCTGCTGGTACTCTCGGCATGGGTGACGTTTGGCGCGCAACTGCCCGAGAGTACGCGCATTGTGTTTGGCTTCGGGGCGCTGCTGGTGGTTGCAATTGTCAGCGGGTTGGCAGGGATGCGCTGGCTCAGCCCGGTGATCCGCCGGTTCATTCCACAACGGCTGCTGGGTGTCTATGGCAGCTTCGAACATGCCGCGTTGCGCTCGTTCCGCCCGGCCATTCTGCCACGACTCATTGCGCTGACCAGTTGCGTCTGGCTGCTTGAAGGGTTGCGTCTCTATTTCGTGATCGAGGCATTGAGCCACGAAGGGCTGGCGCTGCCGCTGTCGGCGATCATCTTCGTTGCACTGGCCTCATCATTGCTGACCGCCATTCCATTCACGCCCGCCGGCCTCGGGATCGTCGAGACGGTTATCACCGGTGTATTGACCTTCTTCCGCGTCGGAACCAGCCTGGGAGGCGCCGTGACGCTGCTTGACCGGGTAATCAATTTCTGGAGCATTGTGGTGCTGGGCTTTCTGCTCTACCTGGTCAGCAAACGCCGGTGATGAGGCGTCACCGGCATCACCGGTGCGTTGCTTCCTGAACCGTACCATCCGATACCATGCATGTTGGCATCGATTTCACCGCTGGCGCCTGGCAGGGAGCCGGCATTGGCCGTTATACGCGCGAACTGATCGGCGCGGTGATGGCGCTCGGAACCGATCACCGCTTTTCGCTCTTCTATGCCGCCGGTTTCCCCGGTGCCGCTCCCCCCCCCTATCTTGACGACCTGCAACGACTCTGCGACGCGCATCCGGATGCGCGTGCCGTCCCGATCCCGCTACCACCGCGACGCCTGACGCAACTCTGGCACCGGCTGCGCGTACCCCTGCCAATCGAGTGGTTCACCGGCCCGCTTGACCTGCTGCATGCTCCCGACTTCGTCCCTCCGCCAACGCGCGCCCGCACCATTGTGACCATCCACGATCTGTCGTATATGGTGCATCCGGAGTGTGCCGTACCGGGCGTCGCCGCCTACCTGCGCGATGCGGTACCGCGCGGGCTGGCACGAGCCGACACGATCTTTGCCGACTCGCAAGCCACGCGCCATGATTTGCAGCGCCTGCTCCATATTGCGCCGGAACGCGTTACGGTCGTCTATCCTGGAGTGGGATCGCACTTCCGGCCACTACCCGCCGATGTGTGTGAGCCAGTGCGTCGCAAGCTGCACTTGCCGCAGCACTTCATTCTGTTTGTCGGCACACTTGAGCCGCGCAAGAACCTGGTGCGCCTGCTGGAGGCATTCGCGCGCATCGATCGCGCCGATGTGCGCGCCTGTTGCGGCGATGACGATCTCCATCTGACGGTTGCCGGGCGGCGCGGCTGGATGTACGAACCGGTCTTCGCCGCAATTGAGCGGCTTGGCCTGCACAGGCGCGTCCACGTCCTTGATTTCGTGGACGATGCGGACCTGCCCATGGTGTATAATCTGGCACGGGCATTCGTCTATCCCTCGATCTATGAGGGGTTTGGCATCCCCCCTCTGGAAGCGCTGGCGTGCGGCACGCCCGTGCTGACAGCCAGTAACTCAAGCCTCCCGGAAGTTGTGGGCGATGCCGCACTGCTGGTGCCCGCAGACGACACGGAGGCGATTACGGACGGAATCATTCGCCTGCTGAATGACGCGGCGCTCCGCACCCGGCTACGCGACGCAGGCCTCGATCGAGCGCGCTGTTATCGCTGGGAGGAATCTGCCCGGCAGGTGATGGCACACTATGACTCGTTATCGACGGGAGCATTCCATGACACAACAATCTGAGCTCTCGCCCGAGACGCTCGATTCAAACGAGATCGAAAGCTGGAGTCTGGCGCTTGCCAGAATGCTGTCACAGATCTTTAATCCCATCTTTGTGACGATCGCCAGCTATCTCTTGATCGGTTTGCAAACACCGGGCGAGACCAGTCTGGCCTGGGCCGGTGGCATCATAGCCATTGAGGCACTGCCATCCGCCGCCTATTACCTGGTGCGATTACGGCAGGGGGCATTCAGCGATGCCGATGTGTCGGTACGCCACGAACGCAATGAGTTGTATCTCTTCGGCACCGTTACCGTGCTGGCAACCATCGGGCTACTGCTGGCATTCGATGCGCCGCGTCCCTTTCTGGCGCTCACGGTCGGCATGCTTGGCCTCGGGATCATCTGCGGGCTGGTCAATCTGAGCTGGAAGATCAGCATGCATGGCGCTGCCATCGGCGCACTGGCGACGGTTGCACTGTTGTATTCGAATGTGCTGGGGATGGCACTGTGGGCATGCGCTGTCGCCGTGGCATGGGCGCGCGTGCGCACGCGCAATCATACGCCGCGACAGGTACTGGCCGGGTTCGTGGCGGCTGCCGCGGTCATGACCACCGCATTTCTGACCCTCGCATCACGATGAGCGCATCTCCGGGCGATACTGAGCTCTATGAGCGTATTTATCAGGTCGTGATGCAGATCCCGCACGGCGCTGTGGCAACATACGGCGATGTGGCGCTGATTGTCGGCGGGGGATGCGACGGTCGCATCGTTGGCCATGCCCTCAGCGAGCTCTCGCCCGAGCGCGCCCTCGCGGTGCCATGGCAACGGGTGATCAATCGCGAGGGTGGCATCAGCACCGCCGGCCTTGCCCAACGACAGATGCTCGAAGCTGAAGGTCTCATTTTTAGCACCGATGGCCGTGTGTCACTGGTGCGCTATCGCTGGCATGGCCCCGATGCCGCATGGGCCGAGGCGCATGGATGTCGTACGCTGCCGCCACGCGAAGAAGGCGAGCAGTTGAGCCTGTTTTGATATGATGGCATCGTCGTCAATTAACGCCAGAGACGCGGTTGCGCCGCTCATCCTGACACTCGATATCGGCACATCGTCGGTGCGCGCGCTCATGTTCGACGCACAGGGCCGGCGCGTGGTAAGCGTTGCAGCACGCGAACCGGTCGAGCTGCGCTCTTCGTCGGATGGCGCATCTGAAATCGATGCGGATGACCTGTTTCGCGCGATCGGGCGATGCCTCGATGCGGCGCTGGCACAGGCCGCGCCGGTCGCATCCGCCGGGGCGATCGGTGCCGTTGCGGTCGCAACGCTGGCAACCACGATGCTGGCACTCGATCACCGCGGGCGCCCGCTGACACCGATCTTCACGTATGCCGATACGCGCTGCGCCAGTGATGCGGCAGCCCTCCGCGCCCGCCACATCGAACATGAGATCCACCAGCGCACAGGGTGCCTCTTGCGTACCAGTTACTGGCCGGCACGGCTCGCCTGGCTGCGCCGTACCCGCCCGACGATCTTCCGCCAGGCAGCCGCATGGGCGACCCTCGGCGAATTTCTGGAACTGCGACTCTTCGGGCAACGCCGGATCAGCTATTCTGCAGCCGCATGGACCGGCTTGCTCGACCGTGTGTCTCTCTCGTGGGATCTGCGCCTGCTGGGCGAACTTGGCGTACGACCGGGGCAGATGGCGCCGCTGGTTGACGTGGATGAGCCCCTCCAGGGATTACTACCCGATCACGCAGCGCGCTGGTCCGAACTGGTTGATGTGCCGTGGTTCCCGGCAATCGGCGACGGTGCGGCCGCCAACATCGGCAGCGGCTGCGCTACGCCGGCATGTGCAGCGATTACGCTGGGCACGACCGGTGCACTACGCGTGATCCTGCCTGATGCGCCGCACGTTCCACCCGGCCTCTGGTGCTACCGGGTTGATCGGCGACGCGCATTGCTGGGCGGCGCAACCAGTGAAGGTGGAAACGTCTATGCCTGGCTACGCGAGACGCTCCGTATTGACGAGAGTCCTGCAAGGCTGGAACATGCGCTCGCGGCACTCCCACCCGATGGCCACGGTCTGACGGTGCTGCCATTCTGGGCTGGCGAACGCAGCCCTGGCTGGGCCGGCGATGCGCGTGCCTCGATCGCTGGCCTGTCATTGGGGACCACCCCGCTCGACATCCTGCGTGCCGGAATGGAAGCTGTCGCCTACCGTTTTGCGCTGATTCTTGAACAGGTCGAACGCGCGGGAGTGACACCGCAAACATTCGTTGCCGGCGGCGGCGCGTTGCTCGCATCGGCAACCTGGATGCAGATTATGGCCGATGTTCTGGGGCGGTCACTGACCGTCGCCACCGAAACCGAGGTCAGCTCCCGTGGTGTGGCCTTGCTGGCGCTGGAAGCGCTGAACATCCACATAAGCGATGATCATACCGCTGTGAGCCCGACCAGCTTTGCACCGGATGCAGAACGACACGCGATCTATCGCGCGGCCATCGAACGCCAGCAGACGCTGTACCGCAAGCTGATCGGCGAGTATCGCTAGAGCCAATACCTTGCAAATAAGGAGCGATACACCCCCAACTCCCCCCGCTGGGAGAGAAGCCGGTCTCCCGCCCCCGCTGGGGGCGGGCTGGGGTGGGGGCGAAGAGCTTATTTGAAAGGTATTGTCGCTAGTGCTGCCACCTTGCACATAAGAGCATGTCCGAATCGCGGATGGCTGAATGTCACTGCGAGCGAAACGACGCCATCTACCGGTACGAGCGGATTCTCTCCCCCGCTGCGGGAAGGCCGGGGTGGGGGTGAAGGGCTCATTGCAGTGCCGCAGCACAAACGTCAGTCTTTACCTGCGAACACCTCGCCGTTCCGGCAGCGCGAGCAGCGTCCCCTCGATTGCAAGCTGCGGGTTCACATTATCACGTAAGCGCTGCACTGTCAGGCCAATGCTCGTCAGGAAGGCATGAACGTCCGCGACGGCGTAGTGTGACGCTGCGGTCGTCACTTCGTCACGCCGATCGATATGCACAATGGCCTGCGGGCAGCCGGCGGCCGTTAGCAAGACATCCCGCCACCAGCTTTGCCACAATGCGAGCATGTCCATCACTGCCGCCTGTTCACCGGCGCGGTATTCTTTCGCGCGTTCTTCGGCCCAGCGCAGCCGCGCTGCAATCGGTTGCTCAGCCAGCGACAGCAACGCCGCAAGCTGTTCCTGGCGCGCCTCGAGTTCCTCCGGCGCATCAGCCATGCGCAACGCCCAGCCGATCCGTCCGCCACTCCAGGCGGCCAGCAACTCGGCATCGCCAGCTATCAGGCCGCGCATCTCACGCAACGCCGCGGCGACCTGCGCGCGCGGCACCGGGCGCAGACGCAACAGCTGGCAACGCGACACAATCGTCGGCAACAGGCTGCCCGCCGTGTGCGCCACCAGTATCAGGGTTGCATATGGCGGCGGCTCCTCCAGCGTTTTCAACAGAGCATTCGACGCCGCTTCGGTCAACCGTTCTGCGTCATGCAGGATGAAGATGCGCCGGCGACCCTCGTACGGCTTCAACGTGACATCACGCTGCCACTCACGCACCGTATCGATCCGTAACTCCTTCTGGCGGGCAGCCTCGTCGGGCTTCAAGCCGGCAGCCTGCGTGGCCATCCCCACGACTCGAACATCCGGATGATTGCCATGCGCGATTCGCTGGCACGCCCGGCATTGCAAACAAGGATCCACCCCGGCCCTATCACAGTTAAGCGCCTGCGCCAGCCGCAACGCCAGCAGTGCCTTCCCGATCCCTTCAGGCCCGCCGATCACATATGCATGCGCCATACGGTCGCCGGCTATCGAGCGGCGTAAGAACGCAACGGCCCACTCATGGCCAATGATTCCCCAGTTGGTTAACGAATCTGTCATATGTGGACAAACCGTATCTTTTTCAGCCGTATTCAGGTTTGATTCTGGTAGAAACGCTGTGAACGGTGAGGTTACGCATGGCGCCCCACACCATCCTGATCGTGGATGACACCCCCGATCATCGCGACATTCTGGCCCGTCTGCTGCGCGCCACCGGCTATCGCGTGCTCGAGGCAACGCCTGCCGAAGTGCTCGACCGGGCGAATGGCGAGCGCCCCGACCTGATTCTGTTCGCCCTGTCGTTACCCGGCCAGCACGCCTGGGAGACAGCACGCCAGTTGCATACCATACCTGCTCTAGCAGCAACGCCGATCCTGGGATCAACCCTGTATCCTACGCTCATCAAGCGCTCACGAGTGCATACCATCGGCTGCGTTGACTACATCGACAAGCCATTCGATCTGGACGATCTGCTCGATCGCATCGCTGGCCTGCTCCGCACGACGGCACTGGCCGCCTGACCAGGCGTCGTGCGCGCGATGGCGTACGAAACACAAAGGTTCAACCGGCACTACACGATCCCGCTCAGGCGGCGCAGCACCAGCACCCCGTTAATTCCGCCAAAGCCAAACGAGTTCGACACTGCAATCTCAATCGCGGCCGGGCGCCCCCGCTGTGGCACATAATCCAGATCACACTGCGGATCGGGCGTTGTCAGATTGATGGTTGGTGGTATGTACCGGTGGTGCATCGCCAGCAGGGTTGCAGCCGCTTCAACCGCGCCGGCCGCACTGGTCAGGTGACCGATCATTGATTTCGTTGCGCTGATCGGCACACTATACGCATACTCCCCAAAGGCTGTTTTGATTGCCAGCGTCTCGGCAATATCGCCGGTAGGCGTACCCGTCGCGTGGGCATTGATATAATCCACCTGTTGCGGCGTTATCCGCGCCCGCGCCAGCGCGCGAATGATGGCGCGCGCTGCACCATCGCCGGCAGGATGCGGCGCCGTCACATGATACGCATCACAGGTCGAGGCATACCCGGCAACCTCGGCATAAATGCGCGCACCACGTCGCCGGGCATGGCCAAGTGGTTCCAGCACCAGCACACCCGCGCCCTCACCAAGGACAAAACCATCGCGCGCGGCATCAAAGGGGCGCGACGCGCCTGCCGGATCATCATTGCGCGTGGATAACGCCCGGATGGCGCTGAAACTTGCCAGCGTCAGGCGGCAGATTGGCGCCTCGGTGCCTCCCGCCAGCATGATCGTCGCATCGCCGCGCCGGATGACTTCCGCCGCTTCGCCGATCGCCTGGGCGCTCGCGGCACAGGCAGTGGCAATCGCAGTGTTATAACCCATCAGGCCAAGCTGGATCGCGACCTGGCACGAGGGCATGTTTGGCAGCGAACTGGTAATATAGAATGGGTTTATCCGCCCCGCACCGCGCTCAAAAAGCGTCTTTGCCGCCACTTCGGTATCCGGCGGCGAGGTACTGCCGCAGGCGATCAGCGCCCCGGCATCATAACGATTACTCTCATCAATAACCAACCCGGCATCATCAAGCGCCATGCGCGCCGCGGCGACCGCGAACTGGCTGCCCCGCGAGATCCGGCGTGCCTCCTTCGCGTCCATGTAGTCGCGCGCCTCAAAGCCGCGCACCTCGGCTGCAATGGTTACCGGCGCATCTCCCGGATCGCAGAGTGTTACCGGCCCGACACCGCTCCGCCCTGCTTCCAGGCCCTGCCAGAATGGCGCCAGGCCAATGCCTAGCGGTGTCACCACGCCCATGCCGGTGACAACGACCCGGCCATCTTCTTCGTCCTCGTCGATCGCGGCAGGCTCTGGCTGCAGCACCGGCTCATCTTCGAAGACTTCGGCCAGCAACTGATCGACCTTCAACGCAATGGCATCCGGCCCGGTCAGCACGTTGTGCTCACCGATAAGCGCCAGAAACCTTTCGCGCAATCGTGCGCGACGTGCCGAAGCATCGCGAGAGATGGGCTGCATTGCTCCCTCTCCTCTCCAAAACATGGTCGCATCAATGATCCGCGTCGCGCGCCTGCCTTGAACCGGGACGAAGAGACGTGCCGCCCACCGCGTAACTTACGTCACTTACAGCCGCCCGGTAGCAACCAGCGCCAGTATCACCACGCCGGCAATGATACGATACATGCCGAAGGCCACAAAACTGTGGTTGGCAACATAGCGCAGCAGCCAGCCAATGCTCAACCACGCCACAACCAGCGAGACGACCAGCCCGAGAAACAGCCGGCCCATGTCGCCGGGGGTCAACTGGTCGAGGCTGGTCAACAGATCGACAATCGTGGCCGCGCCGAGTGTAGGTATCGCCAGATAGAAGGAGAACGCCGTAGCCGCGCGGCGGTCGAGCCCTGCCAGCATGCCGCCAACGATCGACGCGCCCGAACGCGAGACACCCGGCACCAGTGCCAGTACCTGCGCGATGCCGATGCCAATCGCCTGCCGCAGCGACACATGCAGAACATTGTGGACCGCGGGCGCCCGCTGCGGCAATCGTTCAACGGCAATCAGCACCAGGCCGCCAGCGATCAGCGCAACACCGATTACCGGCGGCGAGAACAATACTGCTTTGATCCAGCTATGTAACACCAGGCCAATCGCTGCTGCGGGAACAAACGCAATACCAACGGCTATCCAGAAACGACGCACCTGTGGGTCGTGCGGCACGCCCCGGGCCTGGCGCAGCAACTCCGGCGCGTAAAAGCCGACAACCGCGATCACTGCACCAAGTTGAATGAAAATCTCGAATGTGCCGCCAAGGCTGCCCTCGAAACCCAGCAGATCAGAGACAATCAACAAATGACCGGTTGAAGAGACAGGAAGAAATTCGGTCAGGCCTTCGACTACACCAAGAATCACTACCTGCCACCAGTTAGCGGCAGTCGGAACTGCAATAATCAGCGCAATCGCCAGCAACGCGACGGCAGCGGCAATCAAGGTAGCACCGCGGCGGGAACGCGTTGAGGCAACGGCAATTGATTCTGAGGAGCGCATGAGGCGCCTTCGCTTTCCGCTTCGTTCAGTGCCAGCATGCGCCCGGCAACCACACGGCATGCGGCATCAGGTGCGCAACCCTGCCCGGTTTCTGTCGCGCTCCCGCATTATACCAGACAGCAGACGTTCCAGGCCCTGTGATCCATGCTACAGGGGCGATCCGATGCAGAATAGACGCTCCTGATGATAGGCGATATTGTGAATGCTAGCGACATACCTTGCCGAATCCATCCTATGTTGCACAATCCATATCTATCAGGGCGTTTGGCGGCGTCAGTGATGAGCGTTCAACACCGAGCAATCAACAATCAGCAATCAACCATCAATGATCAGCAACATTTGAGGTCACGGTACATGATCGTTGTTGCCTTGCAAGAAACGAAACCTTGCGCTAGAATAACTATTGATGGGATGTACAGGGTGTTTGTGTGAGGTTGGGTGTGAACGTCCTGTTGTCAGGGTCATATTCTATCATTGTGCCAGCCTGACTGCTGCAATGGTCTTTGTCGTGTGGTATCAATTCACATAGAAAAGCAAAGGATGATTGGAAAGGAAGGCAATGTATGCCACGAGTACGTAAACTATCGCCCGATGAAGTGCGAACAATCGAAAACAGAGGCAAGGGCATGAGGAAACTCGTCGCCGAACAATATGACGCTTTTCTCGCTGACTATGCAGTTGGAGACTATGGGGAAGCGGAACTTGAGGGCAATGAGAAACGCCTCACCGTGCGCAATCGCCTGAAGGCCGCCGCGACGCGCCGTGGGTTGGAGATCGGGTTTTTCCGCACGCGCGGATCGACCATCCGTTTCAGGGTTATTGAAGCCCCACGCGAGGTTGTCGAGCATCCGGTTGTGGCGGCCGCGCCGCCACCGGCAATGCCGACGACCGAAAGTGAACCCGCGCGGAAGCGACCGGGGCGGCCGCGTAAAAAACCAGCATAGCTGCACCGACCAGTTCAGTTGCAACGTGATGGTTCACGCGCTTGCTGGCGAATACGCTGATACTCTGCGGCAAATAGCCTGGCGATCGTTCGATCGTGAATGATCGTCAGGTTTTCATCGTTGTCGCGTTCAGCGCTGCTGGTAAAGTTATACGAACCGCTGATAACGATCCGTTCGTCAATAATCATCACTTTGTGGTGCATGATATAACAGTTACCATCTGCCACTATATCCACACCCTCAGCGTGTAATTGCTCGAAGACCGACCCCGTGCCGCGGGCATTCTGCTGCTCTATGACCCCTTCAATATGCACGCCGCGCCTGGCCGCCTCCACCAGCGCCTCCGCGATCGGCGTCGAGGTGAACGAGAAGGCCAGAAACACAATACTCCTGCGCGCCTGCCGGACCTGTTCGAGAATCGATGGTAGCGCCTGCTCTCCTGGCGTGAAGTACACCTCGACCATTGCCTGCCCGGCATACGTTGCAGGCCGTGGCAAACCGCTGCGCTTGGTGGTGCCGAAGGCGCCGGTCAGCATCTGCTCAAACTCGCGCTGGTACGCGCCCGCAATCTGCCGGTTCGCAAAACGAATCGCATTGTTGTTGTTGCGGAAGGTGCAGTTTTCGGTCAGGTTCCACGAACCGGTCCATACGATCGTCTCATCAATCACAAGAAACTTGTTGTTCATGAAGGCTGCGCGTTTGTCAACAACAAGCGGGATCCTCCAGTCCTGCAACTGACCGGATAGCATGGAAACGGCAGGTGTATCGAGGTTCTCGCCATCGATCACAACCCGCACCATCACCCCGCGACGCCTGGCGGCGAGTAGTGCGTCAACCAGCGGCTCAAGATCCAGATCGAACGCGGCCACGTCAATCGTTGCACGCGATCGCGCAATATCTGCAAGCACTGCTTCCAGCAACGGTGGGATTGTGCGGCGCGCCGGGATATCAGGGTAATGCAGGGTGGGCGTCGTGAAGAAGATACGGACCGTCTCAGCGACACCAGCGGGCGGCTGCAATGCTGCGGCATTACTTCCAGACGGTAACCTGGCAGGCAGGGCGTACAGTACAACCAGGCCCAGTAGCGCAAGCAGCACAACCCCGAGCGGGATCGGGCGACGACGACGTTGGCAGGTCATCATTCCTGATTCTCTATCACAGTTGTGCAGGTTACGCTGGCGCTCCATCACCCTCCATCGTTCTGAACCGTCGTGGTGATCGCCACGTTACGCGGTTGGCATACATGCGTCGCTATGGTACCCTGATAGGGCACAACGGCATTTCGGCGCTTGAGCGAGGGGCACACTATGAGCGATTATGAGAAGCTTGGCCTGTTCTACCTCGGCAAGTCGTACGACCTCGCACAGGGGAAACGTGGCGAGGATCTCATCCTGTACGATGCAAAGGATCTGACGACCCATGCCATGATCATTGGCATGACTGGTAGCGGCAAGACCGGTCTCGGAATCGCGATGATCGAGGAAGCCGCCATTGACCGTATTCCCGTGATCGCTGTCGATCCGAAGGGCGATCTGACCAATGTGCTGTTGACGTTTCCCGACCTGGGTCCGCAGGATTTCCGGCCGTGGGTCAGTGCGGAAGAGGCGGCCGCCAGAGGCATCAGCCTCGACACTCTCGCCGAACATACGGCAGGCGTCTGGCGCAAGGGATTGGAAGAGTGGGGCCAGAGCGGCGAACGCATCCGCCGGCTGCGCGAGACGGTTGATATGACGATCTACACGCCCGGGAGCACTGCCGGTGCACCGATTTCGGTGTTACGCTCCTTCGCGCCACCCCCACCACAATTGCGCGACGATAGTGAACTGTATCGCGAACACATTCAGGCAACGGCCAGCAGTGTCCTTGGCCTGCTCGGCATTGACGCCGACCCGCTGACCAGCCGTGAGCATGTGCTGATCGCCACTATTCTGCACCATGCCTGGGATCAGGGGCAGGCGCTCGACATCGCCGGCCTCATCCGCGCGATCACCGAGCCGCCATTTCGTAGCATCGGCGTGATGGATGTCGAGTCGTTCTTCCCTTCAAAGGAGCGTTTCGCGCTGGGAATGCGCCTCAATACCTTGCTCGCAGCACCAGGCTTCGATGCCTGGCTGCAGGGCGAACCACTCGATACGGGGCGCTTTCTCTACACTGATGCGGGCAAGCCGCGCATTGCGGTCATCTCCATCGCGCACCTTGGTGATCGCGAACGCATGTTCTTTGTGTCAATGCTGCTCGGTGACATGATGAGCTGGATGCGCGCGCAGCCAGGTACCGGTAGCCTGCGCGCGCTCTTCTATATGGATGAGCTGTTCGGTTACATGCCGCCACTGGCCAACCCGCCATCCAAGACGCTGCTGTTGACCCTGCTCAAGCAGGCGCGCGCCTTTGGTCTGGGGCTGGTGCTTTCAACCCAGAACCCCGTTGATCTCGACTACAAAGGTCTCTCAAACATTGGCACCTGGTTCATTGGCCGCCTGCAGACGGAACGTGACAAGTTACGGGTGATGGACGGGCTGGAAGGCGCGGCAGGCGGCGGACCGTTCGATCGCCAGGCAATGGATCGCATCCTGGCGGGGCTGGGCAAACGTATCTTTCTGATGCGCAATGTTCACGAGGACGAGCCGGTGGTCTTCACGACGCGCTGGGTCATGTCGTACCTTGCCGGGCCATTAACGCGCGACCAGATCAAGACGCTCATGGCCGCGCACCCGGTGAAGTCGCCAGCACCCGCCACGCCCGCAGTCGCCGCAACACGCGCCATCAACACCGTACCTGCGGGTGGGCCACCGGTGCTGCCGGCGGAGATTCCGCAATACTGGATCCCTGCCCGGCCCGGCGTGACCAGCCCGATCTATCTGCCGCACGCCATCGGCGCTGCCGATGTCACCTTTGTCAACGCGCGCTTCGATGTACAGGTCGCGCGGCGGGTGGTCTCCATCGCGCCAATCAGTGATGGACCGGTGACCGTTGAGTGGGGTGAGGCCCGCGAACTGACCATGGATGTCGCCAGCCTGCAGCGTGCCGGCCTGGCAGACGCCACGTACACCGACCTGCCGGAAGCGGCGCGCCGTCAGAAGAGTTATGATGAGTGGGCCAGGGCATTCGCCCGCTGGTTGCGCAGTAGTCAGGAGCTGCGCCTCTACCAGAGCCTCACACTCAAGGATGTTTCGCGTCCTGGCGAGACCGAGCGCGACTTTCGCATCCGCCTGCAACAGCGCGCGCGTGAGCAACGCGACGACAGGGTCGAGGCATTGCGCCGGAAATACGCGCCACGCCTCGGATCGCTCAGGGATCGCCTGGCACGCGCCGAAGCCAGTCTGAAACGCGAACAGGCACAGCAACAACAACAGCAGTGGGGCACAGCAGCCTCCGTTGGATCAACGCTGCTGGGGGCACTCATGGGCCGCAGAATGCGCGGCGGCGGTAATATCGGGTCGAGTATCGGGCGGATGCAACGCGAGGCCGCCGATGTCCAGCGCGCTGAAGCGAGCGTTGCATCTATCGAGGCGCAGATTGCTGAACTCGAGGCGGAATTGCAGAGCGAGATTGCGCGCATTGAAACAAGCTTCGACGCCCTGACCGAACCGCTCGATACGGTGACGGTTGCTCCGCGACAAAACGACGTGTCCGTGCGCTTCGTCGGGCTGGCTTGGGCACCACACGCTCGCGATGCACACGGAAATCTCGTGCCGGCATGGTAGCGGTGCCAGGCCTGGCGAACCTACTGGTATGCCGCTTCCAGCCGCGGAACGATGGATGCCCAGTCGTACCGGGCGCGGACCAGGTCACGGCCTGCCGCGCCCAGTTGGCCGCCGAACACCGGGTCATCGAGCAGTCGCAGCACGGCAGCGGCGAACTGATGCGGCGTGTCAGCCAGCAGACAGTGAACGCCATCGCACAACCCGGCTACACCCTCTGCGCCAAGCGACGTACTGACGGTCGGCGCCTCGAGTGACAGTGCTTCGAGCAGTTTCAGCCGGATGCCGCCGCCGATCCGCATCGGCACGACATAGACCGTGGCCGCGGCAATGTATGGCCGCGCATCGGCCACCTCGCCGGTAAGCGTCAATGCTCCCTGCGCGGCAAGGCGTTGCAGGGCGGGGGCCGGGCGGCGGCCAACGGCGAGCAGCCGCGTATCGGGGCGTTTCGTCCGGATCAGGGGCAGCACCGCTTCGGCAAACCAGGCAAGCGCATCAATGTTGGGGCGAAAGTCGAGCGTACCACTGAACACCAGCGTTGGCGCGCCGAACGCCAGGGGCCCACTCCGCTCGACTGCCAGCGCGGTACGGCTGAAATGCGCTACATCAACGCCATTCGGCACGATCGCACAACGCACCATCACACCGAGGCGCTCCAGTGCGCGGCGATCCTCATCGGAAACCGCTACCATCACATCGCACGCCTGCATTGCTTGCCGTTCATAGCGCGCCAGTTTCAGCCACTGGACCGTCGAATAGATACCACCGGCGATGCGGCGCGCCATGGTGCCAGGCCGTGCCAACCCGACTGCCGCGCGCAGATCGGTCAATGCGGCGCGCTTCTGTAACACATACTCCGCATTGAACTGGTCGAGCACCAGCAACGGCCGGCCACGCCGGGCGCCGATCGTAGCGTACTGGTGCCCGGCAGCGTGCAGATAGGCGGCCAGTTCGATACTCTCAGCCTGCACAACGTCAAAGTCTTCCCGGGCAAGCAAGCTCCGCACGGCGGCTGTATAGGCTGGTGAGACGTTGCGTAACGCCATGTCGGGGAGCGGAGAAACGATGGTCGTCCACGCGCGATGGAGCATGGATCGCCCTGCCGGGCCACGAACGGCGATCAGATGACAAAGATCGCGAAGGGGCGCGAGTGCGGCTTCAGAGGTATCATCCGGCGCGAACGTCAGGCAGGTGACCGCATGGCGCTGCGCCAGCCAGCGCACAATCTGATAGATGCGCATGGCGCCGCCGCCACGCGGCGGGTAAGGCGGGTAGGGTGAAAGAACAAGGATCTTCATGCAGGCATCAGCGCGCGCCTGCCAGTAGCGGCCCGGCGAACGCCCATAGCCGCGGCAAGAACACGATCAGACCGACAGCGACCGCACCGATCGCCGTCAGCAGAACCGTGCCCGCCGCCACATCCTTTGCCACTCTGGCAAGTGGATGGAAGTCGGGCGACGCAAGATCGACCACCGCCTCGACAGCAGTATTGACACCTTCAGCAGCCAGCACCAGCGTGATCGTCAGCGCCAGCGCCAGCCATTCGCCACGCTCGATGTTCAGCAGGAATCCCAGCGCCACAGCAACGCTGCCCAGCACCATGTGAACCTGGGCGTTCCCCTGTGTACGCAGCAGGTGACCGATACCCGCGAAGGCGAACGGAAACGAGCGTAGCCGCGACCGGAGCCAGTGCTGCGCCCGTTGCCACGACGCCCCACTGGAACGGTGATGCAGCCGCACGATCACCCGCTGATCGGGGCCGGCAACGTGCTGCTCAGAAACCGACGGTTGACGATTCGTCGTCATGGCAATTCCTCACGATCAAGGCCGAGCACGCCAAGGATCGCTTCTTCGTGCGTGCGCATCTCGGCCTCGTCTCCGGCTCCGCGCTCATGGTCGTAGCCCAGCAGATGGAGCACACCGTGGACAATCAGAAAGGCGAGTTCCCGTTCGCGCGAGTGCCCATATTCTGTTGCCTGCGTGATGACGCGATCATACGAGACGGCAATATCTCCCAGATAGCGCGGCACACCAGGCGGACGCACAAATGCCGCGCCACTCTCCTCATCGGCGAACGACAGCACATCCGTCGGTGCGTCAATACCGCGATAGCTATGGTTGAGCCGCTGCAACTCGACATCATCGGCAATCAATACACCAACCTCGACCGGGCCAGGGACTCGTTCGGCGCGCAACGCCACCTCTATCACGCGCTGAACAAGCGTGACGTCAACGTTGGCCGCGAACCGTGGATCAACCTGAACATCAATTGTCATAGAAGACTCGGACATAGATGTGCCGTCACACCACTTTTCCAGGCGTATAGTCGACTCGCGGATGGTAAATACCCTGCAACGTGTTGACGAATGCCTGGCGGATACGCGCCAGATCGTTCAAGGTCAACGGGCATTCGTCGAGCTGGCCGCTGCGAACCCGTTCATCAATGATTGCCGTCACCAGCTCTTCGAGCGTCTGGCTATCGCTGCGCACCCGGCCATTCTCATTATTGCCCTCCCGCGCCGAAACAACCGCGCCTGCCTGCATCTTTGATCGTACCGTCGCCTCGACCGAGTCGGCCAGCATCATGATCGCCTGCTCGCGCGTCCGTGGCCGAGGACCGGGATAGCGATACTCGTCCACATTGACCGAATCATGTTGCTGGAGCGCGCGCTGATAAAAATACTTGATCACGCTGGTGCCATGATGTGTATTGATAATATCAACGATCTGGGAGGGCAGACCAGCGGCAATCGCCATTTTGCGCCCTTCACGCACATGATCGGCGATAATCTGGGCGCTGGTATGCGGATCAAGTTCATCATGCACATTCTCGCGATCGCTCTGATTATCGGTAAAGAAGAAAGGCCGCACCGTTTTGCCAATATCATGGTAATACGAGGCGACACGGAGCAGGAGCGCATCGGCGCCGATCGCCTCGGCGGCACTCTCGGCCAGATTGCCGACCGCGACACTATGATAATACGTCCCGGGCGCCTCACGAATCAGGCGGCGCAACAACGGCTGCGCCGGATGCGCCAGTTCCATCAGGCGCAGCGGCGTCACGACCCCGGCAAGCTGGCCAGCCAGGTTATACAGCCCGAGCGCCAGAATCGCCGAGAGCGCGCCATTGATTCCGCCAAGCAACAGAATCGCCAGCACCTGTTCAAGTGCCGGCGCCTCGAAGCCGATAAGATAAAAGGCCAGTTGCGTTGCCGAGGTGACCAGAAACACGGCGGCGCCGCCGATGAGAAAGGAAAGCGACCGCTCGCCACGCCCGATCAGGAACGCGCCGCTGATACCGCCGAGCAGGAGTACGATCGCCGTGGACAGCTGGCCATCGCCAAGAAGTGCAATCACCATACCAAGCAGGCCCATCGCCATGATCGACAGGCCGATATTGAACAATGCCGCAAGCAGCATACCAATCAGCGCCAGTGGGAAGACATGGATCCAGGTAACACCGAACGGAACAACGAGCCGCGCGGCGAAAGCCGCCAGCGCCACCAATCCAAAAACCAGCAGTAACGCCCGGATACTGGGCAGGGTTTCCCGCTGCGCAACCGCAATGTAGATACCGAAGGTTCCTGCGAGCAACAATGCCAGCAGCGCCTTCCCCCCCAGCGCCAGCCAGTTCGTCTTCGTTCGCAGCGCACCAAGCGCTTCCAGCTTCTCCTGAACGTCAGGGGTGACCACGTCACCCTGGCGCACAATGCTTTCACCCTCAAGGATCCGGACCGTCACCGGCCGTACGGCGTCGCGTACCTCTTGCTTGCGTCGTTGCGTTGCTTCCTCATCAATAAACTGGTTGGTTTTCAAAAACGAGCCGCTGAACAACACGATCAGGTCAGTTTGCGCCGCATTCGCCTCCAATGAGGCCCAGTACGGCAGTGAGAATGATCGGAGTTCGGCGATCTTCTGATCATTGAGCATGTAGCTATTGTCACTGAGCGCCCGATCGTAGAGCGCCAGCGACAGACGGCTGATCGTCGCCCATGACTCGTCGCTCTCACGGGCAATCGCGCTTGCCAGTTCGGGGGAGATAATGAGTGTACTGTTGGGAAGGCTGGTGAGGCGTTCGCGCTCCTGGGCCTTGGTCAGCGTCGGGTCATCCCGGATCTGGGTGATCGTCTGCAGCAGATCCTTCAGTTCGGCACGCTGCTGGATGGGAATCGTCAGATCGCGCCGGTAGACGACCGTATCGGCTGAACTTTCCGCACGAGCGCGCTCCTGCTCGGTGCGCCACTCACTGACATACGAGACCGTACGATCGGCCTGAATATCACGCGGGCTCGGGCGACCCGGCTGAAGCCCCGGCGCGGAAGCCGTCTGCCAGGTCAGAGTAACCCAGATGATCACGGCAAGGCCAAGACTGATAATCGCCAGCCTGCCGCGCCAGGATCGTTCGAGATGCCGGGCCGATTGTTCGCCGGATTGGTTCTGGGCACGGACACCCAGTCGATGCAGCCACCGAGAAATCATGGCAATGCGAGATGGGGAGCGTGGCGGGGCCTACCCCTCGACACTGCCCGTCTGGCGGCGCGGCTGGCTCAACACATCCCGCGCCACCTGGTTGATCAGACGTCCATCGGCCCGCCCCTTGAGTCGCTGCATCAGCACCGGCATCACTTTATTCATCTCGGCCATACCGGAAGCGCCGGTCTCCACGATGATTGCCTCGACCAGCGGGCGCAATTCCTCAGCCGAGAGCTGGTGCGGTAAGTAAGCCTGCAAGATTTCCGCTTCGGCATCTTCCTTCTGCGCCAGATCCATCCGATTGCCTTTGCGGTATAGCTCCGCCGCCTCACGCCGGCGCTTCACCTCTCTGGCAATAGTTTCCTGTTCCATCGTCTCATTGAGCGCTGCGTTGCGATCCACCGCCGCCAGCGCGGCAGCATCGGCGGCTTCGCCGCCGGCGGCATCGAAAGCCGCTTTCACCTGTGCCATCTGCGCTTTTTTCAGCGCATCGATCGCCATACGAATCGTGTCGATACGCAGGCGATCGCCGCCACGCATCGCTGTTTTGAGGTCATGCTGCAATTGTTCAAGGAGTGCCATACGATAGCTCACTTCCACGACGGCTACGGCGAGTTGCCGTGCGCCTCGCCTTCACAGAACAACGCGTCGCGGATGGACACGCGCCTTTTCGGCAGCGACGATGGACTGAATCTGATCAACGGCTTCGTCCAGCCGATCGGCACGGTTCAACACCACATATTCAAACTGGTTGAGCGCCTCCATCTCGTGTTGTGCCACGCTCAACCGGCGATCAATCTCTTCGCGCGTTTCGGTGCGGCGCCATTCGAGACGATGGCGCAGCTCAGCAAGGCTCCCCGGTGCTACAAAGATCAATACCGCCTCTGGCGCCAGGCGCCGGATCGTTGCCGCCCCCTGCACATCTATTCGCAGGACCACATCACGACCCGATGCCAGCGCATCACGCACCTCGAATGTCGGAATACCCTTGTAGTGCCCATAGACTTCGGCCCACTCGATGAGTTCGCCACGGTCAATCATCTCAACAAACCGTTCCCGCGTAACAAAATGATAGTCATAGCCGTCACGTTCGCCCGGGCGCATCGGGCGACTGGTTGCAGTCACCACAAAGTGAAACGGCACCTCCAGTTCACGCATCCGGATCAGGATGGAGTCCTTTCCCACCCCCGACGGGCCGGAAATGACGATCAGCAACGGATAGGCCGGGCGACCATCGAGTACCGGATTACGATCCGCGACGGGCATACTCCTCCTTTGCCGGCGCTGCGTGCAGGTGTCACCGAACAGCTTCCGGGAAGCTTGCTCCTGGCAGGCCCACGCACAACATAACATTGCACCCACGGCGTGCTATAATCAGGCACCATGCACTTCGATGCCCTGACACTTTCCGCCGTTGTTGAGGAATTGCGAGCGACGATCGTCGGCGGGCGCGTGCAACGTGTATTTCTGCCGAGCGCACTCAGTGTGGCCCTGGAAATCTACACCAATCACCAGCGGTATCACCTGCTACTGTCCGCCCATCCGCAGTTTGCGCGGGTCCATCTCAGTTCGGCGCGTCTCTCGCGTGGCACCGAGGCGACACCACCATTGCTCTTGCTGCTGCGCAAATATGTGAACCGCGGCAGAGTCGTTACAGTCGAGCAACCCGATCTCGAACGCGTACTCTTGCTTAGTATAGTCAAACGTTCGTCGCAGCGCAACCACGACGACGAAACCGGCGATATCGCGTGTGATGATGCAATCGAGGAGCATGACGATAGTGAGGCGCTCCGCTGCGAGCTCGTCGTCGAGATCATGGAGCAGCGCAGCAACATTGTGCTGGTAGGCGACGACAATGTCATTCTGGCGGCGGCGCGCCATATAACGCCGCGTATGAGTCGCCGCCCTGTGCTACCGCATGAACCGTACGAATTGCCACCGCCGCAGCAGAAACGCGATCCGCGCACGGCAACGGCTGAAACCGTGCGTGCAGCTGTCGCTGCCGGCCAGGCCGACCTTACGCGGGCGCTGGTTGCCGGCTTTCGCGGCCTTTCACCGATCGCGGCGCGCGAGGCGATCTATCGCGCCACCGGCCGCACCAGCGTGCCGATCGACGCCGATCTTCCCTGGGAAGGCCTCGCTGGCGCGGTGCGCAGCCTGTGGTACAGCGCGCACGAGCCAACCCTGGTTGTTGACGAGAGCGGGCCGGTAGCTTTCGCGCCCTATGTGCTCACACACCTGCGGCAGGCCCATCCATACCCCTCCATGAGCGCCGCGCTCGAAGCGTATTACGCCGGGCGTGAACAACTCACGGCTCACCAGCAGCGTCGAGACGCGCTCTATGCACGCTTGAGCGACACACGCGAACGGCTGGTGCGTCAGCAATCGGCGCTGCGTACTGAACTGCAACGCGCCGCCGATCTCGATCGCCTGCGCTGGGAAGGCGAGATGATCTTCGCGTTCCTGCACACGCTTGCACCGGGGCAGGAACGACTGGAGATCGAGGAGCGAAGCATCGCACTCGATCCGCGTAAGTCGCCGGTTGAGTGCGCACAGGATCGGTTCCGCGCCTATGAAAAAGCCAGAGGCGCGCTTGCCGGTGTACCCGAACGACTGCGCGCCGTTGAACTCCGGCTGGCGGGCCTCGACGAGACCCTGGCGCTGCTGGCGCTGGCTGAGGGCTACGAAGCAATCGAGATGATTGCGCGTGAAGCAATGGCCGAAGGGTACCTCGGCAATGATGCGGGCAGCCGCGCCAGCCCGCATCGCGCGCGCGCCATGCCGCCACTACGCCTGGAGTCGAGCGACGGGTTCATGATCTACGTCGGTCGCAGTGCATTGCAGAACGAGCAGGTGACCTTTCGCCTTGGCACTCCCGACGATCTCTGGCTGCATGTGCGCGGCGCACCCGGTGCGCACGTGATTATCAAATCCGGCGGGCGCGATATTCCTGAGCGCACCATCCGCGAGGCTGCGGCGCTGGCCGCATACTACAGCAGCCAGCGCGGCGCCGACGGTGTCGAGGTGGAAATTGCGCGCCGGCGCCAGGTGCGCAAAGTGCGCGGCGGACCGGCCGGCCTCGTCACATACGCAGCGGAACGGGCTGTGCGCGTCGCCCCGCGCCCACCCTGGCAGACAGGCCAACAATAAAGCGCCCGCGGTATGCGGGCGCCGTGAACAAACAAACGATTGCGTAAACCGAAATCAGCCGATCACGTGGGCCAGCGATCAAGGATACGCTGATACCACAGCCCGCTCACCGTGTGCCCCATCACGCTGACGATACCAATGACAACCAGGACGATCAGTGCAAGGAGCAGCGAGTACTCCACCAGCCCCTGGCCAGAACTGTGTGCCAGCCATTGCGCATGCACTCGCGCCACCGGCTGCCGCATCGCGTCGTTGACGGCATCACGCAGCGACGACAGCCACTGCATCATGGGCGCTCACCTCCTTTTCAATCCATTGTTGAGTCTGACGTCGAAGGAGAACGACAGCGTGCCGTGATGCGCGAGCGACGATCTCTGGCCTGATGCATTGATCGAAGCTGCAGCCGTTCCACAACGGCATGTTCTGTCAAGACAAATTATACCAACCGCTGCAATAGGCCGACGGTACCTTCAGCGGCGGTACTATCCGATGGCGTATGAGCGTGTCTCGTTATGCGTGTTGCCGGTAACCATGCTTTCAAGAATGTCATCACTGCGGAGGCGAAGCATATTGCACCCATACCCGGGTGTCATTATTTGCGCCTGTAACCGCCATGCATATAATGGAAACCACTCACCGCTAAAGCACACAGGGGTGCTATGAGCTATAATCCCGCACCACGCCCCGCACGCGCCGACGACGACCTCATTGCTGCGGCGCTGGCCGCAGTTCAACTGTACCTGGAAGCCGAGCAGACCGACATGGCCGAGGATGCGTCGCGGCGCACAGCCTGGCAGGCGGCGGCACTGGCGGCTGCACAGGGAGTATCGCCGGTGCGCGGTGCCACCGCGTCAAACTGGAGAACGATCGAGCGGGCGGGCCGCGCGGCGCGCTGGAGTGCCGGCATGCTGGGGACCTTCGATTGATTGTGCGCGATGAGGCTGTTATGTTTGACACGGTTCTGATCGCCAATCGCGGCGAAATCGCGTTGCGGGTGATGCGTGCCTGCAAAGAGCTCGGCCTGCGTACCATCGCAATCTACAGCGAAGCCGATCGCCATGCCCCGCATGTTGCCTACGCCGATGCCGCTTATCTGGTCGGCCCGGCGCCGGCGCCGCAGAGCTATCTGAATATCGAACGCATCATCGAGGTGGCGCGCGAGTCGGGGGCAGGCGCCGTCCATCCGGGCTACGGCTTCCTGGCGGAAAACTCGTCGTTTGCCCGTGCGGTAACCCTCGCCGGCCTGGTCTTCGTCGGCCCGCCGGCGGAGGCCATGGAACGAATGGGCGGCAAGGTTGCTGCGCGCCGTGAGGCCATTGCTGCCGGCGTTCCCGTGGTGCCTGGTACGCTGCATCCGATCGGCAGCCTTGAGGAACTGCGCGCCTGCGCCGTCGAGTATGGCTACCCGATCGCCATCAAAGCCGTGGCCGGCGGTGGCGGGCGTGGCTTTCGCGTCGTTCACGACGAAAATGAACTGCGCGGAGCATTCGAAAGTGCACGCCGCGAGGCGGAACTCGGGTTCGGCAACGCCGATGTGTATGTCGAAAAATACCTGACCGATCCACGCCATATCGAAATCCAGGTGCTCGCCGATGCGCATGGCAATGTACTGTACCTTGGCGAACGCGAATGTTCGGTGCAGCGACGCCACCAGAAACTGATCGAGGAATGCCCCTCGCCGGTTATCGCACCGGATGTGCGCGCGCACATGGGGAAATCGGCCGTCCGCCTTGCCAGTCAGGTCGGATACGTCAGTGCCGGTACCCTGGAGTTCGTCTATCAAGACGGCCAGTTCTACTTCCTCGAAATGAATACCCGCATCCAGGTCGAACATACGGTCACCGAGATGGTCACCGGCATCGACCTGGTCAAAGCGCAATTGCGCATTGCGCACGGCGAACCACTCTGGCTGACTCAGGATCAGGTGGTTCTGCGGGGCCACGCGATCGAGTGCCGCATCAACGCCGAGGATCCGGCGGCGAACTTCCGCCCATCCCTTGGCACACTCACCGAATACAGCGAGCCATACGGCTTCGGCGTGCGGGTGGATAGTGGCGTCCACAAGGGATACACGATTCCGCAGCACTACGATTCGTTGATTGCCAAGCTGATCTGCTGGGGCGCTGACCGCGGTGAGGCCATTGCACGCATGCGGCGCGCTCTGGCCGACTATCGCATCGTCGGCGTGGCGCACACGATCCCATTTCATGAACTGACACTGGCGCACCCGGTGTTCCAGCAAGGGAACGCAACCGTCAATTTCATCGCCCATCATCTCGGTGAACACCTAGGCACACTGAGCCATGGCCCGGCGCCAGCGGTAGCAGCGAGCGGTGTCGTAAGTGGCCCGGCGCGCATGTTCGAAGTCGAAGTGAATGGCCGATTCTTCACGGTACGGGTGGTGGAACCCGAAGCACGCGTATCACGTGACGAGCGTCGCGCGGTGCGCAAGAGCGACCGTTCGGCGCACCGCGGGCTGCGGCCCGTCTCTGATGGCGTCTCAAGCTCGCTGCAGGGCACGGTTTCGGCAGTGATTGCGTCACCCGGGCAGGAGGTCCAGGCCGGCCAGGTATTGTTCGTGATTGAAGCCATGAAGATGGAAAATGAGATCACCGCGCCACACGCCGGGATCATCGCCGATGTGCGCGTTCAGGTCGGGCAGACAGTTGAAGCCGGTACGGTGCTGGCGACCTACCAGGGATCGGCCGGGGAATCTCAGTGAGCAAGGGTAGAGACACGATGCCAGAACTTTTCGCTGCCAGCGTCACGCCATTCACGGCGCCATCCGGCGCGGTGGACCATGCCTATATTGTCAGGCACCTGCGCTGGCTGGAAGCGCATGGGGTTGACGGCGTTGCACCATGCGGCACGACCGGCGAAGGCCAGTCGCTCAGCGTTGCCGAGCGCATGGCGATATTCGACACAGTGTTGCAGCATCGCGGCAGGTTACGGGTGTTTGCGGGAACCGGTTGTGCCGCGTTGAGTGATACGATCACACTCTCGCGGTATGCCGTCGAGCGTGGCGCCGACGCGGTCATGGTGCTGCCACCGTTCTACTTCAAGAACCTGACCGATCAAGGCTTACTTGGCTACTACCGTGCACTGTGCGACGCCCTTCCCACTGGTACGAAGGTCGTGCTGTACCACATTCCGCCCATGAGCCAGATCCCTATTGCGCCAGCGGTGATTGAGGGGCTCTACCAGAGTCATCCGGACATGGTCTATGGCCTGAAGGATAGTGGCGGTGAACCGGCCTACCTGGCAGAATTGACCCGGCGTTTTCCCGCCCTGCGCGTGTATGTCGGTGGGGCGCCGCTCCTGGCGCAGGCACTGCGCGACGGCGCCGCAGGCGGTATCTTCGCACTGAGCAATGCCTACCCAGGCGAGATGCGCACAGTGATAACGGCGCACACCACAGGCGGCGATGTCGAAGCGGCGCAACGGCGGGTAACTGCGCTGAGCAACGCACTGAAGGGGTACGCCAACCCACCGGCACTCAAATCACTCCTGACGCGCCTGGCCGACCTGCCACGCGCCGCATCGCGCCTGCCGCTGGTCGATCTCACGGATGCACAGGCTGACGCGCTATGGGATGCGGTGCGATAGGCGCGCCGCGCGGGCGAGCACATCGGCATAGATCGCATCAATCTCGCGCGCGGCGCGCTCCCACGACAGCTCGCGTTGTGCGCGTTCGCGCCCGCACTTCCCGCGCTCCTCCGCCAGGGCCGGCTGATCCAGCGCCAGTTCTACCTTTGCCGCCAGATCGCCGACACTGCCATAGGCAGCGTAGATGCCGCAATCGCCGAGTATCTCACGCGCAACCGGAGTATCGAACGCAACCACCGGCAACCCCATCGCCATATAATTACTGATCTTGCCATTCCCTTCAGTGAGGCTCATCTTCGGCGCAACCGCCACCTCGCCAAGCGCCAGGTAGGCATGCAGGTCGCGATAGAAAATGCGCCCCGGCAACGTTACATGTCCGGCCACACCGAGCGATTCGGCATAGGCCCGGTAGCTGGCCGGGTCAGGATGGCCCATAATAAGAAAGTGAACATCAGGGTGGCGCGCCGTCACCAGTTGCGCCGCCTGAATGAGCGCATTCGTTCCCTGGTAGGGCGCGAGCAGACCAATATAGACCACGATCCGCCGCCCCGCCGGGATGCCAAGCTGGCGGCGCAACTCACAGCGTTGCGCCGCCCATTCCGGCGAACCGTCAAACGGGCGAAAGCGTTGCGTGTTGACACTATCAACGACCACGTGCAGGCGATCGGGCGCGATTGCATCATCACGCCGCAGCAGCACGGCCGCATGATGTGTCGAGGTAATCACCGCATCAGCGCTGCGATTGATCAGCCGTTCGAGGCGCGTCAACGGCAAGAACAACGGGCTGGTGCGCCGGAGGAACCCGTGATCGAGCATTTCGCTGGTCATGCTCCCCTGGTAATCCAGGATGAGCGGAATGCCGAGCAGACGTTTCAGCGCCAGCCCGATCGCCGCCGCTTCGTGTGTATGGGCATGAATGAGTGTAGGACGGAGCTGCAACGCAACCCGTAGACTGCGCCAGGAGAGTGCAACATCAAGATACAACTTATGGCGCGACGATCCAACCACCGCGCGACGAATCCAGGGAACGTCCCACGAACGCCGGATATCGAGACCGGGCATGTCGTCGCCATTGTGATACGTCGCCAGCACCAGGCGATGGCCCAGTTGCTGGATGGCTTTCGCCTCCTCCCAGATGCGCACGTGGTTGCCATAGTCCGAGAAAAAACTGGTTGACGCCAGCATCAGAATAGTGTAGGGCACAGAAGTCTCACGTCAATCACAGGCGATACCCGCACGATTCGCCAGGCCGGCGACATACCCCGGCACCTCGCCAATGTGCCGCAATTGCACATAACTCATTTGCGGTTTGTCGCCAGCCGGGACAACTTCGTGCTCCCAGGTCAGATGATACGGCACATAGAGCCCATCCGAATAACGCCACGCCTCCTGTCATTGCGAGGCGCGCGAGCGACCGCCTGCAGCGAGCGCAACGTGGCTGAAGCAATCTCCGCTCGCGCCGCTCGATTGCGTCGCTTCGCGCGCAATGACATCCAACCATCCGTTATTCGGACAGGCTCATAGACGGCGCGCCCGCCCGCAGCAACGACCGGCAACACATCGGACCTGAGCGAATTGCCGATCATGAGAAAGCGGTGCGGTTCGACCGCATAGCGGTTCAACAGCGCAACGAATACAGCGTTTCGTTGCGCCACAGCGTATCATCGGCATCGAATACAATCAGGTCCAGCATACGAAGCCGGCCATCGCCGGCGGGACATCTATCGCCTCGCGTCTCCTGGCTATCGTTCCGTCCCACGATACGCCTCGTCAAGCACTTCGACAATATGGCGAACGCGGATTGCTGAGCCACGGCGCCGCAGGCCACTTTCGAGTTGCAGGTGACAACCCGGGTTGGCGGTAACGATGATATCAGCGCCGGTGGCTGCGGCATGCTCAAGTTTACGCTCCCCAAGGCGGGCGGCCATCTCCGGCCGGGTGACATTGTAAATGCCGGCGGAGCCGCAGCAGAGCGAAGACTCCTGCATCTCACGCAGCGTCAGACCGGGGACGGCACGCAACAACATACGCGGCTGTGCGCTGATGCGCTGCGCATGCGCCAGGTGGCATGGCTCCTGGTATGTCACGGTCACATTGAGCGGACGCAGATCTGCGACATTCAGGTCAATAGCGGCCAGAAACTCGGTAACATCTTTTACTCTGGCTGCGAAGCGTCCGGCGCGGGATGCCCACTGCGGATCATCGTGCAACAGATGACCATACTCCTTGAGCGTGGATCCACAGCCGGCCGCATTCACAATGATCGCATCAAGGCCAAGACCTTCAAACGCAGCAATGTTCCGGCGCGCCAGTGCACGCGCGCCCTCCAGATCGCCGCCATGTGCATGCAACGCGCCGCAGCACCCCTGCGCCGGCGGCAGAATAACCGTACAACCGTTTTTGCGCAACACGCGGATCGTTGCCTCATGCACCTCGGCAAAGGCAGTAGACATGATGCAGCCCGTCACCAGCGCCACCGTAAAGCGCTCGTGTCCCTCCGCCGGGAACGTCTGGCCCTGAGGAACGCTAAAACGGTCACTTATCGGCGGCAGCAGCGCCTCGGTTTCGTTGAGTTGCAGCGCCTGGAGCAGGCCACTCCGGCGCGCCAGCGTCTGCGCGCCACTTTTCTGGTAGAGCCACATCAGACGCGAAAACAGGCGAAACAGCGATAGGCGACGAAACAGGATGCCGAACGCCCCGAAGCGCAACAGGCGAACCGGCCATGGATGCGGTGCCAGACGCCCGCCGGACCTTGCCTGCTCGATCTGCGTGCGCGACGACTCAAGGATCTGGCCGTACAACACGCCGCTGGGGCAGACGGCTTCACACGCGCGGCAATTAAGGCACGCACCCATCTGCTCCTGAAAGACTTCGCTCTCCATACCAATGCGCCCATCCGCCACTGCTTTCATGAGGTAGATTCGGCCACGCGGCGAATACTGCTCCAGGCCGGTTTCACGGTACGTCGGGCACGCAGACAGGCACAGACCACAGTGCACGCATGCATTGATCACAGCGTCGCTCGGAATATCGGCGCCGGAAAATGGAACTCTGGCACTGATCTCATGTTCGGCGATCATGGGCGCTTTGCTCTCCAGGCTGTACAGGCGATCCACCTCCTACTATAGCATATGCTCTGGCGAGGGGCGCAGCGTGCCGGTTGAAACGCAGGGCTGCTGCAAAGAAAGATAGTGCTGGCAAACTCCGTTCTTCCCACGCCGGGTGCGCGGGCATTCCGCTGACGCAGCCTGCTGCGTCCCATACCTCTCTGCGGAAGGCAAGAAGCCAGGTTACCGGCTGCCAGCGATAGCAAGCGCTGCACTCGCACGGAAAAAGTGCAGCGGGGGAGCTCACGCAGTACCGTTGTGCCGGTGGAAGGCGCGAGCGGATGAAGGCAGCAAACGCCACGCGCCTGAGGGAAACCAGGGGCACCCGAAACGGCCATGGGGCTGAACGATCCCTTGCACAGTGCGACCGGAACAGGCGCACGGGTGGCGCCGTACGCCCGCAAGATTCGCGTGCTACGGAACGAACGTATAGCCCACATTACGCACCGTCAGAATATGGCGCGGCTGATCGGCGTCATGTTCGAGTTTGGCGCGCAAGCGCCAGACCGACGTCGCGACGATACTACGCGACTGGCGGGCCGTATAGCCCCAGACGTGGTGCACGATCTGCCCGGTGGTGCACACCTGGCCGCTGCGCTTCATCAAGAAAGACAGGAGGTGCACCTCACGCGGGGTCAACTCCACTGCGGGCCGGTCGGCAGCCACGCAAATCTGGCCGGCTGGATCGAGCGTCCAGGCGCCGCAGTTCAACCTTTCGGTTGGCGGGCGACGTGCACGCTCACAGCGCCGCAGCACCGCACCAACGCGCGCCGCCAGCTCAGCACTCGGTATATCCTTGGGGACGTAGTCGTCGGCACCAAGGCGCAGGCCCAGGATACGGTCCTCGGTTCGTGCTCGCCAGCTATAAAAGATGACCGGAATATCAGAGCTGCGTCGAATGCGGCGTAATACCTCGAACCCGTCCTGGTCGGGCAGCTCCGCTTCCAGGATCACCAGATCCGGCAGACTGCCGAACACGGTGCGTAATGCATCACGCCCCCCATTCGACTGGCTGACATGATAGCGCGCACGCTCGAGCAATGCTGCGGTGGCGGTCAGGGCCGTGCTGTCGCTGTCCACAAGATGGATGTGAGGCATAGTGCCAGGCTCCTCTTGTATATGAAGTTACGAGTGGTCGTTACGTTTTCGTGCGCACGCTGTACAACCGCTTTTTTACCATGCTGCCGCGGCGCGCGTCTATCAGGTAGTGCCCACGTTCCGTTCAGGTCTATAGGTGTTCCATATCTTGTGCGCTGTAATGCAGGGTAACGACTCTGCCAGTCATCGTTCTTACTGACTTATTGTGCGTTTTTGTCCCATATTTTTATGCTCTCATCTTATTGTGGCATATATTCTCATGTTTTTGTGCCTCAACCATGGCTGCGGGGTAGCCGGGTGCAGCCATATCAGGGAACCCATGCGGTCGCTGCGTGCCATGGCGGCAACCAGGCCAGACGGTGTGCCCTGAATTCGGTTGCTACCGTCTGCTACGATCATCTATCGTAGCGCGGTATAATGCGCGCGCGGCCATCGCTGGCGCGCGCGTGGAGCGTAACGAACGATGGAGAAACGATCTCAGATAATCGCGCTTCGGATCCGGGTCGTGACACTGGCTGCACTGTTAGCGGCCGGATGTGCGCGCGGTGATGAGCCGTCGCCGACACGGATCATTCCGACGCGGATGCCAACGATTGCAGTCGCGCCTGCCAGCAACCCCACGCCTGAGAGCGATAGCGGCTGGGTCGCCGCCGACCCGGGTATTGAGTTGCGCACACTGCAGGTGGCCGACATTGTGCCAGGTGCAATGACCCCGGTGCACGTACTGCGCCTTGATCCGGCAGCCGTGCGGTTACGTGTGATCTACGACCCCGGCGCGCCCCGGCCACTACGAAGCTGGGTTATGGCGCAACGGCCACTGGCGGCCGTCAATGGCGGTTTTTTCACCGCCGATCATACGGCAACTGCCCTGCTGGTCAGCGATGGTACGGCGCATGGCGCGCCGTATGTTGGCTTTGGCGGGATGCTTGCGACGTCGCCCGATGGGCGGATATGGATGCAGCCACTGCGCGACGAGCCATACGACCCGTCTGTTCCGCTGGACCAGGCGATCCAGTCGTTCCCGATGCTGGTCTACCCGGGTGGTATTGCCGCTGATATTGCAGAAGATGGCCAGCGCGCGCGGCGCAGCGTCGCGGCCCTGGATCGCGCCGGGCGCCTCTTGCTCATCGTCTGCCCGACCAGCGCATTCACGCTCCACGCGCTGGCGTCGTGGCTCGCAACATCCGACCTGGAGATTGAGCGTGCCTTGAACCTGGATGGTGGCTCGTAGACGGGCATGTTTGTGCAGGCGGATGGTGCGCTGTTGCAGATCGACTCATTCGCTGCGCTGCCCGTTGTATTGCTGGTCGAACGACGCTCAGGCTGATCGGCATGGCGACGTGAGGCGCATGTGCGTTGCGGTGCACGTATCTCCCATCGAGCGCGACGCCGACCACGCCCAGAAGCACCATGCCCGATCTGAATCTGCAATCAGACTAGGCCGGGCCAGTTACATCACGGCTGCGAATGAGATGCAGCGAGAGGAAGAGCAACGCGCCGGAATAGACGGCAATGACCAGTGTCGCCTGAAGCGGGGACGGCAGCTGCGCAAGGTCAAGCGGAGCGGTCGTTTCGGGCCGCAGACCAAACGCGTGGCGATTCATCAGGGTGAGGGTATTGATATTCTGCCCGATCGTCAGGTTGTAGGCCAGCGCCCAGAATCCGCCCAGGACGCGGAGGAGTGCCAGCGCGCCAAAGCTCACTTCAAGAATGATGTAGAACAGCCCGATGGAGAGGCCCGCCAGCAATGATCGGCTGAAGAGCGTGGCATACAGCGTCAGAAGCACATAGGGGAACAGAACATACAATGCGCGCACCAGCGCCAGTGCCAGCCGGAGCAGATCCTCCACCGACACCGCGATGGCGTGGCCGAGCAGAGGCGCCAGCGCCGCCGCACACACCACACCGACCAGCAGCGCCAGCAGCGTTGCGACGGCGAGCATCAGCATGATGGTCGCCAGTTTTGCCAGCAGATACCGGCCACGCGCCGGATCGCGCGCCAGTTGCGTGCGCAGCGTGCCCCAGGAATATTCACTGCCCATTGCACCGGCCGCAAAGATAACCGCAAAAATACCGCCGACGCCATTGACATGGCTCAATGTCGTTGCAAAAATCCCCGGGAACGCGAGGCCGCGACGCCACTCTTCGATCTGGGCCCCGGCGACGCCCGTGCGATCCGGCAAGCGCATCACCAGCGCAAACTGGGTGAACACCTGTGCCGCCAGCAAGAGCAAGAAGATGACGAGCAATATCCAGCTCAACGGGCGACGCGAGAGTTTGAGCCACTCGGCGCGGATGAGATCAATCATGGTCAGCGCTCGGCGGTCACCTCAAGAAAGAACTCTTCCAGGCTCGCCTCGTAACTACGGATCTCGGCCACCGGCACACCGCCGGAGGTCAGCAATGCATTGATATCCGCCGTCCGATCGTTCGGTGCATCGATCAGCAACGCATCGGCGTGATCACTGACGCCAGCGATCCAGGGCGCCGCGCGCAGGAGCGCGGCAGCGCGTTCACGCTCACCCATTGTGCGCACCAGGACGCCGCGGCGCAACAGGGTGGCGACTTCGCCCTGGGCGATGATTCGCCCCTGCTTGAGAATCGCGACGCGCTGACAAAGCTGTTCCACTTCGTGCAACATATGGCTGCAGAGGAACACCGTACGCCCACTGCCGGCCAGGGAACGCACCAGACTGCGAATCTCGAGCTGGCCGGCCGGATCGAGGCCATTGGTAGGTTCATCGAGTATGATCAGCCGGGGGCGATGGAGCAGCGCCGCCGCAATGCCCAGACGTTGTTTCATCCCTTGCGAGTAGGTACTGAACCGGTCGCGCCCACGTGTTGCCAGGTCAACGTGCGCCAGCGTTTCATCGGCGCGGCTGTCGGGCAGGCCGCTGGCGCGCGCCAGGACCCGCAGATTATCGCGACCGGAAAGGTAGGGATAGAACGCCGGCGCCTCGATCATCGCGCCGACGTCGCGCAGGGCCACGGCTGCCTCGCGCTGAATATCATGGCCAAGCACAAACGCCCGGCCAGACGTGGGCTTGATCAACCCGAGCAACATTCCGATCGTCGTCGTCTTACCGGCGCCATTCGGTCCGAGGAAGCCAAAGATCTCACCCTGACGCACTTCCAGATTCACGCGATCGACGGCAACGCGCGTACCGAAACGTCGCGTCAATTCTTCCGTACGGATCACCACGTCCATGCCCTGGCTCCATGCCGACGATCGTTCAGCCACGCATTGTGTACCGGTGGTCCCCCCGAGTGCCCGACCATGAACAATGACGTTCCAGGTCACCTCACATCCCGATCGCAATCAACTACGCGATCACAGGTCGCTCAACGCCGACGATCCGAAGTGGAAGCGCAGCGCGTCAGGTAGTGCCACCCGCCAGCCGGAGAAGCCGCGCCCACCGGCGAAATCCTGATACGACACTGCAGCTCCTCCTTCCACAAGCATGCTACACAATGCCTGCGTCGTTTCGATCGCAGCGGCATCCTCATACCGACCGACATCAACATAACAGCGGGGCGAACCATAGCCGCGCGCACGGTTGCGCGCCAGCAACGGCGCCACCCGGCCAGGTGCCTGCATTCCCGGCGACTGCGCAATCAGGCCGCCAAACATATCCGGCCGGTGCAGGGCAGTGTACACTGCCTGAGCTCCATAGGTACCGGCGCCGCCGATGATCCGATCGAGTGGATCGGACGATGTTGCGTAACGCGCATCGATCCAGGGCACAGCCTCATCGGCAACAAAGCGCGCCAGCGCCGCCGATGAGGACCGCCGCGAGCGAGCCGGTTCACATTCGACCATAACGGCTACCAGCGGCGCAATCTCATCCTGTTCGATCAAGACATCCAGCATCAACGGCAGCCGCGCCGACAATAAATACGCCTCACCGTCGAGAAAGTAGATTGCCGGGTAGCGCCGGGTCTCAGGGTCGTACTGGGGTGGCAGATAGATCCAGAGACGGCGCCAGCCATGAAGTGCCGCGCTCCAGATCACCTGCGCACCGGCGAAAACCGGCGCTTCATCGAGCGAGCCATCCGGATCAAAGGATGGGACGGCACCCGGCATCTCGAGCACGGAAGCCACACGCAATGGATGTGTCTCAACCATCTGGCGCGGGTTCAACGGGTCAGCGACACAGCGCTCGAGCCAGCGCCCGCCATCACGCACCGGAACTTGCGGCACATCGACCGCAAACGCATAGGCAATCTGGGCATCAAGCGGCAGTTGCGCCGTCAGGTAGAACAGATCGCATCCCGGCAACCTGGCCATACGCGTCGTCGCCGGATCATAACCGAGCACGTCACCGACCACCGAGACGCTCTCCGCCGATGCGCTGCGGAACAGCCACGTGACCGCCCCGTCATACTCGACCAGTGGCGAAGGCGCGTCACCACCAGCCGCCAGAAAACCATCAATTAATGCGGCTATCTCGTCAGAAGGCGCGTTCTGCGCCACACGACGTTCTATCTCGGCGCGGAGGTCAGTAAACGTGGGACGAAACAGGGCACTGCTGGACATGGAGCCTCCTCACACGTAAAGCGACACTTCAGTGCGCCGCGGATGGCGCTGCACGATGTACTGCTTACTTACCGCCTGCTCAGCGGGATGAGGTACGACAGCATGCCACGCCGGATGACTACTGCCGTGTCAGCTCCTGTTCCAGCGCCTGCTGCACCGCCTGTGGGCTGGCCTGGCCGCGGGTGGCTTTCATCACCTGGCCGATCAAATACTTGATCGCTGTCACCTTGCCGCCGCGATATTCCTCCACCACTTTTGGATTGTCCGCAATCGCCTGCCGTACCATGTCGGTCAGAGCGTCGCCAGCGCCAATCACGGCCATCCCACGTTCAGCGACTATCTGCGCCGGCGCGCGCCCTTCGCGGAAGGCGGCATCGAACGCCTCCTTGGCGCTGGTACGTGTAATGACGCCATTGTTCAGCAGTTCCTGCACCTCGGCCAGATACTCCGGGCGTATACGCTGCGCGGCCACCACCAGCGTTTCCCCGGAGTCCTTCAGTAAGCGGAACAACTCGCCGGTCAGCCAGTTGGCAACATCTTTCGGGGCCACCCCGCGCGGGCGAGCCGCCGCTACCGCCTGCTCATAGTAATCCGAGACTGCCCGCTCATCGGTCAGCACCGTTGCATCATACGGGGTCAGATCATAATCGGTCATGAACCGCTGGCGGCGCGCATCAGGCAATTCAGGCAATTCGGCGCGCCGCTCGGCGACCCATGCTTCGGTCAGGCGAAGTGGTGGAATATCCGGTTCCGGGAAGTAGCGGTAATCCTCGGCAAATTCCTTGGTGCGCTGCGCAACCGTTGTGCCGGTTGCCTCATCCCAGCCGCGGGTTGACTGGACAATCCGCTCACCGGCCCGTAGCGACGTGACCTGGCGTTCAATCTCATAGGCCAGCGCCCGTTCCACAAAACGGAACGAGTTAATGTTCTTGATCTCAACCTTGGCGCCATATGCTTGCTGGCCAGCGGGGCGCACCGACACATTGGCATCGCAGCGCAGCGCGCCCGACTCCATATCGCCACTGTTGACGCCGATCCAGACCAGAATCTGGCGTAGTTTCTGAAAGTAGCGGCGCGCTTCTTCCGGTGAGGTAATATCAGGTTCCGAGACGATTTCCATCAACGGCACACCGGCGCGGTTGAAGTCGACCAGCGACCCGCCATCGGCGGTATGCGTCAATTTGCCAGTATCTTCCTCAATATGCACACGTGTCAGGCCAATCCGTTTCGGGCCCTGATCACCATCAATGTCGACCCAGCCATTGACGCACAACGGGTCATCGTACTGGCTGCGCTGATAGCCGGACGGGAGATCGGCATAGAAATAGTTCTTCCGGCTGATCACATTATCGCTGGCGATACGGCAATTGAGCGCAAGGCCAGTCAGCGCCGCGAGTTCAATCGCACGGCGGTTGGGCACCGGCAGCGAACCCGGCAATCCCATACAGACCGGGCAGACGTGGGTGTTCGGCGGTGCTGCGGCATAATCCGCGCTACAACCACAGAACATTTTCGAGCGTGTCTGGATCTGGGCGTGAATCTCAAGCCCGATAGTCACCAGGTAGTCCATGCGTCTCCCCGCGGCGATGCTTCTCCAGTCACTATTATAGCATCAGGCGAGCAGCGGAAGGGGAGAGGGAGGTTGCAGGTTGAACGTTGCAGGTGAACTTTGCGTTCGTACCCTGTACACCTGCGACCCGTACCCCGCAACCGGTAACCTCACGCCTTATACCCGATCTGGCGCAGGAAGCCCTTGCGCCAGGCGATGTCATCGTCGCCCTCGACACCGGCCGGCGGGCTGCCGTCAATAACACCCAGCACACCGCGCCCCTGTTCCGTCTCGGCTACCACAACCTCAAGAGGGTTGGCCGTGGCGCAGAAGATACGGCATACCTCCGGCACCATCTTGACGGCATTCAGAACGTTCACCGGATAGTAGCCCGCCCCAAGCACGATGATGAACGAATGCCCGGCGCCAATGGCAAGCGCATTCCTGCGCGCCAGGTCGATCAGCGCCTCCTCCGTACCACTCCAGCGCACCAGGCATTTGCCGGATGCCTCACAGAATGCAAGGCCGAATCGGATGCCGGGCACGGTGCCAACCAGCGCTTCATGAACATCCTCGACCGTCTTGATGAAATGGGTCTGACCAATAATAACATTCAGTCCGTCAGGGTTCTCGATACCGACCGTCGTGAGTTGCATCTCGCACCTCCTTAGTACCTATCCGAAAACCCATGGGCATGCTGTCATTGCAAGGAGCGCCAGCGACGAAGCAATCTACCGGCGCGAGAGGAGATTGCTTCGCTCGCGCTCGCAATGACATTGACCATCTGGTTTTCGGATAGGCTCTTATGCATCGGTTGACAGGCTCCAGCGCCAGTGCGATCATACCACGCATGGCGCCACAGTCACGTGAACATCCAGCCGATGGCTGGCATACCTTTGACGCCGTTGTCGGCGGCGAGCGCATCCATGTCGTAACGCGCCCCGGCTTTCCTGGCTGGGACGGCTTCGGGGCTCCCAATGAACTCCTGGCGGATGCGGTGGAAGTCGTACCCGGTTCGCGGATCCTGCTGCTGGGAGCCGGGCATGGCGCGCTCGGCGCGTACCTCGTGCGCCGCGCCGCCGCACAGATGATGCTGGGCGATATCTGGGAACCGGCCTTAGCGGCGGCGCGGCGCACGCTCGTGGCCAACGGCGTTGCCGCCACGGTGCACGATGCCCTCGATCTGCCCGGCACCGCCGCCGGCAGCTTCGACATTGTGACCCTGGTCGTACCGCCCAGCCGTGGGTTGGCGCGTATGTGGCTACGTGCAGCGCGCGACGCGCTGCGGCCGGGTGGACGCCTGTACCTCGCCGGGCATAACGATGAAGGCATCCGCCCGGTCATTGACGACGCGGCCGCATTGTTCGGCAGCGCAACCTTGCTGGCGTATCGGCGGCGCTGCCGGGTTGCGCTCGCAAGCAAAACCGAAGCGAACGGCGATCCTGACTGGGCGCACCTGCCGGGAATTGCGCCGGGAACCTGGCAGACCTTCAGCGTTGAGACCGGTGGTGAGCGATACGATATTCGCAGTTTGCCAGGGATCTTCAGCTACGACCGGCTGGATGATGGCACACGGTTGTTGCTCGAAACCATGCCCGATCCCGCAGGTGCGCGTGTTCTCGATGCCGGCTGTGGTTATGGCTTGCTTGGATTGGTGGCGGCGCGCCGTGGTGCACGGCGGGTTGATATGCTCGACGCCAGCACGCTGGCGGTTGCCGCAGCCCGCGCAAATGTGACGGCCGCCGGTCTGCAGCGGGTCGAGATATTGTTGAGCGATGGGCTTGCGGCGGTAGCCGGGCGTGTCTATGACATGGCACTGAGCAACCCACCGTTTCATGCCGGCAAGACAATTGACGACCGCGTTGCACGAGGATTCATTGCCGATACCTACAATCTGCTGGCGCCAGACGGGCGACTGGTGCTGGTGGCAAATCGCTTCTTGTCGTACGAGGCGGCCATACGCGTGCGCTATGGCCATGTCGAGACTCTGGCGGTCTCGCGTGGTTACCATGTGCTGAGTGCGCTGAAATCGCGTGCGTAAGCTTGCGCCGCCATCGGAGAGTACATGCCCTGTTCTAATGGTCCTCATGCTTTACAGCGGCCCTACGATCTGTTACAATGCATTTGCATGGGGATGACTGGTCTCGACAGGGAAGGATGTCTCCGGCTGCAAGCCGAGCCGCCCAGTCTCGTTAAAGGGGCAACGGCATAACTGCCAACAACAACAAGGTCGTCGCCTTTAAGCCGGCGATGGCCATGGCTGCCTAGTAAAACAGGCAACCCGCTCCCTTACTCTCACCCCGATGGAGTAAGTCAGAGCGTCAGCAAGTCGGGGCGCTCCCGGTTCACGCCTGCTAGGCCGGGCTAAGATAAGCGGGATGGCTCAACGGTCGCCCTGTTCATCGTGCGGCTGCGAGCGACAATAAACGATGAACTATGCTTGTAGACGTCTGGGTCTAACTTTTCTGGACGGGGGTTCGACTCCCCCCATCTCCACCATCGAAGGGCTTTGAGGCTTCCGGACGCGCAGTGCGGAGCGAGCGGCGGAATGATATCTCCACCATCTCGTCGCCCGTGCTGCGCGCCGGCCTTTCACCCTACAACACAACAGGTTGTTAAGCTGCCGCATTCCAGCAACGCCGAGGCAGCCGCCCCGATGCCCATCCTGCCCGCCGCCAGGCAAAGACAGGGTGGGCTTCGTGTTTCCTACGCGCTTCCCTCGTCCGTCGGTCGCCCGACAAACGCCAGCAGATCCCCTGGCGTGCAGCCAGGTGCGTGGCAGATCTTGCCAGGCGAGTCGCGGTCGATGCGCAGCGCCATGCCGTTCCAGATCGCGCTGGCGGAGCGATCTCCAACTCGCTGCGCAGCCGGGCGTACTTGGCGGCGAACCGGGCTACATCGCCGTCGCTCAGCATACTCTGCTCCAGCCCGGCCAGCTTGCGACCGACCAGTTCCGGAATATACGCGAGCCGGAAGATCTCGTTCAGCGTTACCAGGTTCGACTCCACCATGCCCGTTCGCATCAGGTTGATGCCGGTAAGTAGCACGCGGAAGACGTAGAGTCGGAAGGGCGCAGCGCGCTGCGCCCTTACCGCGCGGCGGGCGCTCCTTCTCGAACAGCCGCCACTGGGTTGCGGATGAGATGCATGGCGTGTTTGTTCCGCACCTCGCCGTGGGTGCGCAGGTCCTGCTCCATGCGGCGGAACTGCGAGAGCACATAGCCGTTGCAGGTCTGGTAGAGATGTTTCGACAGGAAGCGATCGCGCAGGCCGCGCAGCTCCTCGGCCAGCGGCGTCGCGTGCTCGACCAGCGGCGTGTAGAGGCACTCCAGCACGTCCGGGTTAGCCTTCAGCGCCAGGCGCAAGAACTTCTCCAGCTCCCAGTAGCACTCCTGGGCGGCGTGATCCTCGATCTGCCCGGGCAGACCGGCTAGCGACCAGTGCAGCCGCGCCGGCGGCAGGTAGAACCCGCGCCGGTCGGTATCGGAGGCGTCGTCGTCGAGGCCGTAGGCGCGCGAGCCGACCACGCAGCGGTAGATGATGTAAGGGCGCAGGCTTGCCTGGGCAGGCGGTGGTGGCAAAACTCCCTCGCGCTGATGGGCCTTGCGAATACTGAGCTGTGCGCGATGCAGTGCCACCTCACGCCCATCAGGCAGGCGCACGATATAGGCGCCGTCAACCCGCTCGGGCACGGCGACCACCACCCCCACCGCGCCGGCCGGGGCCAGCTCGACGCCGGCAGAGTCGCGCACGGCCGCACGGGCAACCACCTGGGTGCCGGCGGGGATGGTCAGCGGCGGATGGGACAGGTCGTGCATGGATTCTTCGTGCTTTATCCAGGCTCCTGATCAAGCCTGGCCGCATCGAACAGCACGATGGTATGGCGGCGGGCGTCCTTGCGGGCGGCCGACGTGAATCTGGCCCGGGCGAAGAGCGCGAAGTGCGTTGTCCAGCCCTGGCCCGCATCCGGGAGATCGGCGCGGAGCAGCGGCACTTTCTGCTTGACCAGCGCGCGCACCACCGCGCGATCGATCGTGTCGGCGCCCCACCTGCACTCGCCCACGAGCACCTCGCGGCTCTGAAAGTTCGCGGCCACGACATCGACCTGCACCTGGCGACTCCAGTGGCTGCCGATCATCTGGGGGGTGAACGGGATGCTGCCGGCCCGCCCCTCCTCCAGCACCCACTGCCGGGCGAGATTTTCGAACGCCGTCTGGCCGACGAAGGCGCGCAGATCTATCCGGATTTAACATTCCCGCGATTATTGTAATGTGGAGAATGTTACATGCACATCGCGTTTCCGCGCTGCTATGAGCACTGCGCGATTGACGGCAGGCAACGGATGCCGTAGCATGCGTGGCTATCCGGCAACAATGTAGGGTGTGCCATGGGCCGGCGCGCTGCGCCGCCTGACGCCCCACCGGATGAAGGAGGTTCAGATGCCACGGAAAGCCGCTGCGGCCCCGAGCCGGGTCTACCAGCTGAAGATCACCCTCAAGGGCAGCAA
>JACAEQ010000026.1 GCA_013388755.1 Chloroflexota bacterium
GCTTCGCCGCCACAGCGCACCACAAAAGAAGATACGTCCGCTCTGCCGAAGGCAAGACGATCGGTGACGCGAGTCGCCCACTCGGGCAACCGCGTAACTCGTAGTAATAAGCGTGACGCAGTGGGCGGCGCGTCACGCGAACGAAGGTCTGGAAGCGATCTCCAGATCGCTGAACTCGGCGGCGCGAAGGCACCCGCATTCGCCAGGACCGTCGTTCCGCCGACGGAAAAACACCCTTTCAATCAAAACGGGAACAGACGACACTATGCAATCGAGCAGTCTGCTATAGCTTCTCGAAGCGATTCTCGGTACCGCTGCGCAGGCGACGAATGTTGGCGCGGTGAAGGGCGACGATCGCCACAGCGGCGACCCAGACAAAGAGTGCAGAGGCAAGCGGCAGGGCACCTAGCAGGAACATCACACCGGCCACGATCGCACAGGCTATCGCGGCGCTGAGCGACGCCACGGCGGCAATCCGCGTCGCGCCAAAGACGATCCCCCAGCACACCAGGCCGGTCAGCGCGATAAGCGGCGCCAGTGCCAGGAGCACGCCGCCACCGGTCGCGACCGCCTTCCCGCCACGAAATCCGAGGAAGATCGAACGCGTGTGGCCCAGCATTGCCGCCGCACCAACGGCAATCACGGCAAGCGGCGCAAGACCAAGCGCCTGCGCCACCGCCACGGGTAGTGCACCCTTCAGCATATCCCCGGCCAGGGCGACCAGGAACGCGCCAAAACCGCAATTGCGCCACACATTCGACGCACCAACATTGCCGCTGCCGACAACCCGCAGATCGACGCCGCGTGCGCGCGCGACAAGAAAACTGAACGGAATCGCTCCGGCCAGGTAGGCGAGCATCGCCAGACCAGCAGCAATGGTCAGCGCCATGGTCACTCTCCAAACGTATGATGATCCTATGCCAATCGTACCACACGGTATGATACATGCCGCATGGGAGCCAGGGAATACCCCATGTACATCACGTTGCCAGAGTTACGCAGTCACCCCGACACGCAGCTCTTACAGCGGCGCTCTTGTCTTCGGCAGAGGAGAAGTAGGAACAATAACGGGGGGAAGGTCTGGGGCAGGTTTCATCCAGGATGCGCCGGGGCTACGACTGGTGGTCACTAGGGGGGGAAGGCGATCGTCACACCGAGGCCGAGAGCCGGCGTGCCAGCGACTGCAACCCGCGATGCTGCAGCGCCTTGATCGCGCCTTCGGTGCGCCCCAGCAGGCGCGCGACCTCCTGGATCGACATATCAGCCATGAAGCGCATATAGATGACCTGGCGTTGATCATCAGTCAGATCGCGCATGTGGCGGTTGATTTCTTCGTAGTCGAGACGTGCGTCAATCTCCAGCTCCGGCCCGTCACATGCGCCGCCCCATGATTCGAGCGGCACCTGTGGGCGCTTGCGCTGGCGACGGATCGTATCAACGGTGCGATCGTGGGCGATCCGGTAGAGCCAGGCCGAGATGGGCCAGCCACGATCCTCGTAGCGGTCCAGCCCTTCGAACATGCGCAGAAACACTTCGGCCTGCAGGTCCTCAGCCAGATCGGATTCACCAACGCGGAAATAGATATAGCGATAAATCGCTTTCGAATAGCGCTCGTAGATCTGCGCGAACGCCATGTCGTCACCGGCCTTGGCACGAACGATGAGCTCGCTATCGGAAAGAGATGGCTGCATAGTCGGGCTTCCTGCATCTATAACGCTGAGCGACAATCATCATTCCCGCTGCCGAGTGTAGCAACCGCACGCTACCAATTTGTTACCATTGCACACCAGGGTCGTGCAAAGGGGGTATAATAGGCGGTATGCAAGGAGCGGCGGCCATGGAATATGCAAGCGAGCGCCGCGCGATGATCGATCTGCTCGCACGGCGCGGCATTAACGACCAGCGTGTGCTGGCCGCCATGGCGCAGGTGCCGCGCCATCTTTTCGTTCCTCCCACGGAACGCGCCCAGGCGTATAGTGACCAGGCCCTGCCCATTGCTGAAGGGCAGACAATCTCGCAGCCCTATATGGTTGCGCTCATGATCGAAGCGCTTCAGCTCACCGCAGTAGACCGGGTGCTCGAGATCGGTACAGGCTCGGGCTATGCCGCAGCGGTGCTCAGTCGGATCGCTGCCGAGGTGCACACGGTGGAACGCCGGGCGCTGCTCGCCGACGAGGCGGCGGCCTTGCTACGTGGGCTCGGCTATGCCAACGTCCATGTGCATATTGGCGATGGTACCCGTGGCCTGGCGAACCATGCGCCGTTCGATGCCATCCTGGTGTCGGCGGCATCGCCCTGGGTGCCAGCCCCGCTCCGTGAGCAGATGAATGCCGCCGGGCGCCTCGTCATCCCGGTCGGTGGGCGCCAGGCGCAGGTGCTCTTGCGCCTGCGCCGCAGCGATCAGGAAGTGCGCACCGAGCAGTTGTGCGAGGTACGCTTCGTTCCGCTCATCGGCGGGCATGCCTGGACAACCGAACAACATCCGGAACGTTGACCACGCCGCGCGATGTCATGCGCGGCCACAAGAGATGGAGCCTGTATGTTCTCGACGCCCGACGAGGCAATCTTCGCGGGACGCAGCAACGATACAATGGAGTTGCTCAAAGCCTGGGGCGGTACAACCGTCGCCTATGCCGTTTTTCAGACTGGCGCCGCCAACCTGGCCAGTAGCCGGTTTCTGCTGAACCTGGCCATCGCGGCGGTCGTTTGCGGCCTGGGGTTCGTCCTTCACGAACTGGCACACCGCATCGTCGCACGACGCTTCGGTGCGCAGGCACACTTCGTGGCCAACGTGCAGATGCTGGCCATTTCGATCGTGGTTGCGCTGCTCCCGCTCGGCCTGTTTTTTGCTGCGCCCGGCGCCGTCTGGCATCGCGGGTACCTGACCCCGCGCCAAAGCGGGCTGATCGCACTCGCAGGGCCGGCGACCAACCTGGCCCTTGCGCTGCTATTCCTGGTGATTGCGCCGTTCGTGTTCCTTGCCGGGTTGCGCGATCAGTGGATCGTGGGTCTGTTTGCGACCGGGGTGGCGTTGAACGCCTGGCTCGGCCTGTTCAACATGATCCCGGCCGGGCCATTCGATGGTGCCAAGGTGCTGGCCTGGAGCCCGGTCGTTTTCGGCGTCACGGTCGCTATCGGCATTCTGCTGGCTTTTGTTCTCCCTGGCGCGATGCTTGGCATCTGGCTCTTCGTGATGAGAATGCTTGGTGGTTAGAGGAGGTCACATGCGAACGCCACTTCTCGCAGGCAACTGGAAGATGTACAAAACCACGGGTGAGGCGCGCGAACTGATTGAAGCGTTACTGCACGGCCTTGGCGACGTCAGCGACCGCGAAGTGCTGGTCTGTCCGCCATTCACGGCGCTCCAGACGGTCGGGGCGTTGCTCGCAGGCACGCCGGTGAAACTTGGCGCGCAGGACGCCTATACCGAAACGCAGGGGGCGTATACCGGCGCGATCTCGCCGCTTATGCTGCGCGATCTGGGCTGCACGTATGTGATCGCAGGTCACAGCGAACGGCGGGCGATCTTTGGCGAAGACGATGCACTGATTAATAGAAAGGTGCGTGCGGCGCTGGCGCATGGCTTGCTGCCGATCATGTGCGTCGGCGAGACCAAGCCGCAACGCGATGCCGGGCAGGCGGAAACGATCGTTGTGGCGCAGGTGCGCGCCGGCCTGGCCGGCATGACGCCGGAACAGATCGGGCAGATCGTGATCGCCTATGAGCCGGTCTGGGCGATCGGCACCGGCGACACGGCCACGCCCGACGATGCGCAGGCAATGCACGCAACCATCCGGCGTACACTGGCCGAGCTGGCTGGCACCGATGTGGCTGCAACCGTTCGCATTCAGTATGGCGGCAGCGTCAAACCCGACAATGTAGACGAACTGATGGCGCAACCCGACATTGATGGGGCACTGGTGGGCGGTGCCTCGCTCAAGGCTGACAGCTTCCTGCGCATTGTGCACTTCCATTGAGCACGATGGCCGGCGCCGCCCGGCACCAGTACCGGATGGGTGGCGGAACGTTCTGCGGCACAGCGCTTCCGGGAAGCGTACGACGCCGTACCAACCGCTTCCAGGCTCTATGAGCAACACTTTTCAACTAAGAGCCTATCCGAACACCAGATGGTCACTGTCATGGCGAGCACGAGCGCAGCAATCTCCTCGCGCGCCGCTCGATTGCGTCAGCCACGCTGCGCTCGCTGCAGGCGGTCGCTGGCGCTCCGCGCACTGACCGCATGCCCATGGGTTTTCGGACAGGCTCTAAGAGCAATATCTTGCAAATAAGGCGTTCTGCACCGCACAGCCCCCCCCCCAACCTCCCCCCGCTGGGGGGAGGAGTCGGACTCCCA
>JACAEQ010000009.1 GCA_013388755.1 Chloroflexota bacterium
CGACGCCCGAACCCACCCCCCTGCCGACCGCGACGCCCGAACCCACCCCCCTGCCGACCGCGACGCCCGCTGCTGCGCCGCAGGGTGCGCAGCGGCGCTACGTGGTCCAGCCAGGGGATACGTTACGTTTGATTGCCGAACGCAATGGCGTGAGCGTCGAAGCATTGCTGCGCGCCAATAATCTGACCCCGGCGGCGGCGGATACGCTGCGGGTCGGACAGGAGTTAATCATCCCATGACTGTCACAGCACCGGCGAAACCTGGCGCAATCACATTGCGTTATACCCACACAATGGCGGAACAGCTCCATGCGTGCCGCCTCTACCAGCGTTCGACACGCAAACATCTCTTCTACAAAGGCATCGGCGCGCTTTCCATATTCGGCGGCATCTGGGTCATCCTGACCGCCGGCGTTCAGCCTGCAGCACTACTTTTACTTGCAATGGGCATCTTCACCTGGTTTGATCCAATGCCACTGCTGCTGGTGTGGTCAACCTTCCGTAGTAGCCCGACATTGCGCCAGCCGTTCGAGTCAATATTCGATCAGCGTGGCGCGCACTTCCGCTTCGGCTCGGAGCATATCAGCCGCCCGTGGGAACGCTATACCTCGTTCGTCGAAAGCGACCGGCTGTTCGTCCTGGTTCATGGTCGCTGGGCCTATTCGGTCGTACCGAAACGCGCATTTGGTGATCAGCAATCGATCGACACCTTTCGGGAACTCCTGCGCGCGAAGATTCGTCAGAAACAGGGGGGTCAGGCGACCCGCACCGTGCGATAGGCGCAATACCTTGCGCGATCTTATCTGAAATGTATTGACACCAGGCACCATTCTTGTTCATGGCCGCTCACGCACCGCTCGGTACTTGCATGACGCCAGATGCCCGCAATACAAGCCTGCCGCTTATCATGCTCACACTGCTGACCGGCATAGCGCTCGGCTGGTTGCTGAACGACCTGGTGCAGCGCCCACCGGCGCCGGCCATTGTTGCGCCTACCGGCGTCCCGGCGGCACCATCGCCGGAAGTGACTGCTGCGCCTGCAACGGTGACGCGCGCCGCAGCGACGATGCCACCACCGGCCGTTGCCACGCCAACAATCGTGCCGGCACCTGCAGCCACACCGGCCATCACTCCGGAGCCGGTGATTGCCGGGTATGTCGGGCATCGCGTGGCAGCCGGCGAGACGCTTGAACAGATCGCCGCGCGTTACGGGACCTCACCAGCGCTGATTATGAGCTATAACTTGCTCGACGCGCCACCGCGTGTGGGGCGCGAGCTTGTTGTGCCGGTGTCCGACGCGGCGGGCGATGGTGATGTCTTACTGGTGCAGCGCGGCGGGCAGCAGCCATGGATTGCGCTGACACTCGATGCCGGGGCCGGCGCAGCGCCGACGCCGCGCATACTCGACGCGCTGCGCGAGCGTGGTGTCACCATCACCTTCTTCCTCACCGGGAAGTGGATACGCGATAACCCGGACCTTGTCCGCCAGATGGTAGCCGACGGTCATGAACTGGCCAATCACACCATGAACCACCCGGATCTGACGACCCTGGACGAGGGCGCAATCCGGCGCGAACTGGCTGAAACGGAGGCGCTACTGCGCGAGATCGCGCCCGGTGCAACCACCAGGCCGTTCTTCCGCCCGCCGTATGGCGCATACGACGAACGCGTACTGCGCGTGACGCTTGCTGAGGGATATCTACCGGTATACTGGACGCTCGACAGCCTCGATTCGGTCGGCGAGCCAAAAACGCCTGCATTTCTACTGGAACGCGTCACACAGAAACTGGCGCCTGAGGAACTACACGGCGCAATCATTCTGGCGCACTGCGGCAGCGAAGCCACCGCCGACGCCCTACCGCAGATTCTGGATCAGTTTGCGGCAATGGGGTTCGAGGTGCGGAAATTGTCTGAGGTGATGAGATAGGGGCGGATCGCAGCCACCCGCACTCAGCAGTACCATGCTGCCATAGATCAGAACGAAGCGGAGTCTATCTCCACCGCGCACGTCGTGGCAATGACAGGAGTAAGAGCCTGTCCGAAGAACGGACTGGATGTCATTGCGAGCGCGAGCGAAGCAATCTCCTCTCGGGCCGGTAGATTGCGTCGTCGCTGGCGCTCCTCGCAATGACAGCATGCCCATGGGATTTCGGAGAGGCACTAAGAGCCTGTCCGAAGAACGGATGGCTGGCTGTCATTGCGGGTACAGCGACGCAAGCTCCCATCTTCCGGGTCATTGCGAGCGATAGCGAAGCAATCTCCCAGTGCAAGCGGAGATTGCTTCAGCCACGCTGCGCTCGCTGCAAGCTGTCGCTCACGCTCCTCGCAATGACAGGGGGCGTAGAGGTTTCCCAATAGGCTCTAAGTGTTCACACTTCTCCCGGGAGCGAGGGCGTCCTGCCCTCGCTCCCGGGGTGGCGTTTTACCCCAAATGTGAACAGTTACGAACAACATGCCCATGCTTGTTCGGATATACCTTTACAAGCAAGACCGTCTGTCGCGGGAGGCGACCATTATACGTTGTACACGTAATTCGTGAAGCCTGCCTCGTTGACCTTGTTCCACTCGTAAATCGCCGTGCGGAATGCCTTCCACTCCTCATAGATTGCCTTAAAATCGGCATCCTTGGCGGCAAACTCGTCATACAACTCGAAAGCCGCCTTCTCCGCCGCAGCAAGGATCTCCTTGCTATAAGGCCGCAACTGCACACCGGAGTCGACCAGGCGCTTGAGCGCCTCGCGGTTGCGCGCATCATAGCGCGCCAGCATGGTGATGTTCGCCTCGGCCGACGCCGTCTTTACTGCTTCCTGGTACGCCTTTGGCAGCTGGTTCCAGCTATCGAGATTGACCTGCACCTCGAGTGTGGGGCCCGGCTCCCACCACCCCGGATAGTAGTAGAACTGTGCCGCCTTGTTCAGGCCCAGCTTCTCGTCGTCATACGGGCCGACCCACTCCGCCGCATCAACGGCGCCGGTCTGCAGTGCCTGGAAGATCTCGCCGCCGGCAATAACCTGCACCGTCACGCCAAGTTTCGTCATCACCTGGCCGCCCAGGCCAGGGATGCGCATCTTGAGGCCCTGCAGGTCGGCGACAGTGTTAATCTCCTTGCGGAACCAGCCGCCCATCTGCACACCGGTATTGCCGGCCGGGAACTGGATCACATTGAAGAGCCTGGCGTAGGCTTCCTGCAACTTCGCCAACCCACCACCATCATACAGCCAGGCATTCTGCTGCTGGGCATTGAGACCAAACGGCAGTGACGTGCCGAAAGCCGCAACCGGGCTCTTGCCAACGTAGTAGTACGACGCAGTATGCCCCATCGGCACCGCGCCCTGCTGCACCACGTCGAGCACCTGCAGGCCAGGAGCCAGTTCGCCGGCGGCGCGCGGCTTGATCACAAACTTGCCGTCCGTCATCGCCGCAACACGGTCGGCAACGGTCTGCGCGCCACCAAAGATCGTGTCGAGCGCCACCGGCCAGCTCGTCGCCATGTCCCACTCCAGCGCCGGCATCTCAGATGCCTGCGCTGGCGCCTGCGCCGCCGGGGCCGTCGTCGCTGCCACCGCCTGGGTTGCTGCCGGAGCCGTTGTCGCCTGCTGCGGCGCTTCCGGGGCCGTCGTTGCCTGCTGGGCCGGCGTCTGCGGCGCCTGGCCGCATGCCGCCAGCGTCGCAGCCGTCAGGGCTGCACTTCCTGCCGCCACGCTGCGAAGAAACACTCGCCGTCGCATCTGCTGTTACTCCTTGCTTCTAGACCATCTGCACACCAACACGACTTCCACCGGCGCTACTCATGGCCTTGCAGGACCAGGGCGCCGCATAACGCCGCCATGCGTCCTGTCGCTCATAACACAGGAGTGATACGGTTGCGCTGACCCGCAACACGTACAACGGTTGTATGGACCTCCGGCAGCGTGGTACCTTTCCATTTCTGTGGTAGTTTTCGCCGGCGAAACCACGTTGATCGCGGGTACCACGCCGCCAGAGGCTCTCCTGACGCGAGAGTCTGCGCCACTGTGTAAGTCCTGTTACCAGGGGTTAAAAGAAGTATACGTGATAACGTTTAGCTGCGCAAGATCAGCAGGGTAGATAAGCTCGACTTTATCCATTTATAGAGCGCACTGGAGCGCGCCAGAAAGCTTATCTGCCCCAGGACAAATGGCAACGTCGAACCGGAACTTCTCATGCCATGCAAGCGGCACACCCGCGTTTCGAGGAGGCGTGTGACCGGTGAATCAAAATGCCTGCAAGAGGCGTAGCCGGTCTGGCGCTTCTTGCAGGCTCCACATGGTACCATTGGTGGCGTGGTATACCACGGCGCCACGCCTTTCCTGGATGATCAGCTATCCTTGACAGCGTTCTTGAGCGTGCTGCTGGCACTGAAACCTGGCGTCTGCGTCGCCGGGATATGTATCTTCTCCCGCGTCTGCGGATTCACTCCTTCACGCGCCTGGCGCCTGCGGACCTCGAAGGTGCCAAACCCGGTCAGCGTGACTTTCTCACCACGCTTGAGCGCCTCTGCAATCACTTCCAGCGCCGCATCAACCACTTCCTTCGTGACCTTCTGCGACAGGTTCGCCCGATCGGCGACCGCCTTGATAAAATCGGTCTTCTGCATGGGTTCTTTATCCTTTCTTGAGACGGTCTTGATTGCCTATTCCTCTTCAATATGCAGTATACTGCACTTGTCAAGCGTAGCTTCCCATCAGGACGCCTTGAAACGCCATTGAGCCTTATCAACCTTCTTTTTGGGCATCCTGATGCGGTCGGCGGCTTCGCTCGCGCAGGTACTCGGCGGCAGCCAGTACCTGCGGGCGCCCGGCCAGCAGCCGCGACAACCAGCGCTGGCGCTCCAGCCGGTTGGCGATGCACCCGGGATGCGCGACGATGAAGCTGCGCTGCTGCTGCCTGATGCACTCCCAGCGCCGTAGCAGACGCCGCCAATCCAGCGCGTCCAGTCGTGCCAGTTCTGCCGCGACGCGCGCCGTGTTTCCTGTTCCATACACGGCCTGCACAATGTACCGATCAGCCGGATCGTCGTCGTGCGGCAGAATCTCATACCAGGCTGGTCCTGTGTAGGGCGGCAGCGCGGAATCCTGGAACTCCGGCCAGGGCAGCGGTTGCATGGAGAAGGGGCCGGCTGCCACGCCACGACAACGCAACACGGCGTACTGGTGCTCATCGGGCGCCTGGCTGCTGAGATCCGCCGCGCTTAGCCCGGAGGCGCTGTAGAGGCGCGCATAGACGCCGGCATCCGGCTCCTGCGTCTGCAGCAGAATACGGCTTCCGGCGTTAATGAGCATCAGGTCGCGCAGGTCGCCCAGTTGCGCCAGCGCCTGGTGCGCATAGATGGTCGGAACGCCCAGCGAACGCAGCCGGGTGATGGCCGTCGCCATGTCGCCCGCATCGCCATTACCAATCAACACCTGGAGTTCGTCAACCACCAGCGGATAATCGTGACGACCCTGGTCGCCGCCACCGCGTGCAAACGCCGCACGCACAAACGCCTGCAGGATCAGTGTACCGACCGCGCCTGCCAGCCCGCCCAGTGAAATATCAGGCAGCGGCGCCAGTACAATCATCCGGTCGGCAATCGCCTGCGCCAGGTTGAGGGTCGGCTCGGCCTGCGCCACCAGGTAACGCGTTGTCTCCGCAGTCAGCAGCGCATCGAAGCGACGCAGCAAAGCGTCGCAACTGGCGCGTTGCCCATCGCCGAGGCGCGGGTAGACCTCGCGCCAGAAGCTTGCCACTTCAATGTTGCTGGCCAGGCGCAACAATCCATCACGATACCCTTCATCAAGTAATGCCTGTTTGATATGCGCCAGGGTCGGGCGTACCTCGCCTTCCAGCACCAGCAACGTCGCCATTCGCGCGAACTGCTGCATGCCGGGTGCATGCCCCCAGGTGTCCGGGTCGATCCGGGCAAAGGTTGCCAGGGTCTGCCCCAGCGCCAGATCAACGCCACCCGGCTGCGACAGGTCGGCGCCAGCGAGCGGGTTCAGGCCGACTGGCCACGCGGTGTCCAGCGGATCGAGGATCACCAGGCGCGCTTCATCCGCTACCGGGATCAGGCGGCGTACCGTATCAACCAGGCTACCGCCACGATCGTCGCCTTTGCCATCAATAAGCATGAAGCCATGCGGAATGAGTTGCTGGCACAGGTTGGCCAGCAACCGGCTCTTACCGGCCCCCATACCGGCGGTCAGGTGAAGGATCTGGCGCAGGTCACGTAAGGCCGGACCCACCGGATCCCACCTGCCGTCGCTGCGCACGGCCCGTCCAAGCATGATGCGCTCCGGATCGCCGGCGCAGAACGCGTGCGGCGGCGCAGCGATTCGACGGCACGGGTCGCGCCGCACCAGGTCGCTGAGCGGCCCGGAAGGAACGCTCCACAGGTAGCCAAGTTCGCCGGCTGTGAGACTTTCAGGCCCGCGCCAGGGTTGGCGCGGCAGGAGCAGCGCCGGTGGCGGTGCACTGCATGGCGCACGCAGCGCTTCCATGACACGTTCAGGAGCGATGCCACCAATCCGGTGCATCTGGACCCTGCCGATGGGCTCAAGCCGTTGCAGCCGGCTCGCGGTGCGCTGCTGCAGCGCGCCAAGCGCGTCAGCGATGGCATCGAGCGCAGCCAGGGCATCGGAGGCGTCGGCTGAAATCGCCGCTGCCGTGATTGTTACATCAAAAGCGGCGTCGGCCAGTTTCGTTTCGATTGCGGCGATATCAGATGTGAGGGCGTAATCCTGGCGTTGTTCGAGCGCCAGCTTCAGCGCGGTGGCACGCGCACGCCATCCGCGCCCGAGCGACCAGCCGGCGTTGCCACCCTGGGGCCGTATCGCCACCTGGATCTCGGTATGGATCACGCTTCCGCGTGGACGGATGGCTGCCAGCAGGACGCCCGCCAGCGCAGGATCGGTGCCGTCAACCGGCGCATGCAGTGGGTAGGCCGGCGGTAATGCCAGGCCGAAGCGCCGCCAGGCGATCCAGTGGCCGGCTACGACCATATCGCGTAGCGGATCGCTCGCTTCGGCGATCAGCGCAGCCGGTGCCGTACTGCGCACAGCGTCCGCCAGAGCCGCTGTGATACGCCGTTGATCACCCGGCGCTCCGGCGATCAGGATGCCAAGTTCTGCAGGCAGATCCGGCGCGCCGCTGATCAGCAGCGTGCACCAGGAAGCTTGCCGCGCGAACGGGCCGGTCGCCAGCCCGGCATGGATCAGCCGTAGCAGTGAACCGGGCCGCGCGGCAGGACCTGCGTCGCCCGCGATGGATTGCGCCGGACGGATACGCAGGGTGGTCATGTGGCGCGTGGCGCGGCGCGTGGTGAGACTGGAGCAGAGCGCGCTGACCAGCGCGCCGCCGAGTTCGACGGCGATGACGATCAGCGCGCCCAGCGCCACTGTTTTCACCAGCGGAAACAGTGGTGGATCAAGCAAGCTGCGGAGCACCACGGAAGGAACGATCACCGGCTCACGTGCCAGGTGCAGCGGCGATAACGCCGCAACCGGCGGGTAAGGCTCGAGAGAACGCAACAACTGCGCGCGACCTGTCGCCAGCGCGATGCAGATCAGCGCCAGCGCACGAATAATCTGCAACGGCAACGCTGGTTGTGGCGGGCGGGTCGCGCGCGGCGCACCCATGACCACCCCGGAAGATGGGATGTGATTCACCGGTTTTCCCTGGCAGCCGCCTGCACCTGCTGGATGATCCAGCCGGTGTCGGCACTACGAAATGGTCGTGGTTCTCGCCAGCGTAGCGCCTCCGAGCGCGGTTCGACCAGCACACCGGCGCGGTCAAGCAGCACCATGAGTGCGCCACCATGACGCCGTTCGTCCGGCAAAAGCAGGGCAGTGATGCGCCCTTTGCTCACACCGGGTGGCGTTGCCGCCACAATTGCCGGCGCTGCCACCAGCATCGCGACCACTGCCGCGAGCCGCGCGGGAGGCAGACCCGGCGCGCTGTCCGGCACGTTCGGCACCACACCGGGCGCCTCATCGCTGGCTACAGGACTCAGCGCGCAAATGAGCCGGGCGACCAGCGTATCGCGCGGGTCATCGTTCATCGCCATCATCCTTGTGATATTCCGGTTTGCGCCGCAGAGCGGCCTCAAGATCGGCGCGCGCCACCCAGATTCGTCCATCACAATTCTGGTTGGTGAACGCGCCCGCCCGCACCCAGGCCAGCATCGTCTCGTCGGTCACGCGGTAGAGTTTCGCCGCCTCACGTAACGACATCCACTCCTGCTGGCGGATGAGATGGCGCATGAGGTCGTTCAACGACGCCCATTGTTGTCGTAGAGCCATGACTAACCTCCATTAACCAGTCAAGAAATGTGTCGCGATCACATCGCCAGACACCTTGCGGCACCACCTGAATACCCGGCAGTTTGCCATGCCGCAACAGGTCGTGGAACCAGGTGCGCCCGATTAATGCGATGGCATCTCGCGACGTTAATACTGCCGGCAATGCTGCCACGCCGTGTGCGCCAGCCTGCCTCAATGCTTCCTGGGCCCGTTGCCGGGGTGTACGAGCAAATGGTGCCATAGTGACACTCCTTTCTCAGGCGGGTCTGCGTCGAAGCGCACCTGATGTGTACTCATCGGCAATCTCGATATGTCGCAACCTGAGTGTGGTGCAGATTCAAAAGCGGCCAACCGGTGCGGGGCGCAATGGCGCGCTCTTCCGGTTGGCCGCAGATCGAAAAAGCTCGTCTGCAACGCAGCGTTATCCGGTTGCCTGGCCGTGCGCCGCGCCCTGCCCACCGGCAATGACGCGCACGAAGAGAATCTGTCAGCAAGCGACCTCGGTCGCACCGAGGATGTGCTGGATGATGCGGAGCGACTGGCGGAGATGCCGGTTAGGGAAGCGCCCGTACACGAGGTTCAGGTGCCGGTGGAGTTGCTCGACGTAGCGTCGTGAGAGTGTAATGGTGTCAGAGAGAGTCTGAACGTCACCGGCGGCGGACTCACGGCAGTCACAGGCGAGGATGGGTTGAACCTGCTCAGGAGCGCCGCCAGGTAGAGTGTGAGGGTTCATGAGAGGGGTTCTCCTTCCTATTACTACAGGTCTGGCGTCAACGGCAAGCGCACCAGGGTTACGGATGTTGGTGGAGTGGTTGCCTGCTGCTCATGCAGTGTCCTGGCCGGATGCGCTATGGGCGGTAGTATAGTGTTTACCATTTTTTAATGTAAGGGGCTTCGTGTCCCTTTATGTGGTAATAGTTTCGGGTTATTCGTGGGTGGTACCAGGGTCACGCACCGGCGCGATTCTGCCGGTACGTGAAGGGCGGTTCGCGCGCCATCCTTCCACGGGAGTACCACCCTGCCGCAGGGTATCACGAAGATCGCCGGCGGCGATCTTCCCGTGTTCATCGCGTCGTAACCATCTGGATGATGCCAGACTGTCCAGGAGCGTGTATAATTATTGTGATAAAACATCTCGCCAGGTGTGCCGGTTGTGCTTGCTGAGGTGCATATGAGCTTCCGGTCCTACCGCTCGCAATTGGTGGCAGCAAGTGCGGCGCTGTTGCTTACACTGGCCATCGCTCTACCTGCCGATCTCGCCGCCTTACAGCGGTCGCCGGCCGCTGATTTCGCGCCGCCGTTATCAGCGGCTGAGGAACGCGCGGCCGTTACTGCTGCTCGCGCCGCCGACGCAGCCCGCAGAGCCGTGGCACTGCAACAACAGGGCGCGCAAGATGCCGCAACGCTCCCGACGGTGCAGAATATGTACTTCGCGCCGTCCGGCTTCCATGTGAGCGAGCGTACCGGTTTCCTCAGCTTCTGGCGCAAGAATGGTGGTGTACTGATCTTTGGCTATCCCATCAGCGGTGAAATGGTCGAGGATGGTCGCATTGTGCAATACTTTGAGCGCGCTCGCTTTGAGTACCATCCTGAAAACATTGGCACCGAGGATCAGGTGATGCTCGGGTTGCTTGGCAACGAGGTCACCGGTGGTCGTGACTTCCCCGACGGCCAGCCGGACGCCGGGCGCATCTACTTCCCGGAGACGCGCCAGACGCTTGGCGGGAAGTTCCTGAAGTTCTGGGAAAAGCGCGGGGGCCTGCGTGTCTTTGGCTTCCCGATCAGCGAACCGCTGGAAGAAATCAGCCCGATCGACGGCCAGGTGCGAATCGCCCAGTATTTTGAGCGCGCCCGCTTTGAGTACCATCCCGAAGATATGGGGGCCTTCTATCGCCAGATGGAGCAGGCCAACGGCCTGACGCTGGCGACGCTGCACGAGGTGCAACTCGGCGATCTCGGGCGCCAGGCGCTGCAACTGCGCGGCTACGCGCCGCAATCGGTTGGCCAGATGCTCGGCGCCCCCGTATGGTCACCCGCTCTCTTCGTACGCCGCATCGAGGTCAACCTGTCCACCCAGATGCTTACCGCGTTTGAGGGGGATGTGCCGGTCTACCGCGCTCCGGTGGCGACCGGGCGAGATGGCTTCAATACGCCCGCCGGATCATTCGCCATTTACTATAAACTTCCCATGCAAACCATGACCGGCTCGGCTGGCGGTGAGTCGTGGTATGTCCCTGACATCCCGTGGGTGCAGTATGTTGTCGGCGGCGTAGCGCTGCATGGCACCTACTGGCACGATGCATGGGGTACCGGAGTGCGCATGTCGCACGGGTGTATTAACCTGAACATTGACGACGCTGAGTGGCTGTATGAGTGGGCCGACGTTGGCACCCGGGTAGATATTACCTACTGACGTTCCAGTCCTTGACAACCCCATCCCTTCGTGCTACCCTACCCGCCAATATCCAGTTGACCTTCTGCCGCCGCGTCGCAGGCCAGTAGTATGAACTCACCAGCAACACTCGCGGTGAGCAGTGGCGATGTCGCCACCGACTCCAACGTACGACCGGCGCGCCGCCCCAATGCTGCGTTGCCCGTTCCTCTGCGCCCCAACCCGGAGTTTGCCCATAGCCCCGTTGCCGACGAACTCGTTGCCCGGCTGAAGCTTTATCAGCGGAATCCGGCCGCCGTCGGGCGCACCGAGAATGGCGCCCGCAGTGAAGAACTGGTGCGCAACGCCTATGCGGTTGCCCGCGAAGCGCATGGTAAGCAGACGCGCGACTCCGGCGAACCCTATATCGATCACCCGGTCGCCGTCGCCCATATCCTGCTCGACCTGCAACTCGATGCTGCTTCAGTCGCTGCAGCGCTGCTGCACGACGTCATCGAGGATACGATCGTCACCAAAGAGCAGGTCGCAACCTTGTTCGGCGATGAGATCGCCAACCTGGTTGATGGTGTTACAAAACTCTCGGCCCTCGAAGCTCGCACCCGCGAGGAGGCGCAGGTCGGCACCTATCGCAAAATGTTCATCGCAATGGCCGATGACCCGCGGGTTGTGCTGGTCAAGCTTGCCGACCGGCTGCACAACATCCGCACCATCGGCTCGATTTCCGACGAACGCCAGAAGCGTATGGCGCGCGAGACCCTCGAGATCTATGCCCCGCTGGCCCATCGCCTCGGTATCTGGCAGATCAAGTGGGAACTGGAAGATCGCGCATTTGCTATCCTCAACCCGGAGAAATATCAGGAGATCAGCCGCCAGCTTGCACTGCGACGTGATGCACGCGAACGGCTTGTCCATCGGGTGATTCAGCGATTGCGCCAGGTGCTCGAAAAAGAGGGGATCAAGGCTGAAATCACCGGCCGGCCAAAACATATCTATTCCATCTACCGTAAGATGGAACGTAAGGGCGTGAGTCTTGATCAGATCTACGACCAGCTTGCCGTGCGCGTGATCGTGAACTCGGTTGCCGATTGTTATCGCGTGCTCGGCATCGTGCATGCGGCCTGGCCCCCCGTGCCCGGCGAGTTTGATGATTATATTGCCATGCCGAAAGAGAGCATGTACCGCTCGCTGCATACGACCGTCTTGATCCCTGGCGGGCAGCCGTGTGAGGTGCAGATCCGTACGGTGGACATGCACGAGGTCGCAGAGCGCGGTATTGCAGCGCACTGGCGCTATAAGGAAGGGTTCAGCCGCACCGATACCTCCTTTGAAAGTAAGCTGGCATGGCTGCGTGGTTTGATCGAGTGGCGTCGCGACCTGACCGATGCCCACGAGTTCGTCGATTCGTTCAAGTCCGACGTGCTCGAAGAACAGGTGTACGTCTTTACCCCCAAAGGAAAAATTATCGATCTCCCGGTCGGTGCGACACCGGTCGATTTCGCCTATCGTATTCACTCTGACATCGGGCATAGCTGCGTCGGCGCCAAGGTGAACAATCGCATCGTTCCTCTTGACTACCAGCTCCAGAACGGCGAGATCGTCCATATCATGACGTCGAAGACGCCGCGTGGCCCGAGCCGCGACTGGCTCAACTTCGTCAAGACCAGTGGGGCGCGGAATCACATCCGGCGCTATTTCAAACGTCTCGACCGCACTGAGAATATTGCCGCCGGTCGCGACTTGCTCGAAAAAGAACTGAAACGCCTTGGTCTGTCGGTGCCGTTCGAGGAAATTGTCGCCATCACTGGCCTCAAGACGATTGACGAGGTGTTCGCCCAGATCGGGAGCGGTGATACAACCGCGCGCCAGGTGGCGCAGAAGATTCTGACCCATCGTGCTCCTACCGGCGCGGATGACCTGGCGGACATTCCTCAGGTCACGCCGCCGCCTGAACGCACGACAGACCCGAGCATTATCAGCGTGCGTGGTGTCGATCGTGTGCTGACACGACTGGCACGTTGCTGCAACCCGGTGGTTGGCGAACCAATCGTCGGTTTCGTCACGCGCGGCAAGGGCATCACTGTGCACCGCGCCGATTGCCGCACCATTATCAATGAGCGTGACCGCGCCCGCCTGGTTGAGGTCACATGGGGCGCGGCGGCGCCCAGGCAGGGCTACCCTGTGCCGGTGCGGATCGAGGCCTGGGATCGCGTCGGCCTCTGGCGTGATGTCTCGGGTACGATTGCCGACGCCGGTATCAATATCGACGCTGTCGAACAGGTCATGACCCGTCGCCCTGGTCGCGCGGTACTCGCCGCAATACTACGTATTCAGAGTATTGCGCAGTTGACCTCGATCCTCGATAAGCTCAACCGTCTCCCGGACGTTATTGAAGCCCGCCGCGAACAGAACACTGCACCAGGCGCGTAACCTGGCGCGCACCTGGTTTTGATTACCTCACCAGACGGACCTATCGCTGCCTGTCTCTGTCAGCCTGCGCCGTGGCCAGGTCACGCCAGGTTCGCGTCTCGGCTAACGCGGCACGGTGCGCCGCCTCAGCACACGCGCCGCACAATGGCCACCCACCGGCAATCTGGATTTCCTGCGCCAGTGTGCCGCAATCGGCGCACCGATTCATGGCTCGCTGCACCTCGTTCCGAACATCGCCCGTCATACCATTCATCATACCCTCCCCTCTGCACATGCGACGTTCGGCTGTGATACCATGGCGACCAGCCCGTCAACGATCCAGGTCCAGCATATACCATCGTCACTGCGGCCCGTCTCCGGCCAGACTATGGTGAAACTGCGGAGAACCGCGTATGCCTGTCCTGTTTGTTCATGGAATCGGAATTCACGACGTCTCCCGTTTTCAGCAACGCTTTGTCGCCGTGCGCGACTCGCTGCGTGTGCATATGGCAACGCCTTTACCGCCTGAGGCGTTCTTTCCCGTCTTCTGGGGCGACTGGGGACCGGCGGCGTGGTATCGCGGCCGGGCGCTCGAAACGCCGCATCCGAAAGCGGCACAGGCGCCACTGCCCGCCGACCCGGCGCTCGACACGTTGCAGACACTGCTGGCGGAGCCGGGACCATTGCGAGAACTGCTGGCCACGCTGTCGATTTCTGACGACACACTGGTACGCGCTGCGGCACTCAGCGCGGGTGCGCCCGACCGCGCCGCGCTGACGGTGAAACGCCTGGCAGTGCGCACACGTCTGCTGACACCGCACCATGCAGCACTGCCGGGAAGCCAGGTGGCTGCCGGCTGGGATGCACTGCGCGATGTGCTGGCGCTGATCTTCGAGCCGCAACGCGCCGTGCCGAAAGGGCTGCCACAGGCGTTCAGTTACCCGCTATGGGCCGCGGTGACCTCACTGGCGCGCCACATGCGCGCCGGCCTGATGCAACTGACGACCGAGTTCCTCGGCGACGCACTGGCCTATTTCAGCCGCGGCGCCGAGGTGCGCCGCCTGGTTGATGCAGCGGTCCGGCAGGCATGCCAGGCGCGCCCCGGCGAGCCAGTGATCCTGATCGGCCACAGCCTCGGCGGGGTCATTGCGTACGAGTACCTGGTCGATCCTGCCTTTCGTGGCCGGCCACCGGCACGTCTGCTGGCGACCGTAGGCGCGCCGGTGGCACTGTTTGCCGAGTATGGGATGCTGGCGGGGCAGACGCGTGGCAACGGGCCGCCGCGCCCTGCCGGGCTACCGCATCCCTGGCTCAATATCTATGACCCCGACGATCTCCTCAGCCTGCCGATCGGCGGCGTGTTCCCGCAGCATGCCGGCGGCGACCGCTCCTGTGCCTCAGGGAAGCCTTTTCCCGCTTCGCATAGCGCCTACTGGGAGAACGCCGCAGTGATCAGGGCAATTGCCGCCGCGCTGGAACAGGACGATCGACGATAGGCGCCGCCGGGCGACCGGTGTGCAATGGTACTTCGATACCGGATACCACGCACAATGGCTAGCCCCTGGTTATGCTGCAGAACAGGACAGTAGTGGGATTGTACGAGCCACCTTCGTAGTTGGTGAAATGGTGACAACAACATTTTACCTGCCCTGACATTGTCTGCTACCGTGTTCGTATCGGGGCCATGTAGCATCAGGAGGAACCCATGTTCGCCCGTTTCATCAACCTGCGCATGGTTGCGCTTCTCGCCCTCGCGCTGGTCCTCTCCACCGTTGCCTATGGCTTTGCTGCCGCCAACAACGTCGACCCAAGCAGCGCCGGCGATGGCCAGGCCGCAATCAGCGGCTACACCGTCACCAACATTCGCTACACGCTCGACCCGGCCAACCCGGTGAACCTGTCGGCGGTGAGCTTCACCGTCACGCCGGCCACAGCGGCGCAGAAGCCAACGAGTGTGTACGTCAAACTGGTGGATACCGGCACGACCTATACCAGCTGCACCAATCCATCGGGCGACAACTGGACGTGCAGCGTGACCGGTGTGACGGCGGCGCAGGCGAACCAGTTACGCGTCATTGCCGCCCAGTAGTGCCGCGCGTGATGAAGCGGCGTCACAATGGCGTGACACCACCTCATCGCCTTTCACGTGACGGTCGAATGACACGCCGTGCCCCCAACCCGATGATTGCAGCGTTGCTGCTGGCGCTGCTCGTCGTTGCCTGGATCGCCGCTGCACCCGTGCAGTTCGGCGGCCAGGCAATGTATGTTATCGTCTCCGGCAACAGCATGGAGCCGACAATGTACCGCGGCGACCTGGCGGTGCTTCTGCGCGCCGAGGCGTATCGTGTCGGTGATGTCGTTACCTATCGCCATCCGACCATCGGCCCCGTGATTCACCGCATTATTGGAGTTGACGATGGGCGCTTCGTGCTGCAGGGTGACCATAATAGCTGGGAAGACGACTATCGTCCGGCGCATGATGATATCTACGGCCGTCTCTGGTTTTTCGTCCCGCGCCTGGGCGCCGCACTCGATAGCATGCGCGCGCCGCTGCCAATGGCGTTGCTGGCGCTTGCGATAGGGGCCATTGCGATGTATCCAGCTCTCAAGATCGGTACACGACAACGCGACGCCGGCACTTCTGCCGGCCCGGCGCGACCTCACGCCGGCTTGAGCCGCAGCGATCTGCTGTTCGCCGTGGCGGCGCTTGGTTTCGCAGCGGCAGTGCTGGCATTGTTCGCCTTCACACGCCCCCTGACCCGTACGACTGGCGTTGATATTCCCTATACACACAGCGGGCAGTTCAGCTACCGCGCCGATGTTCCACCCGGCATCTACGACGGGACGGTAGCGCAAACTGGCGATCCGATCTTCCGCCGTGTCACATCGGCGCTACCGGCCACATTCGCGTATCGCTTCAGCACCGAGCAACCGACACAGCTCAGCGGTAACTGCGCGCTGTACGCCGAATTGTCCGATGGCGACGGGTGGCGGCGCTCGCTGGAACTGCAGCCGGAGACGCCATTGCAGGGAACTGGCTGCACTGTGGCCGGCATCATTGACCTGGCGCAGGTGCAGGCGCTGATCGACGCCTTTGAGGAGCAGACCGGCGTGTCGCGCACGCAGTATACGCTCGCGCTGGCGCCTCGCGTCACAATCACTGGCTCGCTGGCGGGCGAAGGTCTTGATGATACATTCACGCCACGCTTCGCCTTCCGCGTTGACCACGACCGGCTGGTGCCGATGTCGCAGGAGACGATGCCGGCTCAACAGGGTATGGTGCGCGGGACGAAGGTGCTGGCCAGCACGATCCCGTTGCCGGGTGGCGCGCTCGATGTTGGCATGGCACGACGGCTCGCGCTCTCGTTGCTGATGATTGCGATCAGCGCCGGGTTGCTGCTCTGGCGTGGCGTGCTGCGAACCGAACAGGATACGGCAGCGCGCGTCCGCTTCCACTTTGGCGAACACCTGGCGACGGCGCGGGCGCTCGACCTTTCGGGCGCGCGTGTCGTCGATCTTGCGGAGGTGGACGATCTCGGCAAACTGGCGGAACGGCTCGGCCGGCCGATTATCGAAACGCCACACGGTTTCGTGCTCCTTGATGGCGATGTTGCGTACCGTCTGAGATCGCAGGCCGGAGACGAAGCGCCATGAACCGTTCGCTGTTGCTGCGACTGGCCGCCGGGGCGCTGACCTGGCTGGTGCTGGCTGGCCTGGCGCAGGCGCTAGCTGCCACCAACACCATTGCCGACTCGAGCCGGATGGATTACGTGCAGGCGATTACCGTGCGCGATCTGCTGCCGCCGGAATGCGCCGGCCTGAACATCACCTCCATTGTCATCGCAACGCCAGGCGGCACGACGGTGTCGAACAATGCCGCCAACCTGATCCTCGGTTCACCCCTCAACGAGACCATCCGCTCCCAGGGCGGCATGGATTGTGTGATCGCCGGCGGCGGCAACGATCTGTTGTACGGCGGCAACGGCAGGGATTATCTGCTTGGTGGCCCGGGCAATGATACGTTGTATGGTGATGGGCAGGCCGATCACCTCTATGGCGAAGATGGCGATGACACCATCTATGGCGGCGCCGGCAACGACGTTATCGATGGCGGCCCGGGTAATGATGCATGCTATGGCCAGGGCGGCACTGACACGGCCACCAGCTGCGAAGTCTGGAGTCAGTAACATGCCGTCCCGTGGCTGTACCGGACCATCCACCCCAACTGTGAACAATTGAATATCATCCGCCGGGCCGCGTGGCAATGCTGCGCGGCTTTGTTCAGCATGGCACGGCGGCGGCACCAGCGGGGAGCGGCGATCACGGAACGCTCGGGCGCGTCGCGTGGTATCATGCTCGCCACACCTATGTAGAAAGGAGCAGTTGCGGCGAGCGTGCGTGGTGCATTACTGCAACGCGCGATCGTGGGTGCCATGGAACCATGGCATGCCATACGAGCGTGAGTCGGCGAATGATCTGCATATCGTGGCGCGTGGCACAACCCATCTGCCGTTCGTGCAACCGCCATTCGGGACGCCGTGCGCTGCCAATACCCCGGCCACGCCGCGCCCGGCGCTCCCGCGCCCGAAATCGATGACGCCGGGCAGCAACGGCCTGATGACTCTGACGGCGCACACCGCAACGCATGACGATGATTGATTGCCCTCCGGCAGGACAGCCGATACGGTATAATGCAACGGTTACAGATCGCGACACGACGTGCGCAGCAGTATCGCCGTCGCTTCCGGTTGGAAGCCAACTGCGGCACGGCCGCCCTTCGGCAAGGAGCATGGATCTATGGCGGTTCTCGATACCCTCTGGCGCAACGACCCGGCCGTTGCGCGCATACTCGATGGCGAAGCGCGCCGCCAGCGCGATGGCCTGGAGTTGATTGCCAGTGAAAACTACGCCAGCCGCGCTGTGATGGACGCGCAAGGCTCGTTGTTGACCAACAAGTATGCCGAAGGTTACCCGGGCGCACGTTACTATGGTGGCTGCGAATGGGTTGACCAGGTCGAGGAGCTTGCGCGCGAACGCGTAAAACAGTTGTTTGGTGCCGCCTACGCCAATGTGCAACCTCACTCCGGGTCGCAAGCCAATACGGCTATCTACTTTACATTTCTGCGCCCCGGCGACAAAGTGCTCGGCATGAATCTCTCGCATGGTGGGCACCTGACCCACGGCTCGCCGGTGAACTTCTCGGGCCAGCTCTACAATTTCGTTGCCTACGGGATCGATCCGCGAACCGAGCGTATTGACTATGAACAGGTGGCGGAGATTGCACAGCGCGAGAAGCCGAAGATGATTACCGTCGGCGCCAGCGCCTACTCACGCGCGATTGATTTTGCGATCTTTCGCCGGATCGCCGATGATGTCGGAGCGTTCCTGTTTGCCGATATTGCGCACCCGGCCGGCCTGATTGCGAAAGGCCTGTTGCCCAGCCCGCTGCGCTACGCCCACGTGGTGACCTCAACAACCCACAAAACGTTGCGCGGCCCGCGCGGCGGCATTATCCTGATGGGCCAGGATTTTGAGAATCCATTCGGTCAGAAGGCGGCAAAGAGCGGGCGCACGCTGATGATGTCGGAGTTGCTGGACAAAATGGTGATACCTGGCGTGCAGGGCGGCCCGCTGATGCACGTGATCGCTGCCAAGGCAGTCGGCTTCGGCGAGAACCTCCAGCCAGCGTTCGAGGAGTATGCCCGACAGATCATTCGTAACGCACAGACGCTGGCGGCGGCACTCATCGCGCGGGGGTATCATATCCTCTCCGGCGGTACCGATAATCACCTGATGCTGATCGACCTGCGCAATAAAGGCGTGAGCGGTAAGGCGGCGCAGGAGGCGCTCGATCGGGCAGCAATTACGACCAACAAGAACGCGGTGCCGAATGACGACAGATCACCGCTCATTACCAGCGGTATTCGCCTGGGCACACCGGCGCTGACGACTCGCGGTATGAAAGAAGCCGAGATGGAGCAGGTTGCAGCGCTGATCGATGAGGTGATCACGCATATTGATGATGACCGTGTGGCGCATCGGGTCCGTGAAGAAGTGCGTGAGCTGTGCACGCGATTTCCTGTACCGGGCCTGGAGGTTGCCGACTGAAGCCAGGTGGTGCAGATTGCCGGGAGACAGGGTCGAAGGTTCGCGCCTCTGTCTGTTCAGCCGGTAACCAGCAATTACGGAACGAGACATGCTACGAGACCTACGAATCGCAGTGATCGGCGCTGGCATTATGGGCGAGGCGATGATTGGCGGCCTGCTCAAACAAGAATTGCTGCCGTCCGATCAGATTGTCGCAACCGAGCCCAGGGCGGAACGCCGCGAAGAGATTGAGCGACGTTACGGCGTGCGCGTGACCGACGACAATGTTGAAGCCGCTCACTGGGCCCAGGTGGCGATCTTCGCGGTCAAACCGCAAACGGTGCCGAAACTTATGCCGGAATTGCGCGGCGCGCTGCGCGACGGCGAACTGGTGATTTCAATCGCTGCCGGCGTCCCGATCCGTACCTATGTCGAAGGGCTCGCTCATCCTGCCGTGGTGCGCGCCATGCCGAACACACCGGCGCAGATCGGCGAAGGTATGACGGTCTGGACGGCATCACACGACGTGACCGAACTCCAGCGTGGCTGGGCCCGCACGATCCTCGGCTCATTCGGTCGCCAGTTGTTTGTGGATGACGAAACCTATCTTGATATGGCAACAGCGATCAACGGCACCGGCCCGGCCTATGTGTTCATGGTGCTGGAGGCGATGATTGACGCAGGCGTTCACCTGGGGTTGCCGCGGTATATGGCGGAGGAACTCGTTCTACAGACGATGCTCGGGTCGGTGCGCTATGCGATGCAGAGTGGGCGCCACCCGGCAGAACTGCGCAATGGCGTGACATCGCCCGGCGGTACAACGGCAGCCGCTCTCTATGAACTTGAGCGTGGCGGGTTGCGCACCGTCCTGTCCGATGCCATCTGGTCAGCGTACCGGCGTTCGGCGGAACTGGGCAAGACCAGGTGACACGCTCACGCCGGTTCCTCTGCCGCCGCGTGCATGACTACACATCAGCGCTTGCGGCGGCGGGGCGGTGGGGTCGGCGGCGCATCGTCTTTTGCCGCGGCAGCACCACCCTGCCGGCGCGGGCGTTTCGGTCGGGGCGGCGGGGCGGCCTCCGGCTCTACCGGCGCTGAGCCGCCGGCGTCGGCAGACGGCGCTGTGATCGTGGCAGCCGGAAGAGTCGCTACGTCTGCCGCGAGCAGTGAGGGATCGCCGGCTGCAACTGTCTCTTCAATCAGCGTCTCCGCCTGTGACGGCGTAGCCTCAGCGCCGCCTGTGCCGTCAGACCCATGAGCAGGAACGGGCTGTAGCGCTGCCACTGTGTCGGGCACGTCGCCGCTCGTGGGCGCGGCAGGCACAGGTTCGCCAGGCGTCGGCTGTGGCTCGGTAACAGCCATGGGCCCGTGCGATTCGTCCTGCAGCAATTCACTCGCTGGAGTGCCGTTGAGCAACACCGGCGCTGCCACACCGGCGGGAACCGCCAGCAATTCAACATGGCCGCACCGGTGACACACCCAGGCGCGGGGCGCGATATGCCGGCGCGTGGATCCGCCAACGGCTATCGTCCCTTCAGCAGGGGTCGCGACGAGCGCTGCGCCGCACTGGCTGCAGATAGTGAGCCGGTCAGCCGGAATCGGTGATGCCGTGACCGTCGTTTCGGCGGCTGCAGGGTGCACCGGCGCACCTTCGACCACGCGACGATACACTGCCAGCGTCGCCCGCGCCGCCTGATGCCACGAAAAGCGAGCAGCGCGCGCGATGGCGCTCCGCCCCAACTCCTCACATCGCTGCTGATCATCCCACAACGACTCTATCGTGTCAGCCCACGCGGCCGGATCGAGCGGCGGGACATAGATCGCAGCATCGCCACCGATCTCGGGCAGGCTGGAACTGGCCGACGCGATACAGGCAGCACCGCAGGCCATCGCTTCCAGCAACGGCAGGCCGAAGCCCTCGTAGAGCGACGGGTTGACATAGAAACGGCATGCGTTGTAGAGCCAGCGTAGATCGTACTGACCGACACGACCGGCGAACAGCACATGGTCGGCGAGGCGCAGATCGCGCACGGCGGTAAAAATGTCACCATCACGCCAGCCGCGCGCCCCGGCGATTACCAGGCGATACGGACGGTCAGGCCGGCGGTCGATGCAGATTCGCAGCGCGTGAAGCAGCGTCGGCAGATTCTTGCGTGGCTCAAGGGTACTGACGAACAGCATAAACGTTCCGGCAACCAGCGGTGTGGCGGCGAGCACCCGTACTTCGCCCGGCCGCTGGGTGATCGGCGCATAGAGCGGCGCCGCAGCCTCATAGATCACATCGATCTGCTCGATTGGCAGATCGAGAAACTGGGCGATATCCTGGCGCGTGGTTTCAGAAACAGCAATCACAGCGTCGGCGTGGGTGGCGCTTGCCCCGACGCGCCGGTAGTAGGCCGCGGCCTGGTCATCAAGAATCTCAGGGTAGCGCAGAAATGTGAGATCATGGATGGTGACGACCGCCGGGCATGGCCGATAGCGCGGCGCAATAAAATCAGGACAATGAAGGATGCTCGGGCGAACCGGCAGCAACTCCAGCGGCAGCAACCAGGATTCAAAGCGGTGGTGCGGCGGAGTGAGCAGCGGATGCCGCCGGACATTCGGCGCCACGACCAGCGGACGAAACTGCTCGTGGTGCTGCAGGCTGACAATCTGGTCATCCGCGGCACATGCAGCCAGCGCTACCATGAGCTGGCGCGTATACTGTGGGATGCCGCCAGTACGGTATGCGTTCAAGCGGGCGTCGATCGCAATACGCATGACGCTGCTGATATCCCCTACAGAGAGATCGACACGATCTCTCGCGTATTCACATTGCAGCGATCAGACTACGGTACAAATCGCCGCTGCCGGGCATCGTGGCGCTTGATCAAAATACGAGGCGCGGGATGGAACGTCGTTGTTGATTATATCACAATGGTTTGACGCCGGTATGCCGGGCAGGTGACAGTTTGAGAATCCGGGTGTGACGGAACGTGCGCAACAGAGCTGCCAGGAAGCCTGTGCCTGGTATGTGCACGCAGGACGGTGCGTCGTACCCTTGAGCGTCGTACGTGCCGCTCCGAAAAACAATGCCTCGTGTCATTGCGCGGAGTGCGAGCGACAGCGTGCAGTGAGCGACGCGTGGCTGACGCAATCTACGCTCGCGCCGCTCAGTGGACAGTTCCTGAGTGTTTTGCCCGTTTGCACACGTGTTGTATGCATGCTATACTCGTCACTTGTGATTGAATTGCTTCACGCTTTTTAACCATGAGTGACGCATTCCGTACGGTCTGGTGGGAAGCGAATGCACTCTGCCTGATCGACCAGCGGATGTTACCTGCAGATGAGATCGTGGTGCGTTGCACGTCAGTTGCCGATGTTGCAACTGCGATCCGTACCATGCAGGTGCGCGGCGCGCCGGCGATTGGCTGCGCCGCAGCCTACGCCATGGCACTGGAGGCCAGGAATGGCGCGGCCGATGAAGCGCCAGCCGGCGCGGCGCACCGGCTCATTGAGCGTCTGACGTCGGCCAAGGAACTACTCGACGCACAACGTCCGACGGCCGTCAATCTCAGCTGGGCGACGGCGCGCGTCCTGAATCGTGTGCGCCGCCTGAATGACCCGACGCCAGCGGATATCGCGCGCTACACACTCGACGAGGCGCATGCCATCCTGGAAGAGGACCTGGCAATGTGCCACGCGATTGGTCGCCATGGCGTCGCGCTCATCCCGGCGCGGGGCCATGTGCTGACCCACTGCAATGCAGGCGGGCTCGCAACTGCCGGCTACGGCACGGCGCTGGCGCCCATCCGCACGGCACATGAACAGGGCCGTCCGGTCCATGTGTATGTTGATGAGACGCGCCCGTTCCTGCAAGGTGCGCGGCTTACAGCATGGGAGCTTCAGCGTGAAGGCATTCCGCTGACGTTGATTACCGATAGTATGGCAGGCTATTTCATGCGGCGGGGCGAGATCGATTGCGTGATGGTCGGCGCCGACCGGATCGTCGCCAACGGTGACGTCGCCAACAAGATCGGCACCTATAGCCTGGCAGTGCTCGCACACGCGCATGGCATCCCGTTCTACATCGCCGCGCCTTCGTCAACAATTGACGGTTCATTGCCGCATGGTGACTCGATCCCGATCGAATACCGCGATCCCGCCGAGGTGACGATGCTTGCCGGCCGGCGAATTGCGCCTGAAGGTGTGGTTGCGGCGCATCCCGCCTTTGATGTCACACCGTCAGAGCTTGTGACGGCCATCATCACCGAGCGCGGCGTCATCTACCCTCCATACGCGGATCAGTTACGGCGCATGACGCCGGGATAGCGATGGAAGGAGTAATGGCCGGGCCATGCATCTGGTCGGCGCCGGGTCGTCCTGCCAGTCGTGGTTGATCACCGATTACGCGTATGCCGCTACCCTTTCCGCCCGCCTGCTTGCCGTTGCTGCTCGGCGCACTGCCCCACCGTAGCGCGGCGCAGGCGCTGGATGTCTCACGGCGTTACGCGGGCGCGCTGCTGGCGTGGCCACAGTTGCCGCAGCGCAGCTTCCGTGAGCAGCACCTGGTACAGAGTGTGATCGGCTTTCCAGGGCTGGTGGTGGATGCCACAGCATCGCGTGTCTACGTCGATCGGAATGAGGCTGAGCAGCGGATTGATGAGCTGTCGCTGGCATATCTCGAGCATGCGATCAATTATGCGGCATTGAGCGCTGATGACGCGGCTGGCCTGGCCGAGTTGATGCGTGTCGGCGGTGGGCGGCAACTGCTGGCAGTCAAGGGGCAGATTCTTGGCCCGATCAGTGCAGCGATCCAGTTGACCGACCAGCGCGAGCATCCATTGATCTATGACGATATGCTCTTCGATGCCCTCACACAGATCCTGCGCCTCCGTGTGGCCTGGCAAGAGTTGCGCCTCAGCGAAGTGGCGCCGACGACGATAATCTGTGTTGATGAACCATTGCTGGAGGCGACGTCGTTGCCGTTCTTCCCGCACGATCCGGATCGCGTGTACGATCAGATCGACGAGGTGCTGGCGGGGATTAGCGGGTGCCGGGCCGTCTATACCTGTGGCGCCGTCGATCTCGATCGCCTGATGCAGACTTCGGTCGAGTTGTTGATTGCAGATATGGCCGCGTACCGGCAGAGCTTCGCGTCCAGCGGCGAGGCGCTGGCGAATTTCCTCGATCGCGGCGGGATGATCGGGATCGGTGTCGTGCCGGCGGTTGAAGAACACCTGGAACATGCCACGGTTGACATGGTGTACGGTGAGCTTGCAGCCTTCCTGACCCATCTTGAGGTGCTGGGTGTGCCGCGTGACCGGCTCGTCCAGCAAGCACTGATTACGCCGTCCGGTTCGCTGGGGCGTCTCCGCGTTTCCAGCGCCGAACGCGCGCTACAACTCGTCGCTGATGTCTCCCGGCGAGTACGTGAAGAATATGCGCTGACCTGACAGGTGCCCTATGCGAATTGTTGTTACTGGTTCGCTCGCGTACGACTATATCATGGCCTTCCCTGGCTCGTTCCAGGATCATATTGTGCCGGAGATGCTCCACAAACTGACGATCAGTTTCCTGGTCGATTCGATGCGGCGCCTGCGCGGTGGCGTGGCCGGTAATATCGCCTATACACTGGCATTGCTCGGCGAACGCCCACTCGTGCTTGCCAGCGCTGGCCAGGATTTTGCCGAGTACCGCGGCTGGATGGAACACCAGGGGATTGATACCAGCGGCATTCACGAGGTCGCCGAGGATTTCACTGCCTCCTGTTTCATCAACACCGACCGGAACAATAACCAGATTGTCGCGTTCTATCCAGGCGCCGCCAGCCATTCGCGCCACCTGTCGCTTGAGGGCCTCGGTATCGGCCCTGATGATCTGGTGGTGATTTCGCCAACTGACCCGGACGCCATGGTGCGCCATGCCGCCGAATGCCGCCGCCTCGGCGTCCGGTTTGTGTTCGACCCCGGCAAGCAGACGCCTCGCCTGAGCGGCGACCAGATCCTCGCGGGTATGGATGGTGCGACGGTGCTGGTCGGCAATGATTATGAGTTTGCCATGATGGCGCAGGCAACGGGCCGGAAGATTGAGGAGTTGCTGGAGGCCGCGCCGCTGGCGGTGGTCACGCGCGGCGAACATGGCTCGACAATCTACGATCAGCGCGAGGGGCAGGTCCACGAAGTACCGGCCGCGCCGGCCACCGAAGTGGTGGACCCGACCGGCGCCGGGGATGCCTATCTTGGCGGGCTGGTGTTTGGCCTCGCGCGCGGTCTGCCACTGCCGGTGACCGGGCGCGTGGCATCACTGGCGGCTTCGTATGCGATCGAGCGCCGCGGCTGCCAGGAGCATCGCTATACCCGCGCCGAGTTTGCCGCCCGGTATGAACGTGCCTTTGGATCTGCGCCCGAACTGGTGGACGCCAGCGCGGTGGCATTCGTGCGCTGACGGGCAGCGCCGGTTGGCCGCCGGGGATTGTATCGTCGCGCCCGGGTGCGCGATGGATGATGTCGCGAAGGAGCATACTGCAACAATGGATAGTCACTATGATGTCAAGGATGTGAGCCTTGCCGACTACGGCCGCCGTCGTATTGACTGGGCCGAGACCGAGATGCCGGTGCTGCGCCAGATTCGCGAGCGTTTCGCTCGTGAGCAACCGCTTAAGGGCGTGCGCCTGTCGGCGTGCCTTCACGTGACGGCTGAGACGGCGAATCTGATGCGTACCCTTGCCGCCGGCGGGGCCGACGTGGTACTCTGCGCGTCCAACCCGCTCTCGACCCAGGATGATGTCGCCGCCTCACTGGTCGTCCATGACGAAATCCCGGTGTATGCCATCAAAGGCGAGGATAACGAGACCTACTACCGGCATATTACCGCAGCGCTCGACCATCAGCCACATATTACGATGGACGATGGCGCCGACCTGGTGACCGGCGTGCTGAAACAGCGCCCTGACCTGATTGCCGGGATGCTGGGCAGCACCGAAGAAACGACGACCGGCGTCATTCGCCTCAAAGCCATGGCGGCCGATGGCGTACTGAAGTTCCCGGTCATCGCGGTCAATGACAGCGATACCAAGCACCTCTTCGACAACCGTTACGGCACGGGCCAGAGCACGGTTGACGGGGTCATCCGCGCCACAAACGTGCTACTTGCAGGCAAGACGTTTGTGGTGGCCGGCTACGGCCATTGTTCGCGCGGCATTGCCGAGCGTGCCCGCGGCCTGGGGGCCAACGTGATCGTCACCGAAGTCGATCCGGTTCGAGCGCTCGAAGCGGCCATGGACGGCTACCGCGTCATGCCGATGCGCGCTGCTGCCGGCGTGGCAGATTTTGTCGTCACTGCAACCGGCAACAAGAACGTGCTTGATGCCGAGGATTTCGCCGTGATGAAAGACGGCTGCATTGTCGCAAACTCGGGCCACTTCAATGTCGAGATTAACATCCCTGACCTGGAGGCCATGGCAGTCGAGAAGCGCCAGCCGCGCACATTCGTTGATCAATATATTCTGAAGGATGGGCGCAGGATCAACCTGCTTGGCGAAGGCCGCCTGATCAACCTGGCCAGCGCTGAAGGCCACCCAAGCGCGGTCATGGACATGTCATTCGCCAACCAGGCCCTGGCAAGCGAATACTTGCTGACCCACAAAGGCACGTTGCCGCATGGCGTGCACGCGCTGCCGAAAGCGGTGGACCGCGAAATCGCTGCGCTCAAGCTCAGGGCCATGGGCGTCGAAATTGACACCCTGACGCCCGAACAGGCAAAATACCTGGCGTCGTGGGAAGAAGGTACGTAAACGAGAAAGCCTATGTCAACTTCCTTTATGCAATCACCCCGGCTCTTCTTTACTTCAGAGTCGGTGACGGAAGGGCACCCGGATAAGCTATGCGACCAGGTGTCCGATGCGGTTCTTGATGCATTTCTCTCCCACGACCCGCGCGCGCGTGTCGCCTGTGAAACGGCAACCACCACCGGCCTGATCGTTGTGATCGGCGAGGTGACGTATGCCCAGGGGTACATTCCGATTGAAGAGATCGTTCGCACGACGGTGAAGGAGATCGGGTACACCGACGCATCCTACGGTTTTGATGCCGATACGTGCGGCGTCATGGTCGCGATCCATGGACAATCGCCCGATATTGCGCAGGGGGTTGACAGGGCGCTCGAAGTCCGTAGTGACGGGCATGTCACCGATGAAGAGGTCGCAACCATCGGCGCGGGCGATCAAGGCATGATGTTCGGCTTCGCCTGTAACGAGACGCCGGAGTTGATGCCGTTGCCTATTGCACTGGCACACCGCATTGGCCGCCGCCTGTCGCGGTTGCGCAAAGATGGTGTGCTCCCGTTCCTGCGCCCCGACGGCAAGAGTCAGGTGACGATCGAATATTCCTATGGGCGACCGGTGCGTGTTGATACGGTGCTGGTCAGCAACCAGCATGCGCCTGATGTGACGCAGGAGCAGATCCACCACGACATCATTCATCAGGTGGTGCACGCGGTGGTGCCGCACGAGTTGCTCGATGAGCGGACCAGGTATTACGTCAACCCGACCGGGCGTTTTGTCGTGGGCGGGCCCATGGGGGATAGCGGCCTTACCGGGCGCAAGATCATCGTTGATACGTACGGCGGTATGGCGCGCCATGGCGGCGGCGCATTCTCAGGGAAGGACCCGACGAAGGTCGATCGCTCGGCGGCGTATGCCTGTCGCTGGGTGGCCAAGAATGTGGTCGCCGCCGGGCTGGCCGATCGCTTTGAGGTGCAGGTGGCCTATGCCATCGGTGTCGCCCATCCGCTCTCGATCAGTATCGAGTGCTTCGGCACCAACAAGGTCGCTGAAGAGACGATCCTCAGACTGATTGACGAACATTTCGATATGCGCCCGGGCGCTATTATTCGCGATCTGCGTCTGCGCCGGCCCATCTATCGCCCCACGGCGGCGTACGGTCATTTCGGGCGCGAAGATATTGACGCGCCCTGGGAGAAGACCGATCGCGCCGAGTCGTTGCGGCGCGCGGCAGGGCTGTAACGCGCCCCCTGGTCCTCCACGATGGGACCCTTCCCCACGGGCGGTTTGCGGGCGGACAGGGCGGTGGGTGCGGCGGCTATGCTACCGCGCCCGACCGCCCCTTCTGTTGTCATCGTATCGCACAGCGCTTGCCTGAACGATACCCAGGCGGCCCTTCAGGAAGTTAGCCGCACCCGGCGAAACATGCGGGATGGTTCATGACCCATACGCGTAGATTCGCTCGTGCAGCACGCCGATGTACGGCAGGTTGCGGTACTTTTCTGCATAGTCAAGGCCATATCCGACAACGAATTCATTTGGAATATCGAACCCCAGGTAGTCGACAGGAACATCTGCCTGGCGCCGCTCAGGCTTGTTGAGCAGGGCGCAGATCCGCAGACTGGCCGGTTTGCGGCTGAGCAGGTGGCTGCGCAGATACGCCAGGGTCAGGCCGCTGTCAATAATGTCCTCTACAATCAGTACATGTCGCCCGGCGATGTCGCTGTCGAGATCCTTCAGCATACGCACGACGCCGCTCGACTCGGTGGTTTTACCATAACTCGACGTGGCAATGAAGTCCATCGCCAGCGGCAGATCGATGGCGCGCGCCAGATCGACCATGAACATTGCGCATCCTTTCAACACCCCTACCAGCAGCAAGTCGCCTAACGGGCGATAATCCGCAGTGATCTGAGCGCCCAGGGTGCGCACGCGATGTTGAATCTGCTCAGCCGGGATCAGTATTTTCGCCATGTCATCGTGCATGGGATGTTCCTCCGCACCAGCGGCGTCCTCTTGCTGGACGCCATTTGCCAGCCCTTCGATCCAGAGATGCCACGCCGGTCTTCCCATCGCCGCTACGTACCCTTCTGCGACGCATACCCCTGGAACCCACACGACCTGGTCGCCAGCGACGACAATCGGCCATTCAGCGCGGAGCGCGCGCGGCACGCGAGCATCGACCAGGATGTCTTGCAGGCGCCGCGTGCCGCGACCGCCGGCGGGACGGACACGGTCGCCCGAACGGCGACGGCGCACCACGAGCGGGGCAGCACAGGTGTTGGGATCCAGAAACGTTTCCCAGGCATGCCGTGGCGTGCTTGCGACGCCCTGTTCGGCGCAGAGCGCCCGGCCATCACGGAGCTCGATATGCCCTGGAATCGCCAGTAGCGCTTCCGGGAACGGGAGCGATGGCCCGTCGCCTGTGGCCGGTTCACCGCGCGCCATGACGAACCCGCCGTCATACGTCGTGACGAGCAGCACACCACCCGGCAGTTCCACGCGCCGCCCGACGCCTCGTCCAATCACCTCCCGCGCGCGCGCAAGATCGGCATAGCCAGGCGTGTCGGCCCCACCCAGTTCGCCATAGGCACGGCGCAACGCCGCGTACTGCAGCACCGGCGACAGCGCTGCCCAGTGGTGGCCATCGAAGATGATACTGCGTTCACGTGTTGCTGCCAGCGTATGCCACTTCCTGGCAAGCGCGTTCTCGATGAACGCCGCGCTATCGGCGCAGGCTGCGGCCGTGCGGCAGAGTGCGGTGACAATCTGCGGGTTCAGTGCCGCAAGGGCCGGTAGAATATCCTGCCGGACGCGGGTACGTAGATAGCGCCGGTCCTCATTTGACGGGTCGCGGCGCGGGGCCAGCGCATGGTCGGCGCAATAGGCCTCGATCGCCGCGCGTGTGACATCCAGCAGCGGGCGGATCAGGAGCGGGGCAGGAGCAGCCGGCGCCAGAGGCACTGGCTGCATTTCACCGATCGTCGCCCATTCATGCCACGCAGTCACCGGTCGCAGCGCACGCAACCCTTCGACACCCGCGCCACGGATAAGATGCAACAGCACGGTCTCGGCCTGGTCATCAGCGTGATGCGCAGTGGCAACCGCCTGCGCCCCGATCGCCAGCGCCGTGCGAGCCAGCAGGCGATAGCGCGCCAGGCGCGCTGCGGCGTGCAGATTGAGCCGTCGCCTGGCCGCAAGTGCACGCACATCCACCGCATCCATCGTGCATGGCAGATCGAGGCGTGCGGCGGTTTCCGCGACGAAGGCCGCCTCGGCGGCAGACTCGGCGCCACGCAACCGGTGATCAAGATGGACGACATGCAGGTTGCATCCCAGTTCCGGGCGCAGATCGGCGAGCACATGCAGAAGGCAGAGCGAGTCCGGCCCGCCCGAAACCGCCACGATCACAGGTGGGCCGGGAGTCACCATGCGATGCTGGCGAATAGCGGCGCGCACGGTATCACGAAGGGCAGGCATGCGGTTCTTCAGGCGCCACGCAAGCGGATCACAAACAGGGTTAACCCTTGCTGCGGCGCGGTACGGCCATTGACGTCAACCGCCAGCGCAGGCGTGCTGTTCCAACCAATCAGGTACACCCCCTGCGCATCGAGCGGGCTACCGGTCGAAGGAGTGGGCGCGAAGCGCGCCGAGTCGCTACTGAAGAGCCTGGTCAACATCTGCCGCCGATTGAACACCCGGTCGTCGCCAACCTGAACGCTATAGGGGAAATTGCGCTGGGCGCGGCTGAAATCAATAGCTGCGCCAGCGCCGGGCGCCAGCGTGCCGAGATCCTGGAACGCGCCGTTATAGATCACAATGGCCTGCTCGATCGGCATTGCACCGGTATTGCGCACCTCGCCGAGCGGGCCGCCGGCACTGTTCTGGAGGGCGCTCTGAACCTGAACCGGCAGCGCCAGCGGCGTCTCGACCAGCAGCATCCGGACGGACGCGACATCAATCAGCATATTCGATATGGCGACGCCAGTGTCGTCGCTGACCGGTTCGAGCGGGCGCGCGGAGAGATCATCAAAACCACGGGTCTCGCTCACCAGGCTATCAACGGGAAAGCGAAGCGCATAACTGCTGCGCAGCGGTGAGAACATACCGAGATAAGCAGTGGCCACGCCGCGCAACTCGCCTTCGGCGCCCTGCACCACGGCGATCTGGTTGAGTTGCGACTGGCCGCCGCGCAAGCCGAAACCGGCCAGGTACAGGCCGGCGGCAAACAGGACAACCGTGAGCGGGATGGTCAGCCAGGCCCATTCGAGGCGCCCGATGCGGCGCAGCACCAGATAGTTGCCTGGCCCGATGACCAGGATATACGCCAGCAGGAACGCCGCCAGTACCGTTGCCGACGGCAGACCGAGCGCCGGAAGCTGGAGCACATCCTGCAGCAGGCTCAACTGGTTGACGCGCGCGCCGAACCCGGGCACGAACTGCGGAATGGGTTGCAAGACCTGCGCCCAGAGCACCGGTTCGCCACCCCAGCCGCGCAGGAGCGCCAGGTCGAACGTGCTGAAAACCACCGCGCCGGCGCCGTAGCGCGCGCGATAGAGCAGCGGCGCGCCGGTGGGGAGGGACTCGGCGCCAGCGCGCGGACGAACGTTGAGCAGTGGCCCGGTGGCGGGCGTAGGGGGTGAGCCGCCGAGTTGTTCGAGCGGTGTCAGGTCACCTGGTGAAATCGTACTGGCCGGTTCCACTGGCAGCACATCGGCGAGCCCGGCGGCAGCGCGTTCACCGCCGATGCCGCCGCCAACGATCAATTGCCCGCCGAGGCCGACCCAGGTGCGAATCGCGCTGCGCTGCGACTCGGCGAGCGCGGTTGTATCGACATCATGGACGAACAGCGCATTGACGCCACGCAGCGCCAGTGGTTGGGACGGTAGCTCATCGAGTGTGACATGGCGCACGACCGCGCCGCTTGACCCGTTCATCTGCATTGCGCTGAGGCTGGTGAGCAATGCCGGATCGGTGCCAGCCACGATGATCAGAAAGCGATCCGGGTCGATCGGTTCAAGGCTGATACTCTGTTCGATCAGCGCGCTGCCGTTCTCGATCAGCCGCACCAGGCCATTGCGGGCGAAGCCACGCGAGAAGACCTCGAGCGTCACGCGTTTGCGCGAGCCGCGCGGCAGATCGATTTCGCGGCGAAAGGCCGGTTCATTCCGCTGGCCCGGAAAGCTCCATTCAAGTACGCCGCGCACGTCGCGCCCATCGTTGGCAAGATCAATCGCCACCGGGAACCACTCGCCCGATCGGTAGGCGCCGGCATATCCCGGGCGCGCGGTCAGTGTCAGGCCGGGCGCTTGCTCCTGGGCGGCAACCGGCGGCGCAAGCGACACAAGAACCGCGCAGAGTGCAACGATCAGTGCGACGCGCGAAACGAACATGACGTTCTCCTGAAGCTCCATGCGTCCAGATTGATCCTGTGGCATGACGGTTCCCGCCCAGGCATGACAGTACGCGCGCGCAGGCACGTGAACGACCGCATGCGGTCATGGCGAGGCGCGTCAGTAGAGGCGTTACCTGCAACGTCTCTACGAGTCAGGACGTTATCGCTCGCACTGACATCCAGGCACCACCTGTCATTGCGAGGAGCGCCAGCGACGAGACAATCTCCTAACCATGCCGGGAGATGGCGTCGCTGCGCGCGCAATCACATCCAGGCACCACCTGTCATTGCGAGGAATGTTAGCGACGACGCAATCTCCTACCATACCGGGAGATGGCGTCGCTGCGCGCGCACTGCCATCCAGCCATCCGTTATGCGGATAGGCCCTCAGGATGCCGCTTCGTGATTGCGGCGGCGCATCCGTTCACGAAGTGCACGGATCATGTCGCGGCGCAGGCTGCGCCGTGCCAGGCGCCGCAGATACGCATCAACCTGCGCCGACACCTTGCCATTGATATACTCTGCCAGGTCATTATCGGGGGATTGTTGCACCGAACGGCCGATCGCACCAGCAACGGCGGCATCGAACTGATCACGGGTCATCTTTTCGCCATGCTCACGCTGCAGTGCGTCGTACTGTTTAAGCAACGCGATCGCGTCCTGCAACTGGCGTTCTTTCTCATGTTTACGGAAATCGGTCAGGTAGTCGTTGATCGTCGCCTGAACGCCACGCGGATCGGGTACATGGTCGAACGTGAAGTTCCCACCAGCCGCGCCACCGGTTTCAACCACGACGGTGCCAAGCCCGAGCAACCGCTCAACAAAGCTTACGTCAAACGAGATATTCTGGATCGCCGAGAGTTGCGCGCGGCGCGTGTTTTCCGGGCCGAACGGACGGCGGTCAACATCAATAATATCGCTACGGGTAAGGATGTAGGTATCGTGAATCAGGGCTTCACGGATCCACCATCCCCACGCGCCAAAAACGAGTAGCGCGCCGATCATGACCAGGGTGGCGGCGAATCCATGCAGCAAGCCGAACTGCACCAGGATTGTGACCGCGATCGCCACCAGCGTAAACCCGGCAAGCGGGCGAAGCAGGCGAATCATCACATAGATCCAGGAGGGGCGCCAGATGATCCGGTCACCGGAAACCTCCGGGTTAGGCGGAAAGAATCCAGGAATCAGGCCACGCTGGGTTCGCACCTGAACCGCCGGAGATGGTTGTGGCGGCGGGCGGTTGCCATATACCTGGTCCTCAATCAGGGTGCGCAGCAGATCAGGCGCCTGACGACGACGCAGATAACGCACCTGCTCCATGATTGCCTGTTCGATCTCGCGCGGCCGGGCGGCAAAATCAAACTCGAGCCGGCGCGGGCTGAACGAACGGATAATAATCTTGCCATACCCGAACAACGTCGCCTGATAGGTATCCATACGCAGATTCACCTGCTGAATGTCGTCGAGCAGCACCTGCTGTTGCACATGCCGGACGAACATGGTCTCATCGTCGTAGACAACACGCGTGTTGGTGACCACCAGGAAGTCGTCGCGCCAGTCGTTGTAGAGGTACAGCACCATGGCAAGCATGAGCAGCGCGATCACGCTCAGTGCGATATTGATCGGGTCGCCGGCACGCGAATAGATCGGATCGATCGTGACCAGTTGCCCGCCGCTGGTGCGGAACCAGACGGCCAGGGCGATGACAGCGATTGCCAGCAGATACAGGAGGTCAGGGTTATTCCACGGCTTATCGCCGCGCCGCTGTTTTTTCGCCTCGCCGCGCGCCCAGAGACCGATAAGCATTGCGGCCAGTATGATCAGGATGATGTTGATCGGATCGGTCAGAGGGCGGCTGACACCTTCGCGCATGACGAGGATGGTGCCGCCAGCGGCGCGGAACAGGGCGACAGCAGCGGCGATTGCGCCAATCACCAGAAAGATCAGGCTGGACTGCAGGAGCTCGATCCAGTGGCGCCGGCCCACATACACGATCTCTTCCCCCTGATCAAGCTCAAGATCGATCTGTGGCTGCGGTGCGATCATGTGTGCTCTCACTCCGGCAATTCGCCTGCAACCCGCCTGATGTAGCTCATGGCCAGATCGGCGACCTGCTCCGGCGTGAGCCCGTCGCTGACGATAATGCAGGCATCGGCGGCGGGCGCGCTAACGTGCCGATCGAGTTCGTCGCGGCGCATAATTTCGTTGCGAATATGCTGGATATCGCTTGCGCCACCACGGCTCTGGATCTCGACCGTGCGGCGGCGGGCGCGCTCGTCGATCGACGCATTGAGATAGAACTTGACCGGCGCATCGGGCATCACAACACTGCCAATGTCGCGCCCGACCATAACGACTCTCCCACGGTTGCCGATAGCGCGCTGGCGCGCGCGCAACACGGTGCGCACCGCCGGGTGCCGCGCAGCCACCGATACGACGCGTTCAACATCGGGGCGGCGCAACTCCCAGGTAACGTCGGCGCCGTCAACCAGCACGGTATACTGCCGCCCATCCGCGGCGGCCCCGGCGGGCAACACCTGAATATCAAGCGTGCGCGCCAGCGCCGCCGTGGCCTCAGCGTCGGCCGGATCAACATGGCGGTGCAGCGCCGCCCATGCCAGCGCACGATACATCACGCCAGTATCAAAGTAGAGATAACCAAGGCGGCGCGCCAGATGTTCCCCAAGTGTGCTCTTGCCGGCGCCGGCCGGGCCATCGATCGTGATGATGAGTGGGGCGGGCATGCGAGATTCGCGCATCCTGTCGCAGTGATATGCGCTATTGTAGCACGGTGCGTCTGCCGTGTGCAAGCGTCCGGGCGGAGATGCCTCAGCGCCTCACAGACTATTTGCATTGTACGGCATGTACTGCTATAATAGCTCTGTCGCGGCCGCAAGGAGATTCAGGCCGGTAGTTATCAGGCCCCATCGTCTAGCGGCCTAGGACGCCACCCTCTCAAGGTGGAGATCGCGGGTTCGAATCCCGCTGGGGTCACCAGGTACTGGGCCCGTGGTGTAGTGGCCGAACATGCGACCCTGTCAAGGTCGAGAGCGCGGGTTCGAATCCCGTCGGGCCCGCCAGAATGGCGGCAAAAAGGCTCACATCCCGTGAGCCTTTTTGATTCCTCTCTGTCAATGCTACGAGTGACGCGGTCGCCCGAGTGGGCGACTCGCAGACAGTGTTTCCTGCCCTCGGCAGAACGGAGTGCCGCCGCGCCGGCAACCGGATTGCATGATCGTGGTATGATTGGGAACGTTCCACTTGCCGACATCTGAACGTATCGCGGACAGGATCATGAGGAGAAAGGAAGTCCTTATGCCCACGATCTCGCGGCGCACCTTCATGAAAACCATGGCGGTCGGTTCAGGGACGATTGCCTACATGGCGACGGCACTGACCGTCCATGGTGCCGGCCCTGAGGTCTACAAACTGCGCATTGTGCACACCAACGACCACCACGCGCGCATCGAGCCGGTGCTGAGCGGAACCAGCCCGCTGCACGGCGGCGTATCGCGGCGCAAGACGCTGATTGACGCCATCCGCAAGGAAGGTGGCAATCAACTGCTGCTCGACGCTGGCGATGTGTTCCAGGGGACGTTGTATTTCAACCAGTATCGCGGCATGGCTGACCTCGAGTTCTACAACGCACTCAAGTACGACGCCGTTGCCATCGGCAACCACGAGTTCGACATCGGCCAGGCGCCACTGGCCGACTTCATTCGGGGGGCGCGTTTCCCCGTGTTGAGCGCGAATATCCGGGCCGACGGCTCATCGCCACTGGCGGGCCTGATCAAGCCCTGGACGGTGATCTGGGTCGGTGGGCAGCCGATCGGCATCATCGGCGTGACGACCGAGGAGACGGTGGTGCTGAGCAACCCGGGACCGGGCGTGACCTTCACGAACTATATTGACGCCGTGAAACTGGGGGTTGCGACATTGCGCCAGGCGGGGGTCAACAAGATCATCGCGCTCACCCACGTCGGCGTACAGGCCGACCGCATCCTGGCGAGCCAGGTGGACGGTGTTGCCGTCATTATCGGCGGGCACAGCCACACACCCATGGGCCCGATGCTGAGCAAGCCCTCCGCGAGCCAGCCATACCCCGAGGTGATTGCATCCCCGTCGGGCAAGCCGGTGATCGTTGCACAGGACTGGGAGTGGGGGCGCTGGCTCGGCGACCTGACGATCGGTTTCGATGCCAATGGCGATGTGACGACCGTGGTGGCGGGTAAGCCGACCGAAGTGCTGCCGGCCATCGATCCCGATCGCGGTTTCGAGAATCGTATTGCAACCTTCAAAGGGCCACTGGATCAATTGCGTGCCACGCCAGTGGGCGAAACGGCAGTGGCACTGAATGGCGCACGCGCCGATGTGCGCACCAGAGAAACGAATCTGGGGAACTTGATTGCCGATACGACGCTGGCGAAGACCGCACCGGCCGGCGCGCAGATCGCGATCGTGAATGGTGGCGGTATTCGCACGAGCATTCCGGCAGGGCGCGTGACGCTTGGCCAGGTGCTTGAGGTGCAGCCGTTCGGCAACACGCTGGTGGTGATGACGGTCACCGGCGCACAGGTAAAAGAGGCGCTGGAGAATGGTGTCAGCCAGGTAGAGCAGGTCGCCGGACGTTTCCCGCAGGTTGGCGGCATGCGCTATAGCTGGGACGCGACGGCGCCGGCGGGCAGCCGTATCACCGGGATCCAGGTGTCCGACGGCAAGGGCGGCTTTACCGCCATCGATCCGAACGCCAGCTATCGCCTGGTGGTGAACAACTTCATCGCCACCGGCGGCGACGGCTACAGTGTGCTGCAGCGCGGGACGAACCGCATCGAAACCGGGTTCCTCGATGCTGATGTATTCGTCGAATATATGCGAACCAATTCACCGGTTAATCCGCAGGTTGAAGGCCGGATCGTGCAGAACGGCCTGCTTCCGGGCGTCGCCGTGCCCATTCCGGCGGAACTGCCGCGCACGGGTGGTGAACTGTCGCCGGCGTGGCTGCTGGCGCTGGCGGCTGCCGGCGCGATCGGCGGCGGGTTGCGGCTGCGCGAGCGCGCGGCGCGTATGGCTGCGCATCGGCAGGATGAGGCGTAATGCCACGATGGGGGCAGGTGGTGGCGTCGCCATCACCTGCCCCTCTTTTCGCTCACACGAGTTACAAGGGATTGCTTCGCTTCGCTCGCAATGACATCCAATCCGTTGTTCGGACAGGCTCTTCGCCGAAGCAAGATGAGCGCTTCCGCGAGTCGTCGGCCAGCCGATCGCGCAACTCATGCCATTGCACGTAAGGAGAGAGTATGTCTGCCGCCGAGGTTATGGCTGCTGAGCAGCGTTATCTATTGCAGACCTATGCGCGACCGGCCTTCGTGATCGAGCGCGGCGAGGGATGCTATCTGTACGACAGCGAAGGACGCCAGTATCTTGACTGCGTGGCCGGGATCGCGGTGAACGCCCTCGGCTATGGCGACCCGGATGTAGCGCACGCGATTGCCGAGCATGCTGGTGGCCTGATTCACCTCTCGAACCTGTACTATACACGCCCCGCCATTGACCTGGCGCAGATGCTGGTCGAACGAACACCGTGGGCCGACCGGGCGTTCTTCTGCAACAGCGGCGCCGAAGCGATCGAGGGTGCGATTAAATTCAGCCGGCGTTACGCGCGCGACATGCATGGCGAAGGCAAGACGACCATCGTTGCGTTCAGCGGGTCGTTCCATGGCCGCACCATGGGCGCGGTCGCCGTGACGGCGCGTGAGAAGTATCGCGAACCATTCGAGCCGGTTATGCCAGGGGTGCGCTTCGCGCCATTCAACGATGCCGCCGCCGCCGCCGCCGCGATAAGCGATGATGTGTGCGGCGTGATTGTCGAGCCGGTGCAGGGCGAGGGGGGGTTGAGCGTCGCGACGCCAGAGTTTATGCGTGTGTTGCGCGAACGATGCGACGCCGTTGACGCGCTGCTGATCTTTGACGAGATCCAGTGCGGTGTGGGCCGTACGGGAACGCTCTGGGCACACGAGCCATACGGTGTGGCGCCCGATATGATGACCATCGCCAAGCCGCTAGGCGGTGGCCTGCCAATCGGCGCCGTCCTGATGCGCCAGAAAGTTGCTTCGACCATTCACATCGGCGATCACGGCACGACATTCGGCGGCGGCCCGTTTGTGACGGCGGTGGCGCAAACGGTGTTTCGCAAAATTGCCGACCCGGCGTTTCTCGATCACGTGCGCGAGGTGGGGGACTATATGGGCGAAGCGCTGGCTGATCTGCAGGCAGCGCGACCCGACCGGGTGCTGGAGATTCGCGGGCGCGGTCTGATGCGCGGCGTGGTCGTGCGCGGCTCTGCGGGCGCGATACGCGAGGCGGCGCACCGCGAAGGATTGCTGATCGCCACGGCCGGCGACGACGTGCTGCGCCTGGTGCCGCCGCTGGTGCTCAGCCGCGAACAGGTGGACGAGGCCATGGCGAAGCTGACAAAAGCCCTGGATGTACCTGGATGATCCCGATTGGCGACGAACCCGTCACTCACCGCACGCCATTCGTCACATACCTTGTGCTTGCAGCGAATGTATTGATCTTCGCGTATGAACTCTCACTTGGCGGGCGGCAACTTGAGCAATTCATTCAGGCCTGGGCGGTGCGCGCCGACGAGGTCACGGCGGTGGTGGGCGGGCGCATCGAGTTGCTGCCGCGGGTGCTGCTGACGTCGTTGACGGCGATGTTCATCCACGGCAGCTGGCCCCACATTGTCGGCAATATGCTGTTCCTGTGGGTCTTCGGCGATAATGTTGAGGATAACTTCGGTCACCTGTCGTTTCTTGTCTTCTATCTGTTGAGCGGGATGACCGCGGTGCTGGCGCAGTCGTGGCTGACGCCCGCTTCGCCCGTACCGATGATCGGGGCCTCGGGCGCAATCAGCGGCATCCTTGCAGGGTACCTGCTGCTTCACCCGGGGGCAGCCATACGCGCGGTGCTGCCCTTGCCATTTCTGTTCCTCTTTCCATTCTTCGTACCTGCATGGCTGATGATCGTGCTCTGGTTCGCCGGGCAGTTGCTCAATGGCTACGCGACATTGACCGATACCGCGCTGATGAGCGGCGGAGTGGCATACGGCGCGCATATCGGCGGGTTCGTCGGCGGCTTCGTACTGGCGTTGTTCTTCCGCCGCCCGCAGCGCCGGCCGCGCTATGCAGAGGATGTGCGTAACCGGCGGTATTATCGTTGAACGTTCCCCCCTTCAACGTTCCACGTCGCCGCCAGGCCCGGCATCATCGGCATCCTCGGCCGATCCGGCGGTGGAGCAACGCGACCGCCGGGAAGCTCCACGGTGCCGTCGAATGCCGGAAATCCATTCGCATACGGGTATTCCCGCAGCACCTCTCACCATGACATGCAACCATCGGTTTTTCGGATAGGCACTTACGCCAGCGCGTTGTGGTAGCCCATCTCGGCCAGCGCGCGGCGCGCCTCGGCGGTTTCGTTCCAGGGGAGCGAAACCGTACCAGAAATGATGCTGGCTTCGTGCCCTTTGCCGAGCAGCAACACAATGTCGCCTGGCCGGGCGCGAGCGAAGGCGGCCCGGATCGCCGCGGCGCGATCCGGAATGCAGACATACCCATCACCTGCGCGCATGCCGGCGGCCTCGACGCCGGCGGCAATTTCGGCAAGGATCGCCTCGCGGTCCTCCAGGCGCGGATCCTCGTCGGTCAGCACTACGAAATCACAGAAGCGACCGGCAATCTCGCCCTGGATCGGGCGCTTGGCGCGGTCGCGTTCGCCGGCACTGCCAAACACGGCGATCAACTGGCCGTCGGTCAGCGGGCGAATGATCTGCAGCAACTTCTCGAACGCGCCAGGAGTATGGGCATAATCCACCAGCACCGTGAATGGCTGGCCCCGCTCGATGCGCTCCATGCGGCCACGAACGCCGGGAACGCGCTCCAGCGCCGCGATGCACGCGTCGAGCGGCACGCCCTCGACGCCAGCGACAGTGATCGCCGCAAGCGCATTCCAGACGTTGAAATCGCCGGTTAGTTGCAGTCGCGCGCTGGTCGAACCCCAGGGGGTCATGAGGCGGAACTGCAGACCGGCGCGGGTCGCGCGCACATCGAGCGCGCGGACATCGGCGGCAGCGTGGACGGCATAGCTGATGCGTTCGGCAAACGCAGGCGCGGCGTCGAGAAACATCCGGTGGTGCGGGTCGTCCACGTTTACGACTGCTATCTTGCGTCGTTTCAGCGCTGAACGCTCAACGCCGGATTCCCCCAGCAGCTCGAACAAGCGCGCCTTATCTCGGCGGTACTGCTCAACTGTGCCGTGGAAGTCGAGATGTTCGCGGGTCACGTTCGTCAACACCGCCACGTCGAACGCGCAGCCAGCGAGGCGATCCCAGCGCGCCGAAAGCGCGTGCGATGTCGCTTCGATCACGGCGTGCGAACAACCAGCATCGGCCATCTCGCGCAGCATGGCCTGAACCTCCGGCGCCTCCGGCGTGCTCTGGCGCGAGTCATTGGCCCACATGCGCCCGGCAATCTTGAAATCAACCGTTCCCATCAGACCGGTGGCATACCCGCCGGCTTCGAGCGCGACGCTGGTCAGGAACGTCGTCGTGGTTTTGCCGTCGGTGCCGGTAATGCCGACGACGCGCATACGCCGGCCAGGGTAGTTGTGGAAGGCGGCGGCGAGCGGCGCCAGGGCGGGGCGAGCGCCGGGGACGCGCAACGCCGGAACGGTAATCTGGCCGTCCCACGCCGGATCTTCATACACCACAGCCGCTGCGCCACGCTCAATCGCCTGTGGAATGAACGCATGAGCATCGGCGTGGAAACCACGATAGGCAACAAAGAGCGCACCCGGAACAACCGCGCGCGAGTCATACACCACGGTGCTGATCTCGGGGTTGGCAGCCGGTATGCCAGAGGCAAAGCGCAACCCGGCAAGAATATCATGCAGGCGCATAGCAGTGTGCAATAGCAGAATGTCAATGCAGGCGCGCAGTATAGAAGGGACGGCGCGGCCTGTCAATGCTGCAGTTACGCGCTGGCGCCGGTTCTGCATTGATTCTGCGGCATGACCGTTCCCGCACAGACGGTACACGCACGCGGGCGCATGCACGAGCGCAGCGTGGCTGACACACTCTCCGCTCACGCCGCTCGATTGCGTCACGTCGCGCGCACTGCCATCCAGCCATCCGTTATGCGGATGGGCTGTCCTGTTATTGATACGACGTATGCAGTGGCGTATTCCTGGCTCCGCCAGAACCTGCGGCAGCAAGGTACGTCCACTCTGCCGAAGGCAAGACGATCAGTTATGCGAGTCGCTCACTCGGGCGACCGCATCACTCGTGTTATTGACGCAACATGCATGCTGCGTGACGGCGATCATAGTTTCGGTGCCGGTTGCCCCCTATAATGAAGCCGGACATACAAGAGAAGGCCGGCAGGGGGATGAGTATGGATCGGATCAACTTACTGCGCAACATTCCCGTGTTCGCGCGCCTGAATGACGAACATCACGCCTTGCTGGCGGCCAACCTCGGTACACAATCGTTCGCGCAGGGCGAGATAGTTTTTCACCAGGGAAGCCTGGGCAATGCGCTATACATTATTGTCAACGGGCAGGTGCGGATCTTTACCCTCAGCGAGGCTGGCCAGGAGTTAACGGTCAGCATCTTCCGCAGTGGCGATTTCTTCGGCGAACTGGCGCTTCTCGATGGACTGCCGCGCTCGGCAAGCGCGCAGGCAATGTGTGCAACGACCACGTTAACGCTGTACCGCGCGGCATTCCTCCATATCATCAACGCCTGCCCGCCGATTGCAGCCGCTATTCTCGAAGTCATGGCAGCGCGGCTGCGGCAAAGCACGACCTATGCGGAACAACTCGCCGGGCTGTCTGCCACGGAACGCATCGTGCAACATCTCGTCCGGCTGGCGCAGCGCCACGGCGTGACCGATGGTACGACGACGTTGATCGACCTGCGCCTGACACAGGACGGCCTGGCAAGCATCTCGGGCACAACGCGCGAGACCGTGAATCGTGTGCTCAGCGCGCTCCGCGATCAGGGCCTGGTCCAGCTTGAGCGCGCGCGTATCCGAGTCCTCGATCTGCCGCGTCTGCGCGCAACACTCGATGCGATCGAGCGGTAAATGGTTAGCGGTTGATACGGGAGGGCACAATGTTCTATCTGTTTCTTCTCGCCCACCTGACGGCTGACTTTGTTTTGCAGCCGTTGTGGCTGGTGCAACGCAAACGCTACTGGCATGGCTTGCTGATCCACGGCGCGATCGTGCTGGCCTGCATGCTGTTGCTCTCATGCGTCGACCGCCGCGCACTGGCATTGTGGCCGGCAATGTTGCTGATCACCGCCGTGCATGTCTGTGCCGACTGGTGGAAGGTCCGGTACGGCGATCGCATTCCTGGCCCGCCAATCGGCCCGTTCATGCTCGATCAGGTCATCCACCTGATGACGCTGATCGGGGCGCTGAGTCTGTGGCTGCCGGCAGGCGATCTCTGGGCGTCGACGGCGTCGCCGGCTGCCCTGGCGACCATCTATGTATCGGCCTATATCATTGCAGTGTTTGCTGCACCGATCGCGGTGATGATCTGGCTGGATCCGCGCTTCGAACATGTGGCGCTTGCCGGGCGCGCGCGCGTGCGCAGTTTCGTGACGGCAGCCATCGTACTCACACTGGCATTGTTCGGCGGCCCGCTGGCGCTGCCGGTGACACTGGCAGGGCTGGTGGCCGTGATCGCGCGCCGGCCACCCTCGGCGCACCCGCTCGATGCACCGCTTGGAACCATGATGGTTCTGATTGTCGGCGCAGGGCTCGGCGCGCTTCTGAGCGTCGCGATGTGATCGATCGCCACGACCGCTTCCCGAACGCTTGCACGTTGTGGCCCCCCAGAGAGCTACCGATATACCAGTTCTGGCCCGTGCATGCTCGTGCGTAACCTTCCGGGAAGCCTGACCCGGAGATCCGCGAACCAGAACTCCTTCCGTACCTTCAGAAAGCTGTCTACGACCAGCGCGTCAGGATGTTTTCGCGTTCGAATAGCACATTCGCGCCACCAAGCGCAAGCGCGGCCAGGAACGCCAGCGCCGCACCGGCGATAATGGCCAGCAGCGGACTCAGCACCAGTACGCCAATCAGTTGAGCGAAAAAGAGCGCCAGCAACGGCACGACGACCACTGCTGCGATCTGCTGCGCACTGCGAGGATCATTCACCCGCCCGGAGATCGCCACCGTTGCGGCAACCATGATCAGCGCCAGCGACGGCGCGCTCAGGAGAAGCAGCAACACCCAGCTGCCACTGACGATGACCTGGTAGACACGATCACTCACCACAACCAGGCGAAGCGCCAGCACGAAGATCAACGCCGTCGTCCAGGTGATGGCGATCGCCGGTATGAGCGACGCCAGGCACTTCCCCAGCAGTAGTTCCCAGGTGCGTACCGGCGTCGCCAGCAATGGCTCCAGCGTGCGGTTGGTCTTCTCGCCAACGATACTGTACGATGCGATAACGGAAGGGACCAGCAGTGGCATTAACAGGAACAACAGGCCGAACTGCTTACCCAGCACTGCCTGGCCCAACTCACGTTCGGACAGGCCGGCAAATGCCGGATCAGCGACGACTGCGCCGAGTTGCCGGGTATCTTCATCGGGTGTGCGACCAATAGCAGAGATCACGACGAGCGGCATCAGGGTGAGGATCAACGGTGGGATGATCAAGGTGAGCAGCAGGGTGCGCTCGCCGCGCAGTTCGAGCCACTCTTTCTGAAGGATCACCAGCGCTTTGTTCATGCGGTTGCTTCTCCTCCACGCACGAGTTGCAGGTAGACATCTTCCAGCGAGTGTTCGCGCGCCTCAACATAGCGGACTGCCGCGCCGGCCTCCACCAGGGCGCGTACCAGGTGCGGGTTCTGGTCGTCAGGGTCGTCAAGCGCCACATGCAGTGTGTCACCGGCCACCTCGGCGGCGTGGACGAACGCGAGGTTGCGCGCGACATGCAGAAACGCCGCATCGTCGCCGGCGAGTTGCACGCGCGTACCACGACCGAACAGCTCGGCGCGCAGTGTGGCAGGCGCGCCGATGCGCAGCAGGCGAGTGCGAAACACGGCAATGAGATCGCATAACTCGTCAGCTTCAGGGAGATTGTGAGTGGTCAGAAAGATCGTGCGCCCCTCGGTGCGCAACTCTTTGATGAACTCGCGTACTGTGCGGGCAGCCTCCGGGTCGAGGCCTGCTGTCGGTTCGTCGAGGAACAGCACCGGCGGGTCGTGCGAGAGGGCGCGCGCAATCGCCAACTTCTGGCGCATGCCCCTGGAGAAGCCCCCAACCGGATCGTCACGGCGCTCCCACAGGCCAAGCATGCGCAGGTACCGTTCGGCCTGCGCCTCGGCGCGATGGGCATCAAGATCGTACAGGCGGGCGAAAAACACGAGATTCTGGCGAGCGCTGAGTCGATCGTACAGGCCGGGGCTTTCGGTCAGCAGGCCAACCCTGCGCCGGATCTCCTGATCCGACACGCCGAGACGGTTGCCTTCTATCACCGCGCTACCCGACGTTGGCGCAATCAGCGCCGCGAGCATGCGTACCGTTGTCGTTTTGCCCGCGCCATTCGGGCCGAGAAATCCGAACACGGCGCCGCGCGGTGCCGCCAGTGTCAGGTGGTCAACGGCGACACGATCGCCGAAGGCACGGGTGAGCTCATAGGTTTCGATGGCATGCATGAGGGGTGCGAGGCTTAGATGCGAGGCAGGAGGCGAGAAGCACAGGGCGAGGAATGCAACCTCGTGCCTCGCCCTGATGACCTCGCACCTCGTGTCTAGAACCAATATCTTTCAAATAAGGCGTTCTGCACCGCACCGCCCCCCACCCAACCTCCCCCCGCCGGGGGGAGGAGTCGGACTCCCTCCCCCGGCAGGGGAGGGCCGGGGTGGGGGTGACGGGCGTATGTGAAAGGTATTGTGTCTAGAACCGCGTGCCCTTATTCCAGGTAGCCACGCAATCCGCGCCCATAGTGAGGATGGCGCAGCTTGCGCAACACGCGGGCTTCGATCTGGCGGATACGTTCGCGCGTAATGCCAAACTCGCGCCCGACTTCCTCAAGTGTACGATAGTGGCCGTCATAAAGACCATAGCGAAGCTGAATAATCCGGCGTTCACGCTCCGGCAATTTCTCGAGCGCGCTATCGATCTGCTCACGGAGAATGTGGTGAGAGGCGCTCTCCATTGGCGTAACGCCCTTGCCGTCCTCGATGAAATCGGCCAGCACCGAGTCGCCCTCGGCGCCGACCGGCATCTCAAGCGAAATCGTCTGACGAGCAGCCTCAAGCACGCGACGGACCTTCTCGACCGGAATACCCAGTTCCAGCGCAATCTCGTCAGGCGTCGGGTCGTGTCCAGTCGTCTGTTGAATACGATTGCTGGTGCGCATGACCCGGTTGATCGTCTCACCAACGTGAACCGGGAGGCGAATGGTGCGGCTCTGGTCGGCGATTACGCGCGTGATCGCCTGGCGAATCCACCAGGTTGCATACGTCGAGAACTTGTACCCTTTGCGGTAATCGAACTTCTCGGTCGCCCGCATCAGGCCGATATTGCCCTCCTGGATCAGGTCGAGCAACGACATACCGCGGCCAAGGTATTTTTTCGCAATCGAGACGACCAGGCGCAGGTTCGCCTGGATCAGACGCTCGCGCGCAGCCTTGCCTTCCTGCACCCAGCGATGGAGCTGGAGGCGCTCCGCCGGCGTGTGGTCGCCACAGCGTAACCGTTCACCGGCTTGCTCGCCACGCTCCACATGTTGCGCGAGCATAATCTCTTCCTGCGCCGTGAGGAGATTCACGCGCCCGATCTCACGGAGATAGACACGCACAGGATCGTCCATACCGACGCCTTCGACATCAATGTCGATATCATGCTCCAGCGAGTCGTCATCATGCCCGGCATGGAATGCTGCCGACAAAACATCCGGATGATCGTGACCGCCAACGGCGCGCTCAAAGAGCTGTTCGACGGTCTCGGGCGATGGCTCTGAAGCAGGAGTGTGAACGCGAACGTGGTTGCGGGGAAGGGGCTGCGACTCGTGGGCCGTGGACATGAAGGGGTCAAGGGGTTCTTTCACATGCCACCAGCCTTCTGCACATAACGACCTATCAGTTGCACACGGTAAGATAGCACAAAATATGCCCAGGTTCAAGGACTATTTTGCACTAGTACCTGTCCAGCAGACGCCATGCTATAATCTCAGGCATAATGCGGCGCCGATCAGAGGCCTGGAACGACGACACGTACGCGGAGCGCCAGCGGAAACCTGCAGGAAGCTGCCGATGCCCTGCGCCGAAACGAGGCACAGACGCACCACGGGGCTTTCTGGAGAGCCTGCGACTCTCCGGGCCACCTGCCGGCAACGGGCAACACACCGTGTGGAATGAACGACACGTTACGTGGTGGGATGGATTGTGCGCCTGTTGCGCCTGCGGCGGCGCGCTCCTCCTGATCAACACTCTGCCGAGGGCAAGAAGCCGGATCACGCGAGTCGCTCACGCGGGTGACCGCGTAAGTCATGTCATTAAGGAAACGCAGATGCAGATCTATCTCGATACGGCAAATCTGGAAGAGATCCGCACAGCCGCGAGCTGGGGCGTATTGAGCGGCGTAACAACGAACCCATCGCTGATGGCGAAAGAGAAAGGCGCGGATTTTCGCGCGACGATCCAGGAGATTGCGAGCCTGGTTGACGGGCCGATCAGCGCCGAAGCGATATCGCTCGATGCGGAAGGCATGGTGCGCGAGGGGCAAGAGTTCGCCACATGGCACCCGAACGTGGTGGTCAAAGTGCCGAGCACCACCGAGGGTCTCAAGGCCGTCTCTCGCCTGGCGCGGGACGGTATACGCTGCAATGTGACATTGTGTTTCAATGCGGCCCAGGCGTTGCTGGCCGCGCGCGCCGGCGCGTTCATTATCAGCCCGTTCGTTGGCCGTGTTGACGACATTGGCGTGGATGGCATGAGCCTGATCCGCGAGATCGTTCAGATCTATCGCCAGCATCATATCTCAACGCTGGTTCTCTCAGCGTCAATCCGCCATCCACGACATATCGTCGAGTCGGCGCTCGCCGGCGCCGATATTGCGACCTGTCCATTCAAGGTGCTTGAGCAGAGTATGAAGCACCCACTTACCGACATTGGCATTGAGCGTTTCCTGGCAGACTGGAAAGCGCGGCAGTAAATGTCAGTGCCTATCCAAAAAACGCTACGCCTCCTGTCATTGCGCGGAGCATGAGCGACCGCCTGCAGCGAGCGACGCGTGGCTGAAGCAATCGACCGGCGCGAGAGGAGATTGCTTCGCTCGCGATCGCAATGACATTGACCATCTGGTTTTCGGATAGGCGCCAGGCAGAGATCTTTGACCCTTGATCCCTGACGAAAGGCAACCATGACCTCCCGTTACTCCGACCTTGACTGGCTCGTCATCAACACCATCCGCACGCTCGCGATTGATGGCGTGCAGGCCGCAAATTCAGGTCATCCTGGTTTGCCACTCGGCGCAGCGCCGATGGCCTACGTGCTGTGGACGCGATTCTTGCGTTTCGACCCGGCCGACCCGCACTGGCCCAACCGTGATCGGTTCGTTCTCTCGGCCGGCCACGGCTCCATGCTGCTCTACAGTCTGCTGCATCTCACCGGGTATGATCTACCACTCGATGAGTTGCGCCGTTTTCGCCAGTGGGGATCGCGAACGCCGGGGCATCCGGAAAGCCAGTTGACCCCGGGTGTCGAAGTCAGCACGGGCCCGCTTGGCCAGGGATTCGGTAATGGCGTGGGTATGGCAATGACCGAGGCATTCCTGGCAGCAACGTACAATCGCCCGGGTCATACCCTGTTCGATCATTATACCTACGCGATCGTCAGTGACGGCGATCTGATGGAGGGTGTGGCTGCGGAGGCTGCTTCTCTGGCCGGTCACCTCAAACTTGGTAAACTGATCTATCTCTATGACGACAATCATATCTCACTCGACGGCCCCACCGACCTGACCTTCAGTGAAGAAGTGTTGCTGCGCTTTGCAGCCTATGGCTGGCACACCGCGCGCGTGGCCGACGGCAATAATCTCGATGCCATCGAAGCGGCCATTCGCGAGTCACAGGCGGTCACCGAGCGCCCTTCGTTGATTGCTGTTCGTACGATTATTGGCTACGGCAGCCCGAAGGCGGGCACAAGCAAGGTGCACGGGAGCCCGCTTGGCGCCGATGGCGTGCGCGCTACCAAGCAGGCGCTTGGATGGGATCCGGATGCGCACTTCTTCGTCCCTGACGAGGTGCATTCATACATGCAGGCCGCGCGCGAGCGCGGGGCCATGCTGCGCACTGACTGGCATGCCCGCCTGACCGCGTATGCGGCATCCTATCCAGCTGAAGCGCGCCAGTTGCGCCGCTCACTGGAAGGTGGCCTGCCGGATGGGTGGCGCGCGGCACTACCGGCCTTCGATGCGTCAGGCGGCGAGGTGGCGACGCGCGAAGCGTCAGGGAAAACGATCGTTGCGCTTCATGGCACGATCCCCTGGCTGATCGGCGGTTCAGCCGATCTGTCGGAAAGCACCAGGACACCGTATACGATGACTCACAGCTTCCAGGCGGACGCCTACCACGAGCGCGTGATCTGGTTCGGCGTGCGCGAGCACGGGATGGGTGCCGTACTGAACGGTATGGCGGCCCACGGTGGCGTAAAGCCCTACGGCGGAACGTTCCTGACGTTCTCAGACTATATGCGCGGCGCGATTCGCCTGGCGGCGTTATCGCACCATCCGGTGGTCTACGTCTTTACGCACGATAGCATTGGCCTGGGTGAGGACGGCCCGACTCACCAGCCTGTTGAACAGATCGCGGCATTGCGCGCCATCCCAAATCTGTGGGTGATCCGCCCGGCCGATGCAAACGAAACCGTTGTCGCCTGGCAGGTCGCGCTTGAGCGATCCGCCGGCCCGACGGCACTGATCCTGAGCCGGCAAAAACTACCGGTGTTCGACCGCGCGACGATGGCGGATGCCGGGGGTGTGCAGTACGGCGCCTATGTGTTGCGGGAGGCTGCGAACGGCACACCCCGGATCATTCTGATGGCGAGCGGATCAGAAGTGGCGCTTGCACTTCAGGTCCAGGCAACGCTGGCTGAACGCGGCGTGCCAGCGCGCGTCGTCAGCTTTCCCTGCTGGGAGGCGTTCGCGCAGCAACCAGAGGCGTACCGTGATACAGTGCTGCCGCCAGCCGTGCGGGCGCGTCTCTCGATCGAAGCGGGCGTAGCGCAAGGCTGGGAACGCTGGGTTGGCAACCACGGGGCATGTGTCAGTGTGGAGACTTTCGGCGCCTCGGCGCCGTATCAGGTGCTTTTTCAGCAGTACGGGTTCACGGTTGAACACGTAGTTGACCAGGCGCTGGCAGTCATTGGTCGGACGGGGTAATACCAGAGAGCATTCGATCGTGCGGGATGATCGCACCCTGAGGAGCCGTGCAGCGGCGTAGTACAGAGTGCATGCCGGCTCACCTGATCACTGTATGTCTGCGTGCAACCGGGTAGAAGCGCCTGTCCGAAGAACGTATGGTTCGGCGCCATTGCGAGCCCGGTGTAGATACGACCAGGGGGGACGTGATGTATATTGGCGACTGGCTGGCGCGGCGAGCCGACCTGACACCGCACAGGGTTGCATTGCTTGACGCTGCCGGCGATATGCGACCGATCACCTTCCGCCAGTGGAATGCCGCCGCCGACCGTACCGCCAGGTTCCTTGCCGACCGGTTCGGCATCCAGCGCGGCGACCGGGTAGCTGTGCTGGCCTTGAATTGCGTCGCCTATCTCGATATCTGGTTCGCCTGCGGTAAACTGGGTGCGATCCTGCAGAACCTCAACTGGCGCCTGACGCCACCTGAGCTTGCCGGACTGATTGCTGATGCGGAACCGGCGCTCCTGATCTATGGCCCCGACTTCGTCGAGCAGGCGCGTACACTACGCGCCGCCAGCGCGGGACCGCGCTTCATGGCGCTCGACCCCGAGCGGCGCGCAGATCCGTCCGACCCGGTTTTCACCGCGCGCGACGAGGTTCCGGAGACGCCGTTGCCGCCCATCGATCTCATGGCCGATACCCCCTGGGTCATCTGTTATACCGGCGGCACCACCGGCCTGCCGAAAGGCGCCATCCTGACCCATGGCAACATCCTGTTCAACGCGGTCAATACCGTTGCCGGCTGGGGGTTGCGCCCCGACGATGTGACCATCCTTAATGCGCCATTGTTCCATACCGGTGGCCTGAATGTGTTCACCGCGCCGCTGGCGCACATCGGCGGCGCTTCGATTGTGTGCCGCCAGTTCGATACCGGCCAGGTATTCGACCTGATTGAGCACCATGGCGTAACGATCTATTTCGGCGTGCCGACCATGTTTCTCGCGCTCCAGCAGCATCCACGCTGGGAGACAGCCGATCTGTCGCGGGTGCGCTGGATGATCAGTGGCGGCGCACCCTGCCCGCCGCCGATATTCGATGCGTTTCGGCGCCGGGGCATCCCATTTCGTACCGGTTATGGCCTGACGGAGGCTGGCCCGAATACGTTCTGGTTGCCCGACGAAGATGTCGAACGCAAGGCAGGAGCGGTTGGTTACCCTCTGCCGCATATCGATGTGCGCCTGGTGAATGCGCAAGGGGAAGGGTGTGCTCCCGGCGAAGTCGGCGAATTGCTTATCCGCGGGCCACACGTGTGCGCCGGGTACTGGCGGCGACCCGCCGAAACGGCAACAACGATCGTTGACGGCTGGTTGCGCACTGGCGACCTGGCGCGGCAGGACGCGGCGGGATGTTATACCATTGTCGGGCGGTTGAAGGATGTGATTATCTCGGGTGGCGAGAATATCTACCCGGCAGAGGTTGAAGCGGTGCTGGCCGGGCATCCGGCAGTCGTGGAGGCGGCACTGATTGGCGTGCCGGACGCAACATGGGGCGAGGTGGGATGGGCCGTGGTCGTTCTGAGGGATCGTTGCATGGTGGATGCCGAACCTGCAGATGTGGAGCACCAGATCACGGCCTACTGTCGCGAACGACTGGCACGCTACAAGATCCCCAGGCGTGTGATTGTTGTTGACGCGCTGCCGCGCACCGGGGCGGGAAAGGTGGACAAACGGGCGTTGCGGGAGGTGCTGGGTGTGGGACGTGGGAACGTGGAACGTTCCACATTGCTGGATATACGAACATAGGAGCAAGTGAGAAAGGACGACCATGCACATCGGCGGATTGCTTACGCGGCATGCGCGGTATCGCCCGGATCACACCGCTGTGATCGTTGGTGATTCACGGCTGACGTACCGGCAATTCAACGCGCGCGTGAACCGGGTAGCGCATGCGTTACTTGACCTGGGCTTGCGCAAAGGCGACAAAATCGCGACGTTGCTGCCAAACTGCCTGGAGTTGCTCGATGTGTACTGGGCAGCGGCAAAGACGGGCCTGGTGGTCGTGCCCATGAGCACGCTCCTGCGCGGCCAGGGGCTTACATCGCTCCTGCGCGACTCCGACACGGCTGCCGTGGTAACCAGCACGGCACACGCGCCGGTTTTCGACGCCGTTCGCGGCGAGCTCAATATAGCGCCCGACCGCTGCCTGGTTATTGATGCGCCTGACCTGCCCGGCTATCGTGATTACCAGGCACTGATTGCGACCATGCCCGATACCGATCCGCAACATATTGAACTCAGCCGCGATGACCCGTACAACATCATGTACAGCAGCGGCACGACCGGCCTGCCGAAAGGCATTGTGCTGACGCATGGCGTGCGCGCCGGCTATGGCACGATCTTCGCTTCCTCATACCGCATCGTGCCGGAGAGTATCATTCTGCATGCCGGCGCGCTGGTGTTCAATGGCGCCTTCCTGACGTTTATGCCGGCCTTCTACCTTGGCACAACCTACATTCTCATGAAGGCGTTTGATGCCGGGCAACTGATCACAACGGCGGCGCGCGAACAGGTAACGCACATCAAACTGGTACCATCACAGATCGTTGCGCTCCTGAACGAACCAGAGTTCAATGCGCAGAATCTCCCGTCGATCGAGATGATTGGCTCAGTGGGCGCGCCGTTACACCTGGAACATAAGCTTGAACTGGAACGGCGTTTTCCCAACCGGCTCTATGAGTTGTATGGCCTGACCGAAGGTCTCATGACCATTCTCGATAAATACCATCGTGGCGAGAAGCTTGGCTCGGTGGGAGTTCCTCCGCCATTTATGGAGATCAAAATCATTGACGACCAGGGCAACGAACTCCCTGCCGGCGCAGTTGGCGAAATCTGCGGCCGCGGCCCGCTGATGATGACCGGCTATTATGGGCGCCCGGACCTGACAGAGCAGACGATCGTCAATGGCTGGCTCCATAGCGGCGATGTGGGGTATGTTGATGCCGATGGATTCCTCTACCTGGTGGATCGCAAGAAGGACCTGATCATCTCCGGCGGCATCAATGTGTTTCCGCGCGACATCGAGGAAATCATCGTGCAGCATCCGGCAGTGCGCGAGGCGGCGGTTTTCGGCGTGCCCAGCGAGAAGTGGGGCGAGACGCCATTGGCCGCGGTCGTGCTGAAGGAATCTGGCCTGGCATCGGCTGAAGAGATCCTCCAGTGGACAAATGCGCGTGTGGAGGCCGGCTACCAGAAGGTCTCACAGGTGGTCATCATGGAAGACTTCCCGCGTAGTGCAGCGGGTAAGACGCTGAAGCGCGTGATGCGTGATGCGTACTGGCAGGGACGCGAGAGTAAGATTTAGACCGGGAGACCGGGGGATTGGGAGACCCGGAGACTGGGAGACTGGGAGACCCGGAGACTGGGAGGCTCGGAGACTGTGGAGTATTCAGATCCAGGCTCGTGTCTGAAAAGCCATCAAGTCTCTCCCCTTCTCCCCCTCGTCCCTTCTCCCCCTCTCCCCTTCTCCCCTTCTCCTCCAAAGGAGCCACAGCATGTCATACATAACGGCGGGCGATCTGGAGATTCATTATCTCGAACATGGCTCGGGCGCGCCGGTACTCTTCCTTCATGGCAACTGGGCCAGTTGTGGCTGGTGGGAGCCATTGCTGGCGTTGCTGCCAACCGGGTTCCGCGGGTTCGCACCCGATATGCGTGGCCGGGGCAAGACGCAGGGGCCGGATAACGATTATAGCCTGGCATCGCTGGCGCACGATATCCTGACATTCGCAGATGCTCTTCGCGTGAAGCGCTTCCATCTGGTGGGGCACTCGCTTGGCGCGGGTGTGGCGATGCAACTTGCGCTTGACCATGGCGACCGGGTGGCATCAATCACCGCGGTGGCGCCGCCGTGGGTTGACGGTATGCCACCCGCCGCCAACTCGGCTGAACGCCAGCAGATGTTGAAAGCTAACTTCGACATGTTTTCGATGGCGCTGAAGGCGCTTGCACCAACCGCACCGGATGATGCGTTCTGGCGCCGTCTGGTGACCGAAGGGCATGCGCAACGACTCGAGGCGGCACTGGGAGCAATCGAGGGCCTCGCTGCATGGGCCCCGGGCGACTCGCTGCGCGCCATCGCGTGTCCAAAGCTCGTCATCGCCGGCGAGAACGACATCCTGGTGACACCGCCGGTGGCAACCCGGGCTGCCGAGGCGCTCGGCGCATCTTTGACAATTATTCCAGGGGTCGGCCATTCACCAAACATTGAAGCACCGCACGTATGTATGGAGCTGTTGTTGGAGCTATGGCGGAACGTCGAACGTCAAGTGTTGTAACGGCAAAGGAGCAGGTGTATGGCAATCCCCACCCTTCCCGGTATCACCACGCAGACAGTTGAAACATCTCGCATCCGGATGTATGTGCGTAGCAGCGGCCCCGTAGATGGTGAACCGGTCATCTTCATCCATGGTAATGTCTCGTCGGCGGTCTTCTGGGAAGAGACCATGCTGGCATTGCCACCACACTATCGGGCAATCGCGCCCGACCTGCGCGGTTACGGCGATACCGAGGCGCTGCCCATCGACGCCACCCGCGGCCTGCGCGACTGGTCCGACGATCTGCGCGCGCTGGTTGAATCGCTGGGCCTGGGCAAGGTGCATCTGGTGGGCTGGTCAATGGGTGGCGGCGTGGTGATGCAATACGCCATGGACCACCCTGGCGGTGTGGCCAGCATCACCCTCAGCGCGCCGATGTCGCCCTACGGCTTTGGCGGAACGAAAGATACGGCAGGGACGCCGGTCGCGCCGGATTTTGCCGGGTCCGGCGGCGGCACGGCCAGCCCGGAGTTCGCGCGCCTGCTTGCCGAAGGCGACCGCGGGACAGCAAGCCCCAACAGCCCGCGCAATGTGATGAATGCCTTCTACTTCCGTCCGCCGTTCCAGGCCGCCCCCGATCGCGAGGAGGTCTATGTTTCATCACTGTTGTCAACGCGCACCGGCGAGGGGTTCTACCCTGGCGATATGACGCCGTCGGAGCACTGGCCGGGAGTGGCGCCGGGCAAGAAGGGTATCAACAACGCATTTTCGCCAAAGTACTGCAATCTCAGCGACTTTGCCGCAATCGCCCCCAGACCTCCCGTCCTCTGGGTGCATGGCGAATCGGACCAGATCGTTTCCGACACGTCACTGTTCGACTTCGGATTTCTCGGGCAACTGGGCGCAGTGCCGGGGTGGCCGGGGGCCGAGGTGTGCCCACCGCAACCAATGATTGGCCAGATGCGCGCCGTGCTCGACGCCTATGCCGCGCGTGGCGGACGTTATGTCGAGCATACACTGGCCGAATGCGGCCATTCGCCGCATATCGAGAAGGCAGAGGAGTTTCGCGCCCTGCTGGCGGCGCACCTCAACGGCGAGTGACGCGCCTGTGCATGCGCTTCGTGCTGAACGAAAGGACCCCATCATGCCCAGGCATCCCTGGCGCTACGATCACCTGACCTGGCTCGAAATCAAGGCTGCGGTCGCCCGTGACCCGCAGCCGGTCGTCGCGGTGCCCATCGGCGCTGTCGAGGATCATGGCCCGCATATGGCGATCTCGACCGACAACGACATTCTTGAGGATGTGCTGGCGGAATGTGGCCGACGCGCCGCGGGAGATCTGCTGGTGCTACCGGTCATCCCGTTCGGCCTCGACGAACATCACATGGATTTCCCGGGCACGATCGCGATCGACATGGAGACCACGCTGGCCTACCTCTCGCAGACAGCAATCTCGGTGGCGCGCCACGGGTTCACCCATATTCTGATCGTCAACGGCCACGGGTCGAACCAGTCGATCTGCGACCTGGCGGCACGCAAGTGCGTCATCGCCACCGGCACCGTCTGCGCCGCAACGACGGTCAACGCGGCGGTGAGCCCGGCGCTGGTGCAAGATGTCCTCGATGCCGAGCGCAAGGGCGGCTGGGGATCGGTGGGTCACGCCTGCGAATATGAGACGGCGATGATGCTTCATCTGCACCCTGAGCGGGTGGATATGAGCAAAGCCGACCGTGACATCGGGCAACTCAAGCTGACGTATTTCAACTGGGATCATCCGGAACCGTCGGCATACACCTGGCAGGACTGGTGGAGCCGGTTTTCGCGCGAGGGGATCTGCGGCGATGCGGCCGCTGCAACCGCCGAATTCGGCAAGCGAATGATGGACGTGACCGTGGAGCGGTTCGTGGCGATGGTGCGCGAGTTTCGCACGATTGCGATCCGCCCGCGGGTGGATCATCATTGACGTACCCGCCGGCTCACACCGTTTTGTTGCGCTTGATACGATCGCACAACTCGCTGGTCTCAGGGAGCGGCTCAATGCCGAGTTCGTCGTTCAGCGCCTGGACGCACCGGGCGTAGGCACGCAGGGCCTGGGAACGGCTGCCGGCGCGGGCATAGGCGCGCATCAGTGTTTGATAGGCTTCCTCATAACCGCGATCGCGGCGGATGATATGCTCACACATGTCAATCGCCTCATCATACTCGCCACGTTCCACCAGCAACCTGGCAAGCGTCGCGGTAGATGCAAGGTGACGCGCCAGCAGTCGCTCGCGCTCTTCCAGCGTCCACGGATCGTACAACGCCTCGGCGAGGTAATCGCCGCGATAGAGCTGAAACGCGGTACGCCGGCTGCGGGTCTCCACTTCCTGGTCGCGCCCGGGCGCACCGGCGGTACGTAACTCGAACTCGTCAACATCGATCCAGCAACCGTAGGAAGGGGCGAAGCTATAGGCCAGGCCTTGCCGGCGGATGAAAAAAGGCGCAATGCGCGGCGGGCGGCGCGGCTCCAGCACGGCGTTCAGCGCGTTGAGGGTCACCTTGAACTGACGCTCGGCTGCCGCCGGTTCGCTTTCCGGCCAGAGCCATGCGCAGATCTGTTCACGTTGCAGCCAGGCGCCGCGATACGTCAGCAGGAGCTGCAACAACTGGCGCGCCTTTTCGCGCTGCCACTCGCGCGCCTGGATCTCATGCGCGCCGCGATAGACGCGGAAACTGCCCAGGAGCTGGACGCGCAACGTGTAGCCGGGATGATAGGTGTCAACCGCATCGTCGGCTGCAATCGACGGGAAACCCTGGCGCAGCAGGCGCTGAGCAACCGGCGCGTGGCGCTGTGCCGCGCCACGCAATCCGCGGCCCCGCAGGAGCAGCGGTAGCAAGAGTGCCAGGTCATGCGGGCCGAACAATGTTCGCGTGGTCAGCAACCCGTCGAACCCGCCGGCACCGGCCAGATCAAAGAGCCGGCCAAGTTCCCGGTCGGCTTCCACCTCACGACCGGAGCGCATGTTCACATACGAACTCCAGAGCAATGCAACCGCCTGACCATACTGGTCGTCACTGCGGACAAAACGCTGGTACGCTTCATCGATCCATGCCGCAGCACGCGGATCTTCAGCTGCCGCCGCCACCCCGCCGAGCGCCAGCCAGATCAGCGCCGCGGTCCATTCATCGCCGGCGGCCAGCGCGCGCTCCAGGCCGTCGTGCGCATGGGCCTCGGCAGCGACAAGATTGCCGGCGTGCCCTTCCAGCAACGTCAGGCCGAGCATCGCCTCGGCACGGGTGCGCGCAACGCCGGTTGTCTCAATGATCGCAAGCGCCGCGCGATAGTGATAGTGCGCCGCCTCATCGCTCGATGCTGTCACCTGGTAGGCATGGCCGAGCCGCATATGGGCAATGGCTTCGGTCAGGGGTGATCCGCCGCGCTGCGCCTCGAGCAGGCCACGTTGAGCGAGGGCCAGGGCACGCGCGCCATTGCCAAGCATGCACTCAACCAGCGCCAGCAACAGCAGTGGATCGCGATGGAACGAGGGCGCGGGCCGCGCCCTGCCGCTCTCCAGTCCCAGTTCATCCTCAAGCGCCTGGCGAGCCTCGATCAACCGGCCACTGCGCAGCAAGAGACGTGGCGAGCGGATCGGCGACTGCGCTACCCGGCCAGCAGACGATACGGTGACCGCAACCTGCGGCCCGGCCTCGCCGTGCGCCGCGCGATGAGCCGCAGCGGCGATCAGCACCGCGACATCGGTGCGACCGCGGTTGATCCAGTTTTCGGCCTGGAGACCAAGAATTGCTGCGCGCTCGTCATGGCGATCGCGCGGCAAGAGCTTTATCGCACGTTTCAGAAGCGTTGCTGCCGGCGCCGGTTGCACTGTATCGAGAAACACCTCGGCCTGACCACGCAGAGCGCGCACCTGACCGGCACTGTCGGCCTGTGCGCGGTAACATTCTTCAGCCGCACGGTATGACTCGACGGCCTGGGCGAACCGCCCGATGCGGCGTTCGGCAATGGCGCGCGCCTCCAGCAACAGCGCGTTGACCTGATGAACTGGTGGAATCCGTTCGATCCAGGCGAGGAGCGCCGTTGCCTGATGGTTGGTGAGGCCGAACGCAGCAATACGGCTTAACGCCGTCGCGGCCCGTTCCCACTCGCCGGCGGCCAGCAAATGGTGAGCCGCGCCATGATCATCGCCAAGCGCAGCATAGTGGTGCGCCAGATTGACGTGAATCGCCCGCCAGCCAGGAAGTTCGCGTTCGGCAAGACGCGCCAGTCCTGCCGCCACGAGCGGCTGATAGACGCGTCGCCCATCGGGGAGCATTTCCACAAAAAGCTCGCGCCGGTCGATCAAGCCCGGATTGATGCCAGGATCGGCCAGTTCGGGAACAGCAGCGCACGCCGAAGGGTCGATCCAGCGCATCAGCGCCGTAATGAGCAACAATCTACGCACATCAGGCGGCTGATCACCCAGCACCTCATGCGCCAGGTAGTCGTCGAGCAGGGGGGCGATCGTTTCCAGAAGTGCGTTGATCGCTGCCACAGCGTCACTGGCCGATGCATCCTGTCGAGCGCGAGCGGTGGCGAGGAGGCGCAGTGCCAGCGGCCAGCCGCGCACCAGTGCATTGAGCTCTGCACCGATTGAATCAGGCGGCAGACCATGGCGTCCAAAGAGTGCCTGCGCTTCCGCATCGTCAAAGGCCAGCTCGGCCCGGCCCAGGCGATAGAGTTCACCACGGGCAGCAATCGTCGGCAGCGGCGCGAGTGCCGGTGTCTCCCGGCTGAGCAGCACCAGATGCAAGCGCGGCGGCAACTGCTCGATCAGGCGTTCAACCACGGCGCGTAGCGCAGGCAGACGGTCGGCATGATGATAGTCGTCGAGCACCAGCAACGTCTGGTCATCAAGCGCGGTGAGCCGGTTGATGATCTCATCAAGCGCATCATTCGGTGGGGTCACTGCGATGCGCGCCTCATCGACCGACACGATCCGGCGAAACGCAGCCGCAAGGTGCAACACCAGCACCGACGGCGAGTCCGTAGGGTCGAGGCGGCACCAGGCAACCGGCCAACCGCTATGCCGCGCAAAACCGGCAAGCGCGGTCGTCTTGCCACCACCGGCCGGGGCAGTGACGAGTGTCACCGGGTAATCTAGCATCGCGGCGAGTAACGAATCAAGCCGTGGCCGATCCAGGAGCCACGCAGGTTGCGGCGGTGGCGCCAGGCGCGGCAACAGCACCGCAGGTGTTGCGGTGGCGGCGCTGAACTCATTCGTAACTCGTGAAGCTACCATGTGGCACGATGCAAGACTACAGCGGCGAGCAGCAACCGTGATCCGCGGACGCGCCTCCAATCCTGCTCGCCGGGCGCCCTACCGAGGCGCAAGGTTGTTGCACATTGCCATCGTATTCTGAATAACGGCGTTCTACTACCAGGCGCGCCGTTTGCGAAAGGAGCATAGCCGTGACGACCAGCAATGTTGAGGAGACCGTACGCAAAACGTACCTCAATGCCCAGGACATGGTTGGCAGGTCGGTCAAAGCCTGGACGGACCTGGTGGCTGTCAGCACCGATATGGCCTATGATGTGGTACTGAAGAACTGGAACTACAGCCGCAGCATACGCAGTTCAGCCGAGCAAGCGATCGAAGACGCTCTCAACACCCAGTCGCGGTTCGCAAAAGAGATGATGGGCGCGTGGCAGGGTTACGCCGAGAGCGTCTCCGACATTCTCAGCAAAACAACCAGGAAAGACTAGCACACCGGGCGACAGGCGATCGGCGACGAATCGCCCGTCGCCTCTCTCCGCCTGCCGTGTCCATCGCTACATATAGGCTCCGCCATTGACGTTGATCTGCTGGCCAGTGACGTAGTCTGCATCGGCGGCAAGAAACACCACGGCCTTTGCCATCTCCTCAGGCAGGCCAAATCGCCCGAGCGGAATACGCGATTTAATCTGATTCTGAACGTCCTCAGGCACCTTCGACAGCATATCGGTCAGGGTAAAGCCTGGCGCGACAACATTGACAGTGATGCCAAACTTCGCCAGTTCGAGGGCGGCAGTCTTGGTAAATGCAATAATGCCCCCTTTGCTGGCGCCATAGTTTGCCTGGCCGAACGCTGCTGTCTGGCCATTCATCGAACTGATGTTAATAATCCGGCCAAACTTCTGCTCAATCATCGGCTGCATAGCGGCAGTGGTGCAGAAAAACACGGCATTGAGGTTGGTCTGAATCACCTGCAGCCAGTCATCGTCGGTCATTTTGCGGATCGACTTGTCGCGTGTGATACCGGCATTGTTCACCATGATATCAAGACGGCCATAGGTATCCAGGTAGGTTTTCACCATGGCGCGCGCTTCGACCGGATCGGCTACATTGGCCTGTAGCAGCATGCATTCACGCCCCATCTCCTTGATCTCGGCGGCAACTTCCTCAGCAAGCGCCTGGTTGTGCTGGAAGTTGATACCGACGCAGCACCCCTCACGCGCCAGTTCAAGGGCAATTGCGCGACCAATACCGCGCGACGCGCCCGTAACGATTGCGTTCTTTCCTTCGAGACGCCCCATCCTCTTACCTCCTTGAGACTAGTACAGACCGGCGTACATTCCTAGAGGGTTTCGCGCGAGCTTTAGCGCGCCAGAATGCGACGCGCGACAGCGCAACTTCTACGCCTGAGCGTAGCAGGGTTCGCCTCCACACCAGCCCTCCCCCGCCAGGGGAGCGAGTCCGGCTCCTCCCGTCAGCGGGGGGAGGCTGGGAAGGGGCCATGCGATGCGTAGCGCCTGATGTGCAAGGTACTGGCTCTAGATCCGCTCAAAGACCGCCGCAATGCCCTGGCCACCGCCGATGCACATCGTCACCAGCGCATAGCGCCCACCGATACGCTCAAGTTCGTAGAGTGCCTTGACCGTCAGAATTGCGCCGGTTGCGCCGATCGGATGGCCGAGCGAAATACCGCTGCCATTCGGGTTGACCTTATCCATTGGCAACTCCAGGTCGCGAATCACAGCGAGCGCCTGGGCAGCAAAGGCTTCGTTGACTTCAAATACGTCGATGTCGTTCAGTGTCAGGCCGGTACGCTCCAGGACTTTGCGGACCGCCGGCACCGGGCCGATGCCCATATACTTCGGATCCACCCCGACCACACTGTGACCCACCAGGCGACCCATCGGCTTGAGGCCGCGCTTCTCGGCGGCGCCGCGCTCCATCAAGACAACCGCAGCCGCCGCATCATTAATGCTTGACGCGTTACCGGCCGTCACCGTACCCTGCTTATCAAACACTGGCCGCAGTTTTGCCAGTTTTTCCACCGTACTGTCGGCGCGAACACTCTCATCCGTATCGAAGAGCTGCACCCCTCCCTTGACTTTGAGCTCGACCGGGAGGATCTGCTCCTTGAACCGCCCGTCGGCAATCGCGGCCGCCGCACGTTTGTGACTTTCGACCGCCAGCGCGTCCTGGTCTTCGCGGCTGATCTCCCATTTCCTCGCGATATTCTCCGCAGTGACGCCCATGTGGACATCGTCGAACGGATCGCTGAGCGCCGCTACCATCACATCAACCATGGTCACATCATTCATGCGCGCGCCCCAGCGCATGGCCTGGGTCCAGTACGGGCTGCGGCTCATGTTCTCGGCGCCGCCGGCAACCGCTGCATCCGTATCGCCGAGCGCAATCGCCTGGGCCGCTGAGATGATCGCCTGCAGACCACTGCCGCACAGGCGGTTCAACGTCAGCGCGGGTGTCTCAGCAGGCAGACCACCTTTGATGCCTGCGACGCGGGCGAGGTAATGATCGTGCCCATCGGTATGGATAATGTTGCCAAACACTACCTGGCCAATCTCCGCAGGTTCCACACCGGCGCGACGGACAGCCTCACGCACCACCAGCGCCGCCAGTTCGCTTGGCGGCTGATCTTTGAGGCTCCCGCCATAGTTGCCAATCGCGGTTCGCACGCCGCTGAGCACCACGACCTCGCGTCCACCGTTGGCCGTCATTGTTGCCTCCTCTGGTTATTGACACTTACAAAGGCAATACTACGCGAGCCTGTCAGCAAGGCTGAGCAAGGCTGCAGCGCCAGGATGATCCGTGCGCGTGATTGATCACCTGTCTCCCGGCCGTTGTCGAAAGCGGAGCGACGGCCGTCTGCAGATGGCACCATGCACTACGCCCTGAGACGAGTTGCAGCAAGGTTGCAAGAATGGATTGGCAACTACTATTGTACCATTGTAACGGCGACGTCACCAAATGGTGTTAGCATGTCGTTGTAGCGAGTAACTATTTCTTCACCAGACGTGGCGAAGACGCCCTTGGGAAAGCGTGTGTGATATAGTACAGTGATATCATTCTTTCCGCTAAAGAACGAGTTGGCGCAATACGCGATTCGACATGCGTGCACGATGACGGGCGCCGCCGATCGACGACGTGCAGCAACGGAACCGGCTCACACGGCGCGCGCATGCTGCCGGGGGCGACTGCGAAACATAGTTATGACAGGAGGCAAGCGAATGATTGAGCGCATTGAAGCGCCAATTGCTGCAACGTTGCGCAATGGCCGGGTTGTGACGATTCGCCCGCTTGCAGAGAGCGACCGCGATGAATTGCTGGCGTTTGGCCGTTCATTGCCGAACGATGACTGGCTCTATCTCGAAGATGATCTCCAGAATCCCGAGATTATCACGCGCCTGGTCAACGCCCATGCCGCTGAAAACTGGCGCCAGATCGTTGCCGTAACCGAGAGTGGTGAGATTGTCGGCTATAGCGCCGTGCGCCGGCTTCCCGGGTGGTCCAGCCATGTCGGCGATATTCAGTTGATGGTGCGTGCAGATTATCGCCGGTGCGGCCTCGGCACAGCCATGGCGCAGGCAATCTTTGAGGCGGCGCGCGACCTGGGCGTGGCCAAGGTCATTGTTGAGGTCATGCAGGAACAGACCGGGGGCATTGCCATCTTCGAGCGCCTGGGGTTCTGCGTCGAGGGCACGTTTAGCGATCATGCCCGCGATCGCTTTGGAGCGCGGCATCATCTCCATATTCTCGCCTACCACGTAACATGAGATCCATGCCCTCATGGCCACGCCGCGCGGGCCGGGCCTCGGCTCCTGTTCGCTTCCGCTCCCGGCTGTGATGGATCCGCAAGTGGCGGGGGGGGGGGGCCGGCGCCCCCC
>JACAEQ010000010.1 GCA_013388755.1 Chloroflexota bacterium
ATTTCGGCAGATGATCCGTTTCCGTCGGCGTAAACGCCTCGGCTAGCGCTTGCGAAGGCCACCTCCGTGGCCTGTTGAGCCCACGAAGGTGGGCTTTGCACCCCCTGGCCGAGGGCTTTAAGCCCGACCGGGAGCGCACCTACAACTGTAGTACTATCCGTTATCCGGATAGACACTGATGTGAAAATAGGCCCTGGCACGGGCGGTCAGTCGGCCGCGACCGCCCGTGGCTCCAGGTTGACCGTATAGCCAGGCCGCTCAATCCGCGCCCGCAGCCCAGAAGACCCCCTGTGCGCATTGAGCAAGCTATCCCGCTACGCTCTTAACCAGGTGTTGCCCTCTTTTTAAGCGGCCTGTAAGTCAAAACTAAGCGCCAGGTATGCGCCACCGGCTACGATACCCCCGCTGTGCCTGTGATCTGTCTCGGAAGCCCTGGATGCGCGGGGTGGAACCTGGTGGGAGTCTGGCCATGCCACAGGTTTCTTTTGTTATCCGCGCCGCAATCGCTGGAGAAGCCGGTACGCTTCGCGGGCAGATCGAGCATGTGCCGAGTGGTGCGACGCGTCACTTCCGCGATCAGGCCGAACTGCTCGCATTCATCACAACGTATCTTGAGCCGCGGTTGGAACCTGGCGCATTGCCGGACCGCCCGCCGCAATCAGGTGAACGCCCGATGTTTCCGTTTCTCCGCCGCAGGCAGCCACGGAATGAGCCAGCTCCGGCGTCTGCCAGTGAGGCAGCCGTGTCGCCTGGCGAGACACCTCCCGGCGACGCCGGGCAACCCGTGTCTCCAGCGCCCGCCACTGAGGAACCGGCCACGCCGTTTGCTGCGGAGGCGTTTGCCTTACCCGCTATCGCTGAGTCGCCGCCGCCGCCACACGACGCCGGCCCTTTCGTTGATCGGCTGATCGGGCCAGAAGTTCTCGGGCGCTTCTTGCCGCCCCATCGCAGCGGTCTGCCGCCCAACAGCCTCAGCCTGGTTTCGCTCGCCTACCGTTCCGGCGGCATTGGCGGGCGGCACGGTCTCCTCCGTAGCGGCGGATTTGATGTCGCTGAATTGCGTGGCGGCTGGATCGAGGCGGTGGTGCGTTACGACGTGTGGGATGCCGACCCGGCCGCCGCCGCCGCGGCAATCGCAACAATTCAGGCTGCAGTGTTGACTGGCGGGTTGCGTCTGCGGCGCGAAGGGGTGCTCCACCTCCAGCTTGTCGAAGTAGCTGATGGCGACCGTGGCGCCATTGCCGGCTGGCGCAAAACTGCCGACTACCGTGTGCTCTATGAGTATCGCTTCCAGGATACTGACGGCGCAGCCAGCCTGATCGCGCGGATTCCGGTCGACTCTGGCACTGATATGAGCCTGGCGCGCGCACTGGATGTCATACACGACTGGATGGTACGGTGGGACGACGAAGGAACACCCGAACTGGTCGTTCGCCCGGCGCCGCGCCATACGTTGCGGATCACCGGGCTGCTGATCGCTGCGTTCCTTCCTGACGGTGGCCCGGCCGGAACCGTCACCCAGACCATTGTTCAGGCCGGTGGCACCAATACGACCACTTTTCCGTCACTCGGGGATCTGATCGCGAGTTTCACCACGCTCGATGCCACGCTCGACCTGGTCCATCCACCGGATCCGCTCGCCGACGGTGAGGTGCAGGAAGTGCGCCCGTTCGTTGTCGGGCGCATGTCGTTCAGCCCGCCAGTCATACTCAAAGGAGACGGCGATCGGTTCCGCCTCCGTTATGACGGCGCTGATTTTCCACCCGGCGGTCGCAGCCAGGTGTACCTGCGGGCAGTCGTCGAGGGGGATGTCTGATCGCCGGAAGTCCGTTTCAGGACGCCATAATCGCAGCGAAGGAGAGCACACGCATGGCCGAAATGATCATCCCCGGTACCTACATCGAGGTTCGCGCCGAGGGTCTGGTGACGCCCACACCGGTCTCGATCAGCAATGTCGCCGTGATCGGTACTGCCCGGCGCGGCCCGGTGAATGAGGTTGTCGTCCTCAGCAGTTTCTCTGGGGGACGCGACACATTCGGCGCCTACGATGCGTATGAGCGGCCCGATGAGACGGGGAGTCCGCTGACGCTCGTCCGGGCGCTTGAGCTGGCCTACGGCAATGGCGCGCAGAACGTGTTTGCCGTGCGCGTCGCCGGCGCGGGCGCCACGAACGCCACGTATACGCTGGCTGCAAGTGGCGGTACACCAATGACGCTCGAGGCGCGCCAGCCGGGCACTGGCCTGAACGATGCCGCGATCGTTGTTGAGACTGGTGTGGCCGGCCTGAACGTTTCGATCACCACAGCCGACAAACGGCTGCGCGAAACCTGGCGCGACGTGCCGGCCGCAGCAGAGGAATTCGCCCGGGTCATCAATGGCGAACACGCCGACTACCCGTTCGCGCGCAATGCTTCAACCGGCGGCAGGTCGCAGCTCTTCCGCGCCGTTGCAGCCGGGGTGACCGGCAATATGAGCGTCGGGAGCGCAACGGCCGTCACACCGGGTGTAAGTGGAGCAGCAGGTGCGAGTTATGCTGATGCGCTCGAACTTCTTCTGAACGAGAACGTGCATATCATCGTTCTTGCCGGCCAGAGCGATGCGACGATGGCGACGGCCCTTGAGGCCCATTGCCAGAACGCTTCGACTGATACGATCAAGCGTGACCGGATCGGCATCTTTGGCGCTGAGGACGACCAGCTCTCATCGATCACCACGCACCCGGATAGTGACCGGCTGGTGTACTGTGGGCCCGGGATCGTGACCTATGACAACACCCTGCGCGCGCCGGTGGAGCTTCCGCCGGCTTACACGGCCGCAGCCGTGGCCGGCCTGATCGCCTCGCTCGATCCCCACGTCAGCCCGACGAACAAATCGCTGCGCGTGAGCGGTGTGACGACCAGATACAACGGCGCGCAGATTGAACAGATCCTGCTTGGCCGGTCGCTGGTGCTGGAAGATCGCCTCGGCGCGGTCAAGGTCGTTCAGGGGTTGACGACTGCGTCGGATACGGCCTGGCGCCAGATTACGACGCGCCGCATCGTGGACTATGCCAAGTTTGGCGTGCGTTCGGCGTGCGACCCGTTCATCGGCAAGTTGAACAATGACCGTGTGCGCCAGGCGCTGAAGGGCACGGTCAATTCGTTCCTGGCCGACATGGTTGACCGCGAAATGCTGATCAGCTACGACCTCGATGTCTCGGCAACTCGCGCGCAGCAGATCCGCGGTATCGCCCAGGTCACGATGACGCTCCGGCCAACCTTCAGTATCGACTACATCCGTGTCGTGATGAATCTCGAATAGGAGAAGCGCAATGGCGAATACCCAGGTATACCGCGGCTCGGACGCAACCATCACGCTGGCCCCCGGCGATCCGGACTCGGTCGAGGGCAAGGAGGCGAACACGGTGATTGAGGAGTTCGGGCTGGCTCCGGTGGGTCGCGCCACCGAGGTCGAGGTGTACGTCCATACCGATCTGAAGGCCTACCACGAGATTGGCCGGCGTCACCCCGCGCAACTGCGCTACGGCAATATCAACATCAGCGGCAAGCTCGGCCGTGCCTATATCAATGGCGCGCTGGTACGCCTGTTGCTCGGCAAGGGAGCGCTCGTCAATCGCGAGTCCGAGCCGTACGCTCAACCGGCGTTCAACCTGGTGCTGGTTCTGAGCGATCCGGCCAACCCTGGCGTGTCCAATGTCGTCACCGTCCACAATGTGATGCTTGACACCTGGGGCATGGCGCTGCCGGAGGATGATTTCATTATGGAGTCGGTCACGTTCAAGGCGCTGTTCATCAGCGTCGAAGAGACGGTGCCGGCGCAGTAAGCCTATGGCCATCCTGAGCGCCGAGGATCTGCTTGCGGGCAGCAGCCTCAACCATACCCTGGATATCCCGCCCGACCTGCTCCCGGGCGATCGGGGCGGGCCGGGCCGGGTGGTGCTGAAACCACTGACGGTCAAGGATTTGCAGTTGATTGTCAAGGCCGCGCGTGACGATACGGGCCTGACCGCGGCGCTGATGATTCAGCAGGCGCTGGTCGAGCCGCAACTGGCGGCCGGCCAGGTCGGTGCGCTGCCTGCCGGGCTGGCGCGCTACCTGGTGGATGAGATCAACCGGATCAGCGGGTTGAGCGCCACCAGCGATGAACTGACCGAGTATGTGCAGGCGCCGCTGGCGCGCGCGTGCTTTGTGCTGGCGCGTGAGTTCGGCTGGACGCCCGAGCAGGTAAGCGGGCTGACGATCGGTCAGATCCTGCTCTATCTCCAGATGGCGCGGCCAGGAGCCGCCTGATGGATGATGATCTTGAGTGGGTGACAGGCAGGCCGGCGCGGGCGATGCTGTGGTCAGCAGCGCAACCTGCAGCATGGCTCTCCCACCTGCGCGTGGCGGCCGATGCCGGCGCGCTGGCGCGGTCGCTTGCGGTGCTGGATACGTTCCGTCGAAGCCTGCCATTTGCGCACCTGGATCCGCTCGGCGCGCTTGGGCGCCAGGTGTACGATGCCGGGGATACGGATTCCGAGATGGCTGGTACGGTGGAACGGGAGCGCCGCCGATCCGCTGCTGGTCCGGCTCGCATAGCGGCGGCCAGCACGGTTGAGGTGGTGCATGGTTCGTCTGTGCGTCGCGCAGAACCGTGGCCGCGATCTCCCGGGCAAGGATCGCCTGCGCCGCTGCCCGGCACACCGGCGACAACGCTGCACGCGGCGCAACTGGAGGCACTTGCGTTCCGCCGTGGGTCCCCGGTCGCCGGGGGATCACTCACCAGCCGGGGCGGAACGCCGGCATACGGTGATCCGGCTGGCGGAGCGCTCCAGGCGAGGGATGGTGCCGGCGTTACAGGTGCAGCGCACGATCCGGCACAACCGCGCCGGGCGACTGCCGCGATTCCAGCCGGCGCCGGGTTACTCAGAGGGCTCGTCGAGCCGGCCGTTGCAAAAGGCGCCAACGCTAACCCTGGCGAGCCAGCCGGGCAGGCGGCGCTGGTGCGCGCTGCGATCACGCGCGCCCTGGATACGGCTGTCGCTGCCGGTCAAGCGATCACCTCGCCCTCCGCCGCAATACCGGGACCGCACAACGTTCCCTGGATCGCTGGCGATGGCCCGGCAGGACGGCATCGTAGCGACCAGGGTACGGCCGGTGGCGCAACTGCGGTGGTGCCGGATTGGCCCGGTGCGCCACCGCAGGGTGCGTCGCCTGCGATAGCAGGGAATGGGCCGCAGGTGGGTGCCGCCACTCCGGTAGAGCATGATCTGCGAGTGCCGTTCGGGCAACGGCCCGCACCACCAGGGCTGTCATTACTTGCGGAAATCCTGGACGTGTTCCAGACACGGCAGACAGCCGGACCACCTGCTGCGCCGCTCGATCCGGTCGTGCCGGATGCTGTCGGGGCAGGCGGTGAGGCGCCACTGGCGCCGTCGTCCACCCAGGAGATGACTGCCGTTCCGGCGGCACCGGGCGCGGCAGCGATTCAGAACACGTTCAACGTGACGGTGCACATGGCCGGTGGAACCGACGCCGGCGAAGAGATGCTGGCGGAACGGCTGACGCGCATTCTGATTGACCAGGCGCGCCGGCAGGGGATTGATATCTGATGCCGACCGGGGTCATGTTCGATGATTTTCATCTGCCGCTGGTGCAGGATGTACGCACCTACGAAGAACGTGCCTGGGTGACGCACCAGGTACCGGGGCTGGACGGCGCGGCGCATCAACATCTTGGTCGCTATCCGGCCATCGTCGTGGTCATCGGCATGGCGGTGGACGATGAGTCGCTGGCGGCACTGGAACAACTCCGCGAGAAGTTCCAGGCGCATGCTCCAGCGCCATTTACCGCCGACATTATGACGGCCATTGATGTGCAGCAGATGGTGATCGATTCGTTGCATATCACCGAACTGGCCGGCAAGCCACAGCAGTATCGCTATGTCGTGCGTCTTATCGAACATGTGCCACCGCCGCCGGCTGTGGCGCCGGGTCTACCGGGGATTGATGATGAGGCTCAGGGGCTGTTCGACAATCTGACCGGTGTTCTGGGCGACCTGCCCGAACTGCCGAATCTGCTGGACCTGAACCTGGTCAATCCAACCGAGCCATTACGCACTGTGGTGGATCAGTTCGCGTCGGAGGCTGAACAGATTGGCGGCGCACTCGGGCCGCTGGCCGATCTGCTGGGTTGAAAGAAAGCCTGCGATGAGCGCGAGTGGCCTGCTTGCACAACTTCCGGACCTCGGGGCGCTCGAGCACCTGCGCGATACTGCCGGCGCGGGGTTGAGCGGGCCGCTGGATCAACTGGGGAACGCGGAACGTCTGCTTGCCCCACTGATCGGCGCGCTTGCCCCGCTCAGCGGTCAGGCGCCGGATCTTGCTGGCGCCCTTGACCTTCTCGTGTCGCAGCGCGGCGCGCTGGTTGCGGCGTTGCCGGGCGACACGGCCGGCCAGGTCGGTGCAGTGTTGCCGCTGCTCGACTCTGCCCGGCGCCTGGTCTCGTCAAGCGCGGTCGCGCCGATCCTTGACGATCTACGCGCGGGGCGCTCGATCAACCAGATCGCCCGTGATGCGCTGGCGTTGACGACCGGCGAGTTACTCGGCGCTCTGCCCTCCCTCGCCGGCGATGCCATTCCGGATGAGGCGCGCACGGCGATAAGCGCGATTCAGTCTGCGATGCAGGGGCTTGGCGCCGCGCCTGATGCCGGGGTCCTGGCCGACACGATTGCCGAGTACATTCTCGGCGCGGCGCCTGTACCACTGCGTGCCGTCGCCAATGTACGCCGCGCATTGTTCGAGCCGCTCGATTCGGCGCTGGCGCTGACCGGGTCGGAGTTCGATAGCCTGGTACAGCGCCTTGTTGCGCGGGTCGACTCGGCCGCAACGCTGCTTGAGACGATTGACCCGCAGAGCGTGCCTGAATGGCAGGCAGCCGGAGCCATGCTCACCCGGGCCGCTACTGACCTGACGGGGCTACGTGTGATCCTGGAGCCGTTGCCGAATCGTCTGCATGGTGTGATTGCAGCCACCGAGCCGGGACGCTATACAGCGGAGTTGCGTCAGGCGCTTGCAGCGCTTCCAGCCCCCGACAATCGCGGGCGGTCGATATCGCTGGAGGAACTGGCCAGCGGCATCCTTGATCCGCTCGACACGATGACCGCTGCGCTGGAGCAACTGTCACCGGCACAATTCACCTCCGCCCTGCGCGCGCACCTCGATCGACTGCTGGCAATCTTCGATACGCTCGCCGAGTCGGTACAGGATAACCCGGTGTTGCAACTGTTCGATGATCTGCGCCAGGCGGTCGCTGCGATCGCCGGTGCGATCCAGGGAGTGCGCGACACGATCGATGGTGCAGTGCAGACTCTCGCCGGCGTGGCTGGTGGTGCGCTTGGTGCCTTCAGCGATGTGCGGCGCCAGGTCGAGGATGCGTTTCGTGCGTTCCAGGCGGCAATCACGGCGATTGATGTGGCTGGTCTCGTCCAGGCGGTACGGTCAATCCTCGACCAGGCTGGCGATGCCTTGAGCGGTGTACCGCTGCCCGATCTCAAAGCCGGGCTCGACCAGGCGCTGACAACGGTCGAAGGGCTGGTCGAGATGCTGGCCGGCGCGGTTGCCGGCGCGGTTGAGCAGGCCGGCGCGCTGGTTGACTCGCTTGGCGATCTCTCGTTTCGCCCGCTTGTCGAGCCTGTGGTGGACGCGATTGATGCCGTGCAGAGTGCGGTTGCGGCAATCAATCTCGACCTGCTCCCTGATATGCTCCGCGAACAGGTCGGCGGTGTGGTAAGTGGGTTTGTCGCAGAGTTTGGCGACGATCCGGAGCAGTGGTTCGAACGCGAGATCATCGGGGCGCTCACGGCGGCCTTCGACGCGGCCGCTGGTGCGGTCCGCGATCTGCTGGGACGCCTGCGCGGCAAGCTTGCCGAGTTCGCTGCTGCGATTGACCGGCTCGACCCGGCGGCCCTCCTTGCGCCGTTGACCGATCTGTTCCAGCGGTTCGATGCCGCGCTCGACGGCCTGAGCGGTGATGGGCTACTCAACCCGGTGCGCGCCGTGCTCGATGATCTGCGGGCCGCGCTTGACGCTATCGCGCCTGAACGTCTGCTGGCGCCGCTTGAGGAAGCGTTCGAACGTGACGTGCTGGCACCCATCCGCGACTTCCGCCCGTCATCGTTGCTGGCGCCGCTGATCGATGCCTTTGAGCCGGTCGAGGAGTTGCTCGGTAAGCTGGATTTTTCCGAAGCGCTGCGCGGGCTTGGCCAGGAGGCCGGAGAGTTTCTCGGCGCAACGCAGGCGCAGTTCGCCGGTGGAGTCGATGCCGGCCCGGTGCAGCCGATCCTTGATCTGTTGCGCCCGGCAACCGGTGTCGAACAGTGGACGGGCGCGCTCGAAGAGCAATTCGCCGCCTATCGCCCCGGCCGGTTGCTTGCGCCGCTCCAGGAGGCGCTCGCCCCGCTCGAGTCGGCAGTAAGCGCCGCCGCCGACGATGTGCTGGCGGCGGTTGCCGCACGGATCGGCGATCTCACACCCTCTGCGTTGTTGCATACCGAGACGACGGCTACCGCGGTGCGTGAACGATTCGAGCGGCTGGCGCAGGATGTCGAGTTACATCGGCCCGTGGCTGTGGCCGCCGCCTACGGTGCCGGGTATGCCCGGCTGAGCGCCGCGCTGGCACGTGTTGACGAACGCGCTGTTCCTGAGGCTGCGCGATCCGCCTTCCAGGAGGTGCGCGATGCGCTGGTCACCCTTGCGCCGGCATCGTTGATTGCCCTTGATGCCGAGTTCGTGGCTCTCCCCGGTCGGTTGCGCCAGTCCGCCGGGCGAACACTGGATCTCTCCGGCCTGGCGGCGCAGTTCGGCGATCGCCTGGTCGCGCTCGGCGGGCGTATTCCTGCGACACTGCGTTCCACGGCCGACCCCGCCGCGATCCGGCAGACACTGGCCGGTCTCCTGCCAGGCGCCCTGATCACCCGCGTGGACGAGCGCTTCGAGGCGTTCCTGGCCGCGGCACAACGCTTTGGCCCGGCGATACAGGCGGCCGTTGAGGGCGTTGCCGATCAGATCGGCGAGAAACTGGCCGCCCTCACACCGGCGGCGCTCTTTGAACGCTTCGATGAACTGTTCGCGCCGATCCGTTCGACGGTGCAGGCGATGTCGCCCCGCGCTCTGGCCGAAGCGCTCGATGGCACGTACACCAGTGTCGTCGAGCAACTCGACCAGCTTCACCCGCGCCTGATTCGTGAGCCGGTGCAGCAATTGTTTGATACGACCCTGGCAGCGCTCGACGATCTGCGAACCGGCCTGATCGAAACGCTCGCCGCTGCCGTTGACGCGGCTCTCGGCCGGATCAGGGACGTACTGCGGCTGCTCGATCCGCGTGTGCTCGTCATTGGCCTGGGTAATCTTTTCGCGCTGGTGAAACAATCGCTAACGGCGCTGAACCTTGATGTGTTGCTCGATCGGCTGGCAGCAGCCTTCGATCGGCTACGCACCGATCTGCTGGACTCGCTCGCACGCACCGGCGCCGCGTTCGACCGCATGCTGGGGGCGCTGCTGCCGCTTGTCGGGGAGGGCGTGCCATGACCCGCGCCGATAGTGCATTCGATCCGTCGGGAAACATGCTCTGGTCCGATGACGGCCAGGGACGCACCGCGTATGCCTATGACGCCGACGGCCGGTTGAGTGCGACGATCTACCCGGATGGTCGTTGTCTCGGGTTGCGCTATGACGGGGCTGGCAACGTTGCCGAGCGGATCTCTGCCGGGCGATGGCGGGAGCAGTATCGCTACGATGGGGCGAACCGGCTGACCGAAACGCGCTTTGCCGATGGTAGTTACGTGACCTATCGTTACGACGCCGCCGGCCGACTCGGCGAGATCGCGGCGGGTGATTGTACCACGCGCTATACGTATGACGACGCCGGACGGCCAGTTGCCGGTGAACAGATCATTGCCGGCCGTGCCTACCATACCTTGTTTGCATACGATGCGGATGGTCACCTCACCGGCGTGCGCGTGCCGGGCCTGGATGCGTGGGTGTGCTACGCCTACGACGATCAACGGCGCCTGGCGTCGCTCGGCTATGACGGCGCGCCTGAACTGGTGCGCCTGCGGTACGAAGCGGACAGCGCGCGGGTGATGATCACAACCGCTGCCGGTGCCGAGCAGTCGATCGAGTTGAGCAAGCGCAGTCTCGTGCGCCGGATTACGCTCCATGATGGGAACGGCGCGGCAGTTTTCGATCTGCGGTATCGGTCCGTCCCACCGGGCCAGGTTGTTGCGCTCGGTGACGAACGTTACTGCTATGATGATCATGGCCGTCTGAGTGAATACGGCCCGCTCTCCGGTCCGACGGTGCACTATTCCTATGATGCTGCCGGTAACCGGCTCGAGGCGCATGTTCCCGGCGCGCCAGCGCACGTCTACCACTATGACGCCGGCGGCAGATTGACACGTGTATGCTGCGCAGGCGCGACGATCGCGCGTTACGCCTATGACGGCGAAGGCGCGCTCACCGGGCGCGAGGATCATTGCGGCGCCTGGAGCTATCGTTATGACGCCGGCGGGCGGCTCACACGCGCCGAACGGGCCGGAAGATTCGTCGCGGCCTACACCTACGACCATACCGGTCGCCGCATCGCCAGTCGCAGCCCATCCGGCACGACGATCATCCACCGCGATCCGTGGGGCAATCGGATTGCCGAAACCAGCGCCGGCGAAACGCGCGTCTTTCTCGGTCCCGCCGGCCAGCACCTGGCATGCCTGGTCGTGTGTGACGGGTGCGTGACGGTACGTTTTCTGCATGCCGACCACCTTGGATCGGTACGCGCAGTCACCGACGAGCGCGGTCAGGTGGTGGCACGCTATGACTTCGATCCCTGGGGGATGCTACGCTCGACTGCGGGCGAGGAGCGCTGGCGGATCTATGCCGGCCACCCGTATGATGCCGCGCTCGGCTGGTACGAGTGCGGCGTGCGCCTGTACGACCCGCAGATCGGGCGGTTCACCACCGCCGACAGCTATACCTTCGCCGCCGATGACCCGCGCCTGTTGTGGGTTGATGCCGCAGCCGGCTCACGGCGGCAACTGCGCGCGCAACGCTTACAGATCTGGCAGCGCGAGGGGGCATGTCGCAATCGCTACGTCTATGCCCGGAACAGCCCGCTGACCTATGTTGACCGCGACGGCCACAATGTGGGCCTGTACTTTCTCTACACGCTGGCCGCAATCTTCTGGGCCCTCCCGTATACCCTGGTCGGGTTCCTGTTTTTTGAAGTCTTCCTGAACTGGATCACATTCGCCTGGTTGTGGGACTGGGGCCGGCATCGCTGGGCAGGCGAGAGCAGTGACCGGCTCGGCGCCTGGGCATGGTGGGTGATCGGCGGCCTTTCCGGCAGACTGGTGATTGGCGGCGGGGCGTTTACACTCGGCAACTTCATTATCGCCAACGCCGATTTCATGGACGGCCTGGACACCACTCGCCGGAGCTTTGGTGTTCCCGTGCGGCATAACGAACTGGTCGATCCGCTGGATACCTCCCGGTTGCTGACGCAGCGCGAGGCGATTGTTGAACATGAGTTGCGCCATACGAACCAGTACGGCTGGTGGGGGCCGTTCATGATGCCCTGGGTGCTGCTGTTGTATTTCCTGTTTCAGAACCTGTTGCTGACCGCTATCTCGGCCATCAGCCGGCGCGATGTTCACGTCAGCTGGCAAACGCTCTGGCAGACCATCAGCGGCTCCTGGTGGCAGGCGACGATCGCCGGCGCCAGTGTGCTCCTACTGCCTGGCGCCTACTGGTGGGACTATATCGGACGTGGTGGGTATGGTTCGTCCTGGTTCGAACAGGATGCAGCGCAGCACTCCGGCGCGGCCAATGCCCAGAATGTTCGCGCGAACGCGGCGCAGTCCAGCCTGCCCCCAGGCGGTTCGACGATCATCTCCGTGATTAGCGACCCGAACCGGACGGGCGCGTTGACGCTCACGGTGACGACCAGCGCTTCGGGTGGGGCCGCGCCGGTTGACATTACGCCGGCGGCCATCGGCAACCTGCGCGTTTTTCGGTATACCGCCGGCCCAGACGCCGGAACCGATGTGTTGACGGCAGGTGACGGGAGTTCGACCTTTCAACTGGAGATTACCGTCGCATGAACAACGCGCCGATCCGCCCCATGCTTGACGATTTCGAGTTACCGCTGGTCCAGGTGCTGCGTACCGAAGAGGACCAGGTATGGGTCGATCATGCGGTTCCGGCCCGCGATGGCTCGCTGCTTCAGCGCCTGAACCGTGCTGCGACGCGTATCTTCGTCCAGGGGGTGCTTGCCAGCGATCGCTCGCTCGACCACCTGGAACGATTGCGCGAATTGTTTCAGCGTGCTGAGCCGATGCCGTTTGTGGCCGACATCATGACCGCGACAGCGGTGACACAGGTGCTGCTCGAGGATCTGGTGGTGCGTGAACTGGCCGGTAAGCCGCAGTGTTACACGTATGCGCTTGACCTTGTTGAATATGTGCCCACGACCGATCCGCCAGCTCCGATCCGCCCACCCCCGCCGCCGCCACCTCCGCCGCCGCCGGAGTGCCCGGATCGTACCGGGCGGATCGAGGTGACCGTGATCTTGCCCGCCGGGCAGACCGACTATACCGGTGTCGTGGTGCGGCTGCAGCGCACGGGCGACTCGACCGCGCCACCAATTGAACTGACCGATCAGGTAGATGGCGTCTACGCAATGGATAATCTGCCGGCCGGCGAATACCGCGCGACGGCGTTGCGGAGGCCCTGATGGCCGCTGAGGCGTCAACATTGATCGACGTGCCCCCCTGCGGCGCTGGCTCGGGGGTCATCCGGCTCACCGAGGAGCATATCTGTGTCCATGTGCTGGATGGCGTGCATTTCGACTTTGACTATTGCTTCGTTCGCCCGGAGGGGCGCGTGGTGATCCGCGAGATCGTGACGGCGGTCAACCAGGCGAGCGACAGGCAATTGTTGATTGTCGGCCACACTGACCGCTCCGGCCTGAACGCGTACAACATCGCGCTCTCTCGCCGCCGGGCGCGTAGCGTACTGGCCTATGTGCGCCAGAACGTGGACGGCTGGATGGACCTGTTGCGCACCATGATGAGTAGCCCCGGTAGCGACACGACGCCGCGCAGCGGCACGGGCCAGAGTTATGATCGCTGGCAGACGCGCGAGATTCAGTACATGCTCAGCGCGATCCAGCGGCCGGGCAGTTCCAACACCTATTATGGCGGGCCGATCGACAACATCATGGGTTCCGACACGCGCGCCGGGCTCGACGCCTTTCGCGCCGATGCGGGATTGCCTGCCAACGGCGGCAGCGGAACACGCTGGGCCGGTGTGGACGAGGAGACCTGGCGTGTGCTGTTCGAGCGCTACATGACCCAGGATGCCGAGGCCATTCCGCCGGAGCGTTTTCTCCCGCCGGAGTTGCTTGGGTGCGGTGAACAGTACCCGCGAATCGAGACCCGCGCGCCCGGCACGGAGAGCCTTGACCTGGTTGATGCTGAGGCGCGCTCTGAGACCAACCGGCGCGTCGAGTTCCTGCTCATCCCGCCAGCGCTGGTGCCGGCGTCGGTGACCTGCGCGGCGCTCTATGATCAACCGATGGTGATCTGCCCGGAGGACCCGCAGCCAATCGCCGCCACGTTCAAGTTCTATGATGGCGACGGTAGCCGGCCGTACCCGGACCTTGATGTTGCCATTACCGGCCAGGGAGGGTTCACCCGCCGCCGCACGACCAGCGACCAGGGAACGATCCTGCTCGACGACATCACCCAGGGTGATTACCGGTTGACCGTCGCTGACGATCTCAGTCTCGAATTGCGCACCGCCGGCCTTGGCACGGCACGCGGCAATGAAGCGTCGGTCCGGCTGCAACGGTCAACGGTTGCCGAACTCGAGGCCGCACGCCTGAGCCAGACGGTAACGTTGCGGATCGAGTTACAGAATGAATGGGGCCAGCCCTATGTCGGGCCGTTCGACCTGACACTGCCGGGTGGCGAGGTGCTCGCCGGCGAAACGACCGATGCCGCCGGGCGTTGGGAACGCGCCGGCATGGCAACCGGCGCGTATACCGTCACCATCGCCGACCAGTTTGTGAGCCTTGTGGAGTAGCTCGTGGGTAGCGTTACGAAAACCGTTACTGCTGATGATCCGGTGATCCGTGCCCAGGCGCTGGACCCGAACCGCTGGCTGATTCCGCAACAGCACGCGGACATCCCGCGGTTCACCCAGGGCAACCGGGTGGAACCGTTGATTGACGGCCAGGCGGCCTTTGCCGCGATGCATACCGCATTCACTGCAACGGCGAACGCGGAAGATTATATCTACATCACCGGGTGGGATCTTGTGCCTGCCATCCACCTGCTGGGACGTTCCGTGCCTGCGTCAACCGTTGATGCGGTGCTGTCGTCTGCCGCGGGGCGGGGCGTTGATGTGCGCATGCTGATCTGGGTGATTACCACACCATTTACGATTACAGGTGTGAACACCTTCATGGATGGCAAAACCCGCGATACGACCGGTTCGCATCATCAGAAGACCGCCGCAGTGCATGCCAACAACACGCTCACCAGTTTCGTCGGCGGCATTGATATGACACGCGACCGCTGGGACACGCCGGCGCACAACTTCCCCGACCCGAATGCTGATTACAAAGGCAGCGGGCAGCCGTGGCACGATGTCCATGCAAAAGTCAACGGTCCGGCGGCGGCCGACATTGAAACCAATATTCGCCATCGCTGGAACGATACCCGTGTTGTGTTCAGGCCACCGATCGGGCCACCAATCGGGACGCCGCCGCCGACGCCGCCGATGCCGGTTCATCCGGTGCCGGCCGCTGTTCCCGGCGGGACGCACATCGTCCAGACGCTGCGAACGTTCCCGCACCATGCCACCTTTGGCACCTTCAACTGGCCCTACGATTTCGCGCCAACCGGCGAGTCTGGCCTGCGGCGGGCGTATCTGAATGCGATCGGCAATGCGCGTGAATACATCTACATCGAGGATCAGTACATGATCTCGGATGATGTCATCAGCCCGGCGATTGCAGCCGCGATGCGACGCTCGCCCCAGCTCCAGGTGATTCTCGTCACTGCGCCGGAGCCCGACACAGGAACGCAGAACATCAAGGACGCCTTCGACTTTCATCAGAACCGCTTCGTTGCCAATCTGCGCGCCGTTGATGCGTCGCGAGTTCAGATCTTCCATCTTGAGAACCTGGGATCGCCGCGAACGCCAATCTACTGCCACTCGAAAGTCTGCATCATTGATGATATCTGGGCGATTATCGGCTCGTGCAACATGAGCACCCGGAGCCTGACCCACGATTCGGAGATCAGTATTGCGGTGGTGGATCTCGCGGTCGAACACGGGCGGCGGCGCTTCGCCCGCGATCTGCGGATCGCCCTCTGGTCCGAGCACCTCGGCCTGACGCCAGCGGAACGATCGTTGATCAACGATCCGCTGGCCGGGGCCGCGGAATGGCGGTCGCGTGCCGGAACGCCACCGGCGCATGCGGTGGTCCACACGCGCCCGGCCGGTTCCGACTCGATCCTGTGGCGGACATTCGTCGATCCAGATGGCTCAGGGCCATAGCAGGAGCCGGCAGATGCGTTTCAAACCTGTCTATCGCATTGTCATCGGCGCCAGCGAGATTGACGTTACCAGGGATGTGACGGCAAGCGCGGTGGTAAGCCTGGATATTGAGCGGGCGCTTGACCTCGCGGTGGACTCGTGCGAACTGGTGCTGGCGCCCCTGGGGGGCGTGCAACCGGCGCCAGGTGACGATATCAGCGTTGACCTGGGATACGACACGACGCTCCATCGCGTGTTCACTGGCAGCATCGCCAGTGTGGCGCTGGAGGCGACGGCTGTACGCGTGATGGCGCTCAGCCCGGTGCGGGCGCTTACCGCTCGCCGGCTTGGGCGCGCCTACACCGGGCGGAGCGCCGGCCAGATCGTGCGTGACCTGGCAGGTGAGGCGAATGTGCGAACCGGTGTGATTGACGACGGCATCCGTTTCCCTGTCTATGCGGTGGATGAGCGCGTGAGCCTGGCGCGCAATATCATGCGCCTGGCCGAACGGTGCGGCTTCGATGCCTATGTGTTGCCGACCGGCGAGCTCGAGTTCCGCCGCTTTACCGGCGCTGTCATCCACGTTTTCACCTACGGTAAGGATATTCTTGATTACCGTGTGAGTGTGCGCCCCGAGCGCGCGTCTACCGTCACCGTGTTTGGCGAGAGTGCCGCCAGCGCCCGTGGCGATGCCGCCGCGAGCTGGTTGACACGCAACTTCGGGTCGGGTACCGCGAGTGGCGGCGCGGGTGATGAACCGATCCTCATCCTCGACCCGGCCATCCGCACCACCGAAGGAGCGACGCAACGTGCCGAGGCAGCGCTCCGCCGCTCCCGGCAACGCGCCAGGATCGGGTGGCTGCAGGCGCTCGGGCGACCTGAGATCGCGCTCGGGGATGCGTTACGGATCGAGCAGGCGCCGGACTCGCGATTGAACGATACCTTCCAGGCCCGCGCCATCCGCCATCGCCTGACCAGGCGACGCGGTCTGTTGACCGACATTGATATCTGGGGCATGCCATGACCACACTCCTCAGCGCCATCCAGGAGATCGTTCGTGACGAGATGCGCGGTGTTCGCCTCGCCGAACTTGGCGTCGTCGAAACAACGTATGCGCATGCCGCTGCGAGTGACAACGATAACTACACCTGCGACGTGCGTCTGAAGGGCAGTGACGTCTTGCTGACCAGGGTTCCAATCGCCACCGGTCATATCGGTACTGCCGCAGTTCCCAACAAAGGCGATCTGGTGCTGCTGGCCTTCGATCAGGGCGACGTCAACCAGCCGATCGTGATCGGCAGGCTCTATACCGACACCGAGCGTCCGCCAGTCAATCGTAACGATGAGATTATCTTCCGGCTGCCATTGCAGAAGGATGATACCAGGACGGTCATGGCGGCGATACGCAATATCTCGGGACGCGAGATCATTATCGAGTTGCCTTCCAAGATAACGGTCCAGATCATTGATGATGCCGTCAAGGTGACTGCCGGCCAGACCTCGATCGCCCTGGAGCAACCGGGTGGCGCCGACGGTGTGGCAACCATCCAGTCGGGGCGCTCAACGATTTCGGTCAAGCAGAATAGCGACATCACGGTGAACGCCGGAGGGAACATCACGATCTCGACCGGTACCGGCGATGTGACGATCGAGGGCAAGAACGTCACGATCAAGAGCATGATGGATACGACGATTGATGCCGGGATGCAGGCCACCGTCAAGGGTGGCATCACCGCGACGCTCCAGGGATCGGCGCAGGCTGCCGTGAAGGGCGCGATGGTTTCGGTGAATGGTATCACATCATTCTCGCCGGCATAGAGGGAGGCTTCCGTGCCTGGACCACCCGTCTCACTTGGTTGCGCCGTGTTGCTTTCGCCCGGGATTGCCGGGCCACCGGACAGCGGCACGATCATCACGGTATTGCCGCCGTTCATTACGGCGAACGGCATGCCGCTTGCGACCGGCGGCGGCACAATCTGCCTGATGGTCAATTCGCTGACCGGCGTGCCATACCCGATGCTGATCGGTCCATTCGGATCAAGCGGCGTGCGCGTGGCTGGCAGGCCGCTGCTGCGTGTCGGCGACGTGGTGCCGACGCCGCCCGGGATCATGACCATTCTCGGCCCGCCTGCCACCGTCGCCGTTAATGATACGTCACCGCCATAGCGCGTGAGGAGGAGCATATGCCGATCGATCCGCAACACCTCGGGCGCGACCTGTGGCTACTCGACCCGCCCGATCGGGGTGATGACCGGCGTTCCGGCGGTGACCTGCACCTGACGCTGCGCCCGTCTGGCGTGGATCTTGCGACGATCGAAGGTGTGGATAACCTGGCCCAGGCGTTATTACTGCGCTTTCTCACACCGCGCGGCGCGCTTGCAGAGCTGGGTCACCCGGAGTATGGCTCGCGGTTGTTCACGCTGATTGGCGAACTCAACAACGAAACCAATCGCAACCGTGCCAGGCTGTATGTGCTTGAGGCGCTGAGCCAGGAACCGCGTATCGGGCGGGTGGTTGCAGTCAGTGTCACGACAAACCGTCGTGCCGCCCCGACTCGCATTGATATTGCCATCTCGGCAATTGTGGCCGAAACGGAGCAGGTGCTCAACCTGGTCTTTCCGTTTTTTCTGAGCTGAGCAGGAGATCGCTATGACGCTTCGCACCGACCTGATCGTTCGCCCGTACCAGGAGGTCGTTGACGATGTGCTCGTCGCGATGACCGGCGGCGTCGTCAATGAGGAGTTACTCTTCGACGTGCGCGAGGCGTCGTATCCCCTCGCTCAGCCGGCACGCGATGTGCGTGGCCTGACCGGCGTGGTGGACGATCAGCCCTACTATTTCCAGGCAGGCATTGACTGGCGGTTCGACCGTGCCCAGAACGCAGTGGTGTTCCTGGAGCGCGGCAAGAAACCTGATCGAACCTCACCGGTGTTCTATGTGGATTATTTTCTCGCGGAGGGCGCCGAGTCGCCGCTCACCGATCTGAATGTTGGCAGCGTGACACGCACAATCGCCGAGGCGATGAGCCGCGAACTGGCGTTGCTCTATCGTCAGGTCAACCTGGCGTACCAGTCCGGCTTCATTGATCTGGCCGCGGGAACCGCGCTCGATTTCGTTGTGGCGATTCTGGATGTGCAGCGGAAGCGCGGTGATTTCGCCCAGGGCATGGTAACCTTCTTCCGAACGGTATCCTCGCGCGGCAACATCACGGTGCCGCAGGGCACACGGCTGATCACCGCCGATGGTGTCATCTTTGAAACTACCTCGGAACGTACCCTCCAGCGCGGCCAGGTGCGGATCGATATCCCGGTACGCGCCGCCGAGGCGTTCAAGGGTCCGGCCGGCAAGGTCGAAGCCAGTACGATTACCTCGTTGATCGTCCCGGTTGAAGGGATCGAGCGGGTCACCAACTTCGATCCGACGCAATTCGGCGGCCCGGATGAATCCGATGCCGATCTGCGGGCGCGGGCGAAGGCGAAACTGCGCGCGCTCAGTCTGTGCACGGTTGACGCCCTGCTCGACGCTGCACGCGAGGCTGGCGCCGCCAATGCCGAAGTGGTCGATCCCATGACGCCAGCCGAAACGCCTGAAAAGTGGACCGATCCCGGTACGGTCGTTATGGTCGTGGAGGTCGATCCATTGCGCTTCGACGGCGTCCGGGCGCTGGTGAACGCTCGCCGCGCCGCCGGGGTCGCGGTGCGCCTGGTGGCGCGCTATGTCTTCATCCACCCGCGGTTGAGGGTGGCGCTGCGCCGGAACCTGACCCAGGCCGGCCGCGACCAGGTCAGGCTGGACATGATTGCCGCCATGACCGGTTTTGTCGCCGGCCTTGGCAGCGGCATGCCGGTGCCGCTCACGCGGCCCGCGCCGGAACGTGGCATCCTGGAGGTCATTGCCGAGTTGCCCGATGTGCGTAGCGCCGAACTGGCCGACTTGCTGGTCTGGCGCACTGTGGTGGAACGGGATGATCAGATCGGCCAGCGCCTGCCGGCTCCGGAGTTGATTGTCGGCGCGGATGGTACGCCAGTCTCGCCCGATCACCCGGAGCTTGCCACGCAGGTGATGATCGATGCCCGGTTCTGGCCGGTCATCGAGGTCGAGCCAGCCGATATTCAGCTTCTGGAGCCTTGATGTGGGAAAGACACAGCGCATCCTGAGTTATTTGCCGCCGCTCTACCGCCGGTTGCCGGGCCAGTCGCCACTCTACAGCGTCGTGGATGGTGTCGGGCGCTGGCTGCAGGAGGCCGACAGTCTGCTCTACGAGGTGATGCGGGCGCACTGGGTGGACTTTGCCGATCAGGGGCGGTCCAGCATCCGCGACCTGGCCAACCTGGCGGCATTGTACGATCTCGTACCGCGTGACGATGAGGATGTCGAAACGTTTCGCATTCATCTGAAGCACTATGTGCGCACGTTTCTCGCAGGATCGGCGACGGTCGGCGGGGTGATCCGGCTTGCGGCCGCAACCCTGGCATTGTCGGTCGAGGCTGACCTTGAGCCGCATGCCGGTGATCCACCGTTCCTGGTTGACCGGGTTCCTGCCGGTGATGATGCTGCATTCCGCTTGCTCGGCTTCCGTGGCGGTATCGCGCGCGGTACGCCAGCAACGCCGGCGCGGCTCGCAGGCGCGCGCGATCTCGCTGCAGGGGTGAGCCTTGCCGGCGGCAGCATGCTCCAGGTTGGTGTGGATGGCGATATCATCGCAACCGTTGATGTGGCCGGCGATGCGCCACGTGCGACCGTGTGGGATGTTGCCCGGCGTCTGAATGCCGGCCTTGGGCTGCCAGTGGCGGCACACGATGGCCATACCCTGACGCTGACCGCCCGCGAGGCCGGCCCGGAGAGCGAAATCGCGATCGGCGCTCCCGACGGTGATGCCGCCGATGCATTGCTTGGCCTCGCGCCGCAACGCTATCGTGGCGCGGATGCCGCTCCTGCGCGCATCATCGGTACACGCGACCACGCGCCCGGCGGCGGCATGCCGCTGGTGAACCTCAGCCGGACACGCCTGCTCCGCATCGCCATTGATGGTCGCCCGCCGGTTGAAGTGGACGTGGCAGGCGATGATCCCGCCGTGACGCCGCTAGACACGGTATGCGACCGGATCAACACGGCGCTTGGTGCAACAGTGGCGCGCCATGACGGGCACCGCTTGATTCTGGCCTCGCCCACTGCCGGAACCGGCGGGCGGATTGATCTGCACCCTGCGCCTGCCGCCGATGCGCGTGAGACGCTCCTTGGTTCGCTGGCACGCCGTTCCGCTCGCGGAGTGGATGCTACGCCCGCGCGCCTGGCCGGTCGCGCCGACCTGCGGCTGGGAGTGGATCTCAGCCGGCGGAGCCTGCTGCGGCTCCGCTTCGATGGCGGTGAGGCGCTCGAGATCGATTGTGCCGGCGACCAGCCCGATGCGACAAGCCTCGGCGAGATCGTGACGCGGATCAATGCCGTTGTTGGTAGCGAAGTTGCCAGCGAAAATGGCCGCCAGGTGACGATCGTGTCGCCAACCTCCGGTGCGAGTGGATCGGTTCAGGTCGTACGCTCAACTGATCCTGAGCGTGATGCTGCCGAGATCATCCTCGGCGTTGCACCGCGTTCCTACCGCGGCCTGCCGCCAACCGGCGCTCGCCTGGAAGGGCTGGCCATCCTTGAGGAGCCGCTCGATCTGCGAGTGTTGCGCCGGCTCTGGATTGCCGTTGATGGCGCATCGCCGATCGCCATTGATGTCGCTGGCGTGGACCCGGCGCGCACGACCATTCAGGAGGTGATCGACCGGATCAATGCTGCGGCTGCAACCACGATTGCCTCTCGCACACCCGATCAGCGTATCGTTCTCCAGTCGCCGACCAGCGGCGCCGCGAGCGCGATCGAGGTGCGCGCTCCGGAGACCGGCACCCGTCGCTATTTCTATAGCCGGGGCCGGGTTCGTGAGGATGCGGCAACCGTCCTCTTCGGTGTGGCCGGCGCGCACGTGACGGGCCGGTTGCCGCAACCGGCCCGTCTTACCGGGACAGCCGACCTCTCGCGCGGCGTAGATCTGCGCGTGACCCACACACTACGGATCCAGGTTGATGATCGCGATCCGGTTGATGTTCGGGTCGCGAACCCGGAACGGCCGCTGGTGACCCTGCTGGCGCAGACGCCGGGCCGCCCGGATCACTGGACAATCGTCAAAGCGATCAATGATGCGCTCGGCGCGCCGGTGGCGTCGGAACGCGATGGCAGGCTGGTACTGATCTCCCCTGCCGAAGGTCCGCAGGGGCGAATCGTTATCGGCGCGAGCACCGCAAGCGATGCGGGGATGCTCTTGCTGGGTCTCCCTGCGGGAACGCAGGCCACAGGTACTCCGGCCGAGCAGGTACGTTTTGTCGGCATGGCGGATCTGTCGCGCGGCCTGGATGTGACCACAATGTTTCGCCTGCGCGTCGCGCTTGATGGCGGGCCGCTGGTCGAGATCGATCTTCGTACGGTTGTGCCGGAGGGCGCGCCACCGCTGCTCACCCCCGCGCAGGTCGCCGACGCGCTCAACCTGGCGCTGGGCGCCGGCGTCGCCGGCCACGACGGCAGGTATGTCATCCTGACATCGCGGAATCGTGGGCACACGAGCAGGCTCCGGATCGAACCGGCCCCTGCGGACGATGCGACTGCGGCCGTCTTCGGTATTGCTGAAACGCGCGAGTACCAGGGGCACGATGCAACCGGCGCCACGCTCATCGCTACCGTGCGTCATGACGCGCCGCTGGATCTGCGTGAACGGCGCTGGCTCAAATTGACGATTGACGGCACCATGCAAGAGGTTGATTGCGCTGGCGCCATCCCGGAGACGACGACCCTCGGCCAGGCGGCGGACCGGATCAATGCTGCGTTCAGGCGTGCTGTGGCTGGCGTCGCCGATGACCGGCTGTTCCTCTCCGGTGCCAGCCATGTCATCCTGGGCGAATCCACCGCTGCCGATGCGAGCCGGGCGCTGCTTGGCGACGCGCCGCGAACGGCGTGTGGAGTGGCAGGCGCACCTGCCGTCCTGGCGAGTCTTGTGCTCAACCGACCGGTTGATCTGAGCGCCCGCTCGGTCGTACGCCTGCGGCGAGATGGCGGCGATGCGCGTGATGTTGATATTGCCGGCGAAAATCCGGCGCGCACGTTCCCGGATGAGATCGCCGCAGCGATCAATGCCGTGTTTCCTGGTCTCGCCGCCGTGACCGGGCGACAGGTGATGCTGACGGCTGATCGCTCGGTTGAGGTGGTGCCGTTACGCTACTTCACCCTGTTCGAGCATCTGCCGGTCGAAGTGCGCACCGATCCCGCGCCACTGCGCAATGGCGCGCGCTGGTCGGTTTACAATGCCAGCGTGAAGGATGAACCTGCTGAATGGGTCCTGACAAGCATCAGCGGTATCGATCGCCCGCGCCTGACACATCTGAGTGCCGGCGCATGGTTACAGGTGAACGCCGTCGTACCGCCCGGTATGACCCTCCATGTCCGTTTTGACGACGATGATCGCCCGCACGCGCGGGTTGAGGCGCCGGGGCGAATCACACGCGACCTGAGCGCAGCGGTCGAGGTGCATGGCGGCACCGCTGCGCTCATCCTGCCGGCCGGGCGCTCCGAATGGCTCTACAGCGACTGCTATGGCGATCGCTTTGATGCTGCCTTTTATGGGCAGCGGCGCAGACGGTTGTTACGGCCTACGGCAGTGCCGGCGCGGTTCGCCGGTGGTGATGCCTGTCACGCGCCGGGGGTCTTCAATCTGAGCCGTTTCTACGATGAGCGGTTGCCCGGGACCGAGAGCGTTTATGGCACGGCGCTTACACCGCCGACGCATGCAACCTCGGTATTTGTCCATCAGATCCATCAGGCCGGCCGCTTCGAACTCCAGTTGCCGTCCGATCTACCACCCCATTTCGGCGGGCGGTTCAACGAGGCGCGTTTTGCGGAACGCCATGTTGATGATCTCCCCGTTGCAGACTATGTCATTCGCGAGGCAACGTTCGACATGCGCGGCGATCCGAGCAGCCTGACCGCGCAGATGGATGCCCGGCCTGGCCCGGTGGTGGCCGAAGTGCGGGTAGAACTTGAGCCGGGTGTGCCGGTGTACGACGTCCCCTTCAGCGGTGACCGTCCGCTGACCGGCGGAGATCGTCAGCACAGGGCGCGCGCTTATCTCCGCCGGCAGGGGGTGGATGGCGTGGTCGAACTTACGGCGGTGGCGCCGGGTGCGTGGGGGAACCTGTTGCGCATCGCCGTACGCGACTCCGAAACACCCGGCGCATATGACGTCACAATCGTCTATACCGGCAAGGATGTCTTTGAGAATGCGCGCCAGAAGGTCGCCGAGCAGCTCGCTACTGCGCGGGCGGCAGGCATCCTGGCGCAGGTCACGCGCCGCTAATTGCGTATTAAGGAGGATCACCGTGACTCAGCCAGCCAGTCAGAAACCGTATATCGAGGTCAAGCCCGGCGACCTGATCACCGCCGAGAGCTGGAACGAACTGCAACAGCACATCCGCGCCGATCTGGCGGCGAATGCCGAAGCCGATGCGCGCAACGTCGCCGAGCTGAAAGAGCAGATCGCGAACGTGGATGCGCCGAAGTTCGGTGGACGCACCCCCGACGACTGGACCAATGATCTGGACAAACGCTACATCAAGCGTGATGAACCCCAGGCTGCAGGGCAGTACCATCGCTATTTCAAACAACTCAATCGTACCGTGGTCGTGAACGGCCAGAACCGGATTGAACCGGCGGTGATCACTCACAATCTCTGCCGCTTTCCACTGGTAGACGTTTACCGGTTAATGCCACTCTTCAGCTTTACCAACGTTGATGGAACGGAACGAGAGATCGGCCGGGAAGAACAGACACGCCTCGGCTTGCCAGATAACTGGAAGACCGTCAAGTTCCTGGTCTACTACGCCAGCAAGCGTGATCCGATCTCTGATCTGCTCTACACCGAGGCGCCGGGTGACCGCTTCTACTGGGGTGATCCGCTTACCCTGCATCTCGACCAGTTTGGCGTGCGCCCGACGCCGACGCAGGCCTTCGACGATCTGTTGAACGACCTGTGGGGCAACATGTTCGACCCCGGCAACGAACAGGATCAATTCGATCGTGATGCGTACGGCAATTCACCCTATACGCAGAACTGGATCGAGAAGGATGGCGTCACCGTCGGCGATCTGATGAAGCGCGGCCAGTGGCCGGATCTGCGCGTGGCTGTACGGCCGCAGCAGATGCCGATCACTGCCGAGCCGGTTGCGATTGGTGACCGCCAGGTTGCGCCACGGGTCAGCGTGTTCCATATCAGCCAGAACGCAATCGAGATCCACGCCTCGAGCGCCGTGGAATTGATGGTATTGATTCGCACCTAGAAAGACATCTGCCCGGCTTCAGAAGGATGAGGCGCGCATGCAATTGATCACTTCTTTCCATGGCGACGAGCTGCTCTTCGAGGGCGATCTGCCGCTGACGCTGCGCGCCATTCCGGTCGGCGCGCGGATCAGGCGCGCCCGGGCCAGCCTCGCTCCGGCCGTGCCGGGCGCCGGTACGCCGAACACCCTCTTCCACGAGACGATCACTGTCTCGGGTGGGCGCGGCGATTTCGGTGTGCTGGCACGCTCCGAGGGTGACGCGGCAATCATCGACTTTGGCGCGCGGCGCAATGTTGAGTTGATTGCCGGCGCCAACCTGGGATCGCGTGTTCGCCTGCATCTTGATGTTGGTGGTGCATGGCTGCTGGTAAATCAGAATGGCGTACCGGTCTCAGGTAATGCGACCTCTATTGTGGTTCCAGTTGGCGCCGAGGGGCTTGCTCTGCCGGCAATCTCTGCCAGCCGGCTGCGTGTTGAGCAGACTGCTGCCGACGCCGTCCTGCCGGCCATCGAGATCCAGTCGGTGCGTTTGCTCACCTATCCTTCGAACCTGGTGTTGCGGCTCGGGACGCTCGGCCCGGTCTGGTTCCAGGTTGGCGACCTGCGGGAACCGGTCACAACGCCCGATTTTAGCGCCATCCTGCAGGCATATCTCGATCGCTCCGGCATGACGGAGGGGATCGTCGAAGTGCCGTTTGTGTTGCATTCCGACACTCTGGCGCGTCTGCGCGTGACGCTCGATATTGACTACTTCTTCACCCGGCCCATGCTCGACAGAGTCAACGAGATTGCTCTGTCGTTCGATGTTGGCGCGGTTCCGGTGTCCCAGCCGGCGCAGGTGGCGGCGTTGCTGCCGCTGAATGCGCGTGTCCTTCCCACGGTGACGACTGCGCAGGTCACCGGGCGATTTGCGCCTGGCCGCGTCTTTCATGGCCTGCTGAAAACCGGCCCGGCCACAGCGACCGCGCGTATTGATCCGCAGCACTCGTATGCAATCGGTGTTGAGCTTGAAGCGGCCCGCGCTGCAACCGCCATCGATCTCCAGGTGGAGTCGGTCAGCCCGGCTGCGGTGCTGCTGGTCACACTGCAGGAAGATGTTGGCGGTAAGCCATGGGGACCGTCGCTCCTTCCCGAACCGATCCGTGTCGCACTGACTCGCCCGGCGGCTGGTGGGGTTTCGTGGGCCAGCGCGCCGCTGGCTGAACCCTTCACTTTTGCAGCGACTCGCCGGTACTGGCTGATCGTCAACATTGCCGAGGGTGAGGTGGACCTCGCTGTGGATCTGGCCTCGGGCCGGCCACCACTCCTCGTCACGCGCGATAACGGCCTTTCCTGGCGCAGTTTCACCCATGATCGGATTGGCGGGCCATGCGCCGGGCGATATCGCCTGCGCGATACGCCACGCGCCTATCGCCAGCCGATCAGCCTCGAAGTTGCAGGACACCCCGTGTCGCTCGCGGCATATGACGCGCTCGGAAAGGTTGACTTCCGCATTGATCTGCCGGCATTCGCGGCTGCGTTCAATGATGCGCTCGACGATGCCGCCGGGCAGCAGGCGACACTCACAGAATGTATTGTTGATGGGGCCTTCGCGCGCTGGGCGCGCATCGAGCGGCATGGCACCCGACCTGCGGCGTATGTGCCGGCGCCGGCGCTGGCGCAACTTCTGGGTGACCGCCAGAACCTGGCAGGAACATTGGTCCTGCAGTCGTCACCGCTGGTCGTTGTCGCCCCGGACGCCTCGCGCGGCTTTATTGTCGGCGCGCTGCGTGTCGAAACCGGTGAACTGTCACGTCTGGTACCGCAGGTGGATCTCCTGGTGAACGATAACCAGCCACACCTGGCAGGCCCGATCGTACTTGACGAAGCCGATGGCGGCGCAGGCGGCGCACCCGTTAGCCTGGCGCTTGCGCCTGATGGCCGGTCGTTATATGTACTCATCCTGCGTGATAATGATGGCATCGTGCCGGTGATCCAGAAGGTTGACGCCATGCGTGGCGAGGCGCTGGAGCGCCATGCGCTGCCGCGTATGATGTTTCAGGCGTCGTTTCACCTGGCCGCCGACCCGCGTTGTCGCTATGTGTACATGGCGTCGCACCAGGCGCCGCTGGCCACGAACAATCAGCCCTTTCCGGTATTGATCCGTATGCGCGCGGATAGCCTTGCGATTGTCGGCGAGAATGATCCATTGACCGGCCAGCCCGCACCGGCGCCAATCGATAAGTTGCGGCTTGCTCCGCTTCAGCCGGCGCCGGGGAAGGACACGCGCCCGACCGCATTGATCGTCTCGGCTGATGGGCAACGGGCGTACGTTGCAAGCCACAGTGGCATCCAGGTCGTGGATCTGGACGCCTGGCGCTGGATGGGATACGCCTGGCATGATCCATCCGCATCTATCCTGGTAGGGCTGGCGCTCAGCGCCGATGGCGCCCGGATGTATGCGATCATCGAGACCAGTGATAACCGCGAGAAGTCGCTGCGACGCGAGTTGCTGGTACTCGACACCGCCGCGCTCGACATGGTGGCCGCCGGGCAGCCATTCGAGCGGGCGATTCTGCGCCGGGAGGCTCTGCCGTATGGTCCTGCGCAACCAGGCCGTGGCACGGCTCATGCCCCACGCCGTGAGATCTTCTGGTTGCAGGCTGCCGTGACGCCTGACAATACCCGCTTGCTGTTTGTCGATCCATTCAGATCGCGCGTCGAGGTGGTGGATACTGAGACGTATCATGTGCTCGACGCGGCGATCGTGCCCGATCTGCCGTTTGCCCTGGCTGTGACCGCTGAGAGTCGCCGGGCACTGGTACTCAATGGCCGTCAGGAACCGGATCGGTCAATCAGTGCCGGCGTTCGGGTGATCGAACTGGATAGCTGGACGCCCGTCGCCTGGGCGTTGAGTGGCGGGCGGGTCGCCCCAACCTGCATTCCTGGCGTCGCTGCGCCATCGGCGCGCATCGGCCATCCCGTCGAAACCAGCGGGATTTCTCAGATCGTCCAGGTCACCGGTGGCCAGGAGTACGCCTTGCGCTTCAATGCCGTGGCCAGCGTGCCGGGCGCGCAGGCCGAGTTGTTCTGGCTGAACAGCGATTGTGGTCTCCTTGGGCGCGCTGCCATTGATATCATGCCGGCCTCGTGTGACGAAGGCACACGGCCCTACACGACGCTCCAGCCACATACACTACGCGCGCGGGCGCCGGATGGGGCGGATCGAGTCGAACTACGTTTCAAACAGCCATTCGACGGCTATACCCTGCTTGATGGGGTCTCGCTTGCAGCGCCCGGGGTCGGGATTGACAATGGCGATTTTGCCCGGATGGTGACGGCGCTCGATCCGGTGACTGGTCAGGTTGTTGTTGATCCGGTAACCGGCGCGTCGGTACGCTTCCCACAGGGGTGGCGCATCGAGCCAGCGAGTGTTTCGCCGGAGCGTGTCGTGACGGCCCGTGAACAGCATGCGCCAGGTGTTCGTCTCTCATCCCCGACCGCCGCGCCTGCCAGGTTGAGCCAGGCGCTGGGTGTTACGGCGGGCAAGCCGTTTACCCTGGAGATTCACGCCTTCCCCTCCGGCCGTGGAACTGGCGCCGCGGCGCTTGAGCTCACCTGGGCAGGAAGCACTGTGCCACCGCTTGTCGTGCCGATCGAACGGCAGCAGTTCGACTGGATCACGGTCCAAGGCGTGGTGCCGGCCGATGCAGGCGGCGCCGAACTGGCCTTTGTACAGCAGCCGGGCGGCGCACTCGAGATTGTCGCCGTGCGCTTTGGTCAGGCGCCGGCGGTAGAATTGCCGGTGACGCTGCTCTCAGAGGCACCCGGCGAGTTGAACGTGATCGCGCCGGTTGTGGCGTATGACATTGATCCTGAGGCGCGCAGACTACAACCGGGCCGCAGCCAGCCAGCCCCGGCACCGTGCGGTCCAACGCCGCCCGACACCGAACCACTGCCTGGCGGTGCTCCAGCCGGAGGGCCGGAGGAGGATGAACCAGTCTCGGTCGAGGGATACTGCCCGTGTTGCGAGACCATCCATAGCCTGCCCGACGCAGTGGAACAGGTTGCCGAAGGCGGCATGGTGAGCATTCGCGGCACCTGCCCGAACTGTGGCGTACTGGTGACGATCTACTCGCTCAGGGCCGGCCAGTGAGCCTGGTGTGCATCATGTTGTGCGGGGATGCACTGATGATGTACAGGTGTCTCTTCCATGAGAATCACCAGTACCGGGACATGGTAATATACACGGGTGTGAGTTGAGCATGAGAAGTGTGCAGTGAACCCGCGATCCCCTCGCTCCTGGCCGATTTCTGTCATCCGGCACACGTTGCCCCTTGCCCCACAACAGCTCAGGAAACGCTTATGTGGATACCGGTTGAACCGTTGCGTCACGATCTCCCTGATGTTGAACGCTTTATTGCCGCACTCGACGCCGCCGAGTTCTTCGACCGGGCGCATCCGGTGATCCTGGCACGCGCCCCGGGGCGGCTCGACTTGATGGGCGGCATTGCCGATTACTCCGGGTCGCTGGTGCTCGAGTTACCCCTTGCTGCTGCAGCGATTGTCGCAGCTCAGCCTGATGAACGTGCAGAGGTGCGGGTACGCAGCCGGGTCGCAGCTGAGCTTGGCGGCCTGCGCGATGTGGTGATCCCGGCAGCTGATCTGGCGGCATGTGATTATGCTGGCGCGCGCGCGCTGTTTGCAGCGCAGCCAGAGGTGCACTGGGCGGCGTATGTGGCCGGCGCGCTGGTGGGTCTGCATGTCGAGTACGGCGTTGCGTTGCGTGGCATGCGTTTGCTACTCGAATCCGAGGTGCCGCCCGGCAAAGGAGTCAGTTCTTCGGCGGCGATTGAAGTGGCGGCCATGCGTGCCGTCTGTGGCGTCCTGGGCATCGAACTCACCGGGCGAGAGCTTGCGTTGCTTTGCCAGAAGGTCGAGAACCTGGTCGTCGGTGCGCCATGCGGCGTGATGGACCAGATGACCGCTGCGCTGGGTGACGAAGAAACGTTGCTGGCGCTGCTCTGCCAGCCGGCGGAGCCATCCGGCCCGATCGTGATCCCACACTCCATCGAGGTGTGGGGCATCGACTCTGGTATTCGCCATGCCGTCTCCGGTGCGGACTATGGCTCGGTGCGCGTCGGTGCGTTCATTGGCTACCGGATACTTGCCGACCTGGCGGGGTTGACGGCGCAGCTTGTGGGGGATGTGCTGCATATCCAGGATTCGCGCTGGAACGGCTACCTGGCAAACGTGACACCATCCGAATGGGAAGCGTTCTACCGCGATCGCGTACCGCTTGAGTTGCGTGGCGCCGAGTTTCTTTCGCATTATGGCGGCACAACCGACCGGGTGACCATTGTCGAGCCAGACAGGGTCTACGCCGTGCGCCAGCCGACGGCCCACCCGATCTATGAGCACCAGCGTGTACGCCTGTTTGCGGCGCTGCTGGAAAGCCTGGCGGATCTCAACGAGTCAGCGGGACATACCCACGCGCAGGCGCGCCAGAAGCTGCGCGTTCGCGCTTCGGCAGCCGAGGAACGGATGCTGCTGCTGGGTGAATTGATGTATCAATCGCATGCCAGTTATAGCGCGTGTGGCCTGGGTGCGGATGGCACGGATCGGCTGGTGGAGCTGGTGCGTGCCGCCGGGCCGCACCAGGGATTGTATGGCGCGAAGATTACCGGTGGCGGGAGTGGCGGCGTGGTTGCGGTGCTGGCGCGCAGCGGCGCGCGCCGGGCAGTGGAACGCGTTGCTGCGCAGTATCAACGCGAGACGGGCCACGATGCGCTGTTGATCGGCGGATCATCGCCAGGCGCCATGGCGTTCGGGACGTTGACGCTGGCATATACCTGACATACGAACGCATCGCCTTCATTTTGACTCCGTTTCGTGCCGATCTCGCTATGCCGCTGCTGCAGGCGCAGGCATATACTGCATCCAGAGGGCCATCATCGTGTTGCTGGTAACGGCCCTCCGTGATCAGCCGGGCAGCGAGGGTGTCCATGAACGACGGTTCCGCATATGCCGCAACGCGCTATCATTCGTTCTTTGCTGGTGTCGAATTTGCAGCTGTCGGTTTTGGTGGTATCGAACTTGCCGGTGCCTTGCTGCAATCGTCGCCGGCGCTGGCGCTGGCCGCAGCGACATCAGGAGCGCTCGGGTTGTTGTTTGCGCTGGCGCGCATGGTTCTGCAGCGCCGGCAACTCATTGCTGCGATCATGATCGCCGGGGCTGCCGGCTCGCTGGCAGCTCTGGCGTACATGATCGCATTACCCGAACTGATCGCCAGCTTTACCCTCTTTCCCCTGTGCGTCATTGGCCTGGCGATGCTCCACACATCGCGCCGGTTGCTTGTTGGCGCAACAATCGCTGCCGTCATCACCACCCTGCTGATCGTCGGGCTCAGCTTCCTGCCGCGCTGGCTGCCGCCGGTGCCGTCGACCATGCTGTCTGCGCTGCAATTCGCGACACCGGCGGTTGTGGTGATACTGCTCGCCTTGTTGCTCGGGTACACCTGGAACAATCTGCACACGACCCTGCGCGCGAGCCAGGTTGCCAATCATGAGCTGGAGACCTTGCGTGATAGTCTTGAGTCTCAGGTTGTCCAGCGGACGGCTGAACTGGAAGCTGCGCTGGGGCAGGTCCAGGCCCAGGCGCAGCACCAGGCGCAATTACTGGAGGAAATTGAGCGCCAGCAGGCCACGATCCGCGATCTCGGCGTGCCGGTGCTGCCAGTGAGCGTATCGGCGGCGGTTGTGCCGTTGATTGGTGCGCTTGATAGCGAACGTCTCACAATGTTACGCGACCGCGCGCTGCGCGCCGTGGAGCAATTGCGCGTCCACACCCTCCTGCTCGATCTGACCGGCGTCGAGATCCTTGATGAACGTATTGCTGCGGGGGTGATCGAGCTTGCGGCAGCCGTGCGCCTGCTGGGCGCCAGGGTCGTGCTGATCGGCATTCGCCCCGAAGTCGCCGAGTCGATCGTTGCGCTCGGCGTCGATCTGCGCGGGATACGCTCGATCCGCGATCTACGCACGGCGCTCGCCGAGCTTGGGTGAACGGCAGAGATCAGTTCAACGCGTGGTATGATGTCGCGCATGCAGCCTGGTTGTGCGGTCTGCCGGAGGTGACGCATGCGCGTGCTGATCTTTGTATTGATGACCATCCTGTCGGTCATGCTGGTGCTGTTCGGTGTGCAGAACCCGCAGCCGGTCGTTGTGCGCTTTCTGACGTTCACCAGCGGCCCGATCTCGCTATCGCTGGTTATGATCCTGGCGGTGATCGCCGGCGCGGCGCTGGTTGGACTATTGATGGGGTACAGCGGCGTGCGCAGTTCGCTGCGCACCCGGCGCTTGAGTAAGCAGCAGGCCGCGCTCGAACAGCGCATCGCTGCACTGGAGCAGGAAAACACCCAGCTTCGTGCCCGATTGCCGAAGCAGGAATCGCCGGCGGATAGGCGTCATACCCCATGACACTGAACCATCCTGTATCGCGCAGGCACCTGGAGCCTATCCGAATAACTCCTGTCATTGCGCGGAGCGCGAGCGACCGCCTGCAGCGAGCGCAGCATGGCTGAAGCAATCTCCGCTCGCGCCGCTCGATTGCTTCGCTTCGCTCGCAATGACATCCAACCATCCGTTATTCGGACAGGCACTTACCGGCTGCGTTGCGCGCTGCGCACGATCAGTTTCCACACTTCCCGCACCCACAATACAACACTCGAGGCGCCAATAGCGACCGCCCAGTCCGTCGCGTTGAGCGCAACCGTGCCAAACGCCTGCTGTAATGGCGGCAGATAGATCACCGCTACCTGCAAGAGCGCCGAGATCACCACGGCCAGCCAGATCCAGCGGTTGGCCCGCAGGTCGCGCAGGGCGCTGCGCCGGTCGGAACGTGCATTGAACACGTTGAAGAGTTGCAGGAATACCAGCGTTGTGAAGGCCATGGTGCGTGCGTACTCAGTGTTCGCCGCACCGTCACGCGCGATGATGCCCCCCGGCAGCGACCAGTCCATCACCAGTAGAGTAACGATTGCCATCACGGCGCCAACGCCAAAGATGCCGCGCCACATCTCCATTGTAATGACCGGCGTACGCGGATCGCGTGGCGGGCGTTTCATCTGGTCGGGGTGTGGTGGATCGACGCCGAGCGCCAATGCTGGCGCTGAGTCGGTCAGCAGATTGATCCACAGGATCTGGACGGCAAGGAGCGGGACAACGACGGTTGACCCTGCTTCCGGTATCAGGCCGATCACACCTGCCAGCAGGACGCCGAAAAACATGACCATCACCTCGCCGATGTTTGATGAGAGCAGGTAACGCAAGAACTTCTGAATATTGGAAAAGATCGCCCGCCCTTCATCAACTGCGGCCACAATTGACGCGAAATTGTCGTCGGTCAGGATCATGTCTGAGGCGCCACGTGCGACGTCCGTGCCGGTAATTCCCATGGCGACGCCGATATCGGCAGCTTTCAACGCCGGTGCATCGTTCACGCCGTCGCCGGTCATGGCGACGATCTCACCACACCTCTTGAGCGCCTGCACAATGCGCAACTTGTGTTCCGGCGCCACGCGGGCGTAGACCTGAACCTGCGGCGCCCATTGTTGCAGCGTCGCGTCGCTGGCGTGCTGTACATCGGCGCCCCGCACGACACGTGCGGTGCCGGCGGCGATTCCCAGGTCGGCGGCAATGACCGCGGCCGTGATCGGGTGATCACCGGTGATCATGATCGGGCGGATGCCGGCGCGGCGCGCGACATCAACCGCACCGCGCGCTTCGGGGCGTGGCGGGTCAATCATGCCCACCACGCCGAGAAACACAAATGCCTCCTCAAATGTGTCGCTCAGGGCGCGGGCCTGGCCCGCACTGCCGGGAGACGTGCCCGGTGAAGCAGTTGTGCCGGTTGATGTCTCAGGCAGTTCCAGCGCGTGTCGGGGGAGTGTACGGTAGGCAACGCCAATCGTTCGCAGTGCTTCGCTGGCCATCTGTTCGATACCGGCCAGAATTGCCGCCCGGCGCTCATCGCTCAGTGGATGCGCCTCATCGCCAACACGCTCGTGGGTACAACGTGCCAGCAATACATCCGGTGCACCTTTGGCGCACACCATTACCCGCTCGTCGCGATCGGCGTCAGCATGCGCCGTGCTCATCAGTTTGCGTTCGGATGTGAACGGCGCCTCGCCGACCCGCGGGAAACGCGCGCTGAGCTCGCCAAGCTGGGCCGCAAGGCGCCGTTCCAGATCGTCGGTTGTGCGGTCGTGCGCATCCGGCTCCGTGCCGTCCTGCAGCACCAGCTTGGCGTAAGCGACCAGCAACGCTCCTTCGGTCGGGTCGCCGTGGATCACCCAGCGCCCATTGTCGTGGCGCAGTATCGCATTGTTGGCCAGGCACGCAGCGCGTAGCGTCTTCTCGACTTCCTCGCGCAGGCGGTGGTCGGTCAGGGGCCTGCCACCATGCACCAGCGCCCCGTACGGCTCGTACCCACTGCCGGTCAGATCCACACGTCCACTGGCGGTCATAACGGTGCGTACCGTCATCTCGTTTTTCGTCAGTGTTCCCGTCTTATCGGTACAGATCACGGTGGTAGAACCGAGCGTCTCGACCGCAGACAGTTTCCGTACAATCACATTGCGTAGGGCCATGCGCTGCATCCCGAGCGACAGAACAATTGTCGTAACCGCAGTCAATCCTTCGGGGACGGCGGCCACCGCCAGTGAGACGGCCAGCAGCAGGACGTCCACCAGGCCGATCAGAGAGCGCACCTGGCCGACAAGCAGAATCGTGATGCTGATGACAATGGCAATACCGATGATGATGAGGCCGAGCATACGGCCCGTGCGTGCCAGTTCGCGTTGCAGCGGCGTCTGTTCATCTTCGGCTTGCTGGAGCGAACCGGCGATCTTGCCGATTTCGGTTGCCGCACCGGTGGCGACAACCACGGCGCGCCCGCGACCTGCGGCGACAGCCGTGCCACTGAAGACCATGTTGAACCGGTCGCCAATTCCGGCATCATGGTCAATGTGGCGGCTATCCTTCATCACCGGCGCGCTTTCACCGGTTAGCGCGGCTTCGGCAACACTCAACGCAATCGCCTCGACAATGCGGGCGTCGGCGGCGATGGTATCGCCTTCTTCAAGCTGGAGCACATCACCCGGAACAATCGTGGCGGTAGGTACCATGCACACGAGACCGTTACGTATGACACGCGTGGTTGCCGCGCTCATGGCGCGCAGCGCAGCGATGGCCTGTTCAGCGCGGCTTTCCTGGACGTACCCAAGAATGCCGTTGAAGATGACAATCGCAAGGATCGTGATCGATTCATAGGGCACAGGCGAATCGTGTTCGATGCGCCAGGCAATGAACGACACCACGGTTGCGACCAGGAGCAGGATGGTCAGTGGATCTTGAAACTGGGCGAGAAAGCGTCGCCAGGCAGGCGTAGGGGGTACGGTTGGTAGCTCATTCGGGCCGTAACGCTGCAACCGGCTGGCAGCTTCCGCGTTGTCGAGACCAGTTGACGGGTCGCTGCCGATCGTGCGAAGCACGTCGGCGGCGACCATGCGATAGGCCGATGTTGCCAGGTCGGTCTGCATAGTGGCATTATACCCGCGAATCCAGAGTCTGCCCGTGATCGCCTGATCTCCCGTCAGATTGGGTATAATACAGGCGGCTGACAGATGGAGGTTCCGTGCCCCGACGGTCACCATGACGACGACCTTGCTCCTGCTTGGCCCGCCGGAAATCTGGCGCGACGGGCAAAAGCTTGATATTCCCCGGCGTAAGAGCCGTGCCCTGCTCTTCTTTCTTGCGGCAGAGCGATCGTCGGTCCCCCGTGAACGCCTCCTTGCCCTGCTCTGGCCCGATCTGCCCCGCCCTGCCGCACTTCAGACGCTACGCACAACCTTGCATAGTTTGCGGCGCTTGCTGGGCACTGTGCTGCTGATCGACGGTGAGCGACTGGCGCTGGCGCCGGATTGTGATGTTGATCTGTGGACCCTCGATGATGCGTACCATGCCGCGGCGGCCGAGCTGCTTGCCCCGGCGCTCGGGCGTTACCGCGGTGAAGTACTCGCAGGTTTCACCGTCCCTGATGCGCCCGACTTCGAGGACTGGGTCGATGCCCTGCGAGCGCGTTGTCGTCGGGTTGTGCTGCGTGGCTGGACACTGCTGGCCGGGCAGTATGAGCGCGCTGGAAACCTGATTGCGGCGACGGAAGCCCTCGAACGCGCCCTGGCCATCGATCCGCTCCAGGAAGATATTCAGCGTCAGGCAATGGCGCTGGAATATCGCGCCGGCGCGCGTGTCGCCGCTATTCGTCGGTTCGAACGTTTACGCGAGTTGCTCGACAGCGAACTGGGCGTGCCGCCCATGGAGGAAACGCGCGCGCTCTACGATGCCATCATTACTGACACGGTTACTGAACGCAATGGTGTTGCCGCCGCCGCGGGAACATTGCTGCGCCCGCCAGCGATGCTACTGCCGGTCGAGCCCGTCGTGTCGCATCAGGCAGGCGAGAGCCACCAGTGGCCCGAACCGCTGCCGTTCACAGGTCGAAGCGCCGAACTGGAGGAGATGAAGCGGGCGATCGCTGATGGGAACGTGCTCCTGATCGAAGGGCCGGCCGGTATCGGCAAAACGCGCCTGGTGAACGAGTGCCTCGCCACGGTCGATATGCTTGTCTTACGCGGCGCCGCGCGCGAACTGGACCAGGTGCTGCCATACCAGCCAGTCGCGGAGGCACTGCGCCAGTTACTGGCATTGCCGGTGTGGCATATCCTGCGCGAACAACAGGCAATCGCGCCGGTCTGGCTGGCTGAAGCCGCGCGCCTGGTGCCCGAACTCGTGCTCGAAGGCTCTGCGTCGCCGGATCGACTGGCGCCACCGGCGGATGAACCCCGGATGCGCGAAGGGTTAAGCCAGTTGCTGCGAACCCTTGCCCGCTACCATGCTACTGTGCTGGTCGTTGATGATCTCCACTGGGCCGATACGGCGACGCTTGGATTGCTGGCGTATCTGGCGCGTCAGCGTGTCGCTCCCCTGACGTTGATCGCTACGGCGCGCCCGTTTGAGCCACGCTCACCCTCGGCGCGGTTTGTCTATACGCTCATGCGAGAAGGGCGACTGACGCGCCTGGTACTCGATCGCCTCGACGACCAGGCGGTCGCCGGGCTGGCCCGGCGCATCAGTGTGCGCTCCGGTGATGCTCTTGCACACTGGCTCCAGGCAAACGCTGAAGGGAATCCATACATTATCGTTGAGTTGTTGCGCCATGCGCGTGCGCGCGGTATTCTGGATGCTGATGGCACGCTCCATAGCGCACGCCTCGAGCCGAGTCCGGTCGTTCCGCCCACGATCTATAGCCTGGTAGAGTCACGCCTGGCGCGTCTTTCTGCGCCGGCCCGGCGCGTACTGGACGCCGCCGTTGCCGTAGGGCGCAGCTTCGAACCCGACATCGTGTCGCATGCCGCGGCGCTGTCGGAAGAAGCCGTGCTCGATGCGCTGGATGAACTGGCTGCCGCTGGCTTGCTTCATCGCCATGGCGATGGGCGATACTCGTTTGATCATGCATTGACCATGGAAGTTGCACTTCGCGATGTTGGCGAGGCGCGGCACCGGTTGCTGCACCGGCGGGTCGCGGAGGCGCTGGAAACCCTGCGCAGCCGTGAGCCGGATGCCTCGGCGGGCCTGATTGCCGCGCATTACGCCGAAGGCGGCGATCCTGATCGCGCGGCGCGCTATGCCGTACGCGCCGCGCGCCATGCAACCCGGCTTGCGGCCTGGTCGGAGGCTGTCGTATTCTACACGCAGGCGCTGGCAGGTGAGAGCGGCGTTGCGCGGCATGAGATCCTGCTCTCCCTGGGCGACGTGTATCTGCAGTCAGGTGAGACGGCGCGTGCGTCGGAAACATTTCGTGCCGCGCGCGATGCGGCGCTGCAGCGAGGCGATCGCGCAGAGGCCGACCTTGCTACGCTGGGGCTGGCGCGCTCCCTGCTGGCGCAGGCACGCTATGCCGAGGTCATGACCCTGGCCGCTGACGTGGCCTCAGGCGGTGATGCAGCCCTGGCGTTGCAGGCCGAGATCTTGCTCGGTACTGCGCTCTCGCTCGAGGGCGCCGATCTTGATGCGGCGGCATGGCGACTGCGGCGGGCGGCCATGGTCGCTGAAGCCAGTGCGCGACCGGACATGCTGGCGCATGTGCGCTTTGAGCTTGGTGGGGTGCTGGCCCAGCAAGGCGACCTGGAGGCGGCAGTCGCCTGTTATCGCGCAGCACTCGACGTCGCCGAGCAGGACACTTCGCCGGCAACGGCAACATGGCGAATCCTGGCGCTGAACAACCTGGCCTACCATGTACATCTGATGGGGGATATCCAGCAGGCCGCCGAATATGCGCGGCGCGGCATGGCGCTGGCGCAGGAGCATGGCGCGATCGGTTTGCAACCATACCTGTTCTCCACCGCCGGCGAGATTGCACTGGCCAGGGGTGCGCTTGAGGAAGCTGAAGAACAGTTCATGGCCGGGCTTGAGCTGGCCCAACGCCTGGGTATGCAGGAGCGAATCGCCGGGCTGATGGCCAACCTGGGGCTGGTCGCCAGGCGACGTGGCGACCTTGCCCTTGCGATCCATCGGCTGTCGACAGCGCTGGCGCGTGCGGATGGGCTGGGGATACGCCACCTGGCAGCGCACATCCGGATCTGGCTGGCGCCGCTGCTGCCGCCACTCGAGGCGCGCACCATCCTCGCCGAAGCGCGCGCCATCGCTGCCGCCGGCGGGCGCCGGCTGCTCCTGGCGCAGATTGCTGAGCTGGATTCCAATCAGCATGGAGGAGCGATGTATGCCGCACAAACGCCGACGCCATAAACGGCCCGGGCCGGCTTCTGCGCATGGCGCCGCTGATCTGGCCCGGTTAACGGAAGAGACCTCCTACCAGACTCTCCTGGCGGCGTTCCCGATCATCTTCTTTACCACCGATGTGAACGGTGTCATCCTCCTCTCAGAAGGGCGCGGACTTGATGCCCTCGGCTTGCACCCCGGCCAGTTGATCGGTGTCTCGGTGTTCGACGTCTACGGGCATTTGCCGGATGGTCTGGCTGCGTTGCGCGCAGCGCTCGACGGCAATCCGGCCACCAGCGTTGACCATGTGGCCGGGCGAACCCTCGAGACACGGCTCACGCCATTGCGCGACGGTGACGGCCTGATTGCCGGTGTTGCCGGGATGTCGCTGGACGTTACGACGCGTATCGAAACCGAGCAACGACTTCTGCATGTGAATCGGCTGTATGCTGTGCTGAGCCGGGTGGGTGAGATGGTCGTTCGGATCAACGATCGGCAGCACCTTTTCGAAACCGTCTGTCGTATTGCTTTTGAGCAAGGTGGTTTTCGGCTGGCATGGATTGGCCTTGTGGACGACGAAACCCGGCTGGTGCATCCAGTGGCGGCCAGCGGTGCGGCGACGGCCTACCTGCAGCATATTAACATCAGCGCGCGCAACGAGCCGGCGGGCAACGGGCCTACCGGCCGCGCGATTCGCGAGGGGCAGCCGGTTATCTGCAACGATATCGAGGCCGATGTTCAGACATTGCCGTGGCGGGCGCATACCACGCAACATATGCTGCGCTCCTCGGCGGCATTTCCATTGCTGGTGCACGGCCATGTCATTGGCGCGCTGAACCTGTATGCCGGTGTCACCAACTTCTTCGATGCCCAGGAAATTGCACTCTCGGAACGTGTGGCGAGCGTCCTCTCATTCGCCCTGGAAAAGCTTGAAGAGGAACAACGGCGCCGGCAGGCCGAGCAGATCCGGCAACTCGATGTCGAGCGCCAGGATGCGCTGCTGCGCCTTGCGGAGATGAATACCGCCAATGAGCGTGAGATTGTTGATTATGCGCTCGAAGAGGCGGTACGCCTGACCCGTAGCCGCATCGGCTACCTGCACTTCATTCATGAGGATCAGGTCAGCCTGCAGCTCTTTACCTGGTCGCGCGGCGTGCGCGAGGAATGCTATGCCGAGGAAACGACCCATTACCCACTTGAACAGGCCGGCGTCTGGGTGGATTGTGTTCGCCTGCGCCAGCCGGTGTTTCACAACGATTACCAGAATCTGCCGAACCGGCGTGGCTACCCCGATGGGCACATTCATCTCCTCCGTCATCTGAGCGTCCCGCTGATCGATGGCGACCGGGTTGTCGCCGTCACCGGCGTCGGCAACAAAACCGATCCCTACGATGACACAGATGCGCGCCAGTTGCTGCTGTTCATGAACGGCATGTGGTCAATGCTGCAACGCAAGCGCGCAGAGGCCGCCCTGCGCGAAAGTGACATGCGCTACCGGCGCATTACCGAGCACGCACTGGACATCATCTACCGCTACCGATTCTATCCGACGGCCGGCTTTGAGTATGTCAGCCCATCGGTCACCGGCATCACCGGCTATTCGCCGGAAGATCATTATGCCGATCCCGCGCTCGGGTTCAAGCTGGTGCATCCCGCTGATCGCGAAAAACTGGAGCAACTTGCGCATAACGACGCCTCATACGCCATCCCGCTTGAACTGCGCTGGGTTCGTCGTGATGGTTCGGAACTGTGGGTCGAACAGCGCAACGTGCCGGTGTACGATGCCGATGGACGCCTGATAGCCATCGAAGGCATCGCCCGTGACATTACCGAGCGCAAACTGGCGGAGGAAGCGCTTCGCACCGAACGCGCGCTGCTGGAAACACGTGTTGGCGAACGTACCCGCGAGTTGCAACAGGAGCGCGATCGCACGCGCGCCATTCTGGAGGCGCTGGGCGAAGCAGTCATGGTGGTTGATCTCAACGACCAGGTGCAGTATGTCAACCCGGCGGCCACGGCGCTCACCGGCATCGCCCTCGAGGCGTTGCCGGTATCCTGGAATCAGTGGTTGCAACGTCAGACCGACGCGTACGAGGCTCTGGCGCGTATGCGTATGGCGGTGCGCGCCGGACACACATGGAATGATTCCCTGGTGCTTGTGCGCGGCGATGGAATCGCCTATGATGCTGACATGAACGCTGCGCCACTCTTCTCGCCCGATCATCCCGGCCAGCCCATCGGTTTCGTGAGCGTCCATCATGACATAACGACAATGAAAGTTGCCGAACGCATGAAGGATCAGTTCGTCTCAAATGTGTCGCACGAACTGCGCTCACCTACGTCACTGATCACAATGCTGGCCGGTAGCTTCGAAATGCTCTACCCGCGTCTGGATGATGAGCGACGGCTCGAAGTGATCGGCGACATCCGCAAACATGCGCGCGATCTGAGTGACTTGATCGGCGGCGTGCTGGAGATTTCGCGGATTGACGGCGGACGAGTCGCGACTGACCGGCAGGCGCTGGATCTGGCGCTCCTGGCGCAGGAGGAGGTCGAGGCGCTTGCCCCGGCTGCGCAGCGCAAGCGCCTGGCATTGACCATCCATGCACCGGGGAACGTGCCGGTTTTCGGGCAGGCCGGGCAACTACGTCAGGTTATCCGCAATTTGCTGACGAACGCGATCAAATACACCCCGGAGCAGGGAAGTATTCGTTGTATCGCCACAATACTCACCGTAGACGCCGGCCGATTACTGCCTCCCGGGGATGCCTGGCCAGGGTGCGCGCGACTGCCTGAAGGGAGCTGGGCGGCGTTGTGCATCAGGGATAGCGGTATTGGCATTGACCCGGCCGATCTGCCGCATATTTTCGAGCGCTTCTATCGCGCGCGGACACAGACGGATATTCCTGGCACCGGGCTCGGTCTTTCAATTGCCTGGGAGCTGGTGCGGTTGCACGGCGGGCATCTTGATGTGCATTCAACTCCGGGCACAGGGAGCGCGTTCGCCTTCTATCTGCCCATTGCGCGGGAGGTGCCGCAATGAACGATGACGCGCTGATTCTCCTCGTTGATGACCAGGTTGATCATCTGCAGGCGATCCAGTTGCTGCTCGAAGGTGTCGGGTATCGTGTCGTTACGTGCACGTCCGGCGCGGATGCGCTCCACATCCTTGCCAGCCATCCTGTCAGTATCATTCTGGCCGATGTCGCGATGGCGCAGATGAATGGCTACCAGTTGCTGGAGGCGGTACGCCGCCAGCCACAGTGGAACGCGGTGCCGTTCATCTTCCTGACGGCGCGCGCGCTCGATAGCGATATCCGGTATGGCAAGGCGCTTGGTGTTGACGATTATCTCACCAAGCCCATCCAGCCCGAAGATTTGCTGGCGGTAGTTGAGGGAAAACTGCGCCGTCGCGAGCAACTTGTCCACTATGCCGCCCGGTCTGCAACTGCGTCGCCTGATACCAGCCTGCGTGTCGGGCGTATCCAGATCGATCTCGAGCGCCACCGTGTCCTGCTGGATGGCCAGCCGACCACGCTCTCCGTGCGTGAGTTCGCCTTACTGGAACGTCTGGCGCGCCAGCCTGGCGTGATCGTGCCCGCGCGCGATCTGGTTGAGGCGACACACGGGCTGCACACGAACGATGCTGATGAGGCGCGCGAATTGATCCGCCCGCTGGTGCGTTCACTGCGCCAGAAGCTTGGCGACGTTCCCGGTGCGCCAGGCTCGATCGAGACGGTGCGTGGCCTGGGGTATCGCATGATCGAGAATCCTGGCGATTGACCCGGTGGCCGAATCGCTACCGCTTGCTCCCGCTGCCAAACAAGTCCTGCTCGCGATTCTTCTGCGTACCTGCCTGCATATGCACGATAGTTCCCGCCTGTCTCCCGCAGAGGAACATGGATCGCGTCTTCGAACTGCGGTACGCTTGATAAACGATGGAAACGCCCCGATCCCCCTCCGGCGCTACCGCCGGGAAGTCCAGTTCGTGAAACAGATGATGCGACGATCCGATCCAGCGGGTATGCATCACGACGCGGCGCAGGAGTTACGCGCCCGTATCGGCATCAGCGGCAAAATCACCTACGCCAGTCGTTCGTGGCAGTCGTTGCTGGGATGGCATCGCGCCGATCTCGCGATTGGCGCCTTTGTCGAACGGGTGCATCCGGATGATGTGGATGGTGTAGTTGCCGCTATTCATCAGGTGTACCGCAATGGAACCGGCATCCATTTTACCTGCCGCTATGCGCACAGGGATGGCGGTTACCTGGTTGTTGCATGGCAGGCCAGGCCCCGGCGCGACATACAGTACATCGATCTCCGCGGGCGGTTACTGGTGAGCGACTGAATCACACCCCGGCAGCGCACGAAACTTCACGTCAATGTCCCGTGTATGTGTGATGAATGTCTCAGTATTTGCTGGTATGATACAGGCATGACGCACCCCGTCGTAGAGAAGAGACCTGGCATCGGGGTGCGGGACGACGACGTCAGGCCCGCTGCACAATGACGTGCAGGCGCTACGGGAAGCTGAAACAGCGTGGTTCCGGCTTCCCGGGCGTATGGGCCCATCGTGCAAAGGAGCGTGTTGTATGGTGATCAAAGAAGAGATTCGGGCACAGCCGGGGAAGCTCCGCATCACATTCTCTGTGCCGGCGACAATCTGGGCCGATTGCATCGAACTTGCCGGCGACTTCAATCACTGGAACCCTGCCGCGACGCCATTGCACCATGCCGAAGATGGCTGGAGCGTCACCCTGACGCTCGATCGTGGGCGCACCTACGGCTTCCGGTACCTGGTCGATCACCACGAATGGATGGGAGACGCCAGCGCCGATAGTTATTCGATCGCACCAGATGGCTGCGTTACCTCGATGGTCATTGCGCAACTGCCGGCAGACCGCCTCAGCCTTCGCGCCGCGGGCCCGCTCATCACCCTGCGGCGCGAGCCTGCCGTTATGACATAACGGACCATGGCCGATAGCGGATGATCATGGCTTCCTGACATCGTTCGCGCCATTGCCGACGGCGCAGATGGTTTGCCTCGCTCAACGCACGCGCTGCCGGCTGTCACGTGAACATTACCCGCGTACTCCCTCTTCCACATACCGTGTCAATTCGCTGACGCTCAGATCGGCGATCCCCAGTTTGTCCAGCGTTCGCCCGCGACGCCAGTAGTCGGTGCGGTGAATGATGCATGCCAGCCGGATAATACTGTCAATGCCCGCAACGGCCACACCATAGCGTTGACCAAGCGCGGCGATCGGCACCAGGCTCATCGGCACATCTTCGAAAATATAGCGATGATTCAGCGTTGGCGGGGCTTTGATGCCGTAGTATCCTGGCTGGTTCTGAATGGCTTCGTAGAGATTGTCACCCGTCGCATTGTAGGCGAGCGCCAGCCACTCCTGTGCCGTGCGCGCGCGAATACCGAGCGCCGCCGCCACGGTCACCCGCTCGCGGTCGAGCACCTCAAGGACACGCGCGACAGAGGGGGTCACACCATCAATATAGAACTGGAAGTCGCCGCGCGTTGACTCGATCCGTCCGGCGTTCAACAGGGTGAGCGCCGGGTGAAAAATGGCGCCCATGTTGTTCAGGCCCGTGCGGAGGACATTACCACCGTCAATGTACTGCGGGAACGCGTGGTGCAGGATGCCGAGCACATCGCCGGTGCGATACGAAGGAAGCGCCGCCAGCGGAACCGCCTCTTTGATGCGAAAGATGCGCGCCTGTGCCGGCCCGTCGGACCGGCTGGCGTACAGGAACGTCTCTGCCTCAGCGATCGTCACATCGGCGTGGCAGCGTTCGTCGCGCAACACTCTGGCCACCTCAAGCGCGCCGCAGGTGCGCCCCGGATGCAGCACGACGATCTGCCCGTTGCGCAGATGCGGTGCCATTGCACGCGCAACTTCGGCGTGCGCCGATGACGGCACCACAACCATGACCACATCGCACTGCTCCAGTGCTTCTTTCATATCGGACGTCACCAGCGCCAGTCTGGCAAAGCCGCGCGGGCCAGTTTCTCCCGACTCCAGGTCAATGCCGCGTCGCTGGCGGATCGCCTCGACGTGTTCGGCGGTACGGTTATAGAGCGTCGTTTCAAACCCCATGAGCGCCAGGTGCGCAGCCATGGCCTTCCCGCCGTTGCCGGCGCCGATCACGGTATATCGGGTGGACGGAGACATGACGTTTTCTCCTGATCAGTGACAACGTTGCACGTTCAACGTTCAACGTTCAACAGATGCATAATTCGTTCACGCTCATCGAGCGGCCGTCCCTGGTCATCAACGGCCACACACATACCGTTGAGAAACCGCGTCACGATCTGGCCGGGAGCAAAAGGATTGTTCCGCAGATGGGGCGCGTCCAGCAATCCCACAGCCACTGCTGTTGCCAGCGTTGCCGGATCGATCAGTGGATCGGCAACGCCCGGCGCGGCCAGCGCAGTGATCCCCTCCAGCAGAGAGTGAGCGTCGGTCACAAGTTGCTGCACCCGCGTGCGGATCCGTGGGTCGGCGGTCATGTCGGGCTGACCGCGCAATGCATTCTCGATGGCGCGCTGCGCCATGCCACATGACTCGATCACATCCTCGGCGGTTGCCGCGTGATGCGCCTCCGTATGGCCGACAATATGGACAATGTGCGGCCGGAGTGCCATTTGCAGATAGATGCTGGCCGACAGGTGCGCCCGGGAAGCCGCCGCATCAACGGGGTAACTCAGCAGGCCGGTGCGAGTCTGTTTCCAGATACGGAACTGCGGCCCGGCGAGTGGCGCGATGATCTCCAGCACGGCCAGCATCTTCGCCAGGTCCATCGCATCCGAGAGGCCAGGCGGGCTGTTGAACATCAACTGCGCGATATAGTCGCGCACGCCGAATGCGCGCGCATTGTACGCCGACAGGTAGGCACTGACGACAAAAACCGTATCGGGTGCGTCGCGCATGCCCCAGTGGTGTGGTTCATTGAGTTCAACAGGGATGTCACGCTCGCCGTACCAGCGCATGATCGCCTGGTGCTCACGGATGGACCCTTCCAGATCCCACGGCCCGCGCCCATCCATGCGGTTGAACCAGAAGAGCGGGATGGCGCACCATGCGATATTGATGGTCTCGACATACAGTTCGGCCAGGCGCACAAAATCATCGGTGCCGGAATAGGTGCGCATCAGCGGGTAATTGCCACGCCGGCTGGCAGCATACAGCGCGCGGTAATCATCGGCGCTGCGCACCGGGACGCCACCGGCGCCGGTGCGGGCACGATCCTGGCGTTCGGGATGGAAGAAGTTCTCCTGCGCATCCTGGTCGGTGCCGAGCGAGATGACATCCAGGCAACGCGCCTCCGCAATCCGCGCGATTCCATCTATCGTCGCCTGCATCGTTGGCAGGCCGAAATGATGGCGGAGCAGCGGGAAGGGGGCCTTCCAGCGAATCCGGTCAACGGTGCGCTGAGGAAAGTCGGCCTCGGTGCTGGCCAGGCGCTGCCCTTTGAGATAGGCGAGTACCTGATCCCCTGGTTCACTGCCGTCGAAGACCTGCTCGAAAAAGCCGAGAGCAGCAGCCTGCTCCGCCAGTGGCGGCGTGCCGGCAAAGGCAAAGCGCACGCCGGCGGCAAGCAGATCGTCGGCAGCCTCGGCGAAGCGGCCGAGCAGATGCGCGCCGGTCTCAGGCGTCAGGCGGTATGATACTCCCACCAGGTCGGCGCGTTCGCGGCGCGCTGCCTCCAGAACCGTATCCACCGGAACGGCCGGCCCAAGAAATACCGTACGCCAGCCGGCTTCTTCAGCCAGGCGCAAGAAGTTCATCACGCCGGCGACGTGGACGCATTCGCCGAGAGCTGCCGCAACAACTGTTTTCTGCGTATCCGTCACGGGTTCGCCTCCATTCGCGGTGTGCCTGTACCTCGCCAGGCGCGCCTTTTCTGGTATATGACATGCGCGGAGGGGAGAGGGGCAGGTCACCGGGGAAGTGCGCGGAGGCCTGTACCAGGTGACCTGGCAATCAGTGCGCTGGAGATGTGAAGGACAATCATACCCAGGCACATTATACCATATCGTCCCATGTCAGGAGTTATGCAGCCGCTCTCGTTCGTGGCGCACAACTAGCCACGTAGCACTTGCCAGAGCCCAACCAGCGCAAACAGCGCACCGATGCCGCCGAAGATCAGGCCGACAATCGGAAACGCAGCTGCACTGGATCGCTGCTGGGCCACATACGCAGCCCGGTCGCCGCTGGAAAGAAACTCGGCTTGCAGCGCTGGCCCCTCTCGTCCCTGGACAATCGGGCCGATTGCCATGACGGTCGCGCCGGCGGCGAAGCCGGAGTAACGCCTGGTTCCTTCGCCGGTCAGGCCGTTCCAGCTCAGCGACGTCGAATCTTGCCAGCGTAACGGCGGGCTTTCGAGGCGGTAGTTGTCATTTTCGATCTGCACCAGGCCATCAGGAAGCTCCAGCACCAGCGGCGGTGTCACGCGCTCGTCTTCGTGCCATTTGGGGTCGCCATCGCTGTCGGTACCGCGATACTCTTCGCGCACGTAGGCGACAAACTCGCGGAAGCGCTGCGGGTTTCGTGTACTGATCCGCCCCTCTACAACCACTTCGCCGCCCGCCGCACCGCGTTCGATAACGCGCGCGGTTGCGAGTGGAAGTCGCTCGGCCCGATCTGCAGCTTCGATTGCGGCGCGCGAACCGAAGATGCCCAGTCCTATGCCGAGCGTGACGAAGAGCAAGCCGAAAAGGGCCATAAAGATGCCGCCGCCACGTCGTCTGCAACCAGCCATAAGAACCTCCGCAGGGAACGTGTAAGGATGAGACGTCACAGGTGCCAGCAATGTCACCCACCGGCGGGTGAGCCGTACCAGGCAGCCGAGATACCGGCACTCCCTTCAGATGCATCGGTTACAGCGTCACAGCGGCGCGCGCCGCTACCGCAATCGCGCGTTCGACAGCGGCAGCTTTCCGTTCCAACACGATCGCTTCGCCCGCCGTGCGCTGCGCGACGATCGCGCAGACACACCCGGCAGCGAAGCCGTAGACTAACCCCATCTTGAACAGGGTGCCGGCTTCCATCTCATAGTTCAGGATGTTCAGCCGGCGATACTCTTCGGTAATACCGCGCAACCGGCGCAACAGGTGCGGATTCGCGGATTCGCTGCGTTCCTGCCCCTCGTAGAATGTATCAACTGATGCGGTGATACCAACAAAGTGCACGATTCCCTCGACGCGCGCGGCTTCGACCAGCGCCACCGTGACGAACGGATCGGCGGCGGCGGGAAACTCGCGCGGCGCGATGTCGTCGGCGGCGCCCTGGCGGCAGAGTGCGGCACTGGAGATGACGACGCTGCCGGGTGGGATGTGCGCCTGGATCGAACCACTGGTGCCGACACGGATGATCGTGCGAATGCCGGCCTGTACCAGTTCGTTCACGACGATACTGAGCGATGGTGCGCCCATGCCGCTGGTGGCAGAAAGGATGGGCCTTCCCGACGGCAGGCGCCCGACATAGCTGTTCAGGCCACGATGCTCCGAGAGCATGCGTGGCTCGTGCAGCATGGTCTGTGCAATTATGCGCGCGCGTTCCGGATCGCCGCTTAACAGTGCGATCCGCGGCGGATCGTCGCCAAGATCGCTTCGGCCAAAGCCGATATGGTAAAAACGGTCGGTGGTTGTCATGGTCTGCACCTCACGCGGTACGTTGCACGTTGGAGCGTTGAGTGTTGTGCCGAGGCAACGCGATTGTACCACTCCAGCAACGATACTGCGACTCCCACGATGGTCAACTCTTACCGCTCCGTGGCAGCTTCTCACTTTTTAGATCGTGACCCCTGGTGTACGATTCGTTAACCGCGACGATACGTTCAGCACGGAGGTTGCACGATGGCTCAGGTTTCTCAGCACCTCAGCCCTGTCGACAGCGCCTGGCTCCACATGGACGATCCAACCAACCTGATGATGGTGACCGGTATCGCGCTACTCGACGGCCCGATTGACGCGGCTCGCTACCGCAAGACGGTCGCGACGCGTCTGTTATCGTTCGAGCGCTTTCGGATGCGTGTGGTTGATGATCGTAACTCGCTGAATGGCCCGCGGTGGGAAGCAGATCCTCATTTCAACCTGGACGCCCACATTCATCGGGTGGCACTGCCATCACCAGGCGATATGGGTACGCTGCAGGAGTTTCTTGGCGACCTCTCGAGCACCATGCTTGACTACACCAAGCCGCTCTGGCAGGTACATCTGGTGGAGAATGTGCTGGGCGGTTCGGCCATGGTGATGCGGTTCCACCACTGCATCGGCGACGGTACAGCGATGAACAATGTGCTCTACCGCCTGATGGACCTGACGCCGGATGCGCCGATTGAGCGGCCACACAAACCGCAGGCTCATAGCAGCCTTGGCCCGCTGCTTGACCCGATCATGTCGGCGATTGAAGGGTCGGTCAAGCTGGCGGATGACCTGATCCACGAAGGGATGGAGATGGTGCGCCATCCCGAGCACCTGCTCGACCTGCCAGCCCAGGCGGCAGGCAGCGCGGTCGCGCTCACCCGGGTGCTTGCCCTGCCGACGGAGACCATCACCCCGCTCAAAGGGCCGCTCGGTGTGCAGAAACGTGTCGCGTGGTCGGCACAGGTGCCACTCGATGATGTGAAACAGATCGGGCAGGCGGCGGGCGCCAAAGTGAATGATGTCCTGCTGGCCGCTGTCGCCGGTGCATTACGCGCCTACCTGATCGGTCGTGGCACACCGGTCAATGGTCTCGAGATCCGCGCCGTCGTGCCGGTGGATCTGCGCCCGGCATCGCGCCGCCACGAACTGGGAAATGAGTTCGGCCTGGTCTTCCTGGCGCTGCCGCTCGGCATTGCCGACCCGGCGGTACGGCTTGCTGAAGTACAGCGGCGGATGGAGGCCCTCAAACGTACCCCTGAGGCGTATGTGTTCTACGGCCTGTTGAACTTCTTTGGCCGCACGCCGGCGCAGGTGGAGGAGCAGGCGGTCAACCTGTTCGCCAGTAAAGCAACAGCGGTCATGACCAATGTGCGTGGTCCAGCCGAGCAGCTGTATATTGCCGGCAATCGCATCACAAACATGATGTTCTGGGTGCCGCAGTCAGGCAGGCTGGGCATGGGTGTCAGCATCATGAGTTACTGCGGGCAGGTGACGCTGGGTGTCATCACGGATGCCGGCCTGGTTGCGGATCCCCAGACGATCACTGCTGCGTTTGAGAATGAGTTCAACGTGCTGCGCGATGCAATCATCGGTGCGCCCGGGTCATCCTCCTGATGTGCACACAGGCGACGGACGATAGCGCTATCGTTCGCAGCGGTAGCGTGATGTGTTTGCCTTCGGCAGAGCGGTCTTTGTCCTGTGCGGTGTGGCGGCTTCGCCCGTCGCACCGCACGACTTCGAAATGTACCGGTTCAATGCACCGTACAACAACCGTGCGCCCCGATGAGGCGCGTGATGCGCAGGAACAGAGGCGCATCCGCGGATCACGGTTTCTGCTCGCCGCTGTAGCGGTTCACCGGCTCGCCAGTATAGGGGTCATATTTCCACTCCTCGACCGGGCGAGGATGCTCCGGCAGTGCCTGCGCGGGTTGGACCGCGCCCTCCTCCGGCATCACGATCCACAGAATCACATAGATCAACGGGCTCATCCCACCGGCGAATACCGCCAGCACAAACGCCAGCCGCACGATCACCGGGTCAATGTTGAAGTAGCGGGCCAGCCCGCCGCAGACGCCGGCAATCATCCGGTCACTGCGGCTGCGCGTCAGCTGTCCGTTCATCGTGGAACCGTCCTTTCTGCATAACCGTTCCTGTGTCGTGTGACGAAACAGCGCGGCGGAAAGTTGCGCAGCGAGGGAGCTTCGTGCCGTTGATCGGACGAGATGACATCGAAGCGCTGCCCGGCTCATCGATTACCATCCGTCCTTTTGAACAGCTGAAACATCCCCACCGCGAGCATGGCTGCAAAAAGTATGTGTTCGAGGATCTCGAACAAACCGATATGCCCGACGGTGTTGTCGAACGTAATCGGGGCCAGGTAAGCCAGGAGCGAAACCGTGATCACTGTGCGTTCTGACCAGGGCTGCGGATGGTGCCAGTGACGCCACAAAAGCCACAGTCCCAGGATTCCCACCAGCAGGTTGAAGAAACCAAGCAGGCGAAAAAGTGCCGCCAGGTACGCGAGTGCGGCGGATGCTTCGGGCGGAAACTGGTACACGCGCGCCAGAAAGGAGTCGGTCAGAATCTGCGGGTTGAGCAACGCCAGCACCCCGTAGAGAGCCAGCCCCAGGTTGGCCACGCCAAACGTCCCATAAAAACTGCGGGTTCTCCATGTCATCGCTTGACCTGCCTGCCGCCTTTCTTTTCGAATGCGCTGGCAATCGTGCTTGTGGCGTCATCGCTCCTGTCCACGTGGAAGCGCAGGGCACTGAAATCAGTCGTCTCCGGTACGATGCGGGTATCGCAAGCGGCCACGCACACACCAGCCAGGCGCAGGTTATTTGCGCCCAAACCACCGAATGAAAATGGCCAGATGCCATGCAAAGCCAGGCTGATAACGAAAGGAATTCCAGACACGACTTCCCCAATCCTCCAACGGCCTGTATGGGCAGAGTCTGGTTTCAGCATCATGATCACCAGCACTGACGCTCAACGCGCGGCCCGAACCAGATCCATCATGAAGAAAAATGGCCGGGCCGGGGCAATCACGTTCAGGGTTCCGGTGAGATAGAGCGACCGCGACGGGCAGGCGAAGGCGAACGACCCGGTCGAGCCGGAATGGCCGACGAATTCGGGGAGCGGGGTGATCCAGAAGTAGCGCGGCAATCGATAGTACATCAGCCCATAGCCGTAGCGTAACGGGAAGAACAGCGCATTCCACTGCGTCATCCGTTCCAGGAGCGACTGGTCGAACAGGCGCCCCTCGAAAAAGGCGCGCAGGAACGTCATACATTCAGCAGCAGTCGAAACCAGGCCACCATCCGCCACATTCGACGAAAGGTATCTGGTGACATTGATCGGGGCATTGTTCAGATACAGCGTCGCGGGTGGCTTACCGGGGCGAGGCTTCGTCCAGTCGTAGAGATAGGTGTGCTGCAAGCCAAGCGGCGCGCAGATGCGCTCCTCGAAATTGTCCGCCATTGGCTTTCCAGTCAGGGCTTCGATAATCTCGCCGAGCAGGCGATAGTTGAGATTGGAGTAATAGGCTTTGCCGGGTGTTCCTGGCGGGAAATGAGGCGCCAGTCGGCGAGTGATCGTGAGCGCTTCGGCAGTGTCGATAGCGCGATCGTGACCGGCCATTAACTCCTTAAGGACGCTGTTCCCGCCGCGGGGTTTGTCTACCTCGAAATCGGCCAGTCCAGACGTCTGGTTGACCAGCTGGAACACCTTGATCTGGCGGCTGTAATCGGTGCCCTTGTAACAATGAATGCCGTCCAGCAACTCAGCCGGCAGATAGTCTGAGACGGGCGCGGCGAGATCCAGGCGTTTTTGCTCGTAGAGTTGCATGATGATCGCGGCGGTAAACATTTTGGTGATGCTGGCGATGAAGCAGGGCGTGTCAGGCTGCATCATCGCGCCGCTGCCAGGGTCGGCCACCCCTGCCGCGCCGACGAAATCCAGGTTTTTGTCGTAGGACTGCACCGCAGCGACGATGTTGTGCAGACCGCCTTTGCCAACCTGTGCCGTCAGCAAGGATTGGAGTTTTCTGGTTTTGTCGGTCATGGTTTTTCCTTACCTGTTCCATCGATATCATGGGAACAACGCCAACATGGCTGGTGCGAGGGAGCCACTCAGGGCCCGGACTCCGCTCAGACTGTGTGCAATCGCCATCCACTTTGCCCAACAGGATGCGGGGTATAATCAGGCACCAGAGCAGCCAGTAGAAGCCGAAGCCAGACAGATAACCCGCCTGGACGCCGAGCCAGCGGGCAAATAAAGTGAAAATCCAACCATGACTGGCAGAATCAGGAAGGGTAATCCGAACAGCAAGGATGCACTGGAAATCTGACGTCTCACATTCAAGGTTTTATTTTTGCAATGCGTGGAAGATTTCCATGGCACGGTTGACGCGGCGGGTCATGCTCTGGATGTCGGCGGTCTTGAAATTGGGATCTATCATTGTTTTTCGATCCTGGTTGCTGGTACAGGCTGGATATTTTCCCGGCCAGAGATCTATCTGCCTCGAATGAGGAGAATCCCAGGCTTTGGGTAAGCAGTTGTCTGGTTTCCTTCTCCTTGCGGCTCGATTGAGTAAATGTGTAAAGAAACCAGCCAAATACGACTATGAAACCGATCAGGAAGAGGATAGCAGTAAGATCCATTGTAGAAACTCCTTCGTTTTGGGGTGAACATCAGTGCTCCATGGTTGCGCGGGGCGAGCGGCTTGCCGTGGTTTGCCAAACGTGTTCGTGGTGTATGCTCAGGAGATCGCATGATCCAATAACTCGACAGGTTCTTCAGCGGACTTGGCAGACGTGGTGACCATGGAGACGCCTCCCTGGATAACGATCTGGCGAACGCAGGCTGAGTGTAACGTATCCTCCTTAAGAGCAGTTTAAGCATGGCCGACTTCTGCTGATGGCCCTCTGGCTGGTCAGTTTCGATATCGCAGGAAAGACCGGGGATGATAGAGACCAAGATTTCGATGATCGCGGTGAGATGGCCGTAAGGCACCTGCCGCATCAACGCCACCACCTCGCCAGGGTTCACCAGCACAACCGGGTCGCCGGCCTCCACGCCTATGCTGTGCAGGGCGTTGTAGCAGGGAAATCGTTCTTCCAGGGGCAGAATCTTCGGCAGACCTTCCTTGTCCGCCATCTTCTCCTGCCAGGTTTTACGTCTTGATGCCATGTGAGTGGCCGTTCACGGCGTTCAGCCAGGACATATGCACACCTCCCAGGAGCGCCCTGATGCGGCGCTGCGCGCTGCACGCGGGCCGCGTATCACCCGGAGAGCATCGCAAGGGCACGCTCCAGGCCCACCGCTCGTTCCGGGTTGTAGGCGCCTTCGTCGCGCCAGAAGACGCGCCCGCTGCGATCCACCAGCAGCAGCGTGATCGTTGCGGTGCTCGGGATCTGCAGCGCCGCCATGACGCGGCGCACGTCGGTATAGACCGTCAGCGTCCGCTCGCGCACCGCAGGGTCCGGGATCGCGGCCGCCATCCCGCCATCGATGAAGGGGCGCGCCAGTGCATACATTCCGCCGATCATCGGCAGCTCATAGGCCCGCAGATCGGGATGGGCGGCCAGCAGCGGCGCAAGATACGGAAACCACGAGTCGACCAGCTCCTGATGCCAGCGCTGAAACGCGATGATTGCGACGTTGTACGCGCCGCCGAACTCCGCCGGCAGCGTGAACGTACGCCCGTTCAGGTTCCGCGCCTGCAGGACCGGGAAGATAACGGTCGTTGGTGCGATGGGCATCACGGTGCTCCTTTCAGACGCACGGCCCACCGTGCTGAGCCGCCGTGCGGAGCATGGTCGGTTCCGGCGAGATGTCGGTCGGCATCCGAAACATCTCCACGTTACTGGCCCTTCATAACAAGAGGCAAATAGATTCGTGCACCTGGTGCAATCACCGTGAGGGTTGGATCGTACACGAGCACCGTCCCCGAACCACCAAACCGTTTACCCAGGAAATAAAAAGTGTGCGTGCCGGCAGTGACTGACCTGAGGACCGACAGGGCGACTGACTCATCAGTTCCGTCACCACTGTCATTGTAGACATTAACCCAGCGGTCAATGTCAGAGTCGCCGCTGGTCGTATCGATGCCAATCTCGAACAGGCTTTCGTATTCGCCGTCTCGCCGTGCTAACGAGCCATCAGCAGAGATGAACACCCATCC
>JACAEQ010000043.1 GCA_013388755.1 Chloroflexota bacterium
CCCCCCCCCCCCCCCCCCCCCCCCCCCCCCCGCCCTGATGGATGAGTTCTTTTGTGCCACAACCCGAAGGGTGAAGCGCCCTTACTCTTGAATGTCCACGCGCGCGCTCATACCGGCGCGCAGGCCGGTAATGTCATCGAGCGCAATACGCACCAGGTAACTGCGCGACAGGCCCTGCACCGTTGCGGTGGGCGCGACGTAGTCCACCTTGCCGGTGAAGCTGCGATCAGTGATGCTGCTGATCGTCACGTTCGCCGTCTGGCCAGGTTTGACCCGGGTGATGTCAACATCGCTGATCTGGACATCAACATGCAGGTTGCGCATGTCAACGATCTGAATGGCCGGGCGCCCCTGGGTGACGCTGGGATCGCCGGGATCGATGGAAACGATCGAGATCACCCCATCGAACGGCGCGCGCAGTTCGGCGCGTTCGCGGTTAATCTGCGCCAGGGTCAGCGCGGCCTGTGCCTGTTCGACACCGGCGCGCGCCGCCGCGATCTGTGATTCGCGCGGGTCGGGGATCACACGCGCCTCCTGGGCCTGGGCCTGCGCCAGGGCGGCCCTGGCCGCAGCCAGGCGATCGGCGTCGGGTGGCAGGCGCAGTTTTTCGAGCGTCAGGCGCGCCTGCACGACCTGGGCCTCGGCAGCCTGGATGCCCGTCACTTCGGCCTGGCGCGCGCTCTCTGCGCCCTTCACGGCGAGATCGACCGCCTTTTCCGCCTGGCGCAACGCGGCCTCGGCCTGGACGAACTGCGCATAGTAGTTCTCACGCTGGCCATCACTCAGTTTGTTCGGCACACGCTGGCCCTGGGCAGTTGCCACTTCGGGAACAATCGGATCATTGCCGGTATCCCTGGCATACTCCCAGTTATACTTTGCCTGCGCATAACGCGCCTGCGCCTGGGTCAGGGCGGCGACAGCTTGCTCAATCTGGATCTCGGCCTGCGTCTTGGTGAACGAGAGCCGGTCGCGCGTCGCCTGCAGGTTAGCCTCCGCCGCCGCCAGCGCCGCTTCCGCCATCTGCAGATCCTGCGCCTTCGGGCCGCGCCGCACGGCGTCGAGCGCGGCCTGCGCCTGGGCCACACCGGCACGTGCCGCGTTCAGATCGGCGTCGCGCGGCGTTTCGGTCAACGCCGCTTGCTGAGCCCGGGCGCTGGCGAGCGCGGCCTGCGCCTGCTGAAGCTGCTGATCAAAGGCGCGCGTATCGAGGATGGCAAGTAGATCGCCCTGCCTGACGAAGGCGCCTTCCTCGACGAACACCTCCGCCACGGTGCCCTGCACCTGGAACGACAGATCGGCATCGCGCGCGCTCTTGACTTCGCCAATGCCGGTGACGCCAAGCTGGATGGGCTGGCTGGTCGGTAGCGGTACCAGTGTCGGCACCGTAACCGTTGGCGCCGCAGTAACCGGCGCAACGGTCGGCGCGGGCGCACCCGTCTGCGCGCCACAGGCTGCAAGCGCAACAGCGGCGAACCCCGCCAGAATACCGGTGATCATGCGACCACGTTTCACGGTACGAATCTCCTCAAAACATTGTTTGCTGCGAGCCATGATGCATTGTGATCATTTCTGTGCGCCGGAGGTCAGGGGTTCTCGCATTGATCTCGCGAACTCCCGTGATCGTCACCCCTCACCCCGCATCGTTCACCCCACCATCCGGTTACACCTCGGCCGGGGTCGTCGGCGTATCTGCCGGTAGACGGCCATTCGGCTCCTCACCGTGCGCGCCATGAGCCTGACCATTTCCCTGGCCGTTTGCCACGATCCCGGCAGCGAGCGGAGCGGCAGGGCCAGCCACGGCCACAGCAGCGGGTTGCATCGCCGCCAGTTCCGCCTGTTCCTCGGCCCATCCTTCCGGGTCAAAGCGACGGCGGAACCAGCGCGACAGCCGTTCGGTCAACGACTCCATCAAGCTATAGGCCGTTGGCACGACCAGAAGCGTCAGGAACATGGAGGTGGTCAGGCCGCCGATCAATACCGTCGCCAGGCCTTTGCGAAACTCGCCACCCTCGCCGGTGCCGACGATATGAATGCCCATTGCCACCGGCAGAGCGCCGGCAACCAGCGAGAACGTAGTCATCAAGATCGGGCGTAGACGGATTGCGCCGGCCAGTTCCAGCGCGGCATGTTTCTCCAGCCCGATGCGCCGCAGGCGGTTGGTAAAATCTACCAGCAGAATCGAGTTTTTCACCACCAGTCCCAGGAGCATGATCAGGCCAATCATGCCGGTAATATCCAGGTCAACGTTAATCAAGCGCAACGCCAGAAACGCGCCGATGAAACTGAACGGCATGGCGACCATGATCACCAGCGGCTGGGTGAATGAGCCGAACTGCGACGCCAGTACCATATAGACAAAGATGACCGAGAGCAACATGGCCAGCAACAATGAACCGAACCCTTCGGTCTGTTGCTGTACCAGGCCGGTGAAACTGACGATGACCGAGGCGGGGATCATGCCGGTCGCATCAAACCGCTGCTGCAACTCGGCCTGCACTTCGCCAAGGTTCCGCCCTTGCAGGTTGGCGCCGATGATGACCTGGTTGAGGCGGTCGTAGCGCCGGATACCCTGCGGGGTGGAGGCCAGTTCAATGCGGCCAAGCGAACTCAGCGGCACCGTACCGCTCCGGGTCGGTATCGCGATATTCTGCAACGCCGCCGGTGTGGCGCGATCCTCCGGTCGTAGCCGGACGACGATATCAACGTCCTGGCCGCCCTGGCGCAGCACCGTTGCGCGATCGCCATTCACCAGCGCGCGCACTGACGATGCGATGTCGTCGTTGGTGATGCCAACATCGCCAATACGCTCGGCGTCGGCAATGAAACGCAGTTCCGGCTTGCCGGGACGATAGTTGGTATCAATATCCACCACGCCGGGTATGGCCGCCATTTCGGCCTTGATCTGCTCGATCAGCGGCGTCAGATTCTGCACCGGTTCGGTCGTCTGCAGGCTGACCTGCAGCTGGCGCCCGGTAACGCCGGTAGAGGTCGGCGCGCCGATCGAGGGCAGGCCAAAGGTCAGGTTGGGCAGGAACGCCAGTTGCGGGCGCAGACGATCCTCGACGGATCGGGTGGGGACCTCGTCTTTCAGGCGCACGAACAGTTCGGCGCGTTCGGGAGAACCGGAGAAACCGACCGTGCTGATCAGCGACTCGATATCTGGATCGGCCAGGATCACCTGCTCTGCCTGGCGCGCAATCCGGTCGGTCTCGGCAAGCGACGTGCCGGCCGGCAGTTCATAGCCGACCAGAAACTCACCTGCGTCCTGCTGCGGGAAGAAACTGAACTTCAGACCGCCGGCGACAACCACGCTCAACGCCAGGACGGCAATGGCCGTGCCGATCACAATCATGCGGTTGCGCAGGCTACGCAGGCTCCACGATAGAATCCGCTCATAGAGTCGCCCCAGCGGCCCGGGATCTTCCTGAGCCTCGTGAAGCAGACCGGCATCCACCTGCGTCGGGTCAATGCCGCGCAGGCGACGCGCGGCAATGCCGATATCGCCGCCATGCTCGTGCGCTGCATCGTGGGGATGCTCCTGGACCTTCTGCCGGCGGAACAGGTTGGCCGACAACATTGGTGCGAACATGAACGCTTCCACCAGCGACAACAGGATCGCCACGGCAATCGTGATGCCGAATGATTTGAAGATGATCCCGGTTGTGCCGCTGGTGAAGGTCACAGGCACGAAGACGGCGACGACGGTAAACGTCATCGCGAGCACCGAGAGCGCCACCTCGGCGGTGCCTTTGCTCGCGGCGACGCGTGGCGTCTCGCCGCGCTGCGTGTGGCGGAAGATATTCTCGCGCACGACGATGGCATCATCGATCACCAGGCCGACGCACAGTGCCAGCGCCAGCAGCGTGATCAGGTTGATCGACAGGCCAAAGATTGGCATCAGGGCAAAGGTGCCCATCAGAATGATCGGCAGGCCCGCCATCGTCACCAGCGTGTTGCGGTCGCGAAAGAATGTCAACACGACCAGCAGGCCGATGGAAAGCGCCAGCACAAGGACTTTATCAACCGGGATGCCAAGGGCGGGCAACACGCCCAGACCGACCAGGGCGATCGCAGCAGGCGCGGCAGCGGTGATCAACATGTTGCGGATGCCGCTGAAGAAGAGCATCACGACCAGTAATGCGGCGACGGCAGCGAAAATCAGCTCTTCAAGCGAACTGATCGTTGACTGGCGCACCGCTTCGGATGTATCGCGCGGCGTGATGTACGTCAGGTCGCTCCGCGTTGCCAGCGCGCGTTCCAGTTCAGCTCTGGCATTGTCGGCGACGGCCACGGTGTTGGCGCCCGTCTGTTTGCGAATATCGATAATGATGGCATCCACGCCATTGAGGCGCGAATAGCTGTTCTTCTCGGCGACGCCATCCTCGATGACGGCAACATCGCCGATGCGATAGGACGTGCCGGTGATCTGAATCCTGGCGATATCTTCAGGGGTCCGCAACATGGAGGGCGCGCGGAGATTGATCTCCTGCGGGCCGGCGGTGATGCTGCCAAGCCCGAGGTTGGCATTGGCCTGCTGCAGGGAACGGGTCAATTGCACCGGCAGGATGCCATAGGCGCGCAGCTTCTCCAGGTCCATGAGCACATTGATCTGCCGCTGCTGGCCACCGGAAACCTGCACCGAGCCCACCCCCTGGGCCCGTTGCAGCCGCGGCGCGATCTCGTCGTCCACGATGCGCCGTACTTCGAGTGGCGACTGATTCTGCGTACCGGCGATCGCAAACGAGATAATCGGCGCAGCGTTCGGGTCGAACTTCTGAAAGATCGGCTCGCGAATATCGCGCGGGAGGGTCGGGCGCACGGCATTTACCTTTTCGCGTACGTCCTGATCGGCGCGATTGATATCCGTGCCTTCTTGAAACTCAAGAATAATCAGCGCCAGGCCCTCGCTGGCATTGGTGGTGATATTCTCGATACCCTCGATTGTGTTGACGGCGTCCTCGATCGGCCTGGCGACCTGATCGGCCACACTCTCCGGGCCGGCGCCGGGGTATGGCACGCTCACCGCAATCACCGGCACCTCGAAATCGGGCAGCAGGTTGACCGGCAGTGAGCGGAACGCCAGCACGCCAAACACGATGGTCAGTAGCATCAGCATGGTGACGAACACCGGCTGGCGAATGGACGTGTCGGAGATGGGCATGCCGTTCAGTTTATCGTCGCGTCGTTGAATTGCCATGCACGCCTGCTTTCACTGGCGCCCGCCGATGTTCACGCTGACGGCGGGTTGACGATCATTACTTTACAACGGTACAACTATACAGTAAAATACCTTTACGCGCAAGTAGGAAAGTTTACTGATCGGTAGGTAGCATCCTCTAGTAGTGATACGTACCGTTGCACCGATCAGATCTTATGCGCGTGCTGTCATGGATGGGCGCCGGGGCGCAGAATGCTCACGTCGCACTGCTGGCCACTCATGCGCGCAGCACCCGGCGTGCATGGAGGGCACTGGAAAGACCTATGACACGTACGCTCCGCGAACGGCAGAAGCAGGTGCTTCGCGAAGAGATCATGGGCGCCGCACAGGAGCTGGTGGCCGAAAAGGGCTACAGCGCGATGTCGATGGACGAACTGGCGGCCAGGGTTGGCATCTCCAAGCCCACGCTCTACGCCCATTTCGCCAACAAGGACGAACTGGTGGTTGAGGCGGCAACGCGCGAGATGAAGCACATGATCGCGTTGATCGAGACCCAGGCGCCGGTTCAGTCGCCTATGGAACGTCTATGCTTCGTGATGCGGCAGATTCTGCGACGCCAGGTGCAGATGCATACGCTGGGGATCGGCCCGTGGCCCGAAGTCTTTCGGTTGCTGTGCAGCAATGCCGAGGCGCTGGCGTGCATCCAGCGGATTGGCCAGGATATTGTTGCGCTGGTGCACGAGGGGATGGCGCGGGGAGAGATTGATGCGTCACTCGATCCCGAAGCGGTGGTGCGCGCATTCTACGGGCTGGCCAGCGCGTTGCATAAGTGGCATTTGAGCGCCGCCGGGCTCAGTTCCCCCGAGCGCGCCGCAGAGAGCCTGGTGGAGATATTTGTACGGGGTGTGGGCACGTTCAACGTTCAATGTGAAACGTAGGCATGTTCAACGTTCAACGGCCCATGGTTCGGAGCGAAGTTGTTACCCTCGGCCAAGCCCCCGCAGGTACTCATAGCTCATCCGCACACTCTCCAGCGGCGAACGTTCGCATATGTCCTGCTCGACGACGAACCAGTCTGCGCCGGCGGTGTCGGCGGCGGCCAGTACTGCCGGAATATCGAGCGTTCCATGGCCCACCTCGGCAAAGGTTCTACGGCCAGCGGTCATATCCTTCAGATGGACCAGCGGCACGCGCCCGGCAAACTCACCGATCAGCGCTGCCGGATCGAACCCGGCATAGGCTGCCCAGTAAATGTCAATCTCGACCTTGACGTTCTGCGCCTCGCTCTCGCCAAGGAGAATATGCAGGCCGGTCGTGTCGCCGAACCGCTGCAACTCGAAATCATGGTGGTGGTAGCAGAAGGTCAACCCGGCGGCGCTGGCTGCCGCGCCAATGGTGTTGAGCGTCTGCGCCAGCGTACGATAGCCGTCGGCGTTGCCGCGTCGTTCGGGCGGTAACCAGGGGCAGATCAGGTATTGCGCGCCGAGGGTGTGCATATCTGCAATGGCTGAATCGAGCCGGCTCTCGAGCACCTGGATTGGCACGTGGGCCCCCGAGACCGTTAACCCGATCGCGTCAAGCTCACTGCGCAAGGCTGCAGCGCTCATGGTGCCCATGCCGGCCAGTTCCACGGCGCCATACCCGATCTCTTTCACGGCCCGCAAAGCGCCGGCAAAATCCTTCGCGGCCAGATCGCGCAGGGTGTACATCTGAAGCGATAGCGGGTTCGTACCCATGGGTGCGTTCCTTTGTACTACAATAGGCAATAAACGATGGGCGACCGGCTGACATGGTTTCTCCCATGTGCTGTTTTGTCAAACAGGCGGATGCACCATGCATGTATTGATCATCGGCGCCGGGTTGGCCGGGCTGACCTGCGGGCGCGTGCTTGATTCGCTCGGTGTGACGGTAACGCTGATCGAGGCGAGTGACGGCGTTGGCGGGCGCGTGCGTTCTGATCAGAGCGACGGTTTTACGTTCGATCGCGGGTTCCAGGTATTGTTCGATGCCTACCCCGCCGCCCGTCGCCATCTCGACATGGCCGCCCTGCAGTTGCGGCGATTCGAGCCGGGAGCCATCATTTGCGCTGCGGGGAAGCGTTTTGTGCTCACCGACCCGCTACGCGATCGGGCGGCAGCGCTCGACGCAGCGCTTGCGCCGGTTGTGCCACCGCTCGACAAGCTGCGCGTGTTGCTCCTGGCGCTGCAATTGCGCCGCCAGAGCATTGAAGCGATTCTGGCCGGCGATGACGAAACGACGCTGGCCTACCTGCAGCGCCGTGGCTTCAGCGCGCAGACGATAGCCACATTCTTCCGCCCGTTCTATGGCGGCATCTTCCTCGATCGCAGCCTGCGCACCAGTGCGAAATGCTTCCGGTTTGACTTCAAGATGCTCAGCGAGGGCATGGCGGCACTCCCTGCCGGCGGTATGGGCGCCATCGCGGAACAACTGGCAGCGCCATTGCTGGCGCGCGGCCTGATCCGGCTCAATGCCCCGGCCATGGAACTGCTCTCCGCCAATGGCAGGGTCGTGGGCACCCGGCTGGCATCAGGCGAAGAGATATATGCTGACGCTGTCGTGGTTGCGACGCCGGCGCCTGAGGCGGCGCGTTTGACCGGCCTGCCGATGCCGCAGGGCGCGTTGCAGACGACCACGATCTATTTTGGCGGAATGCAGCCCATCTATCGTGGGCGGAAGATCGTGCTCAACGCAGCGCCCGACGGGCTGGTCAACAATGCGCAGATGATCAGCAATGTCGCGCCGGAATACGCCCCGCCAGGGCGGCACCTGCTCAGCGTGACGCTGCTGGGTGTGGCGGAGATGAGCGACGAAGAGCTGTACCGTGGTGCCCTGGCCGATCTGCGCCGTATGTTCGCCGGCGATGCCGTCGCGCTGTCGGCACTGGCCGGTTACCAGCCGCTGCGGATCTATCGCATCGCCTATGCCCAGTTTCCCCAGGCGCCGGGCATCCATCCCTTGCTGCCGGATAATCGCAGCGGCCGGGCGGGGCTGTACTTCGCCGGCGAGTTCACTGAAGCCAGCAGCCTCAATGCGGCAATGATCAGTGGCGAAAAGTGCGCCGCCGCGATGCTGTTGGATCGCTGAGGTGAGACCGGACCGGTCGTTGCGCCATCGCCACCAGAGACTGGTCACTTTGCTGCCTGTACCCGAGCGGAGCGCGGGGCCGTCCTGCGGCTCCAGGACGGCATGGGATGCGACCAGCGAGATCCGTGCCACTGCACAAGTCGTTTCCCATTATACGACGTACGCGGTGGCGTATTCCTGGCTCCGCCAGAGCCTGCGGCAGCATGGTATTCATGATCAAAGAAGACACGTCCACTCTGCCGAAGGCAAGACGATCGGTGGCGCGAGTCGCCCACTCGGGCGACCGCGTAAGTCGTCTCACATTAGGGAATCAGGCGTGGCCTGAGGAAGCGCGTGGCGAAGGGCGCCAGCGTCACCGAAAAGGCCGCCAGGTCGGAGCGTTTCCAGGTCACACCGGCTTCCTCAGGGCCTGGCCCGACATTGAGCAGGTCATCAACCACGTACACGCCGTCGGCGAGATCGGCGATTGGCAACTCGATGGTCACTTGGCGCCGCACCGGACCGGCATTCAGCAACCCCACAACATACTCATCGTTGGAGCGGCGCAGGATCGTCAGGATCGACGGATCATTGCAGCGTACGCCGCCAGGCTCGACCGTCCCATGACGTAGCGCCACAGAGCGGGCGCGGGCAAGCAGCAGGCGCGCGATGAATGCACCATCGTTCTCCTCCTGGCCGGCGCGCAGCAGCGGCACATACCCACAACACACCATGCCGGCCAGGGCCAGCCGGCTGGCGCGCGATCCGCGCAGTGCATCGGCCAGCGGGTTGCTCACCGACGAGTGGCGGCTTTCCGTATAGCACGCGCGCAGCGCATGCCCATCAACCAGCGCCAGGTCGTCACGAAGCCAGTTCGCCATGTCCAGCGCGCTCAGGCCGGCGACGGCGAACTGAATGAACATATAATGTGCGGCTTCGGCAATCGCCAGGTCGCGGCAGGGCGCAAGCAGCGGGCCGGCCAGATCCGACAGCAATGCCGCTGCAGGTCGCACACGATGGATCGCGGCGTGCAACTCGGCAATACAGCGCACAACCCCCAGGCTTCCGCCACCGAACGCGCTGCCAGATGGCCAGCCAGGCGGAAGATTGCGCGCTACCAGGACGCGATAGCCATCGACATCCGCCCGCTCCAGGAGCGAGACGGCTTCACGCACTGCCAGCGCCCGCAGATCGGCATTGCGCCAGTCAAAACAGAGCACATCGCCCGCAATCGGAACCCGAATGAACTGGCCACCTCGCTCACGGCAGAACCAGTCGGGATGATCCGCCACATAGGGCGAGTCGGCGGCGCAACCGGAGAGCGGCAGGTCAAGCAGGACGCGCAGATTACGCGCATGCGCCGCCTGAACGAACGCGCGCAGCGCGTCTATGTCGCCGGCGGTCGCATCAAGCGCCGCGAATGACCGCAACGCATACAGATCCTCCGGGTGAGTCGCGGGCCATTCCTCGGCGTGCTCGCGCGGAGCGGCAATGTCGTGCACGGGAAGCAGGCAGATGGTGTTGTATCCAAGTCGCCGTAGATCATCAAGGGCGTTGATCATCGAGCGGTAGCCGCCATAGTGCGCCGGGTGCGTGACAACGATAGCGGCATCAGCCAGCCAGTCAGGCGGTTGCGCGGCTGCCTCTTCGCCACGCGCCATCGCGCGGCGAATGCGAGGTAACGCCGCGAGCCAGGGAGCGCACTCCAGCAGAATGAACTGGGTGCCCACCGACAGCGCGACCTCGACTCCCAGCCGCTCTGCCAGCCGGATCTCGTGGAGCAAGGTTGCCGCGGCGCCATCCCCCTCGACCCGTGGCCGCGCCGGATTGGCGGCATCAACGTACCAGCATGCGAGCGTCTCGCCGACGACGTCATTGTGCAGCGCCAGCAGGCCCGGCGCATCGCTGGGAGCCAGCGCAAACGCAGGGGTCTCGATCGCGGTGGCATCGGCCCAGTGGGCACGGCGCCCATCACTGGACAGACTGGCAATCGGCAGGCGCGGCCGTTCGACATTGGCCGGCGCTTCAAAACGGCATCGTTCCGGCCTGCCGACGCAGGCGCCATGAAGCGCCAGGCGTACGCCGCACAGCGCCAGTTCGTCATCACCAGCATTCTCAATACTGATTCGACGGATGATCAATGAACCGGCAACCCGATAGCGATCGTAAATCTTGAGCGGGCCCAGGCCGACGCGCATCACCAGTTCGGCGCCGCCGGGTGTATCCTGGATGGAATGCCCCAGGTAGCGAGCGAATGAACGTTCGCTCAACCAGCCGGAGTCGGCCAGTGACACATCAATGCCAGGACGCCGGGCGCCGTGCCCGGTAATATCGGGTTCGCCCGGTCGCCGTAAGGCGCACAGACTGCCGTCATCAAGCGAGAACTCAAGTTCAAGCTCATCAAGGCTGAGGATCAGCGCCTGACGAGTGAAACGCAGCGTATATGCAGACATGGGACGTGTCTAGCACCAATACTTAAGGTACTGGTATCAGGCGCACGATGACAGCAATGGACGCGGGCCACAGACATGGGACAGCGCGAGGCAGAGCCGCACGGATACCTATGCCTGAACGGCCCAGCCGGCGAGTGCCACCAGGGCATCGCGTGTCGCTCCTGGAGGCACGGCTGCCAGCAACTCGATCGCTCGCCGGGAGCGCTCACGCGCCGCCGCACGCGCGGGTGGCACACCCTGGCGGCGCACCTGTTCAACGGCAGCGGCGATGCGTGGCGCATCCTGGGGTTGGTGATCGACAATCGCTGCAAGCTCTGCGCCACCGCCCGCCTCAACCGCGTAAATCAGCGGCAGGGTGATCCGCCCGGCGCGCAGGCTGCGACCGGCGCGCCTATCGTCGGTGTCGTAGTCGCGTATGTCACCGGCGATATGGAGCGCCATTCCCAGCTCCGTGCCGAAACGGCCCAGCGTTTCGGCCAGCGCATCCTCGCCCCCACCGCATATGACGCCAACCCGGCCCGCTGCCGCGAACAGGGCCGCAGTATGGCACTCGGCGGCATATTCATACTGCGCCACGGCCTGATCGAACGGCGCGGCAGCCGCGACCGGCGTGAGTTTTCCCTCACAGAATGTCATCACTGCTCGTGAGTAGAGCCCGATAATGCGCCCATCGGGCGCGAGCGCCATCTCTGCCGCTGCCAGCGCCAGCAGGTAGTCGCCGACCATCAATGCCACGTCACCGCTCCAGCGCTTACCGGCGAGTGCCTGGTCACGCCGACGCGCCGCCTCGTCAACCAGCGCATCATGGACGACAGTGGCGGCGTGGATGAGTTCGGCTGCGGTGGCAGCATGCACCACGCGGCGCAGATCGTAGCGCCCGAGGTGGGCCGCAAGCAACACCAGCGCGGCGCGAGCGTGCCGCGCGCCACGCTCGTGCAGATATGCTCCGGCTGCCTGGACGACCACCGGCCGCGCCTGCATACGCTCGGCAACGATCTCCTCGACCTGTTTAAGGTCGGTGGCAATGTTCGCAGGAATCGGAAAAGGGTACATGTGCATTCACGTCCATGACCGTCCATGGTGCGATGGTGCTGTCGTAAGCGTGCTGATTGCATACAGAAGCATACCGTAGGCAGTATGACACTGTCAAACACGTAGACGGGCCTCTAAGCGGTTTCTCATTTGCGCGGCGGAGCATGCGACAGAGCCGCTGATAGAATCATAAGGACAGGACTTAGAGTCAATACCTTTCAAATAAGGCGTTATGCACCGCACAGCCCCCCACCCGACCTCCTCCCACCGGGGGAGGAGTCGGACTCCCACCCCCCGCGGGGGAGGGCCGGGGGGGGGGTGATGGGCGTATGTGAAAGGTATTGCTCTTAGGAGGCTGGCCAAGAGCCGCCCGGCGACGTAGTGCTGATCCGCCACTCGTGGCCCTCCACGGTCACGGTGAAGAGCCCGGCTCCCTCCCCCGGCGGGGG
>JACAEQ010000018.1 GCA_013388755.1 Chloroflexota bacterium
CCAGAAACTGCTCCGAGCCGCCTGCGTAAATGAATTGCCCATCGCTGGTCAATCCGGCGCCGATCCACGAGCGGAAACCATCCTGCACATTCAGGCTGTGGACGACGTCCCCGTCAGCAGCCATGGCAAATACCCCACCGCAGTTCTCGTTGACGGGCTGCTGGCAGAACGGTGAAGGCGGGTTGATGGTGCCGAAGTAATACAGCCCGTTCAGATACACCCCCGACGCGTCCGACGTGACGCGGAAACCCGTGGGCAGACTGGCAACCTTCTGAAACGTGTTCACGTCCAGCGCGGAGACCGTCCCCCCGAAGACGAAGTTCTGGAAGACGCGCCCGATGTCCGGCTGGTACAGCAGCGTGGCTTCCGAGCTGCCGTTGCGGCCCAGCAGGTAGAGCTTGCCGTCCCGCACGTTGTAGCCCAGCAGGGCATCGTTGTAGGGGCTTGCCGTGCAACCCTCCGCCGTGCCGTCGTGGTTCGCCCACACGATGAAATCCTCCACCTGAATCGGCGAGGAGTAGACGGCCGCGCACGAGCCCGCTGGGATGGTGATAGTCGTCACGTCGCCGTTGGTCTGGTAAACGGCATCGGCGACGGGCGGGAAGGAAACATCCGTCGGCGCACCGCCGCCAACCAGTGTTACTGCCGACCTGGCCGGGACCTGGGACCGGGCGGCTGTCCCTGGCAACGCACAACTCAGCGCCAAGGCCAGGCTGAACAAGGCGAACGATACAAGAAGCAGAGCTAAGCGTTTCATAGCGCTGGTTCTTTCGTCCTTTCCACAGGATCTTCGCTCATGCTGCTGAGCCATCCAGGGCCGGCTCACAGCTCTGGCAGCAGGCCGATCGCGCGCAATAACCCCGCCACGTCCCAGATATAAAGCGCGCGCCAGAGTTGGCCGTCGCGAAAGGTGAGCAGCGAGGCCCCGCGCACCTGGATGGACCGACCGCTGGCGGGGATGTTCAGCAAGGGGCCGCGGTGGGTGGCGTGCGCCCGCCACACCTGGACAACCCGCGCCAGCGATCGGCACACCAGCATTCTTGATTCCGTCCCGGAAAATCTCGTCCACGTTGTCATCCGCGATCCGACAGACAGCCTCGTTGTCGAGCAGCGTTGCACACGCCCGCGCGCTCAACCGCCCGCCGGGGCGTTCGCTGGCGCCTTTGTCCAGCGGGTCCGCGCCGGATGCTGACAGAATCGGAATGGACGCCTGTATGTCATGTTTATGATAGCACCGGTGGCAATCCAGGTCGTATTGCTGTGAGTTGCCTTATCGATCGTGGCGGAGATGGCGGCGCAGGCGATTCCCGGTATCTGGCGATAGTTGCTCGTGGGGCGCCACATCCAGGGTGGTTGCCATCGGCGCCGCCGGATTGCGACAGTCCCAACGGCAAGCGCTGACGGCAACGCGGTTTCTAACGCAACGATTGAGCCAATGCGGATGTTCGAGAAAACAATTCAGCATTGCATCATCTTCAGCACACATCGCTCAACGTCAATGTCGCTTTGCGGTTGATGCACAGCGCAAGGCGACAAAAGCAATTCCTGGACAGGTATAATACCATCACACGCAGAGTATCCGGTTCAATCCGCCCGAATCGCAAGCACATCATCATGATCGGTTCGCATCATCCACTTCCATCGCTCGAACTCCGGGTTTTCGGCGCACCACGCCTTCTGCTCGACCAGCACGACGTGCTGTTCCGCCGGCGACAACCGCTGGCAATTATGGCCGTGCTGGCACTCAGCGAACGCGCCGTCACTCGCGATGAACTGACGTACCTGTTGTGGACCGACTCGCCGCAGACTGTCGGACGTCAACGGTTACGCCGTCTACTCTCACAACTGCGGCAGTCGGTCGGTCCGCTGGCTGACCGGTTGTTGACCGGTGAAGCCGGGATTGGCAGTGGCGTCATGTGTTTCGATGCCAGTATGTGCCGGGTCGATGCACGTGAGTTCGTGCGCTTATCCGGTCAGGCGCGTACGCTGCCCGATCCGGACGGCTTACGCGCTGCCGAGCAGGCGGCGCGACTCTATGCCGGACCACTGCTGAGCGGTCTGGAACTCGACGAGTCGCCGGAGTTCGAACACTGGCTCCTCCAGCAGCGCGAACGCTTCGAGCGCATGCGCCTCGACGTATGGCAGCGGCTGGTCGATGGCTACGCGAGCACGGGCGATTTTGACCGCGCCATTGCTGCGGTTGAACATGCGCTCGTTCTCGATCCGCTCTGTGAAATGCTGCACCGCAAGGCGATGTGGCTCTATGCAAAAACCGGTCGTCGCAGTGATGCCATTCGCCAGTTTACCGTCTGCACCGCGTTGCTGGAACGCGAACTGGCGATTGAACCGGACGCAGACACTGCGGCGCTCTATCAGGCTATTCTGAATGACCGGCTCGATGCTGCGCGTGCGCTGGCATTCCAGGATCGGTCGCTTCCATCCACCCTTCGCATTTCCAACGGTCGCGCGGAACATACCTCGCCAGCGACACTCACGACGACGTTGACAGCAGGTCTGATCGCAGCCATTCGCACCGCGCTCACCGGAACATCGCCAGTTGTCGTTGTGGAGGGACCGGCTGGCAGCGGGAAAACGCGCACGGTTCGCCAGGCGCTGGATCAGATTCGGCGAACAACGACCCGTCTTCTCGTCTGGCAATGCAGCGCACGGCGATCAGGGCAGCAACGTCCCTTCGGTGTCATGATCGACCTGCTCGATACGGCGCTCCGCGAACGACTGAACCATCCGGCTGCAGAGCGCGCCTTGCAGACCGACATGGGGATGACCGAGGCTATCCGCGTACTGCCGGAGTTGCGCGCCGTTTTCCTCCGTTTGCAACCCATTCGCCAGCATGCAGAAGAATCAACATCCTCCCATCACCTCTTACAGCGGCGGTTGTTGCAGGCGCTGCCACGCGCCGTCCACGCACTGGCAGGCGGAGAGCCGCTTATCGTGGTGCTGGAAGACCTGGATCAGGCCGATCCACGCTCGATCGAGGCGGCAGCCTGGCTGGCGCGCTCGCTGCACGGGACGAATCTGGCGCTGGTGATCACCTGTCGCCTGGAAGAAGGGGCCCTTAATGCGATGCTCTCCGATCGGCGTGCGCGCGGTGTGTTGCAATCATTGACCCTTCCTGCATTTGATCACTCGACGGTCATCGGTCTGGCGCAACAGGCCGGTCTGTCGGCAACGACGGCTGAACAGATCTGGCGACAGACGGACGGGGCGCCACTGGCAACCCGCGAGATCGTGCGTGCGATTGCCGTTGCCGGAACGACCCTTGCCGCACTTCCTTCGTCACTGCACGAAGCCATTCAGATCCAGTTGAAATCGCTTGCCCCGATCATCCGCCAGATTATGGAAGCAGCAGCGGTGCTGCAAAGCGGTGATGCACTTGAGATTCAACAGGTCAGCGGACGCACCGCCGACGAGGTGGAACACGCCTGTGAGGAACTTCAGGCATACGACTGGCTCACGTTTGACAGCGCACGGTACGTCGTCGCTCACCCGGAGGTGCAGGCAGCAGTGCTGGAGAGCCTGAGTCCGGCGCGTCGCCAGCGACTGCACCGTCAGGCTGCGCTGGTGATGCGTCACCACAACGCAGACCCCGCGCCGATTGCACATCACCTTACAGCCGCCGATCAACCAGACGAAGCGGCGGAGATGTGGCTTCAGGCGGCACGGCGCGCCCGGTCGCTCTACGCGCGCGATGCCGCACTCACGGCGCTTCAGTACGGTCTCGGGCTGGTTCGTGATCGACAGGTGCTGTTCGAATTGTTGAGTGAACAGGAATCAATTCTGCACGACCACGGGTTGCGTGATGAACAACGGGCGACGCTGGAGACGCTGGAGCGGCTGGTTGAGCAGTCACCCGATCACCCCGACTGGCGCGCCGAAGTCTATCGCAAACGCGGTCGTCTTGCGCTTGCGTGCAATGAATGGAATGCCGCCATCGATGCGCTGCGTCGCGCGGCAGTGTTCACCCTGCATAGCGACTGGGCAACGTTGTGCCTGCTGGCCCGCGCACTCGGGCACAACCAGCAGTGGCGTGAAGCAGACGATGTGCTCCAGCGCGCACTGGTGCTGGCACAGCAGCAGCGTGATCGTGAGGCGCAGACGCGCTGCTGGCTGACACGCGCCGAAATCGATCAGGGACAGGAGCGCTTCGACGCTGCCGAAAGCGCGTTGAAGCACGCCGTACAACTGGTGGACCCCTCATCACCTGCATTGCCGCAACTGATGCTGAACCTTGGAAATATGGCCACCGTGCGCAACGATTTCGTCAGTGCGCTGACATATGGACAGGAGGCGCAACGACTCTTCGCGCAGCGGGGTGCACCCGACAGCGAAGCTGCGGCCTGGGTGCTGGTTGCCCGGATGCACGCCCGGCTGGGACAGTTTGAAGCGGCATTGGCAGCGTACCAGGCTGCCTATGCCGGGTATGCTGCCATTGAACTGCGTCAGGGAATGGCCGCCGCGCGTGTCAATGCGTGCACCCTGGCATTGCGCATTGGCAATGTTGACGACGGGTTGCGTCTGGCAGAGGAAGCCTGGGAACTGTTTCAGGCGATCAACGATGTGCGTGGCATGTGCGTCGCCGCCAGCAACATGGGCGCAGCGCTGGTCTGGATGGGGCGCGGCGCCGAAGCCGAATCATGGCTGCGCGAGTCGTATGAGCGTGCAGTTGCGATTCCGCTGCTGACGCAACAGGCGGCAGCGCTGGCGAACCTGGGCGCGGCGCTGCTCCAGCAGGGGCGGCTGGAAGAAGCCCGCCAGTTGATGGAACAGGGGCTGGCGTTGCGCGTCGCGCAGGGGCATATCGATGTGAGCATCGACCGCGCCTTTCTGGCGATGGTCCACCTGCGCCTTGGCGACATCGAGGCTGCGGAGGGTCATAGCCTGGAGGCTGTGGCGGACCTGGCGCACGCGCCGCAGGCAGAAAACCCGCAGCAGGTCTGGTTTGCGCGCGCTCAGGTTCTCCGCGCACAGGGACGGATCGCCGAAGCCGACACAGCCCTGGAGTCTGCCGTGGAATGCCTGCACCGCAGTGAGCAACAACTGCCGCCACTGTACCGCGAACGCTACCGCAGCGTGTTTTCGTTCAACCGTGCGATCCTGCAAGCCTGGGACAGCGGCGTCTGGCCCGAACCGCCGATGCTGGTGTGAGTGACTCTCAACTCCCCAAACCTCTTCTTCTCACAGGTAGCGAGTCTTTACAAGGGCGAGGGGTGTTTACGGCATCCTGACGCCCTTTTTCCCTCACCCCCCGCACCTCTCTCCCGCTCTCAGGGGTAAAGTTCTCAGGAGAGATGCGCGGTTTTCTGCATTCCCGTGTGCTTTTGCCCCTCATCCCCCAACTCCTTCTCCCACAAGAGGAGAAGGGGGAGTCTGGTCGTCCTGATGCCCAAAACGGGAGAAGGCACGCAGGGGCTTCCAAAAAATCCATCCCTGTACGCCCTCTCCCGCGCGCAGGCGAAAGGGGCTTTGGACGTCAGGATGCTATAGTTCACCACATCCCATCGTAATGACACCCCGCCGGGTTCTCTGATGTAGACGTTGTGTGGACGCTCCTCCGGTATGCTGCCTGCAAGATTTCTTTGGTACGAGGAAGAGATAACTGTCGGGCGGCAAACCCATTCAGTTCAACAGGAGGATAGTGTGAACACGATAACCGCCGCTCTCGTTGTACGCATCACCCGTTTGATCGTGATCGTCATAGCAATCGGGCTTGTTCTGCCCACACCCCTGCCCGTTCGTGCTGCGGGCATCCGCTACGCCGTGTCTGACGGCGCAACCAGTGGGACATGTGAGCGTTGGGCGAACGCCTGTACGCTGAAATATGCCCTGTCCATCGCCGTGAGCGGCGATCAGATCTGGGTTCAGAGAGGTGTGCATTACCCCGGCGCCACTCAATACGATTCGTTCGTGCTGAAGGGCGGCGTGGCGGTGTATGGCGGCTTTGACGGGACGGAAACCAACTTCGACCAGCGCAACCCCTCACGGAACAAGACCATTCTCAGCGGCGACGTCGACCGTAATGATAATGACCGTGATCGCAACGGCATCATTGAACCGATCAAGGGTGAATACAACGACGGCAGGAACGCCAATTACGTCGTCATGGTGCGCGAACCAGGAGCTGTGCTTGATGGCTTTATCATCACGGCTGGCGTAGGGGCATATGGGAGTACCTATGGAAACCTGGGTGGCGGGATGTATTCAAGCGCAGCAGTAACAGTAGCCAGCTGCATCTTCGTCGGCAACGGCGCCGACTCCGGCGGTGGAATGGCCGCGATCGGCAACTCGCCGGTGTTGAGAAACGTGATGTTCATTGGTAATCAGGCCAGGTGGGGCGGTGGAATGTACAACGAATACAGCAGCCCGCAGCTCATCAATGTGGTATTCAGCGGCAACATCGCTACCATCGCCGGCGGCGGAATGTACAACCATTTCAGCAGCCCGACGCTGACCAACGTGACCTTCAGCGAAAACTCCATCCAAAGCAGGGATGGTGGTTGGGGCGGAGGGATGTACAACAGCTACAGCAGCAACCCAACGCTGAGAAACGTGATTATGTGGCTGAACAGAGCCACCAACAGTCCGGAAATCTTCAACGGTCCTAATTCCCCTGTCATCTCTTACAGCAATATCAAGGGTTGCATTATCTCGCACAGATGGGTTTCCGAATGCGGCACAGATGGCGGCCACAATAAAAACATTGACCCGCGTTTTAGGTGGCCCTTGGGGTTCGATCGCCTCCCAGGCACCCTGGACGACGACCTGCACCTGCTACCTGAATCCCCTGCCATTGACGCCGGAAATAATGCTGCTGTCCCGGCAGGGGTCACCACCGATCTGGATGGCAATCCGCGCTTTGTAGACATCCCCACCTTCCCTGATACGGGCAGCGGCACTCCGCCCACCGTAGATATGGGCGCATATGAAGTTCAAGATACCATTCCACCCTCCGTTCTCGCCATCAACCGGGCCGACCCGAACCCGACCAATGTGGCAAGTGTCGCCTTTATCATTACCTTCTCCGAAGCGGTGAGCGGTGTGGACGTCGGCGACTTCGCGCTCACGACAACCGACAGTATCAGTGGCGCAAGTGTCACGGGCGTGAGCGGTACGGGCAGCACGTACACCATTACCGTGAGCACAGGTACGGGCTTCGGCACACTGCGGCTGGATGTTCCCGCGACTGCCTCCATTACTGATCTGGAAGGGAACGGGTTAAGTGGCTTGCCCTACACATCCGGACAGGCGTACCAGAAAGTCGCGGAGGTGTTTCTGCCATTGATCTTACAATGATGTCGAGGGATAGAAATCGGGCTGTTCTACCGGACTTAATTCAACCTTCATACGCCTGTGGGCTTCCGCGCCGAAAGTCAGGCATCAATGACGCTTTCACACCCTCGCTCACACTGGCGTGTATGGCAGCAGATGTAAAAAAGTCGCTCTGGCGTCTCGAAAGGAGCACAACCATGCAACGGCTATCCAGATTGAGCAAAAGTCTGCTGATCGGCTTGCTGGCGCTCTTTATAAGCCTCAGCCAGCCAATCCCCGTCTCCGCCGGCTTCAATACCTGGAGCAGCATCGGTCCCGAAGGCGGATGGATCTACGCCCTGGCGATTGACCCGACCACCCCGAGCACGCTCTACGCCGGGACGTATGGCGGCGGCGTGTTCAAGAGCACCAACGGCGGCGCGACCTGGAGCGCGGTCAACACAGGCCTGAGCAACAAGGAGGTTTGGGCTCTCGCAATTGATCCGATAAACACGAACACGATCTACGTCGGGACCTACGGCGGCGTGTTCAAGAGTGCCAACGGCGGCGCGACCTGGAGCGCAGTCAATAATGGACTGACGAATACCGCCGTCTTTGCTCTGGCGATTGACCCGACGAACTCCAACACGCTCTACGCCGGGACATATTTTGGCGGCGGCGTGTTCAAGAGCACCAACGGCGGTACGAACTGGAGCGCGGTCAACACGGGCCTGACCAACCTCAATATTCGCGCCCTGGCGGTTGATCCGACGAACCCAAATACACTCTACGCCGGGACGAATGGAGGCGGCGTCTTCAAGAGCGCCAACGGCGGCGCGACCTGGAGCGCGGTCAATACCAGTTTGACCAACCTCAACGTTCGTGTTCTGGCAATTGACCCGACAAACCCAAATACGCTCTACGCTGGAACGTATGGCGGCGGCGTGTTCAAGAGCATCAATGGCGGCGCAACCTGGAGCGCAGTCAACAGTGGACTGGCGAATACCGCCATTCTTGCCATGGCGATCGCACCGACCGCCCCAAACACGCTCTATGCCGGGACGGATGGGGGCGGCGTGTTCAAGAGCGCCAACGGTGGCGCAACCTGGAGTGCAACCGGCGCTGGCCCGATTTATGTCTGGTCTCTGGCGATTCACCCGACAGCGCCGGACACGCTCTACGCCGGGACTGATAGCGGCGTGTACAAGAGCACGAACGGCGGCGTGACCTGGAGCGCCGCTAATAGCGGCCTGATCGCCACGTATATTCGCGCTCTGGCGCTCGACCCGGCGACGCCGAACACACTCTATGCCGCGATAGATGGCGACGGCGTGTACAAGAGCACGAACGGCGGCGTGACCTGGAGTGCGGTCAATAACGGTCTATATAGTCCGACCGGTCGCTTTGTCTATGCCCTGGTCATCGCTCCGACCACCCCGCCCACCCTTTATGCGGGAACCTTGAACGGCGTGTACAAGAGCACGGATGGCGGCGCAACCTGGAGCGCATCGAGCAGTGGTCTGACCAACCCCAATGTCAATGCCCTGGCGATAGACCCGATGGACTCCAACAAACTCTACGCCGGGACGCAGGGGGGCGGCGTCTTCAAGAGCACCGACGGCGGCACGACCTGGAGCGCGGTCAACACTGGCCTGACCAACCTCAATGTCAATGCTCTGGCGATTGACCCGTTGAACACGAGCACACTCTACGCCGGGACGGATGGCGGCGCGTTCAAGAGCACGGATGGCGGCGCAACCTGGAGCGCGGTCAACACCGGCCTGAGCGACCCCGATGTCTACGCCCTGGCGATCAACCCGACCGCCCCGAACACGCTCTACGCCGGAGCGAATGGAGGCGTGTTCAAGAGCACGGACGGCGGTGCGAACTGGAGCGCATCTCTCAGCGGTGTGAGTGGCTACGCTCTTGCACTTGACCCGATAAACACGAATACGCTCTACGCCGGGACATCCTCAGGGGTTCGCAAGAGCACGAATGGGGGCGCAACCTGGAGCGCGTTCAACACGGGACTGACCAACCTCGATGTCTACGCCCTGGCGATTGACTCGACCATGCTCTATGCGGGTACCAGGTACGGTGGGGCGTTCGCATTGCAGCATCGGGCGAAGATTTCCCTGCCTATAATTGTGCGTACCCCATAAAGGGGCATTGACCTGTCTCCGACAGGTCGCTTCGTCGCGTTGACTACGCACGTGGGCTTCCGGGCGCACATCGTATCAAACCGCGATAGATATCGGACATTTCTGGTCGGGCAACGAATTGGCGTCGAGGCGTCACGGTCGTGCCCCCGACGATTCCATACCGGAAGGCGCGGTTCGCAAACCGCCCCTTCCGCCTGTTCGTGGAACTTCGCACCGCCTCAAGGATGGCGCATACGTGTTTGAATCACCGGTCCAGCAGCCCCCCCCCGTTGTCTCGCCGATCATGCCCGTCACCGCATTGTAGGGGCGGGTTCTATGAACATTAACAATTAAGAGCCTATCCGAAAACCCATGGGCACGCTGTCATTGCGCGGAGCGCCAGCGACCGCCTGCAGCGAGCGCAGCGTGGCTGAAGCAATCGAGCGGCGCGAGCGGAGAGTGCTTCGCGCGCGCTCGCCATGACAGTGACCATCTGGTGTTCGGATAGGCTCTAAGTCCTGGGAGCGAGGGCGTCCCGCCCTCAGGTGGCTACGCGGGTGAGACGCCCGCGCCTCCAGGGTGTCTCAAGGCTTATTCGTGCCAACAAATACTTCCTTCGAGCCTCGATAGAGCGGTTCTGCCACCACATTCCCACCCAGTGATCACAGCACCCCCTGCGCTGCATCGTTCGCGGACGACGCCCTCATCAGCACACAACAAAGGCGTGAATGGCGATTCAATGCTGCGAGGATAGCACCGCCCGACGTGCCTGTTCTGCCATTTCTTGCCAGAACAGGGCGCGCAACCTTGCGCAAGCTGCGCTATAATCTGCGCAACCGTTGATGTTTTTTGGCGAAAGGAGACGCTGTGTGTCTGCACCAGACCCTGCGCTGGACGCCTGCATCACCTGTGGCGAGGCGTTGAGACTGTTGCGCCGCCGGGCCCGCCTTTCGTAACGCACACTCTCGATCGCCACCGGCTACAGCGAGTCGCACATCAGCCGCATCGAACACAACCAGCGCCTATCCGAAAAACGCTACGTCTCGTGTCATTGCGAGGAGCGTCAGCGATAGCCTGCAGCGAGCGACGCGTGACTGACGTCATCTCCGCTCGCGCCGCTCGATTGCGTCGCTTCGCTCGCACTGCTATCCAACCAGCCGTTGTTCGAGCAGGCTCGTAGCCCGCGCTGCACCTGCTGAGGATGTGCGCATTTGATCGAAGGAAGAACCATGTCGCGCTATTTCACAAGCATTGGTTCCGCTGAAGGATTGAACCGCCCGGCCGAAAATCCATGCCATTTGCTCGATTTCGCGCGGCTTGTGCTGCCTGCAGGCGCCTCGTACGTGGGCGAAACCGGCAATCGCGAAGTGTTGCTCGTGTTGATGGGTGGCCGTTGTACCGTGCATGCCGGGGATCACACGTTCACCAAGGTCGGCAGGCGTGCTCACCCCTTTGCCGGCAAACCGCACGCCGCCTATCTCCCGGCCGGCAGTCGCTATACGATCACGGCGGAGACAGGCCTCGACGCGGCGCTTTGCTCGGCGCCTGCTGATCTGGTGACCGGGCCGTATGTCATCGAGCCGGCGGAAGTCAGCGCCGCCAATGTTGGCGCGGCAAACTTCACCCGCGAGTTGCGCACCATTCTGACGATCACCGACCAGCCGGATCGGCCGGCGCAGCGCCTGATCGTCGGCGAGACCATCGTGCCGAGTGGCAACTGGTCAACGTACCCGCCCCACAAACACGAAGTGGACGACTTGCCACGCGAGGCGCGTCACGAAGAAATGTATTACTTCCGCATGGCGCCCGCCGAAGGGTTTGGTATCTGCCGGCATTACAGCCGGGAGCATGGGTACGACCATAACTATACGATCAAGGACTCGACGCTCTTCATGGCGCCGCATGGCTATCACACGACCTGCAGCGCGCCAGGTTACACCAATTACTTCCTATGGTTCCTGGCGGGTGAACATCGCACCCAGGCGGTCGCCTTCGACCCGGATCTGGCGTGGGTGCAGAAGACCGTGCCCATGCTGGCGCGCTGAGTCGTGTCATATGTGTTGGTGCAACATACAATGATACTCGACCGTTTTCGCCTCGATGGCCAGGCAGCGCTGGTGACCGGCGGCGACAGGGGCCTGGGCCAGGCGATTGCAATCGCGCTGGCTGAGGCAGGCGCCGATGTTGCCGTCGCCGCGCATACCGGTGACCTCGCTGCGACGCTGGCCGCGATTGCAGCAACCGGCAGGCGCGGCGTCGCGTTGCGCGCCGACCTGGCCGATGTCCGGCACGCGGGTGATCTGGTGGCAGCGGCGTCCCGCGCTCTCGGCGCAGTGGACATCCTGGTGAACAATGCGGGCATCATACGCCGCGCGCCCGCTATCGAAGTTACGGCGATTGACTGGAACGCCGTTATTGACGTCAACCTGAATGCCGTCTGGGCGTTGTCGCAGGCTGCTGCACAGCAGATGGCCGTGCGCGGACACGGCAAGATCATCAATATTGCGTCGTTGCTGTCATTTCAGGGCGGCATTCGCGTGCCGGCATATACGGCGGCAAAGCATGCCGTCGCCGGGTTGACGAAGGCGCTGGCGAATGAACTTGCCGGCCGGGGGATCAACGTCAACGCGATCGCGCCCGGCTACATGGCGACCGATAATACGCAGGCGCTGCGCGCTGATCCGGAACGGAGCCGGCAGATTATGGAACGCATTCCGGCGGGACGCTGGGGGCAACCGGACGATCTGGCGGGTGCGGCGGTATTTCTGGCTTCACCCGCCAGCGATTACGTTCACGGCCATCTCCTGGTGGTGGATGGCGGCTGGATGGCGCGTTGACCACGCCATGACATAACTATGATCGTTCGACACGCCCCCTGACCGGTAGCGGCTCAATCAGGGCGCGAAACACCGGGCAGAGGCGTTCCACCTCCGTTCGAATGCGTTCGATCTCATCGTCTGAAACGTCGCCTGCCAGGCGTGCGACATAGGTTAGCCCTGAGGGCGGAATGGGCGCGCCTTCACCAACTTCCAGTACACCGCGAAAGTCAATCGTGCCGTTCACTTCGACTTCTAGCGAATCGAAGCGCGCTCCTCGATTGACGGCGACGATCAGGAAGGTATGTGCCAGGCAACTCGCCAGGGAAGCAAGCAACAACTCCGGTGAGGTTGGCCCCAGGTTATACCCTGCCAGCGCTGGCGCCGAGTCCGTCACAACCGTGAATTCGCGGATGCTGACCGGTCGCACGCCTGAGCCGCCGGCCACGCGCGCCACAACGCGGAGCGGCGACGGCGTGGCCTCCGGTGCGGCAAGTTTCTCGCGCAGCGCGGCCATGCGGGTGGCTTTGAATGCCAGGTAGTCGGATAACGTGGACATACGACTCTCCTTGCCTCATCTTGCGGCGTGTGCCGGGCAGCACCGTCAGACCCCATTGCTATTGGCCCGGGCGCGCGATCATGCGGGCCAGGCGCGGCAGGATGGCCGGTGCCGGCTCGCGCAGCGTCTCGGCGGCCAGTAAACCGCCCAGTAGCAGCATGCCATAGAACTTGTACGATACCCCGGCGATGGTCAGTACGCCATGGATCGTGCCGTCGTAGAAACTCCACTGATTGCCATAGGCGATCAGCGCAAAACTGGTCGCCAGCACGGTCGCATGCGGCAACGACACCATACGTTCGCGCAAATGGAGCAGCAACGCGCCGAATGGTATGATCAACAGCGTCTGGTAATGCATCCAGGCCGCGGGTGCCGCCAGCACCATCAGTAAGAGAAAGGTACCGTACTGCAACGCATAGCCCGTGCTTTCGCGCGGCGCAGGGCGCAACGCGAGCGCGCATGCTGCAAGCGCAATGCTGCCGGAGAGGGCGATTCCCAGCAGTCGCAGCGGCTGATACTGGTAGATATCAGCTTCGCGCGGCGAGTCGGTCAGGCGGGCCAGGAAGCCGGAGATGGTTTGATTCTCGACCCACGAGGTTGTGCCGCCGATATGCGGGACGACCTGCGTCAGGTAGATCAGGTGCTCGTTCCAGCCGATGATCGCGATGGACATGCCGTTGTACAGGGCCATGGCCAGCGCGAAGCCGGCCAGAGCGCGCCACTGCCCCTTCAGTACAAAGAATGCGAGCAGGAGCACGGGATAGATTTTGAAGAGCGTTCCCAGCGCGACCAGCGCGCCGGCCACCCCCTCATGTCTGCTGCGCAAGGCCCACAACGCCATGGTGAGCAGGAACAACAACATCAGGTCGATCTGGCCAAAGGCCAGCGTATCGGCCAGCGGGCGGAAGTTGAAGACGATCAGTAGGGCGGCGGCGCTGAGCGAGAGGATCGGCAAGCGCCACATCCGTAGCCACAGGAATGCAGTCGCCAGGATCAGCACCGTGTTCATGATCCGGTGGCCAAGCAGCACTGCCATCCCATCCATCGTCACGAACGGTACGAAGAGCATGCCATAGAATGGCGGCACCTTGAACACATGGCCGAAATGATTCGTCAGCACCGCCTCAATGTCGTACATTGAGCCGCCGCGGGTCCACTCGCGCGCGCCGCGGAACAGGATCCAGAAATCGGGCGCCTGGCGCGTATAGGCGTACCACAGGTTGTAACTCAGATGGGTGGCTGCGGCAACGGCCAGAACGATGAGCGCCATGCGTGCTGCGCCATTGCGTCGTTCGGCAGCGGGGAGTGCGTGCCCACGCGCCAGGCGCCAGCCGATCAAGATAGATAGCAGCGCGGCAATCAGCGTTGCGCCGATCCAGATCGTCTGCGGCGCCAGGCCGACTCCAGTTGCGTCGTCGGCGATCATGGCGAGCTGAAACAGCGGCAACATCCACCATGCCACGCCCATGATGATCGGCAGATGCGCACCGTCCAGTGCTGGCCGTGCGGGGCCGCCAGGCATCGCTTCCAGCTTGATCGGCGCCAGGATGCGGGTGATCACCAGGCCGGTGCATCCGATTGCCGGCAGTGCCACGAAGCGCTGAAGAAAGGGCAATACTTCGAGTGGGCGTACCGCCATCCCGAACGCGATCAACGCGCTGACGGCCATGCTCGCTGCAAGCGCCGTATGCCGCGACAGGCCCGCGAGCCGTGGCAATGCATACCCCAGCATCCCGATCGCCAGCCCGCACGCCAGTACCCATGCCGATGGCCAGGCGAACGACGCTTCCGTGGGCGCCAGTGTCACGGCATCCACGACAACGCCGAGGGGGCGCGGATCAGCTTCTGGAACAATCGCATCGCTCACGAGACCGATCTGCACGGCCCGGTCGAGGCGCTCAGCTGGCGGCAGAAGCAGGCGATACGTGCGAAACACGTCACCGGAGATGTTGAAGCTGGTCAGGGTGTGGCCGTCAATGCTCAGGTGCACGTCGGGTGGCGGGTAGCCGCCGGGGCGACCATTGAGCAACCGGAGCCGCAGAACGGATGGGATCGTCCCTGGCGGTCGCGGCAGTGCGATGATCGAGTCGCCATCGCTCCAGCGAAAACGGGTGCGCGCATCAGCCGTGATCTCCGGCGCATTGAAACTCAGCGCAAAACGCGCGTCTTGCCCGCCGATATCAACGTTCAATGGCCAGACCAGACCATAGCCGATGCTCAGCGAGAGTGTGGCGACAAGCGCCGCAATGAGCGCCGGTATCACACAGAACCGCAGGCGGAGCAGGTCATCTCTCACGCGATTTCCTCATCGCCTCATGCACCGCCGCAGCCACGGCATCAACTTCGTCATCGGTCAATTCAGGATACATCGGCAGAGAGAAGACCTCGCGTGCCAGGCGCTCCGTTACCGGCAATCCCCCTGGAGGCGCGAAGGATGCATAGACTGGCTGCAAGTGGGTGGGCAACGGATAGTGAATCTCCGTACCGATGCCGCGCTCCTGCAGGCGCGCCTGCAGGGCATCGCGCCCGGCTGCACGCACGACGTACAGGTGATAGACGTGCTCACCGTCGACCGGTGCTGCAGGGAGGATCAGGCCGGTATCGGTCAGTCTTTCCTGGTAGCGTGCAGCAATCGCTCGCCGGCGCGCATTCCATGCCGGCAGGTATGGCAGCTTGACCGCCAGCAGTGCAGCCTGCAATTCGTCAAGACGCGAGTTGAGGCCGCCGGGATCGCTGGTGTAGTATTTGCGTTCCCAGCCGTACTGGCGAAGCCGGCGCACCTTTTCTGCCAGCGCCGCGTCATTGGTGACCACGGCGCCGCCATCACCAAGCGCGCCGAGATTCTTCGTCGGGTAGAAACTGAAGCAACCAAGCACGCCAAGGCTCCCGGCCACGCGCCCGCCCAGCGTTGCGCCGTGCGCCTGGTCGCAATCTTCTACCACCGGAATACCGTGCTGTACGGCAATTGCCAGGATGGCGTCCATATCGGCCATGCGACCGTACAGATGCACCGGCATGATCGCCCTGGTGCGTGACGTGATCGCGCCCGCCAATGCCGCCGGGTCCATGGTATGGCTGTCTTCGTCCACGTCAACGAACACCGGGCGCGCGCCGGTGGCCAGAATGGTCACTGCTTGATAGACGCTGGCGTTGGCGACGGTCACAACCTCGTCGCCAGAACCGACGCCAAGCGCCGCCAGCGCGAGTTGCAGCGCTTCTGTGCCGTTGGCGACGCCAATGCAGAAACGCGTTGTGCAGAATGCGGCGAATGCTTCCTCGAAGGCACGTACCTCCGGGCCGAGGATATACCAGCCACTCGTAAGCACGCGCAACATCGCCGCCTCAAGTTCGGCCTGGAGTGCGTTGTGCTGGCGTTTCAGATCGCCGAATGGTATACGAGGACCCATACGCGGTAGAGCCTTTCTGTGCCCGTGCGGCCGCCCTCCTGTCACCAGTAATACTCCCGTTCGCGCCGGTAGAACTCGAGTGTGCGGCGTAGCCCTTCGCGCAGCGGCACCTTCGGGCGCCAGCCGAGCCGCCCCTGAATGAGCCGGTAATCCGCATAGTAGTCGCCAATATCAATCGCCTTGCGATCGGTCGGGAACGGCACGATCTCATACTCGCCCGCGCCATTGATCTCGACCAGCAGCGCCGCGAGGTCACGCAGGTTGATGGTTTCATCGCTGCCGAGGTTATAGATCCCGCCATCGGCTGCCGGCGAGGCGCCCGCCAGCAACAGCGCATCAACCACGTCATCAACATAATTGAAATCACGAATCTGAGCACCATCACCAAAGACCTGGATCGGCTCTTCGTTCACCAGGCGCTTGATCCAGATGCCGAGAAACGTCTGCCGGGCGTCCTTCACGCGCATGCGCGGGCCGTATGTATTGGTCAGGCGTAGCGCACAGGCGCGAATGCCATAGACATTGTTGTACAGGATGTGATACCACTCGCCGGCCATTTTGTTGATGCCGTTGACATCCACCGGGTGCAGCAGGTGACGCTCATCAACCGGCAGATAATCAGGTTTGCCGTAGATCTGGCGCGTCGAAGCGTACACCAGTTTCAGCGTCGGATTGTGCTTGCGACACGACTCGAGAATTGATAATTGGGCGCGGCAATTGATCTCCAGGTCGGTATACGGATCAGTCATCGAGTCCAGGTGCGACGTCTGCCCGGCCAGGTTGAAGAGAAAATCCTGACCCTGCACCAGATAATTCATCGAGTACTCATCGCGCACATCGGCGATATTAATGCGCACACGATCCTCAATGCCGGCGATATTGCGCTGATTGCCACCGTAGATCGGAATAAGCGAGTCAACCAGCGTGACAACGGCGTCAAGCTCGACGAGACGCCACGCGAGTGTCGAACCGATGAATCCCAGACCGCCGGTGATCAATACGCGCGCGCCACGGTACGCGCCGTGGTACTCTTTCATCGCCAGGCTCCACCCCTGTTCGCCGGATGGTCAATGCTCAATGTGCAGCTCAGCATTCTTCTTCCGCACTTTGATGCGCCGCATATGCTCACGCCGGATGACCAGCTTCCACCACAGCCCGATCAACTGGATGCCGGTACGCCACAGGCGTGGGAAATTGAAGAACTGGCTCTCGCCATACGTCCGATGGTAGTGATGCACCGGCACCTCGGCGAAACGATACCCGGCATCCTGCAACTTCTTGACCAGCTCCAGGCAAATGGTACCGCTGTCGGACTCCAGGTCGATCGTGTCGAACACATGCCGGCGTATCAGGCGAAAATCGCAATCCACATCGCGTAACTTGAAGCCGAAGAGGAACTTCACCGTATGATGATAGATGCGACCGATGATCTTACGATGCAACGGGTCACTGCGGTCGATCTTCCAGCCATTGACAATATCCACATCATCGCTCAGCGCCGGTAGCAGGAGTTTCAGTTCGCGCGGATCGTACTGTGCGTCACCATCGGTATAGAAGATCAGCTCCCTGGTGCAGGCAGCGAAGCCGGCACGCAGCGCGCCGCCGTAGCCGAGCGGCTCACGATGCGCATAGTAGCGGAAGCGCTCAAAGCGTTGCGCCAGTTCCTCCAGGACCTCCACCGTATAATCGGTGCTACCGTTTTCAACAACGATGACTTCGTAATCGTCGGTCAGTTCTTCCAGGGTTTTGATGACGGTGACAACCAGGCTGCCGATCGTGCCACCGTCGTTGTATGCAGGGAAAAATGCCGAAATGCCTGGCCGGCGGTGCATGTTCATCTTGTGCCTTTGCAATCGCTCTGCGGTGAGACTGACACGCGATTATAGCATAGCGGCAACCTCGCCGATTCCTGGTAGGATAGGCTGGACCGCCGTTCTTGCAGGAATGAGATCATACCATGCCGATACAGATTTCCCAGTTGTTGCGCCGCGACATCGCAGCGCTTGAGCCGTACACGCCGATCGTGCCGCTTGAGGTGCTTGCCGAGCGGCTCCATATGCCGGTTGAACAGATTATCAAGCTCGATGCCAACGAGAATCCGTATGGCCCATCGCCACGGACGCTGGCCGCGCTGGCGGCTGTTGAGCGCGACACGCCTCACCGCTATGCGATCTATCCCGATCCTGATCAGACGCGCCTGCGCGCAGCCATCAGCCGTTACATCGGCCAGCCGCCGGAACGCGTCATCTGTGGCGCCGGGTCCGATGAGTTGATCGACCTGCTGATGCGCGCGGTGCTTACCCCGGGAGATGTGCTTGCCGACTGCCCGCCGACCTTCGGGATGTACAGTTTTGATGCCGCGCTGTATGGCGCGCAAGTGCGTGCCGTACCACGCGATGCAAGCTTTGCTGTCGATCTGGAGGGGGTGGCCGACGCAGTTGTGCATGATGGCGCGAAACTCTTGTTTCTGGCCTCGCCGAACAACCCGACCGGTACACCATTGCCGCGCGTTGCCGTGGAACGCCTGCTTGAACTGCCGCTGGTGCTGGCCGTTGACGAGGCGTATGCCGAGTTTTCCGGCACGAGCGTTGTGGACATGGTCGGTGCGCATCCAAACCTGGTGGTGCTGCGCACCTTCAGCAAATGGGCCGGTCTTGCCGGCCTGCGCGTCGGGTATGCGGTCATGCATGAAGAGATGATCGGCTACCTGTGGAAGATCAAGCAACCGTACAATGTGAACGTCGCTGCCGAGGTTGCGGCGATTGCCTCGCTCGAGGATGTTGACGAGCGCATGGCAACCGTTGCGCGCATTGTCGCCGAACGCGAACGCCTGTCTGCTGCGCTTACAGCATTGCCTGGCGTGCATGTCTATCCAAGCGCAACGAATTTCCTGCTCTGCCGCATGACCGGAGGCGGAACCGCACGCGCCCGCGCCATTCGCGACAGGCTGGCGCAGCGCGGTATTCTGATCCGCTACTTCAATCGCCCGGGCCTGGACGATTGTATTCGTATCAGCGTCGGCCGTCCCGAGCAGAATGACGTGCTCCTGGCGGCGCTGCGCGAGTTCGAAGGGATGGCAGGATGAACGGTGGCCTGCGGAGCGCCTTCACCACACCGTTCTGCGTGGCGCTCCGAACAAAGTGGCGCTGGTACCGCGGCTTTGCCCGCCGCACCAGCGCCACAAAACGAAGACATGGACCGCGCGAGGCAATCGAGCGGTGCGAGACGAGATTGCGTCAGCCACGCTTCGCTCGCTGCAGGCTGTCGCTCACGCTCCGCGCAATGACATAAGGCATAGAGTTATTCGAACTTAGCGTATGCGTTCCTCGCTGCGACCGCCAGCGCGGCGATTGCCGGGGCGTGCCGCGCCCGCATGGTGCGGCGAATGCGCGGGACGCGCCGGTGTCCCATCAGGGCGCGACTCACGCCGGCGCGGTTCGTTACGGCGATACTGCGGTTCACGCGGCGGCCGTGCGAACTCGGCGTCGCGTATGGGCGCAGGAGCGTTATAGTCGAACCCGGCTAGTAGCTCGCGTTTCAGCGCCGCGCCGAGCACGCGTTCGATCGCGCGGATCATGGCTGCATCCTCGTTCGTTACCAGCGTCAAGGCATCGCCGGTGCGTGCCGCGCGGCCGGTCCGGCCGATACGATGGGTGTACGCCTCGGCGGTATTCGGCATATCATAGTTAATGACATGCGAGATGCTGGAAACATCGATGCCACGTGCCGCAATATCGGTTGCCACCAGAATCTGGTACGATCCGTCACGAAAACCATCAAGCGCTGCCTGGCGCCGATTCTGCGACAGGTTACCTTGCAGCGACGTGGCACGGTAGCCGAGTTGCACCAGTTTTTCGCCCAGGCGCTTTGCCCGGTGTTTGGTACTGGTGAAGATCAGCACCGACTCGGTATCGATCGTTTGCAGCAGTTCAATCAGCAGCGGCGTCTTCAGGTGCGGCGCTACCGGGTAGATGGCATGGTTGACTGTCGTGGCCGGCGCGACGCGCCCGATCTGAACCGATACCGGGTTGCGGAGCGCCTCATCCGCCAGTGCGCGAATATCGTTCGGCATTGTCGCGGAAAAGAGCAATGTCTGCCGCCGCGCTGGAGTCTGGCGCAGAATCCGGCGAATATCGGGCAAAAAACCCATATCAAACATCTGGTCGGCCTCGTCGAGGACGAGCATCTCCAGATGATCGAGGCTGACGGTTCCCTGGCCGAGATGGTCGAGCAGGCGCCCCAGGCAGACGACGGCGATTTCGATGCCGCGGCGCAGGCGCTGGATCTGAGCATTGAAGCTGACGCCGCCGTATAATGTGACGCTGCGCAGGCCCGTGTGCTGGCCAAGGGCTTCGATAACACCCTGGATCTGCTCCGCCAGTTCACGTGTCGGCGCGACAATCAGGGCGCGCAGGCGCCCGCGCGGCCCCTGCATCAGGCGTTGAAGCATGGGTAAGACGAACGCCGCCGTCTTGCCGGTTCCGGTCTGAGCGATACCTATCACATCGCGGCCTGCCAGGACATGCGGGATGACCTGTGCCTGAACTGGCGTTGGATCTTGATACTTGAGATCGTGGATGCCGGCGGTAATCCTGGGGTTGAAGGCGAATGAGTCAAACGACACTGAGTGTCCTTCCTGGCTACAACATGAGCCAAGTCCTGCACTCAGCTCGATCTGTTGATGACAAACCGGTGCAGTATATCACGTATGCGTCTCCAGCGCAATAGGCAGTACAGATATAACTGTTCACATTTGCGGTAACATGTCCTGGTGAAGCGCGCGGTGCGCCGCAATGGAGGCGCGTCCACGGATCATGGTTGCTGCTCGCCGCTGTCGCGACCACGCAACTTCTGTTCAACAAGGAGTGTCTATGACGACCGAGAACCTTGACACCCTGCGCGAGTTTGCCGCCGAACTGGCATGGCACGCCGGCCGGCTGACGCTGTGCTACTTCCAGACCGGCGTGATACCTGATATGAAGGCCGATCAGACCCCGGTGACGATTGCTGATCGTGAGTCTGAGCGGCTGATGCGCCGCATGATAGAAGAGCGTTACCCGCACCATAGCATTCTTGGCGAAGAGGAGGGCGAGAGCCGCCCGGGAGCATCACACCGCTGGATCCTTGATCCCATTGACGGCACGAAGTCGTTCGTTCAGGGCGTGCCGCTGTATGCCGTGCTGGTAGGATTGGAGCGCGACGGCGAGGCGGTCGCCGGTGCGGTGCATTTTCCGGCGCTCGGCGATTTTCTGACTGCCGCTCGCGGCCGGGGATGCCAGTGGAACGGGCGCCAGGCGCGCGTGTCGCAGGTTGACGAACTCTCCCGGGCGCTGCTCCTGTCGAGCGATGCCGAAAGCATGGCGCCTTATGGTCGTGAAGCCGCCTATCGTCGCCTGGCGTCGTCGGTACGGATGGTGCGCACCTGGGGTGATGCGTATGGCTATTCGCTGGTGGCAACCGGTCGTGCGGATGTCATGCTTGATCCGGTGATGAGCGTCTGGGACTGTGCGGCATTGTTGCCGGTCGTTACCGAAGCCGGAGGAACATTTACCGACTGGCGCGGCACAGCGACCATTCATGCCGGTGAGGCGATAGGTACGAACGGTCTGTTACTTGAGCAGGTGCTTGGCACACTGAACGATTGATCGCCATCTGGCAGAAACGCTTTACAGCCTACGCAGGCATATGGTATAGTCTGAGTAGGCGCTAACCTGCTCCTGAAACGAATGAAGCCGCCGGCAGCGCGCCGCTGCGCCTGCCGCCAGAGGCTGGAGGCCGATTGTGCGAGTCGTCGCCATGATCATGGCCGGCGGCGAGGGAACACGCCTGAGCGTTCTCTCGGAGAAACGCGCGAAACCCTCGGTGCCGTTCGCCGGCAAGTTCCGCATTATTGATTTTACCCTCTCCAACTGTGTAAACTCCGGCATTTTCGATGTCGCGGTGTTGACACAGTATCGCCCGCACTCGTTGAACGCGCATATCGGTAATGGCAAACCCTGGGACCTCGATCGCTCAAACGGTGGTGTGCAATTGCTCCAGCCGTACCAGGGCCGGCGCGATGAAAGCTGGTACAAAGGCACCGCAGACGCAGTCTACCAGAACCTCAACTATATTCGCGAACGCCGTGCCGACCTGGTGCTGGTGCTCGGCGGCGACCATATCTACAAAATGGACTATGCCGCGATGGTTGAGTTCCATCAGCAAAAACGTGCCGATATGACCGTCGCCGTGATGCATGTGCCGCTCGAAGAAACCGATCGTTTTGGCATCATGACCGTTGATGAAACCGAACGTGTGGTCGAGTTTACCGAAAAACCCAAGAACCGCGATAAGGGAACGCTGGCCAGTATGGGCATTTATGTGTTCAATACCGATACGCTGGTCAGGCGTCTGAGCGAGAATGGCGAGGGGAACCCGCGCATTGATTTTGGCAAGCACGTCATTCCGTCAATGATCTCTCGTGATGCAGTCTATGCCTTTCCATTCGAGGGATACTGGGTTGATGTCGGTACGGTACAATCGTACTGGGAAACGAGCATGGATCTGCTCAATCCCGATAATGCGCTCAATTTGCACGATCCGAACTGGGTCATCCATACACGCAGCGAAGAGCAACCTCCAGCAAAACTCGGGCCACAGGCGCGTGTCAGTCGCAGCATGATCTGTAACGGCTGCATTATCCGTGGCACTGTGGAACATTCAGTGCTTTCGCCTGGCGTATATGTCTCGCCCGGCGCGATCGTGCGCGACAGTGTGGTGATGAATGATACCTGGATCGGCCCTGGTGCGGTGCTCGACCGCGTGATTGTTGACAAAAACGTGGTGGTCGGCGCCGGGGTGCGCCTTGGTTGCGGTGAGGATCTGACTGTCCCTAACCGTGAACAGCCGGATAAACTGACCACCGGGATTACGATCGTTGGCAAGGGGGCGCATATTCCGCCGAATATTCGCATTGGCCGCAATGTCGTCATTAATGCTGACCGCGAGGAAGAAGACTTCCCGTCTGGTGAGGTGAAGTCGGGTGAAACCATATAGAGGTGGGTATGCTCCGCACACTCGCGCTTATCCTGGCAGGCGGTGAAAGTCCGGCGCTCAGCGTGCTCACGGCTGAACGCTCCGAGGCGGCCGTTCCGTTCGCCGGCAAGTATCGTATCATTGACTTTACCCTGTCGAATTGCGTTAATTCCAGTATCTACAATGTTGGTGTGCTGACGCAGTATCGCCCGCGCTCGCTGCATGAGCATATTGGCGTTGGCAAGCCGTGGGATCTTGACCGGCGCATCGGTGGGGTGCGTGTGCTCCATCCGTATCTTACCAGCGAGGGTGGGCACTGGCAGAAGGGTAATGCCGACGCGTTGCGCGCCAACCTCGACATCATCGCCGATCAAAATGCTGAGGCCATCCTGGTGCTTGCCGGCGACCATGTGTACAAAATGGATTACCGGCCCATGCTCCATTTCCATGAAGAGCGTGACGCTGATGTGACGCTCGCCGTCCATAGCGTCAGCCCGCACGAGGCGCACCGGTATGGGATTGTCTCGGTAGACGCTGACGGAACGGTGACGCAGTTCGAGGAGAAACCGCGCCGGGCACGTTCAAGCCTGGCGTCAATGGGGATTTATGTCTTTCGCAAGAATTTCTTGATTGAGGTGCTCGCCGGCGGCGCCGAACAGAATATCGGCCGGGACCTGATGCCGAAGCTGGTGCAGCAGACGACGGTTGCTTCGTACCACTTCCAGGGGTATTGGGCCGACGTTGGTACGGTGCAGGCGTACTACGAGGCCAATATGGCCTTGCTGGTGGAAACGCCAGCGCTTGATTTATATGATCCGGAATGGGTTATTCATACGAAGAGTGAAGAACGTCCGGCAGCCGAGATCGGCGATGGTGCGCGGGTTGACGGCAATCTGCTGTGTGATGGCTGCCGGATCTATGGAACGGCCACGCGTTCGATCATTGCACCTGGGGTGGTGATTGCCGAGGGGGCGGTCGTGCGCGACTCGATTCTCCTTAGCGGTACGGTTGTTGAAGCCGGTGCCGTCATCGATCGTTGCATCATCGATAAGGAAGCGGTCATCGGCGCCGATGCCGTGGTAGGTGATGGTGAGGATAACACGCCAAACCAGCAGTCGCCCGATTTGCTGAATACTGGATTGACGCTCGTCGGTCGCAGCGCCCAGATCCCGTCGAATACGCGGATTGGCCGCAATGTGATCATTCGCCCGCGCGTGACCCCGGTCGCATTTGCCGGGCAGTCTGTCGTGCCCAGCGGTAAGACCATTGGCCGTTAACCAGCAAGGAGCGCATTGTGACGCTTGAACAGAATCGTGCCCGTGTGACCGGTGCCGTCTGGCAGGCAGTGGCACAGAGTGGTGTCGATCTTTCGGCCATTCCGCGTGAGGAGCAAGATCGTCTCGTGGCAGCGATTACCGATGGCATGCTGGCCACCGTCAATCAGATGCTCGATGAGGTTGTGCCGCCCGTGTCCCCCGATGTGTCGGGTGAGGAACGCATCCTGTGGGAGGGACGGCCGTTTCTCTCGATCAGTGAGCGGTACGTGCTGACGACCGAGCGGATACGTATCTTCCGTGGCCTGATCGGGCGGGACCTTGAGGATCTTGAACTGGTGCGGTTGCAGGATATTGACTTCAGCCAGAATGCCGGTGAGCGCCTCCTCGGGATCGGTGACATTCATTTGCGCGGTGCGGATGTATCTGCGCCGGTGGTGACATTGCGTAATGTGCACCAGCCTGAGGAGGTGCGTGAACTCATCCGGCGCGCCTGGCTCGATGCGCGTAAACGGTATGGCGTGTCGTTCCGCGAGGAGATGTGATCCTGCCGCTACTCGCGCGGATACCCGGCGTAGTCGCCGAGTGCGGCAACTGCCGCCGCCCCCACGCGCGCACCGAGTGCGAGCGATTCATCAATTCCCCAGCCGCGTAACTGGCCGGCGAGAAACCCGGCGTCGAAGCCATCTCCTGCGCCCACGGGGTCAATCACACGCGTGGCCGGTGTTGCCGGCGCCGCATACCGTTGCCCATCAACCAGTGCAAGGGCGCCGCGCTCGGCCCGCTTCAGCACCACTATCCGCGCGCCCGGCGCCGCCGCCGCCGTAAGCGCCTCCTGGTCGTCGCTCGTCTCCAGGAGCGCCTGCGCATCTTCGTGCCCCATAAGGATGATATCGGCGGCGCGCATCAGCGGCAGCAGGGCGTTGCGCGCCTGCGCGGCGCTCCAGAGGCGTGGCCGGAAGTTGGGGTCGAATGAGATCAGCGCGCCCGCTGCGCGTGCCAGTTCGATCGCCCGGGCGCATGCAGCAGCGCACGTCGGGCTCAACGCCGGCGTTATGCCCGTCAGGTGAAGGATGCGCGCGCCGGCAAACTGCTCAGGTGTTAGATCACCGGGGGTAAGCCGGCTTGCTGCTGATCCCGCGCGATAATAATAGACCCGGCGCGCGCCGTCGGCCAGCCATTCGCGAAAGAACACCCCATTGGGCGCGCTGGCGTCAACCATCAACGCCGATGTATCTACGCCCTCGGCGGCGAGGACGGTGCGCACCCGCCGCCCGAACGGGTCGTCGCCGAGGCGGCTGATAAAACGCGCAGTGTGGCCAAGGCGGGAGAGTGCAATCGACAGATTGGCCTCCGCTCCGCCGATATCGAGCAGCAGTGTACGGGCCTCATCCAGGGTGACGGGATCGGGCGGGTAGAGGACCGCCATACACTCGCCCAGGGTGACAACATCGGGCATGGGGGTCTCGCTCTATGCGTGAATGCCGGCCGGCTGCGGATCGCAGCTGCTGGCCCATCCTATCACATGTCAGAGCGTGCGCGGTGCGTCCAGGCAGGGTGGTACGTCGTTCGTGCGGCTCGCAGCCGCGCTGCCGCGGGAGAATCACACGGCTGCAGGCTCGACAGATGCAACCGTTCACGATCGGGGGTTCGGGGATGCCTCCGCAATGAACCATCGGCGGCGGGTCGGGACACAGCGTGCTGCGCCCACGACGTCAGCGCCATGCGCCATCGAACCGCCGCCGCAAAAACGACATGGTTACCCCGGCTGTGAACACATACCGACAGGTGAGGCATCAACGCCACCGTGCATCTCAGCATATGACAGAACATGCATAATAGAGTAGAATGCATCCCGTCCATGAATTCCCGAATAGCAGAGTGCAACCAGATGACCGACGACGATCCGCGGATTCGAGAATTGCGCGCCATACGTGAACGCGCGCGCCAGGGCGGTGGCCCGGAACGTGTGGCACGGCACCACGCGCGCGGCAAGCTGACGGCGCGTGAGCGTCTTGACGTTTTGCTGGATGCCGGGAGCTTCTCGGAACTGGAGCCATTCACCACCGGCGTTGCTGATGAGTCGGCCAGATTCTATGGGGATGGTGTCGTGACCGGCTACGGCAAGATTGATGGCCGCACGGTCTATGTGTATGCCCAGGATTTTACCGTGCTCGGCGGATCGCTCGGTATGGCGCAGGCACACAAGATCTGCCGCGTGATGGATCTGGCGTTGAGCGCTGGCGCCCCGATTATCGGGCTGATCGACTCGGGCGGCGCGCGTATTCAAGAAGGGGTGCGCAGCCTGGGCGGCTATGGCGAAATCTTTCGCCGCAATATGCAATGCTCCGGTGTCGTGCCGCAGATTAGCGTCATGCTCGGGCCGTGCGCCGGCGGCGCGTCGTACTCCCCGGCTGTGACCGATGTCGTCATTATGGTCGAGCGACGCTCATATATGTTCATTACCGGCCCGGACGTGATAGCCGCCGTCACCGGCGAAGCGATTGATGTTGAACGCCTGGGTGGCGCCGATGTGCATATGACGCTGGCCGGCACGTCCCATCTGGCGGCGCCCGATGATCGCGCAGCGCTGATGCTGTGCCGGCGCGTCCTGTCGTACCTGCCGTCGAACAATGTCGAGAATCCACCACTGGCCGCATGTGATGATGATCCATTGCGCGCTGATGAGGAATTGAACCGTATCGTTCCGCTCGATCCATCCATTGCCTACCGGATGCATGATGTGATTGAGCGCGTGGTTGATCATAATAGCTGGCTGGAATTGCAGCCGGCATGGGCGATGAATGCGATTGTCGGCCTGGCGCGCATTGGCGGCAGGAGCGTTGGCATTGTCGCCCAGGAGCCTGGTGTCATGGCCGGCGTCATTGACATTGACGCATCGGACAAGATCGCTCGTTTTGTGCGTACCTGCGATTGCTTCAACATCCCGCTGGTGACGTTTGTCGACTCGCCCGGGTTCCTTCCCGGCATTGACCAGGAACATCGCGGGATCATTCGCCATGGCGCCAAGGTGTTGTATGCCTACGCCGAGGCTGCGGTGCCCAAAATCTCTATCGTTACGCGCAAGGCGTATGGTGGCGCCTATATCGTCATGAGCAGTAAGTTGATCGGTGGTGATGTGAATTATGCCTGGCCGAGCGCCGAGGTGGCGGTGATGGGCGCGGATGGGGCCGTCAACCTGCTATACCGCGACCAGATCGCCGCCGCGCCGGACCCGGAGGCGGAACGCGTGCGCCTGGCCAGAGAGTATGAGCGGAACTACACCAATCCCTACCATGCCGCGGCATTCGGTTATTTTGATGATGTGATCGAACCTCGCGAGACGCGTGCCAGGATCGCCGCTGCACTGGAAGCGTTGCGCGATAAGTCAGTGGTGCCGCCGCCGCGTCGCCACGGCAACATACCACTGTAATGAATGCTGGTGCCGATCCTGGTGTTGCGCTGAACCTTTTGCTGATAGGCATGGGTGTGACCTTTGGCGCGATCATGCTGCTGTGGGGCGTGATGGCATTACTGGTGCGCTTCACCGCCGAGCGCGTCACACCTGAGTCTGCGCCGCCGCCGCCGGAAGATGTGGGTGATCGGCGTCGCCGTGCCGCTGTTGCCGCCGTTGCTGTCGCGCTGGCGCGCGAGCAGGTGGCTCGTCGCGCGCTGCCGCCATCGGCGGAGGCGGCCATAAGCCCCTGGCAGGCGGCCCGGCGAGGCGCCCGGCCTGATCAGCAAAGACGAGAACGACGATGAATGTGCGCGTTGTGGTTGATGGAACTACCTACGATGTTGAGATAGGTGACCTGAATGCCCGGCCGATCATTGCCATCGTTGACGGCGAGCGTTTTGAGGTCTGGCCCGAAGCGCCGGTGACCGCACCGGCAGTGGCGCCGCGTGAACCTGGCACCGTACCGGCACACGTATCGTCGCCGCCAGCCCCGGCGGCCGGCGAATCAGGCGCTGTCGTCGCGCCGATCCCCGGCGTGGTGCTTACGATCAACGTCAAGCCGGGCGATCGGGTGGTGCCTGGCCAGGAGTTGTGCGTGCTTGAAGCAATGAAGATGCAGAACAGTATTCGCGCCCGGCAGGCCGGCGTCGTTACAACGGTGCATGTAAGCGATGGCCAGCATGTGAAGCACCGTCAGACCTTACTTGTCATCCAGCCGGATTGATTATGGACCTTTCACTCCTCTGGCCCGAATTGATCAAGGGCCTGGCGGCATTCACTCCCGGCAATGCACTGATGCTTGTTGTGGCAACGCTACTCATCGGCCTGGCGGTTGTGAAGCAGTATGAGCCCGTGCTGCTGCTGCCAATTGGCTTCGGCTGCCTGCTGGCCAACGTTCCACTCACAGGGATGACCGAGGGAGAGGGATTGTTTGGCATACTCTACCGCGCAGGCATCAGCACCGAACTCTTCCCATTGCTGATCTTTATTGGCGTGGGTGCGATGATCGACTTCAGTCCGCTGCTCGCGATGCCGCGTATGGTGTTGCTTGGCGCCGCCGGGCAGTTCGGTATCTTTGGTACGCTCATCCTGGCGACGCTGCTTGGTTTCCCTCTCAACCAGGCGGCCTCGATCGGCGTGATCGGCGCAATTGACGGTCCGACGTCGATCTATGTCGCTTCCCAGCTGGCGCCCGAATTACTTGCGCCGATTGCCGTGGCCGCTTATTCCTACATGAGCCTGGTGCCGATCATTCAACCGCCGCTGATGCGTCTGCTGACATCGCAGCGGGAGCGACGTATCCGCATGGCATATGCGCCGCGCCCGGTATCACGTCGTGCACTGGTGATCTTTCCGATTATCGTGACCCTGGTCATCGGCCTGCTGGTGCCGGCGGCAACGCCGCTGATCAGCATGCTGATGGTCGGCAACCTGTTACGTGAAAGTGGCGTGGTTGAGCGGTTGAACAGGGCGGCGCAAAACGAAATCATCAATGTTGCCACGCTGTTTCTCGGGCTGACGATCGGCTCGACGATGAGTGCCGAGTCGTTTCTCAACCTGGTGACACTACAGGTGCTGGGCCTCGGCTTGCTGGCATTCATTCTGGACACGGTTGCCGGCCTGTTGTTTGGCAAGCTGATGGCAGTGCTCAGTCGCGGGGCAATCAATCCCCTGATTGGCGCCGCCGGTATTTCGGCGTTTCCGATGGCCGGGCGCCTGGCAGCGAAGGTGGCACTCGACGAAGACCCCGACAATTTCATCCTGATGCATGCCATGGGTGCCAATACGGCCGGGCAGCTTGGCAGCGTTGTCGCCGGTGGCGCGTTGCTGGCGTTGGTCACAGGGATTCTCCGGTGAGGACGGCAGGCGGGCCTCTCACAGCACCGTTCCGCCAGTCGCCGCAACGCATGCCCGGGCTGCCGCTGTCATCGCCGCCCAGTCACCGGCCACGACGGCGCTGGCCGTCACCAGGTTCCCGCCGATGCCGACTGCAACCGCGCCCGCTTCGAGATAGGCGCGCGCATTCTCAGGCCCCACGCCGCCCGTGGGCACAAGCCGCAGGAATGGGAATGGCGCCAGCAGATCCTTGATATAGTTCGGCCCGAAGGCGCGCGCCGGAAAGATCTTGATCATTGCAGCGCCCATCTCGTGTGCCGCCAGCGCCTCGCTCGGGGTCAATGCACCACAGAGCGCCGGCACATGGCGCTCGCGGCAGACGGCGACGACTGCCGGTCGCAATGCCGGTGTGACGACAAATTGTGCACCGGCGTCGATTGCGGCGTGGCATGCCGCCGCGTCAAGTACCGTTCCCGCACCGACAACCATGGTCGTGCCCAGTTCGGCGCGACAGGTGGCAATCGCTTCATATGCGCCTTCGCCGGTCAATGTGAACTCGATGGCGCGAATACCGCCGTCGTACAGGGCGCGTGCCACCTCAACCGCTCGTTCATACCGTGCCAGGCGTACAATCGCGACAATGCGGGTTGCAATAATGGTCTCGATGTGCTGCATACGTCTACCTGCATGTCTATCCGATCCTCGGACAGGCTCTTATGCTACAATATCAGGAACGAAACGGCAACATCCGATCCAGCAGCGGGATGCGAAAGAAACAGTCAGATCATGGCAGTAGTATTGCGTTCACGGCAACAGATTGCGCTGATGCGCGCGGCCGGCCGCCTCGTGGCGGAAACATTCGAAGTCTTGCGCGAGTATGTGCGCCCTGGAATTACCACGAAAGAACTGGACCGTATCGCCGAGCAGTTCGTCCGCAAGCGCGGTGCGACGCCGGCATACAAAGGCTATCGTGGCTTCCCGGCGACGCTGTGCATTTCGCCAAACAATGTGATCTGCCATGGTTTCCCCAGCGGGCAGCGGCTGAAGGAAGGCGACATCGTCGGCATTGATATGGGCGTGCTGCTCAATGGCTGGTATGGTGACGCGTGCGTGACGCTGCCGGTCGGCGCAGTTGCGCCCGAAACGCAACGCCTGCTTGATGTTGCCGAGGAAGCGATGTGGCGCGGTATCCGCGCGGCCCGTGGCGGCGCGCATCTGGGTGACATCGGCGCCGCAATCCAGGCGTATGCCGAGGCGCACGGCTATTCGGTCGTGCGTGAATGGACGGGCCATGGCGTCGGGCAGCGCCTCCACGAAGAGCCAACGGTCCTCCACTATGGCAAGCCCGGCAGCGGCATGCGGTTACGCCCCGGTATGACATTCACGGTCGAACCGATGATCAACGCCGGCGGGCCCGAAGCGGTCCTTGACGAGCGTGACGGCTGGACGGTGCGCACTGCCGACGGTTCGCTCTCGGCGCAATTCGAACACACCATTGCAATCACCGAGGGTGAGCCGGAGATATTGACGCTGCTTACGTAATGATCACCGTGGTACGCTACGGGCGGCTCACGAGCTGCCCGTAGTGCTCTGCTGGAGGCACGATGAACAGGTACGCGAGAAGCCGGCCAGGCGACCGCGTACCTCGTAGTTTTGAACGGTGTGACACTGGAGCGCCGGTAGAGTGTTCCATTTTTCAGGTGTTTTGGGCCGCCGGCCCATCGAGATTCTGGTTGATGCGGCGCGGCGCAGCCGCGCTGTATCAGAAACCGAAAACTCTACCGCTGTTCTAGCCGCAATACCTTTCAAATACGCCCGTCACCCCCACCCCAGCCCTCCCCCGCCGGGGGAGGGAGTCCGACTCCTCCCCCCAGCGGGGGGAGGTTGGGTGGGGGGCGGTGCGGTGCAGAACGCCTTATTTGAAAGGTATTGGTTCTAGCCGTTCTTGCGCCGATTGCGCAGGAAGGGCGGAATGTCCAGGTCGTCGCCACTGACGCTGACGCCTGGCGTGCGTGGCGGCTGTGCCGGCTGCGATCGCGCTGGCTGCGGTACAGCGCCGGTTGCCGGTTGCTGTGGTTCCGCATATGCCATATCACGCCGGGGCTGGGTGGCTGCCGATTGCTGGGCGCCCGGTACGTAAATGCGTTTGCGTGGGTCCGGCGGGCGGCTTGTATCAAAGCCGGTGGCAATCAATGTGATCTTCACCTGTCCCGGCGGGAAATGCGGGTCGATGACCGCGCCGAAGATAATGTTCGCCTCAGAATCCACAGCTTTCGATACGATCTCTGCGGCTTCGTACACCTCAAGAATGCCCAGATCCTCACCACCGGTCACGTTGAACAGCACGCCCTTGGCGCCATCAATTGAGACCTCGAGCAGTGGCGAGGCGATCGCCTCATTCACGGCATCAACCATGCGGTTGTCACCGCTGCCGATACCCAGCGCCATCAGCGCCGAGCCCTGGCGCGCCATGATCGTCTTGACGTCCGCAAAGTCAACGTTGATCAGGCCGCGTTGCGTGATCAGGTCCGAGATACCCTGGATGCCCTGGCGCAACACATTGTCTGCCATCTGGAATGCCTGCAGCATGGACGTATTCTTGCTTGCCGTTTGCAGCAGGCGATCGTTGGGAATGACGATCAGCGTATCCACCATCGGGCGCAGTTGCTCAATCCCCTGCTCGGCAGTCTTGCGCCGGTGGTTGCCCTCAAAGCTGAATGGCTTGGTGACAACCCCGACCGTGAGCATTCCCAGATCTTGCGCAACGCTGGCGATGACCGGTGATGCGCCGGTGCCAGTGCCACCGCCCATGCCGGCGGTGATGAAGACCATGTCGGCGCCCTTGAGCGATTCGTAGATCTCCTCGGTGGTCTCCTCGGCTGCTTTCTGGCCAATCACCGGGTTGCCGCCCGAGCCAAGCCCTTTTGTGAGCTTGTCGCCGATGCGGATGCGCGTTGTGGCGCGCGAGTGCAGCAGCGCCTGAGCGTCGGTGTTGACGGTAATGAAATCGACGCCGGTCACCCCCTCGTCAACCATGCGGTCCACGGCATTCGAACCGCCGCCGCCGACGCCAACCACTTTGATGACCGCGAAGTTCTCTGCGGCCTGGTTCAGGCTGGTGTAATCGGCCATTGCGTCCCCTCCTTGCAACGTGATGCGTAAAGCGTAAAACGACTAACGTCCACGTAAAGCCGCAAACCGTAGCATACGAGCTACGTCTTACGCTTTACAGATAGTGACCCTCAGACCTGCATGCGCCAGCGTTCCCGGTGCTGCAGGATACCCTCGCCCGCTTACCGGATTGGGCAAACGTGGATGGCACCGTCACGGCAATAACTCCTTGAGCCAGGTTTTGAACCGTTCATATGTCGACACCCATCCCCCACGATCGGATGGCGGCCCGCCTCCGTGCATCCCTGCCGCGCCATGGCGCATGCCCCAGCGCAACAAGCCAATTGCGGCGGCGTAGGCCGGGCTGCTCAACGTGTCCGCCAGGCCGGTCAGATCGGTTGGCGCGCCGACCCGCACCGGGATACCGAGCATCTCGCGCATCAATTCATCGAGCCGCGGCAACTGCGACGTCCCGCCGGTCAGGACAATACCTGCCGGCAGAAGCCCTTCGTACCCGCTGCGCCGAATCTCGTTGTAGATCAACTCGGTCAGTTCCTCGGCGCGCGCCTGAAGAATCTGGTTCAGGGTTGAACGACTGAGTTGCTGCCGTTCGCCGGGCGCGAACCCTTCGGCGTCGATGATATCGCTTGCCGCATCGTCAGGTTCCTCGGCGATGGCCGCGCCATACTTGAGCTTGAGATATTCGGCGGTGTTATGTGGTGTCTGCTGCACGATCACAACATCGTTGGTAAAGTGGTTGCCACCGACCGGAATGACACTCGTGTGCCAGATGCCTCCCTGGGCAAACACGGCGATGTCGGTTGTGCCGCCGCCAATATCGGCCAGCACCACGCCACGGTCCTTGTCATCGGCACTCAGGACCGCCTCGCCTGCCGCCAGTGGTTGCAGCACCAGGTCGTCGATCTCGACGCCGGCTTTCTGGACGCTCTTGATCAGATTCTGGATCGCCATCACCTCGCCGGTGATAATATGGGTCTCGACTTCGAGACGAAAGCCTGCCATACCGATTGGATCGCGGATCCCTTCATTGCCGTCAACAACATAGGCACGCGGGATCACATGGATCACTTCACGCTGGGTTGGTATGGCGACAGCCTGAGCCGCTTCGACGGCGCGTGCGACGTCATGCCGGGTAATCTCGTGGTCGCTGCGTGCCACGGCGACCACGCCCCGGCTATTGAGCGACTGAATGTGACGCCCGGCAATGCCGACAAACGCTGTACCGATCCGGTAACCGGAGAGCCGTTCGGCCTTCTCGACGCTCGTGGCGATTGCATTGACGGCATCATCGATATTCACGACCACGCCTTTATCCAGCCCCTTCGATGGCGTCAGGCCGACACCGAGTACATTGACCCGGCCGCTCTCGTGAACCTGTGCCACGATGGTGCAGACCTTGGTTGTACCGACGTCAATGCCGACAATGGTGCGATGTGCCATAGCGAACCTCTGCAATGGCGGATTCAACAAAAATCCGTCATTCGTTTATGGTGTTTCCGGTTGTGGCGGCGGCCCATCGTTACGGTAATATGGCGCCGCCGGGCGCAAATCGAGATAGGTATACTCTGTTGGTTCCTGGATCGTCAGGAAGCGCAATACCTTGATCTTCGCCTCCAGATTGTCCATTCGTCCGAAAACAATCGTTCGCCCATCGGTTGTTGCAATTGTGACGCCCTGAGCCGGATCCCAGCTGATGCCTGCTGGCGTCACACCGGCCTCGCCCGGTAAACGAAGTGCCAGCAACCGGCTCAGTTGCAGCACTTCAGGGTCAATGCGATCATTCGCTTCGATCGCCCGGCCGCTGCGATCCTCTATGATCAGCGTATTCGTCAGAGTTGCTGTTGTGTCAGGGCCCAGGACACGCCCGTCGCCATCGATCAGGAAGCGAGTGTTGCCGGCCTGCCAGCGTAGTTCGGGCCGGCGCTCGACAAGATTGATCGTCAAGACGTCGGGCAATGCCACCGATGCACTGGCCTGCTCGACATACGCACTGCCTGCAATGCGCGCCACAATCGCATCGGTCTGCACGAGCCAGATTGACTGGCCAGTCGCGCTGGCAAGTTCGGCAACTTCGGCCTCGCTGAGCGTCTGTGCGCCGTTGACATGCACGGTCTGTATGACGAATTGCGGCGCGAAGGCGATATACAGCAACCCGGCAAGGGATGTAAGCAACAATACCAGACTGAACGCGTGGCCGCTGGCGAGCCACTGGCCGGCGGCGAGACGCGGTCCTGGCAGGACGCCTGATTCGGTGCGTGGCACACGGCTGCGTTTGCGCCGCGCGGCGATGCGGGCGCGCGTGTTTGGCTGGTTGTAGCCGAAATCATCCATCATGTTCGTCACTTACTGATGCCATCAGGTTGATCGCTGACCTGTGAATCGCTCGAGCGCCAGCATAATCAACCGGTCAAGCAACTCCGGGTAGCTCAATCCGCTGGCTTCCCACATCCGGGCATACATGCTGACGGGTGTGAATCCGGGCATGGTGTTGACTTCGTTCAGATAGAGTTCACCGATATCACGATGGAGCAGGAAATCAACTCGCGCCAGGCCGGCGCCATCAATCGCCTTGAATGCCTGGACCGCGAGTGTGCGTACCTGCGCCGCCAGTTCCAGGCTGATCGGCGCCGGGATCAGGATCTGCGATGCGCCGCTCAGATATTTGGCTTCGTAGTCGTACCACTCACCCGACGGGATGACCTCGCCCGGCACGCTGGCTTCAGGAGCATCGTTCCCCAGCACGCTAACCTCGATCTCGCGGGCTGGTATGCCCTGCTCAACCACGATACGCCGATCGTAGCCAGCAGCCTCGGTCAGGCCATGCTCCAGTGTTGCGCGATCGATTGCCTTGCTGATGCCGACACTCGAACCCAGATTGGCTGGTTTGACGAACACCGGGTAGGTCAGGCGGCTTTCGATCCAGTCCAGCACGTACGCCGGTTCGCGTTCCCACTCCGCACGCCGGATAAGCAACCAGGGCAGCAACGGTAATCCGGCGCCGGCAAAGGCTGCCTTCATCATCGCCTTATCCATGCCGACCGCCGACGCCATCACGCCGCAGCCGACATACGGCACGCCGGCCAGTTCCAGCAACCCCTGTACCGTACCATCCTCACCTCTCGGTCCGTGCAACACCGGGAAAATGACATCAAGCGCGCCAAGCACAGAAGCATGCGAGTCTGCTGTGACCATCTCGAACGGCGTTGCCGTTTGCTGGCCCGTCATGTCAGGCGTGGGCGCGGTATCTGCGATCGGCGTTCCTATGCCGCCCGGCAGTTTTGCCGGATCGGCTGCGGCGATGAGCCGGGCATGTGCATCGGCTGCAGCGATCCAGTGCCCGTGCTTCGTGATCCCAATCGGCACCACGTCGTACTTTGTGCGGTCGAGCCCGTCGAGTACCGCGCGCGCCGAAACCAGCGAGACCTCGTGTTCGCCAGACTGGCCGCCAAACAGTACGCCAACTCGCAGCTTCGGCGTCATAGCCTATCTCCGTGTGTCACCTGCAACCGGCAACGATTCCACAATCTGCACTTCCAGTTCAAGCGCGATGTTGAACTCAGCCAGTACCCGCTCGCGCGCCAGGTCAATCAATCGCAAGACATCGCTACTCGATGCACCGCCCAGGTTGACAATATAGTTGGCGTGTTTGTGCGCGATCTCTGCACCGCCGATCCGTGCGCCTTTGAGTCCAGAGGCTTCGATCAGGCGTCCTGCGCTGTCGCCCGGTGGGTTCTTGAACACGCTGCCGCATGTTGCGCCCCACGGCGTCTTGCTGCGCCGTTCAACCGATGTACGCTCCATGCGCCGCGCCAGCGCGGTCAGATCGTCCCGATACAGACGGAAAGCGGCTGAGAGCACGACCGGCTGCGAGGGTCGCGCCTCACGATCGCCAGCCGCGGCTTTGAGCGCGCTGGTGCGGTAGGCGAACCCAAACCGCTCAACGGGCCATTCCGCAACGTCGCCATTTACCAGCAACCAGGCGCGATCGAGGGATGACGCAATATCACCGCCGTAACATCCGGCGTTGCCATAGAGTGCACCGCCGACGGTTCCCGGCAATCCCTCGGCCCATTCGAGGCCCGCCCATCCCTGGCGCGCCAGGCGCCGCGCAGTGCCGGCCATGGGTGCACCGGCTTCGACAATGACGCGCGCTTCGTCGCCATGTGCGTCGAGGCGTATATTGTGCGCGCGGAAGCGGATGACCAGGCCATCAAAGCCGGCGTCGCCAATCAGTACGTTCGATCCGCCGCCAAGCACGAACACCGCTATCCCATGCTGTTCGGCCCACGCCAGCGCCGTGCGTACGTCGTCTGCGCGTGTCGCGTGAACGAAATAGCGCGCCGGCCCGCCGATGCGCCAGGCTGTGTAGGGTGCCAGTGGTTCGCGCTCCAGGTAGTGCATGTCACCCCGTTGTCTGCGCGACGCGGATGCGGTCGCGCAATACTGCCGCTTCGTCCACGTGGCGCAGCGTCTCACGGATCTGGAGCGCCTCGTTCCAGCGTGCCAGCGCCATGTCGCGTTGCCCCTGCTCAAAACTGACGTCGCCCAGCCGTTCGAGCGCGCGCGCTACGCCGATCTGATCCTGATCGCGGCGGGCCAGGTTCAGCGCCTGGCTATACTGTTCGGCGGCCACGTGTGGCTGGCGTAGCGCGCGCGCAGCGTCTCCCAGGTGAATCAGCGCGATCCCCTGACCGCGCGGGTTCTGCGTCAGTTCCTGTAGTTCGCGTGCCCGCTCATAGGATGCCATCGCCGGTTCATGGCGCCCGAGTCGGCTCATGATCGCGCCGATCACGGTATGGGAACGCGCCTGCCCCACCACATCATTCAGCCGCTCGCGCAGGCGCAGGCTCTCTTCGGCTGAAGCCAGCGCATCGGCGGCCTTATTCTGGTCGAGTAATGCCAGTGCCAGCTTATCCTTCAGAATTGCCTGGCCAAGCAAGCTACCACGCCCCTGTTCGAGGCTCAACGCGCGGGTGTAGAAGGTCAACGCTTCGCGACTCGACCCCAGGACGCGATAGATGTCGCCAATGCTGGTGAGCACCCGCGCCAGTTTCAGTTTGTCGTCATAGCTTTCATGTTCTTCGCGGGCGAGTTGCAACTCCTGTAATGCTTCCAGGTGCCGCCCCTGCAACTGGCGCACCTTCGCGAGATGCAGGCGGGCCTCGGCCTCGAGCTCACCAAGTTCATCGCGTGCCGCAAGATCGCGCGCCTGCTGGAGCGACGCCTCGGCCTGGGCAAGCTGGCCCAGTTCGCGTTGCATGCGCCCGATCGCCATCAGGGCGCGCGCTTCGGCCTCGACACTCTTGTGGCGTCGCGCCGCCCGGAGCATGCGACGGGCATACTCCAGCCCTTCTCGGTATTGCCCACCAAACTCCAGAACAGCCAGCGCCAGCGTACAGGCGCGCAGGTCGTACGCATACTGACTGGCCAGGGGCAGGCGCTCGATCAGCGCCAGCGCGCGCTCGGTCCATTGCCGCGCGCCACTGAAATCGAGTCGTGAGACGCGCAATTCGGCGACTTCCAGCGCCGTCTCAACCGCCTGAGCGTAGGCGCCGGCCTGCTCCCAGTGCCATGCCTGCGTCTCGCGCCATCCTTCGGGTGCGCGTTCGTTACCGCGATAGCGCCCGCTCAGCTCTTCGGCCACGCGCCGGTGGAATGCAGCTGTGCCTTCGTTCGTCACTCTGCTCTCAATTCTGCATACCAGATCGTTCGACAATCAGTTCGCCGACGCGATGACTATCACCTGCTCCAAGCGTCAGCAGCACGTCGCCGGGGCGGAGTATTGCCGCCAGCGTTTCCGCTGCCGCCGCCACGCTGCCGGCTGCCTGGACATCGGCATGCACGATGCGTCCGGCAAGCAAGAGCGCATCAGCATGCGCGTCGCCCGCCTCGCGGGCAGCATAGACATCGCCCACACGCACAACGTCTGCCTGCTCGAAAGCTCCCGCCCAGTCGTCGAGCAGGGCGCGCGTGCGTGAGAAGGTATGCGGCTGCACATAGACGACAAGGCGCCGGTCAGGGTAGCGTGCCCGTGCTGCGTTCAATGTTGCGCGCACCTCGGTTGGATGGTGCGCATAATCATCAATAACCGTCACACCGCCGGCCTCGCCCTTGACCTCGAACCGCCGGCGAGCCCCGCGGTAATTCGCGAGCGCCGCTGCAATTACTGCCTGGTCGACACCGAGTGCCGTCGCGGCTGCAATCGCTGCCAGGGCGTTCCGCACATTGTGCGCTCCCGCAAGCTGCATTGTATACCGGCCCGCCAGACGTGTGCCGAACGTTGCCCGGTCGTAGCGCCACAGATCAAAGGAAGTGCCGTTGTCGCCGGAGCATACACCGGCTGCCATCCAATCCATCGGCGCGAGGCGGCATGACGCCGGGTTGCGGGCAACCGCTTCCTCGATACCGTACTGCTGGGCATCCGGTATATCCGCCGCCCGAAGCGCGCCGGGGTCGTCGCCGCACACGATCAGACGCTGTGGTTGTGCAACAAGCCGGACGAATGCGCCAAAGGCGGCTTCGTACGCCTCTGGCGTGGGATAGATATCAACATGATCCCATTCGACATTGGTGATAACCGCAAGGTATGGCGTCAGCGAAAGGAATGTCCGATCATATTCATCTGCCTCGATGACCAGCGGCCCCGCCGGATCGCCCCAGCGCGCACTCCTCTCCAGATCAGGCGTGTCGGCGCCGATCACGTAACCAGGATCACAACCGGCGCGCACCAGCATGAATGCCAGTAACCCCGTCGTTGTCGTCTTGCCATGCGTTCCGGCAACGGCCACCACGGGGCGCTGGCGCGACCACTCGCGCCACAGGTCGGCGCGCCGCTGTACTGGAATACCCCGCGCGCGCGCCGCTTCCAGTTCAACGTGGGGATCGTTGACCGCCGAGGTGGCGAGCAGTACATCGGCGCCGGCAACGTACGTCGCGTCGTGACCGGGCCGGATCAGCGCGCCACGACGCTCGAGCACCGCAGTTGACGCATTCTGTTGCAGATCCGAGCCACTGACCGTATGGCCCTGATCGAGCAAAATATGCGCAATGGCGCTCATACCAGCTCCAGCGACGCCAACGATGTGATAATGCATCTCGTCCTGCTCCAGCGCTACTTTCTTTGCCCGCCGCCACCGCCGCCACCGCCACCACCGCCGCCAGCCTGCGGATCCGCCGCCCAGATGCGATTGAATCGTATCGCCATGACCACCAGCAGCGTGATGACAAATGCTGCAATTGTCGATGGCACGATTCCGCTCCATGTCGGCAGGCTGCCCAGGGCAATGGCAAGGAGCGGCGGCACAGTGACTGCGCGCGCCAGATCGTTCCAGAAGGTGGCAAGCGCGCTGATCAACAGAACAGCCGTGTAGATTCCCGTAAGCGCACCCATGATGCGGAGCGGGCGCTTACCCCCCCACCCGCCAAGCGGTTTGCCGCCTTCCCAGGGAAATGAGTAGCCGATACCAATCGCCAGCAACGCAACGAACACCAGCACCCGCAACAGCAACGGCGCTTCGAGATTCTCAGGAATAATCGGCCCTAATGGCGCGACGCTTGCTGTGTCGCCGCCGGTAGCAAAGGCGACCAGTTTGGGCATATTGCTGTATGTCCGGTTGATCAACCCGACGATAAAGTTGCCGCTCTGTACCGTCAACAGGTAAGCAACGGTCGTGAAGAGAGCCATACTGACAATATAGCGAAACCCCCAGATCCAGCCGAGCACGCCAAGCACGAGAAGGATGAGATAGGTGACGAATGACCCGCTCAGATCGATCGTTATCATGCCGTCTGTCTCCTGGCCACCAGCGCGTGCAGCAGCGACGCAAGCCGATGAGCGGCATCCGGTCGCGCCAGCGCCCGAGCCTGCTCTGCCATTGCGCGACGTTCATCAGGGTGCGTGAGAAGCCGGTGGATGTTCCGGAACAGCGGGCCCACTGCGGGATGGTCGTCTCCCAGCAGTGCTGCATCGCTTACTTTCAGCGCTGCCCCATGCCGGACGAGATAATCGGCATTCTCATCCTGATGAACATGCGGGTACGGCACCAGTATTGCCGGCAAGCCGGCTGCCGGCAGTTCGCCGAGGGTCGAGGCGCCGCTGCGGCAGACTGCCAGGTCGGCTGCTCCGAGCGCCGCGATCATTGTCGGTGCGGCATCGCGCCCGGTTCCGGGCACGGCACCCATCGTGTTCTGCGCGCCTCCCTCGGCAGGCGTGGCGCTGTGCAGATACTCAAAAAGGTGGTAGCGCTGCTGAAGCTCAGCCGGCAACGCATCCACCGCTGCGCGCAGGAAGGCGATATCCCCTTCACGCCCGCATACATGGATCACCTGCGCCAGTGGCAACAGCACGGGCAGGAGTGCCGCAATGGCGCGGTTGATGCTGCGTGAGCCGCGGCTACCACCCGCAACCAGGAGCGTGGGTGTTGCATCGTCCAGGCCGAAGGTTGCGCGACACGCCCGTCTGTCAAGGTGCAGGAATGCCGGCCGGATCGGATACCCCGTGACCACCAGTCTGGCGCGTTGGTCGTTACGAACCGGCCGGGAGAGCATCGTATCGGCATCCAGTGGCGATAACCCGAGATACCGGGCCGAGTCGGCAACACTGCATGCGACCAGCGTCGCCAGGTGCGCCAGGAAACGAACCGCCAGCCCGGGAACGACATCCGGCAGGTAGATGATCGTTGGCGTCCCCGCCATGCGCGCCGCCAGGAACACCGGCACGCAGACGTATCCCCCGGTGCCGAGAATAACTGCCGGGCGCTCGCGCTCAATGAGACGGCGAGCAACGAGCGTTCCGCGCGCCAGCGTCACCAGGTTACGCATGATCGCCAGCGGATTGCGTCCTCGCAGCGCTGCCGCCGGGATCGGTAGAAATGACAGACTACTCTCGCGCGCCACCAGATCGGCCTCCATCCCACCGGCGCTACCAACATACATAACCGACCAGCGCATATCAGGCACGGCGATACCAGGCTCGCGCGCAACAACCGGTTCAGCGGCGCCGGATTGCGCCCCAGGTGCGTTGAGCACTGCGGCGACGGCCAGCGCCGGATAGACGTGGCCGCCGGTTCCGCCACCAACCAGCCATGCGCCTGGTAAGCGATGCGTGATCGGGGCGACTGTCAGGTGCAACGGATTCATCGAACTCACCAGGGATACCGCCGCCGATATGGCGTGAAATATTCAGCAAGATGCCAACCGCTACCATACTCATGGCAAGTGATGTGCCGCCATAGCTCAGAAATGGCAGCGTCAGCCCGGTGAACGGGATAAGCGTCGTCACCACCGCAATGTTGATCAATGCCTGAAACACCAGCCAGGCCGTGATACCAGTTGCCAGCAGAGCGGCGAACGGGTCGGGCGCACGACCGGCGATGCGCATGCCACGATAGGCAATGACCAGGAAGCATGTCACGACGAGGAGCGTGCCAAGCAGGCCAAACTCCTCGCCAATGATTGCGAAGATAGCATCGGTATGCGCTTCGGGCAACCAGAAGAACTTCTGGCGCGCCTGCCCGATCCCCACGCCAAACAGCCCGCCGCTGCCAAGCGCATACAGCGCATGCACCGGCTGATAGCCGGCTCCTTGATAATGCGCGAACGGGTCGATCCATGCCGCGATGCGTTCCTGGCGATATGCGGCGACATTGATCAGCGCCCAGAAGGCGCCGCCTGCCAGTGCGCTTGCCCCCAGGATGTGCAGCATATTCGCGCCTGCGACGAAATAGACAATGCCGCCGATGATGACCAGCACCACGGTTGTGCCAAGGTCATGGCCCAGCATCACCAGGCCACACACAACACCGAGCATCAGCGCGAATGGCGCGAGTCCATAGGTGACGTTCGTCAGCTTCTCACCGCGGCGCGACAACCAGTCAGCAATATAGATGACCATTGTCAGCTTGGCGATCTCTGAGGGTTGCATACTGAACGAACCGATACGTATCCAGCTGCGTGCGCCGTTGGCCTCCGTCATGGATTCTGGCAATATCAGCGTGAGTGTCAGCAGGAACAGCGTACCGGCCATCAGGTGAACCGAGAACCGTCGCCAGATACGATAGTCGATCCGTTGTGCCGCCAGCATACCACCAATGCCGAGCAGCGCAGCGACAAGTTGTCGCCAGGTATAGTAGAGCTGATCATGATGCGTCGCATAGGCGCTCATAAACGATGCGCTATACACCATCACAAGACCCAGCGGCACGAGAACGCCCATCGTCGTCAGCAGCGGGTAGTCAGGTTTTCGTTGCAGTGTGTCGGTCATAGGCAATTACTGCTTTCTATCATACGACCAGGGTGTCCGTACTGGTAGCTGGTGATGCGCAACCGGCTCAACGCCGCCAGCGATTGACCACACTGATGGTGGTAATGGTCTGATTGGGCCTCGCCGCACTGCACCAGGCATGCAATGAAACAATCCCGTACACGCACCGTGGTAGGCCCAGAGTGTCTATGGTGAGTGGTTCGCCTCTTAGATCGGCAACGGCGGCGTGATGATCATCGCCAGGAACACCAGGAGCGCCAGCAGCGCCAGTGTCGCCGGCCAGGCGAATCGGAAGCTCAGGCGTGCGACAGCCGGCGGGTAGCACCGCGTGTCGATCGCAAACCGCGGCGCCAGTAACCAGCCGGCCAGTGCTCCGGTCAACAATCCGCCGATGTGGGCATTGTTGTCGATATAACGAACCGTGAAACCGAATGCCAGGTTAATGAGCGCCACAAACATCAAACTGCCGAGTTGCTGGCGTGCGATCCCGCCAAGCACCGGGCGTGCGGTGTAGTAAAAAGCACTCAGTGCGCCGACCAGCCCGAAAATCGCTCCAGATGCGCCGACCGACGGGTTGGCATTGAACCCATACGATGCCAGCCCGCCACCGAGCCCGGCGATCAGGTACAGTGCCAGAAAGCGTTGTGAGCCAAAAATACGCTCGGTCTCGAATCCCAGCGAATACAATGCAAAGGCGTTGAAGAAGAGGTGGGCCAGCCCGCCATGGAGGAACATAGCCGTGAGAAAACGATAATACTGGCCACCGGCAAAGATCGCGGCATTTTCTTTCGCGCCCCAGATCAGCAGCACCTCATAGATCGTCACGTTCCCGGCAACGCGTATGCCGATTGAGTCCAGAATCCATGGCACAGCAAAGACCGCAATATTGATTGCCAGCAGCACGCGCGCGACCCATGGTACAAAGACGGGGATGCGCAGCCGCAGCGTTTCTTGAGGCGCCGCTGGCTCATCCGGCTCACGTGCGGCGTCGAGGTTGCGCAGCATCTGCTGATATTCGTCATCATTCTTCACAAGGACCATCCACATGGTTGCACGGCATCCTGACGTCTTATGTGACTGTCCCTTGCCGCGAGCAACGGTTCATGCCAGGTTCAGGACGATACGGCGAAACTCTTCGCCGCGGTGAAACTCATTGCGAAACATGCCGAAACTGGCGCATCCCGGCGACAGCAGAACGATATCGCCAGGCATTGCGCGGCGTCGCGCTTCGTGGACGGCCTGTGTAAAATCGGCATACGGGCCGGCTATGTCGAGCGCTGCGCCGGCTGCCGCGAGACGCAGCGCAGCTGCAAGTTTCGGTGTGGCTGTACCCTCCAGCAACACAACGGACCTGGCCCGGACGGCGATGGCGTGGGCGAACGCGTCAAACGGCAGGTTCTTGTCCGCTCCCCCGGCGATCAGGACGATCGGTGCGGCAAAACTCTGGAGTGCAGCGATTGCCGCCTCCGGTGCCGTGGCGGCCGTATCATTGACATAACCAACATCGTCAATCACCCGCACCAGTTCCTGGCGATGCTCGACGCCGGAGAAGTTCCGCACTGCAAGACGAATGCGCTCGGGCGCAACACCGAACACCGTCGCCAGGGCCGCGGCGGCGGCCACATTCGCCAGATTGTGCTCACCCGGCAGACGTACATCGTCACGGTTGCAGATAGTCGTGCGCTCGCCGGAGGATTGCCCGGAGCCGGATGACTGCCAGAACAGCCGATCATCCTGCCAGTATGCGATCCGTTGCGGTGCATGCGCGTGCCAGGCAGGGCCTTCCCGTGCACTGCTCGTTCCAGCAAACCAGACAACATCGCCGGGACGCCGGTCAATAACCTCCATGGTGCGCGTGACCGGGTTCATCGCGTTCAGCACCACAACATCGCCCGGTTGCTGCTGGCGCCAGATCTGTTCCTTGGCATACGTATATGCCGCCATCGAGGCATACCGATCGAGATGATCCGGCGACACATTGGTGATACAGGCGAACCGTGGGCCAAGCCCGGCCTCGCCCAATCCTTCGAGCGCAAACGATGAGAGTTCCAGCACCACCGGCGTGGCCGGCGTAATGTGCGGAAGCTGCTCAAGGGCCGAGACGCGTAGATTGCCGGCGATCACTGTATCAGGATATTGCTCGCGCAGCATGGCGCCAAGCAACATGGTCGTCGTTGTCTTACCCTTGGTGCCGGTAACTCCCAGAATCGGGCCGGGACAGAGACGAAAGAAGAGGGTCATCTCCATCTCGATCGTCGCACCGGCATCGCGAGCGATCTGGAGGTAGCGCGAGGTGGCCGGAACGGCAGGATTGCGCACCACAATGTCGGCGTTGCGAAAATCGTCGTCGTGGTGCTTCCCAAGCACGAACCGGATCGGAACGCCGGCGAGCGCATCGAGCGAGGAGCTCAGCGCATCGGGATGCCGCAGGTCGGTGACGGTCACGTGCGCGCCGCGCGATGCCAGGAAACGGGCCACACCCACGCCACCGCCATGCACGCCAAGCCCCATCACCAGTGCGCGCTTGCCCTCAAACTCCATATGCGTCCCACGTTCCACGTCCCACGTTCAACGTTCAACGTTCAACATTCTCACATCGCTACGTTCGACGGTTACCGTTTGCGCATCGTTAATCGTGAGCGCCAGTGAGATGCCAATCAGGGCCGCAACCATGCCAACCAGCACGAAGCGTTGCATCACCTGTGTTTCGCTCCAGCCGAGCAACTCGAAATGGTTATGCAGCGGCGACATTTTCAGAATACGGCGCCCGACGCCGGTGCGATACCTGGTCCACTTGAAGTAGCCGACCTGCACAATAACCGAGAGCGCCTCGGCGACGAACACCGCGCCAACCACGGGCAGCAGCAGCCATTGTTGCGATTGGAGCGCAATCACGCCCAGCACCGCGCCCAGTGAAAGTGAGCCGAGATCACCCATGAACACTTGCGCCGGGTGCGCGTTGTACCACAGAAAGGCGGCGCACGCTCCGACGAGCGTGAAACTGAATGCCATCAGGTTGATGAACTCGCCATTGAGGAACGTGATGACGCCATACGCGGCGAATGCCAGGGTCAGGTTCCAGCCGGCCAGACTATCGAGGCCGTCGGTCAGGTTCACAGCATTGCTCGAGCCGACAATGATCAGCATGGCGAACGGAATGAACCACAGGCCGAGGTCAAACTGGCCAAGAAACGGGATGCGCACCTTGCCGAAGTTCGCCAGGCCGAATGGGGGCGGCAGATACAGTATCAGCGCCGCGCCAAGTGCGATCAGCAACATGAGCGCCATCTTGGTGCGTGGCGTGAAACCGTAGGTTCTTGACCGGCTGCCGACCAGCGACATGTAATCATCAATTGCCCCGAGGATGGCAAACGCGATCAACACCGCAAGCGGCAGCAGAATGGACCAGCGATCGAACAGGTTGAACGCCACGGTAAGCGCGACGACTGGCAGCAAAATGATAATGCCACCCATCGTTGGCGTACCGGTTTTGACCAGATGGCTCTGCGGCCCTTCCACCCGGATCTGTTTGCCGATGCGATGGTTGCGCAGGAAGCGTACCCAATAGCCGCCGGTTGCGAGGGTCAGGACAAATGCTGCTGCTGCCAGCAACAGGGCCCTTGCCATATCTTGCACCAGTAGTGCCTGGAGCGTTTCTCGCACGTCCTTGCTCCTCTAGTTCGTCGCTCGTTGTAGCGATGCAGCCGGTACGAATGTTCTCGGGATCATGGATCACGCCGTTGCAGTTGCGCGACGATACTCTCCATTGCCATGCCACGTGAGCCTTTAACAAGGATATAGTCGCCAGGCGCGATGCGTGTATGGGCCAGCGCCGCCGCGGCATCATTGTCCGCGACCATGTGGACCCGGTCGCGCGGCATGCCGGCCTGGAGCGCCTCATCGGCGATCCAGCGCGCCCGCTGGCCAACGGCGATCAGTTCCTGGAGCACTTCAGCTGCCCGTGCTCCGACCCGCCGGTGCGCCGTCTCTTCAATACTGCCCAGTTCCAGCATGTCGCCCAGGATGGCGATACGCCGGCCATCGAGTTCGGCCAGCAGGTTCAACGCCGCCAGCGTCGACGCCGGTGATGCATTATACGTGTCGTCGATCAAGGTTGTCTGGTTGACGCCCGGCACGGCCAGCAACCGGAGCTGAGCCTTCTCATCGCGCAGGCCGTCAATGATTGCTTCCCATTCCATGCCCAGCAGCAACCCGGCTGCCGCGCCGGCTAACGCTGTATGGACGCTGTGCCGCCCCAGCAAAGGGAGCGTCAGGTGGACGGTATCGCCCTGGTAGTGTGCGCGAAAGCTCACTCCCTGCAATCCACGACTCTCGATGGCGTCGGCCCACAGATCCGCCGCCGGATCAAGCCCGTAGAAGAACGGTGTGGCGCGCGTGACATCGGCCATGACCCGCACCAGCGGATCGTCAATGTTGAGGATTGCATACCCATCCTCAGGTAACGCCCGGGGAAGTTCGCTCTTGGCGCGCTGGATGGCTTCAATGCTTCCCATGCGTTCCAGGTGCGACGGGCCAACGTTGGTCACAATGCCGAGACGTGGCCGGGCGAGATCCGCCAGATGCGCGATCTCGCCCGGGCCATACATGCCCATCTCAAGCACCGCCACATGGTGTTCAGCGGTGAGCTTGAGCAGAACGATGGGCATCGTCGCCTCGCTATTGTAGCTTCTTGGATTTTTTAAGGTGCGAAAGCTGCGCTGCAACACGCTGGACGTCACCTCTTTGGTGGAGGTCTTGCCCACGCTTCCGGTGATACCGATCACTGTCGGGTTAAATCTCCGGCGATGATACGATGCCAACCGGTTCAGCGCTGCCTGTGGCTCGTCAACGGCGATCAGCAACATGGTGGCGGGTGTCGCCTGTTCGAGCCCGGCGCCGGTTGTTGGATCAACCACCACCCGGGGCCGGCCAGGCAACAGGTGTGCCGCTCGTTCACGTCGCACCAGCGCCCCACGGGCGCCACGCGCCGCAGCGTCAGCCACGAAATCATGGCCATCAACCCGTTCGCCGCGCAGGGCGACGAACAGGCAGTCAGGCGTCGCCAGCCGCGAGTCGATAACCGCTTCGCTGAAGGCGACCTGCACCAACGTGCGCGGTATGGAAGGCATGCGCCGATCCGCTTCCGCCTGCACGCCAGACAGCACATCGTCCAATCGCAACACCGCCGCATCTCCCGACATGGATCAGGCCAGGAATCCGGCGGCATTGTAACATAATCTCTACCGCAACCAGACAATGGGCGGCAGGCAACCGGCGAGAGCATTGACCTGGCGCTGTGTGCATCGCCATTTCCTATTGCCCTCCAACCGTCTGCCCGGGATCGACCAGGCCCATATCCGGCGCGACACGCTCATACCGCAACAACTGCGTGGCGATGGACTGATAGAGCGGAATGGCCGTGCGCACCGCCCAGTAATCATCGCGCGGGCGATCGACCTTGACCAGGATGGCGTAGCGCGCATGCTCTGCCGGCGCAAGCCCCGCAACGGAGCCGATCGTCGCGTCCTGAACATACCCGCCGCGCCCGTCAGGGATCGACGAGGTCCCCGTCTTGGCGCACACCTCGTAGCCCGGAACGAGCCACGTGTCGCCATAGTTCCCGGTGGTTGATGCCCAGACGACCGGCGCATAGTGATTGGCCGACTTGACCAGCATGCGCCGCACTGTCCACGCAACACCCGGCTCGATCGGTTGCCCCACCTGCCGGGGTTGTGTGATGATGCAATCATTGCCGCGGCAGCGCCGCTCAACAATGTAGGGGCGCATAAGCTTGCCGTCATTACCGATGGCTGCGACCATGCGCACGAGTTGCAGCGGCGTGACGGCAATCCCCTGGCCGTAGCCATTGGTGTTCAATATCAACGGGCTCCAGTCCGGCGCATTCGGCGTGCGAACCGTTCCGGCGGCTTCACCAGCGATCTCAATGCCGGTCGGCTTGCCGAAGCCGAATGCCTCCAGCGCTGCATAGAACTTCTCCGGGCCGATCAGTTCAGCCAGTTGCAGCGCGCCGACATTACTGGAGTAGTACAGTATCTTCTCCGGGTTGACCGGCCCGTTGCCGCCGCCATTCCAGTTTGACAGGCTCCAACCGTAGCGATAGACGCTGCCGGGATCGTCCACGACCGTATCTGCGGTGAATGCGCGCGCCTGCAACCCGACGGCCACGGTGAAGATTTTGAATGTCGAGCCTGGCTCGTATTGCGTACTGACCGCCGGGTTGAGATTGTACATTTCCGCCGGATATTCAAAATAGCGGTTCGGATCGTACGTCGGGTAGCTTGCCATGCCACGGATCGCCCCCGTGCGCGGGTCCATCACGATGACGGTGCCGCCATCGGCATTATGCTCATCAACTGCTTTTTTCAGCTCCGTCTCGATGATATGCTGGACCATCGAGTCAAGTGTCAATTGCAGGTCGACCCCCGGGCTTGCCGGTTGAATCTCCTGGGGGGCGATCCAGATCGGGTTCCGCTGCGAGTCCACCTCGGCGGTAATCGTGCCGGTGCTGCCGCGCAAGAGGGTATCGTAGTACCCTTCGACGCCGCTAATACCGACGTTCTCAAAGTTCACCGCGCCGATGGCGTGCGCGGCCAGCGTGCCTTGCGGATACACGCGGCGCGGCTCATATTGCAGCAGTAAGCCGGGTTCGTTCAGCGCCGCAACGCGATCGGCAATCTCAGGTTCGAGCCAGCGCTTGATACGCACCTGGTAGAGTGCCGTATTCTGCATTGCCGCCAGAATGTCGGGTGACGGTACGCCAAGCAAGGCAGACAGTGTCAGCGCCAGGCGTGGAGCCGTCTTTTGATCAATCTGCCCCGGCGCCACGTAGAGGCTTTGCAGGTCAACATCGAGCGCCAGCACATTCCCTTTGCTGTCGCGGATAACGCCGCGTGGCGAAGGGATGGCCAGTTGCTGGTGGATCTCGGCGCGTGCCATCTCGGCCAGCGTGTGCCCTTCAACTTTGACCTGGCCGGTTTGCAGACTGCCGAGATGGACCGCAACACGAGCAATCATGAGCGTCGCCAGCAGCAGAATCACATTGAGCCGCCAGCGGCTGATGGTGACGGGGCGATGCTCCTGAGCGGCGCGCCGCGCCGAAACGCGGCCAACGACAGTGCTACGAGTCGTACGTGCGGCCATGGTCGATCCCTTACGGATTCAGTGGAATCGTCTGCTGTGGCGCAGCCGTGTCCTCGTCGGTGCCAATGATAATGTAGCGTGCCTGCTCGTATTGCATCGGCCTGAGTTGCAGCCGGGAGGCGCGGCGCTCAATATCCTGGAGCGATTGCGCGCGCGCAAGGCGCAGTTGCAGATTGCTGCGCTCGCGCAGGAGTTCGGTCTGCTGGTGCTGCAATCGGGCAATGGCGTACCCCTGCGTCGCGAGCCGGCCCGTCTGCCCGAGGGAGATCGCGCTCATCAGCGCCAGCAGGAATGCTGCCGCAATCAGGCGTCGCCCGCCGTCGAGTTGCAGGTAACGCGCCAGCTCAAGCCGGCGTTGCTTTGCTTCACGGATGGTTGGGTAGAGTGGTTTGAGTGTGATAGCCATAACTCCGCCCTCTCTTCTGACAGACAATCAACCAGGAACAATCAATCGCTCCGCCACTCTGAGTTTTGCACTTCGGCTGCGCGGGTTCGCGTGCTGTTCCTCCGGCCCGGCCACGACTGGTTTTCGGGTGATGAGCGCCAGCCGCCCGGCTGCCGCCTCCGTACGAAGAAACTGCTTGACGATCCGATCTTCCAGTGAATGGAAGGCAATGACCGCAATCCGTCCGCCAGCACTCAGCAGTTCAACAATCTGCGGTAATGCCTCCGTCAGGCTTGCCAGTTCATCGTTGACCGCAATCCGTAGCGCCTGAAAGGTGCGCGTCGCCGGATGGATCTTGCCGCGCGCCCCCCCGAGCGCCCGGCTGACGATCGTCGCCAGTTCATCCGTCATCGTGATCGGCGCGCGGCGTCGGGCTTCGACAATCGCGCGGGCAATACGGCGCGAAGCACGTTCTTCGCCATAGCGAAAGATAACGTCGGCCAGTTCGCGTTCCGGCAGCGAATTCACCAGCTCCTTCGCCGTGAGCGGTGCGTCCGGGTCGAGCCGCATGTCGAGCGGCGCGCTGGCCTGAAATGAAAACCCCCGCTCCGGCGTATCGAACTGGTACGACGACACGCCGAGATCAAGCAACACGCCCTGTACCTGGTCAAACCCCGCCGCTACCGCAAGCTGCCGGATGGCGCGGAAGTTGCCGCGTGCCAGGGTTATGCGCCCGGCGAAGACAGACAGTCGCTCGGCTGCGGCCACAAGTGCCGCCGGGTCACGGTCGATTCCGAGAAGCCGCCCATCGGGCGCTGATGCTGCCAGGATCGCCGCGGCGTGACCACCACCGCCGACGGTGCCATCAATGTAGCGCCCACCGGCACGTGGCGCCAGACCGGCGACAACTTCGGCGAGCAGCACCGGTGTATGCTGAAAGTCCAAGCCAGATACCCCGGCGTGCTATGCAACATCTAGAAACAATACCTTTCAGATAAGGCGTGACGCACCGCACAGCCCCCCCGTCCAACCTCTCCCCGCTGGGGGGAGGAGCTGGACCCCTTCCCCGGCAGGGGAGGGCCGGGGTGGGGTGACGGGCGTAGTTGAAAAGTATTGCGTCTAGAAACGCAGTTCGGCCAGCTTCTGCGCAAACACACTGGCATTGGCATCCATGGATGTCAGAACATTCTGCCAGCGACGCGGCGACCAGATTTCAAAGTGCCGGTTCAGGCCAGCAATGATGACCTGGTCGCCAAGTTCCGCAAACTCGCGCAGGTTCTGCGGGATCAGAATGCGCCCTTGCTTGTCCAGCGGCATATCGGCGGCGCCTGAGAACAGCATGCGCTGCAACTGGCGGGTCTCTTCACTTCCAATCGGCAGGCTACTTACCTGCCGTGCCAGTTCGTCCCACACACTGCGCGGAAATCCCATCAAGCACCGATCGAAGCCGCGCGTAATCACCACGCCCTCGCCTAACGCATCGCGAAAACGCGCCGGAATGGCCAGGCGGCCTTTCTCATCAAGAGCATGCTCGTATTCGCCAAGAAACACGGCGCTTCCGCCTGACTGAAGTAAATAGAACGTTTGTGTTGATTATCGGTGTATCGGTGAGAATATAGAACGTTTGTGTGGTATTCCCCACTTTGCCCCACATTTCCCCACCTAGGCTGCTATTATATACCACAATACCCCACATATCAAGCAGAATCTATCGATTTTGCAGGTTATTCTGCATACGATGCCGTGTCGTCATTTCCGGGCCGGTGGGACGTGCCGCCACAACAGGCGACAAAAGAACCCGGCGCGAGGAAGGCCCTCGCGCCGGGTAAGGGGACGTACACTGGATCTGGTGGTCAGTTCGTATGGCGCCAAGTGGTCAGTACAGCCGCACCTTGTGTCCGGCCGTCTTCAGCAATTCGCTGGCGATCACGTAGCGCTGGATTTCGTTTGTGCCCTCGTAAATACGGAACACACGCGCATCGCGATACATACGCTCGAGTGGTAGTTCGCGCGAGAACCCCATGCCACCGTGGATCTGGATGGCCTCATCAAGGATCTGTGACATCGCGTCGGTGCAGTAGAGCTTCACAATGCTTGACTCGAGCCGTGCCGGTTCGCCACGATCCACCTTTGCAGCACAGTCATACACAATTTGCTCCATGGTATAGAGCTTGACCGCCATGTCGGCCAGTTTGAACTGGATGGCCTGAAAGTCGGCAATCGGGCGGCCGAACTGCTGGCGTTCGATAGCATACTTGAGCGACAGGTCGTAGGCTTCCTTGGCGGCGCCGAGACAGGCGGCGCCAAGCCCACAGCGACCGATGTCGAGCGTCTGCATGGCCAGCGCGTACCCCCGCCCGACCTCGCCGAGCACATTGGCTGCCGGCACACGGCAATCTTCGAAGAAGAGGGATGCGGTATGCGATGCGCGCAGGCCCATTTTCGGCTCAACCTTGCCAACCTTGAAGCCAGGAAAATCCTTCTCGACAATGAATGCGGTAATACCGCGCGGCCCGGCAGATGGATCCGTTACTGCAAATACCACCAGCACATCGGCAAACGAACCATTGGTGATCCACATCTTGCTGCCATTGAGCACCCAGTCATCGCCGTCGCGCACGGCGGTGGTGCGGATGTGTGCGGCATCACTGCCGGCGTTGGGTTCAGTCAGCGCCCACGCGCCCCACTTCCCCCCCTCGATCAACGGGCGCAGGTAGCGCTCCTTCTGCTCTGGCGTGCCGGCAATATGGATCGACATTGCGCAAAGCTGCACATGCGCCCCGACGATTGTTCCAGTGGAGGCGCACTTACGGTTGATCTCTTCCAGCAGTACGCAATACCCGGTAATGCCGGACTCCGCGCCGCCATACGCTTCAGGAAACGGTACGCCAAGCAGACCAAGGTCGGCTGCCTTGCGTAACATCTCAAACGGCACACGCTCCTCTTCGTCGATTTCGCGGGCAATCGGGGCGATCTCCTTATTGGCGAACTCACGCACCGTCTGGCGCAGCAGCCGGAGATCCTCGGGCAGTTCGTACTCCATTGTGCGTTCTCCCTCCATGTCCTCACCAGATGGTGCAATTATAACACGCTGCAGCATGGCTGCCTATCCTTGACATGGTGACCCATCTCATGCTATGCTGCCCCCATCCCCCTGGGGAGGGGGTCTGAGAGGGTGCTATGGCTGCTCAACATGTGACTCTGTCGGTTACTGGAATGACCTGCGCTTCATGTTCGGGCCGTGTGGCCAGAGCGCTCACCAGAACCCCTGGTGTGGTTGCGGCGACGGTGAACCTGGCAAGCGAACAGGCCGAGATTGATTTTGATGCGACACAGATCGTGCCTTCCCGGCTTGCTGCGGTTATTGAGCAGGCGGGTTATGGTGTCATTACCGAGCAGGCCGATATTCCAATTACCGGCATGACATGTGCTTCCTGTGCGGCGCGTGTCGAGCAGGCGCTGAAGAAGACGCCTGGAGTACTCGACGCGACGGTCAATCTGGCCAGCGAGCATGCAAGTGTGACATTCGCGCCCGCCAGCGTCGATTGGAGCGACCTGGTCGCTGCAATCGAGCGTGCCGGGTATGGCGTCATTGATGAGCGTGGTGTGGCAGGAACCACGGAGGACGTCGAGGCCGTGGCACGCGCCCGCGATCTTGCGCAACGGCGACAAAAGCTGATGGTAGCTGCCCTGTTGACCGCGCCACTGTTCATCCTCTCAATGGGGCGCGACTTCGGTCTGGTTGCACCTGTCCTGATCGGGGCGGGCGCAGAGATGGCGCGTACGATGAGCGGGCCGCTGCACACCATGATGGGGCACATCCCCGCGCGTGACGATCTGCTCAACTGGCTGTTTTTGCTGCTGGCGACGCCGGTGCAGTTCTATGCCGGGCGCGATTTCTATGTCCATGCCTGGAGAGCGCTGAAGAATCGCACGGCGACCATGGATACGCTGATCGCGGTCGGATCGTCGGCGGCATATTTCTATAGCCTGACGCTCATGCTTACCGGTCTGGCGGGTCACGTCTACTTCGAGACGGCAGCCGTCATCATCACCCTGATCCTGGTCGGCAAATATCTGGAGGCGCGGGCAAAGAGTCAGACTGGCGCGGCGATCAAGGCGCTGATCGGTTTGCAGCCAAAAATGGCGCGTGTGCTGCGTGGCGGTCAGGAAGTTGACGTGCCTGCAGCCGAGGTGCGGCGCGGCGAGATCGTTATTGTGCGCCCGGGCGAAAAAATCCCGGTGGATGGTGTGGTGATCTCGGGAGCGTCAAGTATTGATGAGAGCCTCGTGACCGGCGAGAGCATGCCGGTGGAGAAACGTGAAGGCGATAGTGTCATTGGTGCGACGCTTAACCGCGGTGGCAGTTTCCATATGCGTGCCACGAGGGTGGGCAGAGAAACCGCGCTGGCGCAGATTATTGCGCTGGTGCAGCAGGCGCAGGGTAGTCGCGCTCCGGTGCAACGCCTGGTTGATCGGGTGGCGGCTGTGTTTGTGCCGATCGTTCTGGTGATTGCGCTGGTCACATTTCTCGCCTGGTTCTTTATCGGCGGGACGGGCTTCACGCAGGCGATGATCTTCGCAGTGGCGGTGCTGGTGATCGCCTGCCCATGCGCCCTTGGCCTTGCCACACCCACGGCGATCATGGTTGGTGTTGGCACGGGCGCGGCGCATGGCATTCTGATCAAGAATGCCGAAAGCCTGGAGCGCGCCGGGAGCGTGCGGGCCGTTGTGTTCGACAAAACAGGAACGATCACGGTGGGGAAACCTGCGGTGACGGATGTGGTTGAATATTCCCACGTTCAACATTCAACGTACAACGTTTCCATGTTCAGTGTTCCGTCAGATGATCGCAACGAACTCCTGCAACTGGCGGCTTCCGCCGAGCGTGGCAGCGAGCATCCGCTTGGCGAAGCGATCGTGCGCGCCGCGCAGGAACGTGGACTGCCGCTTGCCAGGCCAGAGCGCTTTGAGGCTGTGGCCGGTCACGGGGTGATTGCCGTACTTGAGGATCGCACCGTGCTGATCGGTAACCCGGCCTTGATGCGCGAATGGAGCATCGACACGGCGGCACTCGACGCTGATGTCGAGCGGCTCCAGGCCGAAGGCAAAACCGCGATGCTGGTTGCCGCCGATGGCGAGGCGCTCGGTGTGATTGCCGTCGCCGATACCGTGAAGCCGACGTCGCGCGCTGCGATTGACACGTTGCGTCGCCAGGGGATTGCCATCGCCATGGTGACCGGCGATAACCGGCGTACAGCCGAGGCCATCGGGCGCGAGGTCGGGCTTGAGCCAGAAGAGGTCTATGCCGAGGTGCGCCCTGCCGAAAAGGCGCAGGTGATCCGCGAATTGCAGGCAGGGGAGCAGCGCGTGCCGGGTGGTGCCACACCGGCGACCCCCCGCCGCATCGTTGCCATGGTGGGCGATGGCATCAATGACGCACCGGCGCTGGCGCAGGCTGATGTCGGTATTGCGATCGGCGCCGGCGCCGATGTCGCGCTGGAGACTGCCGACATCACCCTGATGCGTGGCGACTTGCGGAGCGTGGCGCAGGCGATTGACCTCAGCCGGCGGACGGTGCGCACCATTCGCTGGAACCTGTTCTGGGCATTTATCTATAATGTGATCCTGATACCGCTGGCAGCAGGAGCACTCTACCCCTTCACTGGCTGGCAGTTGAGCCCGATGCTGGCTGCCGGTGCGATGGCGTTCAGTTCGGTCTTTGTGGTGACAAACTCACTGCGGTTGCGTGGTACGCGCCTCAGGTGACACGACGGACGCGGTGGCGTACCAGCAGGGTGGCCTGGCGGGTGGCACGCCCTCCAGGGTCGTTCATCCGGCGGCGGGAAGGCGGTCGCAACGCGGAAACGAACGCCGTCTCGCCGGCAGACGGGCCCTGGCATGCGCCCGGCTGGCCGATTGCGTGCGTGACCGCGTCACTCCAGTCAGGTGAGTGGTGGGTATGTTGATGCGGTGGACCGCACAGAAGAGGGGAGCCGTTGCGTCATTGCAACTGCGCCCCTCTTTGCTGGAGATGGTCATGGGGGAGTGCGCCTATGTCTGCGGCATCGGTGCCAGCGAGGGCATCTTCCAGGCATCATATCCGCTGACCAGCAGGACGACGATGCCGGTCAGAATGGCGTTCCAGCGCGCCGCGCCGTCAACGATGCCCAGTACGAATGGCGCTGCGATCGCCCATAGCCCGAGAAGCGCCGCTATCGTCCCGAATACCCGCATTGAGCGCAACGACAGGCGCCCGATGCCGAACGCGTCAAACAGGCCACAGATTGCGATCAGCAGGCCAACCACGACCGCATTATAGAACGGGGTCGTCTCAGCAGTGAAGTTGAGCACCCATGGAGAGACTGCAAACCACAACCCTGCGATCATGGTCAGGACGCCCAACCACCATCCCAGCATGCGTGTGATCGGTTTCTTCTCAGTCATAGGGTCACCCTTTCCAGTTCCTCCGTGCTCAGTCGCCACGCCGGGCGCATGAGACGTGTCCCGCATGGCTTGACGCCACGCTTCTGCCGGGAAAACAGGCGTTGACCCTGGCAGTCGGCACCGGTGGGCGACAGGCATCTCTCTTCCCCCACGGGAAGCCAGCCATGGCGGAATCTCGAACGAGCATTTCCACCACCCGAACATGATAGCGCTCAAGTATAAGAAGAATGCTAGAGTATTGTTAGAGGTCTGGTTTCGTTATGTTGCCGGGGGGTTTGCAGGGTCTCGTTGCGGCAAGCTGCGGATATTTCACGGTTCGCCTTGCCACCTCTGTCTTAATGCGGTATGATCACCAGGTTCGGATGTGCATTGCCTGCAAAACGTATGGTCAGGAAACAGCCGCGCCATCTCCATCTTACCGCGATTATCGCCGTTGGCGCCGTCGTCTATCGGTATGGCCGGCGGCGAGGATTCGAGGTGCTGCTGATCAAGAAGCGAGGCGGCTACTGGACGTTGCCCAAGGGCCGGGTGCGTCGATCCGAAGAGGAAGGTGACGCCGTGGCACGCGAGGTGCTGGAAGAGACCGGTATCAGTGGCCAGGTTGGAGCAGAAGTATTGCAGGTCAGTTATGTGACACCCCGGCGCCGGCGCGCGCGGCGCAAGATCGTGACGTACTATCTGGTGCGCGCACACGAGGGAGCAATCGCGACACCGGGGGAGCAGACCGGTGAGGCGATCGAACAGGTGCGCTGGGCTACGCCGCGCGCTGCATTGCGCCGGATCAAGCGGCGGCGAGTGCGCCGGGTGGTGGACGTGGCTACCGCATTGTTACGGCTGCAGGATGAGCATGATCCGCGGGTGAGCCAGTGATTGCCTCGGTGCGTGGAACATTGATCGCGGTTGGCGCAGATCATGCCGTTGTGGAGACCGGCGGCGTCGGGTTGTTGATCTTTGCGCCGCGCCAGGTGCTCGCGGCCCTCGGCGAGATCGGCGCCACGGTGCGATTGCATACCTGCCTCCAGGTTCGCGAGGATGCGTTGACACTCTACGGATTCGCATCCGTTGAGCAACGGCAGCTCTTCGAGGTGTTACTTGGCGTTAACAGCGTTGGCCCGCAGGTTGCGTTGAGCTTGCTTTCATCAGGCACCACCGATGAATTGCGGCTGGCGATTGCAAGCGGTGACGTGGCCCGCCTGGCGCGTGTGCCACGCGTTGGCAAGAAGCTGGCGGAACGCCTGGTACTTGAATTGAAGGGTAAGCTGGATATCAAGGGGTTGTCGGCGGCGGCGGCAGTGAGCCCGGCGGTGGCGGCGGCGAATGCCGAGCTGGCCGAGATGCTGGTGAGCCTGGGGTTCAGCAGCGTCGAAGCCTCCGCGGCGATCGCCGCCATCCCGCCTGATGCGCCGCTGGATGCCGAGGAACGGCTACGACTCGCATTGCGCTATTTCGGCACGCCATGACGGTAGATCCCCGTTGTTTTCAACCTGACCCGAGAAGATCGCGTTCAGACGCTGTTTTGCAACAAAAAGTGTCTTGCTTTACCACAGGCGGTGGTATATACTTGCGGCGACATGCGCCTGCGACAGTGTGGCGGGCGCGCACGCGAAGGAGGCCTTCGGATGGCTGATACGCAGACTCGCCACGCCGCTCCCGATCTTCAGCCGGCTGGCTCGTCATCAAGCGCGCTTGTGACCACGCGGCGTGCGACGCCATCGTTGCGCGAGTTGCGCGGTCAGACGCGCGCGCAGGCCGACGGCAAGCCTCCGCAGCAGGGGACGCGCCTCACACCATTCTGGAAGGCGCTGATTATCACCTCCTTCATTGTGAATATCGTCCTGCTCACGGTCGTGCTGCTGCTGGTCGGGTTTGTGGTGCAATGGCGGCAGCAGCTGACGACGACGACTGTGCTGGGGCAGGGTTTCGCTGCCGACAATGTCGCCGAATTGCGCGATATTGTCGCCGGCTTGCAGGGCGCCACCATCCGTACGACGATCCCGCTCGATCAGCCGTTGCCGCTGCAGGGTGCGGGGGTGGTTGTGCCGGTTGACCAGCAGACGACGGTGACCCTGGTTGAACCGGTGCCGTTGCAATTGAGCGGCGCCGACATTGATCTCGGCAACGGCAACCGGCTGCGGGCCAATAATATCAGCCTGACGCTGCCGCAGGGCACGCCGCTGCGGATTGCGCTCAAAATGGACATTCCGCTTGACAGCGTGACGATCCCGGTACGGCTCAATGTTCCGGTTGAGATTCCGCTGAAAGATACCGAACTGGGGCCGCAGTTCATGCGCCTTGGCTGGCTGGTGGATCGGCTGGTCGGCCCGCTTGCGCCGGCGCTGGGGCTGGACCCGATCCCTGAAGCGCCGCCGGCACCGAAGTATCAGTCGCAGCAGCCATAGCACGCCGCTGGTGCGTCATACCAGGAGGCATTCGATCGTACCGAATGACAGCACCCTGAGGAGCCACGCAACGGCGTACCGAAGGGTGCATGACGTCTCTCCTGATCGTCGTATGTCTGCATGCAGCAAGGTATCAGCCGGGCCGGGCGCGTTCGAGCCGCGCGGCCGAATTGTTGGCAACATGCATCAATATGCACAAATTGATCCTGTGGGACATTGACGGAACGCTACTCTACAGCGGTGGTGTTGCCGGCGAGGCCATGCGCGCCGCCATGACGATCGTCTATGGCAGCCCTTCCGATAATGAGCGCCGCGCCTATGCCGGCAAGACGGATCAGCAGATTATTCTTGAAACCTTCCCCGACCGTTCTCCGGCTGAACTGTTGAGCCGTCTGGATGAGTTCACCACAACCTATCTTGGCATGCTCACGGCTCAGGCCGATACATTCCGCTCGCGCGGCCACGTCATGGCCGGTGTCGTTGCCGTGCTGCAACGATTACACGAAGCCGGGCCGGTCCAGTCGTTGCTGACGGGCAACCTGGCGCCGGTGGCGCGGTTGAAGCTCGACTTGATGAGTATTGCCGGCTTTTTTGACTTTGAGGCGGGCGCGTATGGCAGTGACAGCCCGCGCCGCACCGATCTGGCGCCGATCGCGGCGGCGCGCGCCGCGCGGCGCTATGGCCGGGAGTTCAGCGGCGCCGATGTGGTCGTTGTTGGTGTTACGCCGCACGATATCGCGTGCGCCCGCGCCGCCGGCGCGCGCGCGGTCGCTGTTGCGACGGGGCCGTTCGGTATGGCGGAACTGGCGGCCCATTCCCCCGATGCCGCGTTTGCCGATCTGTCCGATACCGATGCGGTTCTGGCAGCTATCCTGGGCTGATCCCCTCAATCCCATGAGTGATATCAGGTAGCATGCGATCGTACCAGATGACCGCACCCTGAGGAGCCGTACAGCGGCGTCGCGAAGGGTGCATGCCGTCGCTCCTGACAGTTAGAGCCTATCCGAACACCAGATGGTCACTGTCATTGCGAGCACGAGCGAAGCAAGCTCCGCTCGCGCCGGTCGATTGCGTCAGCCACGCTGCGCTCGCTGCACGCGGTCGCTGACGCTCCTCGCAATGACAAGAGGCAGATGGTTTTTCGGATAGGCTCGTAGACGTCTGCATGCAACCGGGTATGATGCCGTGTCATTGACATGCACCTCGCTGCCGCATACAATGCCCGCTACGCTGCAATGAGGAGCAACCCATGGGACTGTATCCACCGGATGACCCGTTTCTGATCAATACCGCCGTCTTCGGCATTCCGATTGTCGTGCGCTGGTATGGCGCGATTATTGTCAGCGGCGCCCTGCTGGCTGGATGGATTGCAGCGCGGCGTGCGCAGCGGCGCGGATATGATCCGGAGCATATCTGGAACCTCCTGCTCTTCGGTATGGTGCTTGGTATTGCCGGGGCACGCCTCTATTACGTCGTTTTCGAATGGCCACGCTTTGCCGGCGCGCCATTGCTGGAGATCGTCAATCCGGCAACCGGCGGCCTTGCCATCCATGGTGCGTTGATCGGCGCAGTCCTGGCAGCGGTCATCTATACGCGCTGGAAGAAACTACCGCTGCCTATGTTTCTTGATATTTGCATGCCGCCGTTTCTGCTCGCTCAGGCTGTCGGTCGCTGGGGCAACTTTATGAACCAGGAAGCCTACGGCGGGCCGACAACTGGCTTTGGTGTGTTGATTGATGAACCCCATCGCATCGGGCCGTACCGCGACATGCAGCAATATCCGCCCGAAACATTGTTCCATCCGACGTTCCTGTATGAGTCGCTGTGGAACCTGGCCGGGGTTGCGTTGCTGCTCTGGATGGAGCGACGCCTACGCACCTGGCTGCGCCCACTTGATGTTGCGCTACTCTATGCGATCTGGTATGGCCTGGGGCGGTTCTGGATTGAGGGCCTGCGCACCGATAGCCTGTGTCTCAACGGCATCGGCGGATCGTGTGAAGGATCGTTGCGGGTTGCGCAGGTGATCAGCCTGGCGCTGGTGATTGCCGCTCTGATCGGCATGATTGTCAACCATCGGCGCGCCATGGCGGGCAGGCCCAATGATGCGTCGCCGCATGCCCCCGTGCCGCGCGCCTGAGGCCGCGCGCAGGCGCGCACTATCGCTCGCCGGCACCGCGCATCACACTGATAAAGAGTGCGGCGCCGGCGCTGAGCAATGCGGCCAGGCCAGCTGCGGCTGCCACGAGCACGGGGATGCCCTGCCATCCCCCGACTGCCGCTGCGATTGCCAGTAATGCCAGGCCGATGGTGGCTGAAAGCACCACCAGCCCGAGCGCGACGCGCGTGCCGGCCAGTGAAAACGCCGTCGCCAGGCGTCGCGCCTCGACGTCGTGCGTCTGGACGCGTAGCTCGCCGTCGCTCAGGCGCTGGAGCACGGCGCCGAGCTGGTGCGGCATCGCGAACATGGCCACGCGAAGGTCCTCCAGTTCGCGCAGCGCATGCCGCATCTGCGCCTCAGGGCCGTTCAGTTCAACCATGGCGCGCGCGGCATACGGCCGCGCGATGGCGAATACGTCGAGTTGTGGGTCAATCTGAACGCCGGTCCCCTCCATCATAATGATGGCCTTCAGCAGTAGCGCCAGCGGTGCCGGCATGCGCAACCGGTGGCGCTGGACCAGCGCGAGCAGTTCTTCGCCCATCTCGCGCGCTGACAGCTCCGCCAGTGATCGATCAACGACATGGTCAACAAATCGTTGCACATCGCGCCGTAATCCCGACGAAATGTCGCGTTGCGTCACCAGACCGAGCCGCTGCAACGCCCGTATCGTGCCGTCGGTATCGCGTCGGGTCGTTGCTTCCAGCAGCAGGAGCAGGCTTCCCGTCATGTCGCGGTCCAGCGTGACTGCCTGGCCGAAATCAACGGCGCCGATGACTTCGCCTGGTAATGCGAACAGGTTTCCTGGATGCGGATCGCCCTGGAAGAACCCGTCGGTGAATATTTCCTGCAGAATCAGTTCCATGCTGTGACGCGCCAGGCGTTTTCGATCCATCCCGGCTGCATCCATGCCGGCAATGTCGGTGATTTTGAGGCCGAACAGGCGCTCGCTGGTGAGAACACGCGCGCTGGTGTGACTCCAGAAGATCCGGGGGATGCAGACATGCGGGTTACCGGCAAAGTTGGCGCGAAACCGATCCGCGTTGCGCCCTTCGCGCCGGTAATCGAGTTCAGCGCGTAATGTTGCGCCAAACTCCCATGCCAGTTCGACCAGGTCATACTGCTCGCCGAGGGCAGTGCGCTCCTGCGCCAGCGCTGCAAGCTCGGCGAGGATTGCCAGGTCGATGGCGACAGTCTGCTGAATGTCAGGCCGCTGCACCTTGACCACAACCTGTGTTCCATCCGGCAGTTCTGCGGCATGGACCTGGCCAAGCGACGCGGCTGCCATTGGTTCGCGCTCGAAGGACCGAAAGAGTGTCGCGATCGGAAGCTCGAGTTCGGCTTCAATGGTTGCGATCGCGATATCCACTGGAAAAGATGGTACGGTATCCTGGAGCCTGTTCAGTTCCTCGATCCAGGCCGGCGGCAGCAGGTCCGGCCGGGTGCTCAATGCCTGGCCGAGCTTGACAAATGTCGGTCCAAGCGCGGTCAGCGCCAGGCGTAGCCGTTCCGGGCCGCTCAGTCGGTCGGGGATGGGCCGGCGTACGATGCGCCGTGGCAATGAGAGCAGTGCGGTGAGCCCCAGTTGATCGAGCAGGTAGCCAAAACCATAGCTCCAGAACACATGCGCGATCTGGCGGTAGCGACCAAGATAGCGGGCCTGGCGAACAAGTGGCCACATGGCAGCTTCCATCCGATCAAGGACCGGGCGTACTTCGCTCGAGCGGAACCATGATAGCATGCACCACAGTGCTCCAGCACGCGGACATGTGTTCGCCGGGTTGCAGTATAATCGGCGCGTATGGATCTCGATCAGAAACTTGACATCCTTGCCCCCGCGGCGCGTTTTGATGCGTGCGACAGCTTCAGCCAGGGGAAGCGCCGCTATACGCCGCGCCGGGCCGCGTGGGGCGAGAGCGCCGTCGTCGCCGAGAGCGGTCCCGATGGTCGTAGCCTGCCGATGTTTCGGCTGTTGATGAGCAGCCGCTGCGAGTGGAACTGCGCATACTGCCCGCTGCGCTCCGGCAATGACACACCCCGCGCGGCCCTCGAACCCGACGATCTGCCACGCGTGTTCCTGCCGCGCGTCGAGCGCGGCGCGGTTCACGGTCTGTTTCTGTCAACCGGCGTTGATGGCGATCCTGCGAGCGCCGCCGGGCGCATGCTCGATGCCATCGAGGTGTTGCGGTCACGCCATGGCTACGCCGGTTATATCCATGTCAAGCTCCTGCCCGGCGCTCCGGCGGTGGAGATCGAGCGCGCCGCACGCCTGGCCGATCGGCTCAGCCTGAACCTGGAGGCGCCGTCCGCGCCGCACCTGGCGCACATCTCGCCCGAACGCGACTGGCAACGTGATCTGATCGCCCCGCTGGTACGGGCGCGCGACTATGCCAGATCGGGCGTGCTCAAGGCGGGTCTCGCGACGCAGTTTGTTGTCGGCGCTGCTGGCGAGAGCGATCGCGATCTGCTGGTGACAACCGCCTGGCTCTACCGCGATCTCGAATTGCGCCGGGTGTATTTTGGCGCGTTTCGTCCGGCTGTGGGCACGCCGCTGGAGGGGAGCGACCCTACGCCATTTGTGCGTGAGCAACGTTTGAAGGAAGCCGACTGGTTGGTGCGGCACTATGGATTCGACCAGCAGGAGTTGCCGTACGGTGCCGATGGCAATCTGCCGCTTCATCTCGATCCAAAACTGGCCTGGGCGCTTGCCCATCCTGAGTATTTTCCGGTTGAACTCAATAGCGCTGACGAGGCGGCGCTTCTGCGTGTGCCGGGGTTCGGGCCGGTCAGCGTGCGCCGCATTCTGCGGTTACGGCGCGAAGGGCGCTTCCGCGATCCGGCGCACCTTGCTGCGCTCGGCGGGGCGCTGATGCGTGCGCGCGATTTTATCACGCTGGACGGGCGCTTTTTTGGCCGCGATGAGCGTACCCGGCTGCTCTACTACTCCCGCCGCCCGCCCGTTGTGGAGCAGCTGGCGCTGTGGTAAACATCCGGGGCTCGACCTTCCTGCACGCGATGCGAGGAACGATGGAGAGAAGGGTGCATGCACGCTGAAACCTACGACCTCCTGACAATTGGCCGCAGTTCCATTGATCTCTATGCGCATGAGATTGGCGTCTCGATCGAGCAGGTACGCAGCTTCGACGCGTATGTCGGTGGGTGCCCGACCAATGTCGCTGTCGGTGCGCGACGTCTCGGCGTGCATAGCGCGTTGTTGACCGCTGTCGGCGACGATCAGGTCGGCGACTTTATCCTGGCGTTTCTGCGCCAGGAACAGGTCGAGACGCGCTTCATTCCGCGCAAACCGGGCCGGCGCACCAGCGCGGTGATCCTCACGATCATGCCGCCGGATCGCTTTCCGCTCACGTTCTACCGTGACAATTGTGCCGATATCGCGCTTGATATTGCGGATGTCCTGGCGGCGCCGATCGATCGGAGCCGCATCGTTTTTTTCAGTGGCACCAGCCTCAGCCGCGATCCCAGTCGCACCGCGACCTTTGTCGCTGCCGAACGTGCCCGCATTGCCGCCGCAACCTTGCTCGTCGATCTTGATTACCGCGCCGACCAGTGGGATGGCCCGCACGCGTATGGCGCGACGATTCGCGCGTTGCTGCGGATGGCACGCCTGGCGGTTGGCACAGAAGAGGAAGTGCGCGCCGCGGCGAACGAAGACGATCTCGATATGGCGATAGCGTGCTTGCTGACAACAGGGATTGAGGCGCTCATTCTGAAGCGCGGCGCGCACGGCAGTGTCGTCTGCCGTCCTGGCGGCGCGCGCGAGGATGTCGCGCCATTTCCGATCGAGGTGCTGAACGTACTTGGCGCGGGAGATGCATTTGCCGCCGGTTTTGTCTACGGATTATTGCAGGGGTGGCCACTGGCGCGCGCCGCGCGCATGGGTAACGCTACTGGCGCAATCGTTGTAACGCGCCATGGCTGCGCCAACTTCATGCCCACGCTTCCTGAGGTCGAGACATTTGTCGCTGCACGCGGCGGCTGGTGAAACGCTGCGCGCACGACCGGACTTGATGCCTATCCGAAAACCCATGGGCATGCGGTCATTGCGCGGAGCGCCAGCGACCGCCTGCAGCGAGCGCAGCGTGGC
>JACAEQ010000065.1 GCA_013388755.1 Chloroflexota bacterium
CCCCTCGGCGGGGGGAGGTCGGGTGGGGGGCGGTGCGGTGCAGAACGCCTTATTTGAAAGGTATTGTCTCTAAGGGTCCGGCGGTAAGGCGCTGATCCCGCTGCTTTCAGTAGTGTACCCCTCCTCACCCCTCATTCCCGCCTCAACCATCCGCACCGCCACATCAATTGCCGCCAGCAGGCTTTCCTCACTGGCGTGCCCGGTGCCGGCAATATCGAAGGCCGTCCCGTGATCGACCGATGTCCGGATGATCGGCAGACCGATGCTGATATTCACACCGCTGTCAAAGGCCAGCAATTTCATCGGGATGTGCCCCTGGTCATGGTACATTGCAACGACGATATCATAGGCGCCGCGCATTGCGCGTAGAAACACCGTATCAGGAGGTTGCGGATCGGAAACGTCATACCCGCGCGCACGGGCGGCGCGCACCGCCGGTATGATCGCACGCTGCTCCTCATCGCCGAACAGCCCGCCCTCACCGGCATGCGGGTTCAGACCGGCCACCGCGATGCGCGGCGCAGCGATCCCCAGTGCCCGGCATGCCGTATGCGCCAGGTCAATCGTCTGCGCAATCCGTTCCGGCGTCACGCGCCGGATGGCTTCAGCGAGCGCCACATGCGTGCTGACGTGTACCACGCGCAACTGCGGGCCAGCCAGCACCATGCGCACATGGGGCGCGCCGGTGCGCTCGGCAAGCAACTCGGTATGGCCGGCGTAGGCAAAGCCGGCCAGATTCATCGCTGCCTTGTTCAGCGGCGCGGTGACGATGGCATCAACCTCGCTGGCCAGCGCCAGGTCGCAGGCGCGGAACACATATTCCACCGCGGCGCGCCCTGCCGGCGCGCTCGCCTGGCCGACCGGGCATTCGTCGGGGGCGGCGTTGGCCATGTCGAGCAAGGGCAGCGTTCCCGGAAGGTAGCGCCCATCGGCAGGACGCGCGAGTAGTTCGACCACCGGTGCGTCGCCGACCCATGGTGCGGCGCGATCAAGGATACGCCGGTCGCCGATGACCAGTGGGCGGCAGCGCGCAGTCACGTCAGCGTGGCGCAACGCCTTAAGGATGATCTCCGGCCCGATTCCGGCGGGATCGCCCATGGTGATTGCGATAAGCGGCCGGATCGTATCAGTAGACATGGTTACCTGCCCTGTCGTGCAACCCGTACACAGACAGATTGCGCCCGGCTTCAGTGAACGGTTCTATCACCAGGTCGTGCCATCGCGGCATATGCCCGGTCAAGCACATCGATCAGCGCATGATCGTCCCCGAAGCCGCCAGGTTTGAGCACCACGGCATACGCTTGCCCGGTTTCATTGGTGGCCATGCACAATGGTATCCCGGGCAATAATTCGTATACCACCTCCAGGCGTCTGAGGTGCAGACGGTGCGCCACGGCCATTGCCGTATCGCCACCGCTGAGCACCAGCAGGCCCGGTGGCTCGGCGGCTATCTGCTCCAGCGCGATCGTTGCCAGCAACGCCGCGCAGCGACGGGCTACGGCGCCATCCAGACGTACGCCGGAGGGTGGCGCCGGCAGGTGAAGCAGGGTGGCAGCGCCTGTTGAAGGGACCGGTTCTCCTGGGACAAAACAGGCGATACCACGTTCACGCCGCAGTGTCGCAATCTGGCGCTGCGCCGCATGGCTACCGCTGCCAATGACCAGCAAAGCCGGACCGTCTGATGGATTGATCATAGCATGCGCGCGCCTGGCAGGCAATGCTGCGGCGAGTCGCTGCGCCAGCGCGCTGGCGAGGCCCGCGCTGCCGCACAGAAGTGCATCAGGCGCGGCAAGGTCGGCAGCATCGCAGATCGCGGCGAGATCATCGTCGGTCAGCGCATCGAGAACCAGGATGCGTGACGTGCGCCGGGATCCGGCAATGCGTGCCGCAAGGTGCAGTGTACCGGCACGCACATCGTCCAGGCTCAATGCAGCGACAGCAGATCGCGATTGCTCTGCCAGGAGCGACGGTAGGTAAGGAGGGACGGCAAGTGGTGGATCAACGATCAGGAACCCGTCGCGCAGGCCGCGCCCCTGTGCTGGAAAGGAGGGGCATACCAGTGCCCATGGCAGGTTGAGGGTATCGAGCAGGGCGTCAATTTCGGCACCTGGATTGCCGCGCAGCGTCGAGTCGATCTTCTTGTACCAGCGCCCGGGCGCAAGCCGTCGCAGGCGTATGGCCAGATGGCGCACCAGCGTGGCGGCTCGTTCTGGTGAGCGGTGACGCGAGTCGCTGGTGCAGGCAAGTACCCCTTCCGGTGCTTCATCCGGTGGCTGCAATGCCACGGTCGCCGCCAGTCCTGCGGCAAAGCAACGCGCCGCCGTGTCGGCGGCGCCGGTCAGGTCGTCGGCAAGGATGAGTAGCATATGCAATCGTTCCTCACCAGGATCGTTTCGCGGAAGCTCGCAAGTTGCTGGCTCCTCTGACGTAGTGATGCGGTCCATCATCTCTGGCCCGTGCATCCCTCTCCGCCGCAGAGAAGTGTCGTGACACCGTGCTCCTTACTGCCCGTCAACCTGGCTGTGCCAGCGACGCGAGACGCTGGAAGGCCGACGGCGCCGGCCCGTTCGTGAGGCGCGTGTGGATGATCGCGGCGCACGCTGCCGGACTCAGAACCGACGTATCCACGTCAAGATCATAGATGCCGGGAGTATGAACGGCTTCGTGCCACAAACGCACCCGCTGCCGCACCGACGCTTCCGATGAACCATCCGCATCCCAGCCGGTGGCACGGCGTCGCTCCATAACCACATCGGGCGGGCAACGCACACCGACAAACAGGGCCGGCAGGCCGTTCAGACACCTGGCGCAATCAGGAAGGATGCCGCGTGGCACACTGTAGGAATCGTGATGGCCGATATCCACGACAACATTCAGGCCCAGGCGGCTGTGCGCAGCAATTGACTCATAGAGGGCGCGGTACAGAAGCGCCACGAGCGGCTCGAGATCCGGTCGCTCGCCGCCGGGCCGCAAACCAATCCCGGGTAGATACCGCGCCGGCGTCATCTGCATGAACCGGTCAACACCCAGATTTATCCATGGGCCGTCGAATGTCTCCTGAATCACGGCAACGATACTCGATTTACCGGAACGTGGAATGCCATTCAGGATGACGATCCGGCCAGGTTCGGGCAAGTGGGTCATGTCTTGTCTCAATGATCCGAGTTATACCAGGTAGCAGTCGATTCTACCGGATGACCGCACCCTGAGGGGCCATGCAGCGGCGTAGCGAAGGGCGCACGTGGTCTCCCCTGATCGTTGTCTGTCTGCATGCAACCGGGTATGACGCGGTGGCACGGGCGGCCTGTCGCATCAGGCGATCGACATGATGCGCGTATTGACGAAATAGGGGAAGTCGAACGACGTCTCATCGCCAGCGTGCAAACCTGGAACCGGCATCAAGCGCGCGGTCAGCGGCTTGCGCCATGCGCCCGCCAGCGCCGCCACTTCTGCCAGCACGCCGGCAATCTGCCCCGATGTTGTATCACCCGGCAGCGGAATCGTATCGAGCCCGGTTCCGCATACTGCGCTGAACGCCAGCAAGTCGCGCAACGTGTAGCGCCCTTCAGCATTGCGTTGCGCCAGCACGGCATCTTCCAGCACTGGCAGCATCACGCCGCTGAACCCGGCACGCACGACCCGTGCCGCCCGGATCGCACCGGTACATGCGCGAATGACCGCCAGTGTGCCGAACGTGCCGAACGGCGCGCCGCTGACGCGTTCAATCGCCGCACCGATACTCCGCGACAGGTCGGGATGCGGTGCCAGCGACCAGTCGCACCCGGCGAAGAAGACGCGGTGTTCAGTCGCAATGTCTGCCAGCGCCGCGTGTATGCGCCGGTCGTGTTCCTCGATCAGCGCCGTCAGGCGCGTAGCGAAGTGCTGGATCCTGGCAGTGGCGGCGAGGTACGCTCCAGGCTCGTGTTCGTCCACGCCTGCCTCGTCGGCGCCCGGATCTCTGCTGCCTGCATCTCCTGCCGCCACTACCGCCAGCGTTGCCGCCTCCGGCCCGATTGCCAGCCATGGCTCGCCGCCGCTATGGTAACTGGCCGGGAAGAAGGGCGAGCCGGGCGCCACGCACGCCGCTGCTGCAAACCGCAGGTTGCCGAACCCGCCCGGCGTTGCCGCACCAAGCTCGACCATCACTCGCGCTGCGGCCTCAACTACTGCCGGATCCGTACGACCGTCACGACCAGCGATGCGTGCCGAGGCAAAAACCGCCTCCGTTGCCGCCAGCGCCTCGGCGAGGAGCGCCAGTCGCGCGACATCCACCCGCCCGATGGAGACATAATCGAAGCCGGCGTCAAGTGCCAGCGCTTCGGCGCCGCGTACGACCGTCGCATAATCGGCGCACCGGTTGGCGCCGATCGTATCGAGGGCCAGGCGCACCGTCTGCACGGCATACCCGGCGTCTTCCAGGCGTTTCCGCGCATCTAGCGCGGCTCCCGCCGCGCGCGGCACATCATCTTCGCGCGCTCCAGCGGTAATGGTGCGAATCTGCATATGCATGACCCTGCAAGGCGGCCAGCACTCGCTCGACGCCGGCGATCTGCCCGAGTGCCACCGGCGGCTCCGGATCGGTCTGCCACAGCCATGCGACGTTCAACTTCGGCTGTCGCAGTTGCGCCCATACCTGTCTTTCTCACGGATCGACCCTGGTCTCCAGCGCGAATTCACCACTCTCAACCCGCAGTGTACCGCTCGCACCATGCGGCGGCAACTCGATCGCCAGCGGCAGATCGGGGCGCAATCCGATCGGAGCGCTACGGAAGACTTCTCGCCCATCCAGCAGTACACGTACCGGCAGTGCCGGTAGCGGGCGTGCCGCCACGACAACCACGGTCAGCGCGCCATCGGCCCGGCGCTGGATGCCGAGCGCACCGCCAGCATTTGCCCGGGCAAGATCGCCCAGGCCCTGCAATGGCCCCCAATCCGTGGCGATCACGCGGGTCTCGTTCGGGGCCAGTTGCGGGTAATCCCAGAATGTCGGTTGCGCGCCGCTCCACACCTCGGCATAGTCGCTACCGTCATCGGTAAAGACGCTGCGGTCAAAGTTCCGGCTGAAGGCAAAGATCTTCGCCCCCCGCGTACCGGCGCCGTGAACCACGACTGCGCCGGCATCGGCCTGCGGATCGTACACACCGAGAAATGGTACCGGGTGCGCGGCAAATAGCCCGACATACCCGTTCCACGCAGCCGGGCGCGACAGGTCACGCCCGCCATACGACGGCCAGTTCACCTCGGCGCGCGGTGGTGGCAGGCCGCCATCTTCGGTTGCGTGGACGATCATCCGCTCGACGGGGGTCACAAACCTGAGCGCCGGACCGACACGATTGGCGCTGCCCGGCGCGAGCGCCGCGTTGAGCCACATTTGCAGCGGGCGTGCGGTACTGGTCGGGTTGGACGCGGTGAGTGTTGCGCGGAAACGCCCCTCGTCGGCACGCAGGATCACGTCCGCTACCATGTCCAGGCCAGTCTGGCGCTCTGTTGCCGCCAGACGTACCGTCACCGCATCACGCTGTCGGTCGAGCGCCAGGCTCCATGGCGAGGCTTCGAGATAGCCATGTTCCTCTGTCGGCGCGGCCCATTCCAGGCCACCGGCGCCCAGCCACCAGCCGCGCTGGCCAAACGGCGCCGGCTTGACGACCGGGTTCTGGTAGAACATGTTCCAACCGGTCGCCTTATCCACCGCGCGGTACAATCGCCCGCCGAGTTCCGGCACGAACGTCAGTTCCAGGAACCGGTTTTCAACAATGACGGCGCGGTAGGCGCGCGGTTGCGGCGGCCCGACGCGCGCCGGATCGAGGCGCGGGTAGGGATGGATCGGGTCGCCTGGAGCGGTTGGCACAAGCGCCTGCTCATACCCGTAGGTCGGGATGGTTACGCTGGTTTCACGCACACGCACGCCGGAGAATGGCGGCGCGGCGTAGCGCAGCGCCCGCCCATAGCGCCAGGAGAAGTAGTGCTGGCCGACATTGCCCATTTCGACCTGCCAGCGCGGGGAGTTGGCGGGATTATACGTCAGCAGGCGGCGCTCGAACGCCTGGAACAGCACCGGCATCTCTGTTCCGCCGACGCGTACAATCGCCCAGTACGGTTCGCTGATCGGGTAGCCGAAGGCGAACAGGGCGTCAACTGGCGCTGCCGCCATAAAATCTCGGAAAGCACGCGGCACGTTGTGGCCGGTCACCGGCTCATAGCGCGCAATCGTCGTTGCCGGCATGGCGAGGTCGGGGCGTTCACTCAGGCCCTGCGGGCCGAGCAGGGCGCTCACCCGCGCGCCGATACGTCGTGGCGCGCGCCCGCTGCCGTCGAATGAGACATATGGCGCAAGTTGCGCATAAGTTGGTGCCTGTGGATTATCGACCGGATCGCCGGCGACCGGAACGGCAGCGGGCGCGCGCTGCTCAAAGCGCGCGAGTCCGGTCTGGATGTTGCCGGTGATCAACTCGACCACCAGCCGGCCGCTGGTGACGAACCAGGGCGAACGGCGGTCAGCGTTCGGGTCATTCACCTCCATGCGCGCTTTATCGAAATACTGTACCAGGCGCGTATCGCCGGATGCTCCCAGAACATGCTCATAGCGCACCTCGCCTGGAGCAGTGCCGTACGTCCACGAGCGGCGCGCTGTTCCGGCAGCGACGGCCCGGTCGGCGCGCGCCCACAGTGCCGCGAACGCCGGATCGGCGAAGCCATCAGGATCGGCGGTTGCCGCAGCGGGCGTGGCGAAAACAAGTTGAGCGGCAGCCAGAACGAGCAGGAACCAGCGTCTCATCTGTCATGGTCGCTTTCATTTTTCCCGGTTCTCAGGTCTCATGCTCTCTTGTCAGCACCATCGAACACTCATGTTCCTTAATCGGCATGGCAAAATCGAACAGATCGGCCCGGGCGCAGAGGTTCAGATCCGCGGTTGAAAGTTGTGGATGTGCCGGATGGCCGAAGCGCCGGCCGAATGTCGACTCGCGGACCCGCCGTTCGAATGGCTGCGGGTCCGGCCGCTCGCCGCGCAGCAACGCCGCCAGGTAATCGGCGCAGGCGATGTCTTCATCGCCGTCGCGGTCAATGTACATCCCGGTGACCAGCAGAGTTACGTGCGAGGGATTGAAGCGGCGCAGCAACCGCGCCGTCGCGGCGGCGCAGACCAGCGAACCGCCAAGGAGCACGGCGGCGTTGCGCGCTGCTGCGACGCCACGCACGCCACCGGCGGTACATAACACCACATCGCGTCCGGCCAGGTTGATGCCACATATCGCTGCTGGCGAATTGCCCAGGTCAAAACCGTCAATCGGCATGCCGCCCGGCACGGCTCCGACCGTCAGGGCCAGGGGAACGCGCCGCGCCAGGATGCGAGCATCATCGGGAGTTGCCGCCAGCAGAATGGTTTGCGCGCCGGCATGCAACAGGTATGCCGCTGTCGTGAATGAGCGTAGCACGTCAATCACCACAACCGCATCGTCCGGGGCAGCGTTGCGATACGTCTGCAATTCGGCGCGTCTGATCTCCATCGCAGGTGCATTGTAGCAGATTCATCAGCGTGCCAGCAGGCGGCACCGGCCGTTCGTGTGTTGCGGTCGCGGGCAATGATATGCAGTTTTACGGATGCTCGCCTTTAGGCGCGAAAGCCCAGCAGGGAAAGGTGAAAGCAATAAGCTGAAAGCTGAAAAGGAGCCATGCCGCGTCGTTTCAGCTTTCAGCTTTCCGGTTTTGGCTTTCCCTGGCCTGGGATGAAGCGCCTGCTTCAGTAGCTTTAGTGCCTCTCCGAAAACCCATGGGCCTGCTGTCATGGCGAGGAGCGCCAGCGACCGCGTGCAGCGAGCGACGCGTGGCTGAAGCAATCGAGCGGTGCGAGCGGAGATTGCTTCGCTCGCGCTCGCAATGACATTGACTATCTGGTTTTCGGATAGGCTCTTAGTCGATCACGTAAGAGACGAACCATCGCTCTCTTGTTGCCGGCTGTCGTGTGATTGCCATTCTACGGTAGCGACCCCACCTGCAACGGCGGGAATATGGAGATGATGCCGCGCTCCAAAGCGATCGCGGGCATGATCG
>JACAEQ010000013.1 GCA_013388755.1 Chloroflexota bacterium
AACCCGCCGCCGGATAATGTGTACGGAGGTGGCGACAACCCGATTGCCGGGGCGACGGTGACGATCACGACGACCAGTGGCACGGTGACGCCGTTGAGCGTGACGCCGATTGACGCGACTGGGCTGATCACGTTCACCGTGCCGCCGATTGACAACACGACACCGTACTGGCTGAATGTTACGCCGCCAGCGGGGTATAATGCTTCACCGGGCAACACCGGCGCGCGGGAGGTAACGCCCAACCCGGCGAGCGGCCAGACGGTGGGACCGTTCGCATTCGGTTACTTCCGCAATGGGACGGTGAGAGGCGATGTGTGGTACGACAGTAACGGTAACGGCCTGCGCGAAGCGGGCGAGCCGCCGCTGGCGGGGGTGCAGGTCACGCTCTACAGCGATGATGATGACAATCCAGCGAACGGGCAGACAACCGTAGCCGGGCCCATCACGACCCTTGATGGCGGCGTCTACCAGTTCGGCGACGTGGCACCGAACGGCACGGGAGTGCGCTACCGGCTCGGATTCGTTCTCCCGGCGGGCTATGCCTTCACGGTCCAGGGGTCGCCGATCACAACCGATGACAACAGCGATCCTGATGCGGTAACCGGCTTCACAGCGCGATTTGATGTGGCCTATGGCCAGACGGTCAGTTTTGTGGACGCGGGTGCCATCGGTACGCTGACACTGACCGGCACGAGCTGGGAGGATACGGATGCCGATGGTGTATTTGACACACCGGGCGAAGTGGGCCTGCCGGGGGTAACACTGACGTTGACTGTGACCTCGTCGATCAACTCGACGGCGCCGGTACTGACGTTTACCGCAGCTTCGAGTGGTACGGGCGTGCCAAACTTCACGTTCAGCCAGTTGCCGCCTGGAAGCTACCAGGTAAGCGCCACCAGCCGGCCGGTGGGGTATCTGCTTTCGACGCCAGGAACGCGCAGCGGCGCGACATTGCCGGCATCGAATCAGAACTTTGGCCTGTACCGCACCGCCGCCGTTGGTGACCGGGTATGGCTCGATGTGAACGGCAATCAGACCTACCAGGCGGCAGTGGACATCGGCTTCCCCGGCGTGACGATCCGCCTGCGCAACGCGGTGACCGACGCCGTTGTGGCCACGACGACGTCGGCAGCAAGCGGTGATATTGGATCATACCGCTTCGAGAACGTCACGCCAGGCGCTTATCGGGTAGAATTTGTGGTGCCGCCAGGCGTGCAACCCGTCAACGATGGCCTGGGCCTCATTGCCACCGACAACGACAATGATGTGCGGCTCACCGGCCGTACAGCGGATTTCACGCTGGCAAGCGATCAAATCATTACGAGTGTGGATGCCGGGCTGGCTGGCGCAGGCGGTATCTCCGGCATCGCCTGGCTCGACGAGAACTTCGACAATGTGCGCAACCTGGAGGAGACCCGGCGCATTCAGGGTGTTCAGGTGACACTGGTACTGACGCCTACCGGCCTGGCGGCGCCGCTGACATTCAATGCAGTGACCGCCGCCGACGGCAGTTACAGCTTTACGAGCTTGCCGCCGGGATCGTACCAGGTGACGTTTGCACGACCAGACGGCTACTTCGACGTGACGCCGCGTTTCGGCGCCGATCCGAGCGTTGACAGTGATGCGCCGGTTGCGTCTGGCACGCTGAGCGCCGGGCAATCGCTGACAACCCTCGACGCCGGGTACCGCCGGCAGGTGCGCGTCTTCCTGCCGATCGTGTTAACGCCGGCGCCGCAACCCGACCTGACCGTCAGTTTCACGCTCACGCCGGACAAGCCGAGCTATGACCCCGGCGAGCCGGTGCTGATCTCCGTGAATGTCACCAACTCGGGCAATCTCACCACGACGATTGGTTTCTGGGTTGACCTGTATATCAACCCGTCAACGCCACCCGCGGGACCAAACGTGCGCTGGGACCAGGTATGTGGTATACAACCCTGCTATGGCATCGCCTGGTATGTCGATCGCGCACTCGGCCCAGGTGAAACGATTACGCTGACCTCGGCACCCGGCGCATTTGCTGGCCCGCAATCACGCTGGCCCGGCTCGTTCGCCGGCGGTACACGCGACCTGTATGTCTTTGTCGATAGCTACAACCCACCGGTACCGACCGGTGCGGTGGTAGAAAGCAACGAGAGCAACAACCGTGCTGAACGTCTTGGCCTGAACGTCCGGTTCGCCGGCACCGCGGCCACACCGGCTGGCGAGACAGCGCCGCCGGTCGCGCTGCCGCCACGCCCGTTACCGGCGCCGGTGGGGCCGCAACGACAGTAAGTGTCTATCCGAAAATAGTGAAGAGACGGCAGACCAGACGGCTTTACAGAACAGGAGAGCACACATGCGTCTTCGACACATCTCCTCAGCACTTATCGTGCTCGGCGCGTTCCTGCTGATGCTCGGCTTCAGCGCGCTGTTGCCGGACGTCGCACTCGCGCAACAGGAGCCGGTGCTCCAGCCGTCGCCCCGGCCGGCGGTACAGTTCTCCGGGCAGCCCGGCAGTGATGCATCGTCTGGGCAGGCAACGGCACCTGGCCACATCACCGGCACAGTCATCGACAGCGTCAGTGGCGCGCCTGTTCCCGGCATGCCGGTGATGGTCGGCGATCTGGTACTGTTTTCGGATCAGAACGGCAACTATGACACCTGGCTGGCAGCCGGAACCTACATTGTGAACGTGGCGCCGGCTCCTGAGCAAGGCACGGTTGTCGACGAGGCGAGGATCGTGGATGTGCAACCAGACACGGTAACGATCCAGCATCTGCGCGTTGCGTTGCCGGCGCCTGTCATCGTCGCGCCTGCCGCCGAAGAAGTTCCGGTCGCCACGGCGCCGGAGGCCGCACCGCGCCGATTGCCGCGTACCAACGATGCACCGGACGCGGCATGGCTCTGGGTAGCAGTGGGATCGATCATGGTCGTCCTGGGCCTGGCGATTGGCGTGTGGCCGGCAGGCAGAAGCATGCTTGCTTCTGGCGTGTGTGCATCGGGCGTGGCGCAACTCAGCGATAGCGCAGTGCTGCAGGGGTTGTTGCGCGAACGGCCAGCGGCACGAGCCGAGCAGGATGATGAGTTGCTGCGAAAACTCCTCGATCGGTAATACGGAGATTTGAATGACCCGTTCCTCGTCGCCGGCACGCACTGGAGCCGGGCCCGTGCGCCGCCGGCGATTGTTACGCCTGGTGCGCGCCAACCTCTACGACCTCTGGCTGCTGCTCAATGAGTCGCGCCTGGTCCTGGCGGGATTTGCCCTGCTCGCGGCAGGAACCTCGGTTTACCTGGCGCTGTTCTACCCCGGAACGCCTGAGTCGCCACGCCCGCGCGGCATGGCTGAGGCACTCTATGAGACGCTCAAGCTTATGACGCTCCAGAGCGGCCTTGTGTTTCCCAATCACGACGTGCCCGGTGCAATTCTCTTCTTCCTGACCCCGCTTCTGGGCCTGGCATTGATCTTTCAGAGTGTGCTGAATTTTGGCCGGTTGCTCCTCGATAAAGGGAGCCGGCGCGAAGCCTGGCAGGTGGCGCTGGCCTCGACCTGCCAGGATCATGTCATCGTGTGCGGGCTTGGCCGGCTGGGACTGCGCGTTGCAACACAGTTGATCGCCGTCGGTCATGACGTGGTGGTCATCGAGCGTGACTGGAGCAGCGAGTTCGTGCCGCGCGCGCTGAGCCTGCAGATACCGGTGGTACTGGGCGATGCCCGCGAAGTGACAATCATGCGCCAGGCCGGAGTTCTGCGTGCGCGCGCGATCGTTGCGGCCATCAACGATGATCTGCTGAATGTCGAGATTGCCCTGACGGCACGCGCGATCAGGCCGGGCATGCGCGTTGTATTGCGCGTCTTCAACGAGGAACTGGATCGCAACCTGGAACGCACGCTCGGCATCAATAGCGCGTTCAGTGCCTCGGCGATTGCTGCGCCAACCTATGCGGCGGCAACCGTCAGCCGTGAGATTGATTATGCGCTGATGGCCGGCGACACGCCGCTTGGAGTGGCACAGATTGTCATTCAACCGGAGAGCCGACTTTCCGGCTTTGTGCGTGCCGTCGAAGCGGAAGCGCGCGTGCGTGTACTCAGCCATGTCAGCCAGGAAGGGCGCCATCAGCCCGGCGGACTGCTCAGCCAGTTCAGCGCCGGTGACCGGGTCATGCTGATTGGCCCGCTTGACTGTATCGAATCCTTGCGACAGCGCAATCTGCCGTTGAGCAAAGTGACCTTTCTCAGCGCCGCACAGCCGGTGCATCCAACTGAGCGGTTCAATACGGTGATCGTCTGTGGCCTGGGAAAAGTGGGCTACCGGGTGGTCAACCAGTTGCACCGCCTGACACCGCGCCCGCGGATCGTTGTGGTGCGTCTTGGTGACGGTCGCGCCGAGTTTCCCCAACATATCAGCCAGCTTGAGGGAGTCACCACTGTCATTGGCGATGCGCGCAATATCGAGGTGTTGCGCCAGGCGGGGCTGGACGAGGCGTATTCGGTGGCGGCGCTCACCTCCGATGATCTCCTCAATGTGCAGATTGCATTGACCGCGCGCCGTTACCGCGCCGATCTGCACATCGTGTTGCGCACCTTCAGTGACGCCCTGGCCGACAAGCTGGCCGAGATGTTCGGTATTCATACGACGTACAGCACGTCGGCGCTTGCCGGCCCGACACTGGCCGCCGCTGCCCTGGCCGATAGCGTCAGCCATGCATTCTTTGCCAACGACCAGATGTTCGTGTCCGACCGGTTGCAGCTTTCCGCCGGCCATCCGTTTGCCGGGATGGAGGTCGGTGCGATCCGTGAACGCTATGCAACGATCGTGCTGGAGGTACGCCGCGGCGCCGACGTCACGGTGCTGCCGGCGCTTGAGTCGCGCCTGAAACCCGGTGATGTTATTGCCGTCTGTGCGCCGATTGATGCCTTGCAGTGGGCACGAACCGCATTGTAGGTGTGGTCAACCTATGGTATAGTGGCGCGACATTCGCCGTAGCCCGGGAATCGCTTCATGTCGCGCAAGCCCATCTTCGCCCCGGCCAGGTTGTTCCCTGGCGTGCAACGCCGCCGCTCACTCATTGCACTCTACGCCGCTGCGGTATTTCTCTTCTGGGCGGCACTCTACCTGTACGTCCCGACGCTGCCGCTGGTGGCGCGCAGCCGCACCGACGACCTGGCGTTCGTTGGTGTGATCCTGGCGCAGTATGGCCTGTGGCAGGCGCTCGTCCGGTTGCCGGTCGGCATCGTGTCGGACTGGAGCGGCCGGCGCAAGCCGTTTATCATCGTCGGGTTTGGCCTGGCGGCGCTGGGTGCCTGGTTGATGGGCTCGTCTGCCGATGCCGGCGGCCTGCTCGTCGGGCGGGCGATCACCGGCCTGGCGGCGGCCACCTGGGTGCCGCTGGTGGTTGTGTTTAACCGGATGTTTCCGCCTGAAGACGCGGTGCGCGCCACGGCGTTGCTGACCTTCGTCGCCTCGGCCAGTCGCATGGTGGCCACTGGTGCAAATGGCTGGCTGAATGGGCTCGGCGGCTACAGCCTGGCGTTTCTGCTTGCCGCTACGGCTGCCTGCATCGCGCTGCTTGTGGTGCTTCCGGCGCATGAGGAGGCGCTGGCGCCGCGCCGGCCGGCGCCCCGCGGTGTGCTGGCGATTGTTGCGCGGCGTGACGTGTGGTTGCCCTCGGCGCTGGCCGGTGTGTCGCTCTACGCTGCCTGGGCGACGACCTTTGGCTTCTTCCCACTGCTGGCGCGGCAACTGGGAGCGGACGATGTGACCCAGAGCCTGCTGACCAGCCTGAATGTCGCGGCGGGAACGATCGGTAATCTGCTGGCGGCCACGGCCGTGTTACGTATTGGCTCGAAACGGCTGGCGCTGTTGAGCTTCGTCTTGCTGGCAGGCAGTACCGCGCTGGCGGTTCCGGCAACGTCGCTGGCGCCGCTCTACATGGCGCAGGCACTTGGCGGTCTGGCCAGCGGCGTGGCAGCCCCGGTGCTTATGGGTCTGAGTATTCAGAAGGTGGCGGAAGCTGAACGGGCCACCGCAATGGGGGCGCACCAGGCAATCTACGCCATCGGGATGTTTGGCGGGCCGTGGCTCAGTGGTATCCTGGCCAGTGCGATCGGGTTGCAGGCCATGTTCGCCGTAACGGCCGCCGGGACGCTGATGCTCGGCGTACTGGGAGTGCGCCTCATGGAACGACGACAGGACGGTTGACGCTGCGAGCGAAGCGTGACTGAAGCAATCTCGGCGTGAGATAGACCTGAATGGGCACCCCGCCGCGCACCCGCGAGGCGCCGTTAACCCTTGATACCAGTAAGGGTTATACCCTGAATAAAGGTTCGCTGGGTCAGGAAGAACAGAACGATGATCGGCGCGACCATCATGGTTGCAGCAGCCATGAGCGGCCCCCAGGCGCTGCCGGAACGGCTCAGAAAGCCGTACAACCCGATTGCCAGCGTATACTGATTGCGATCGCTCAAATAGATCAGCGGCCCCAGGAAATCGTTCCAGTTACTCATAAACGCAAAGAGCGCCACAACTGCCAGCACCGGGCGGGCAAGCGGCAGAATGATTTGCCAGTAAATCTGCAATTCACCAGCGCCGTCGATCCGTGCCGCAGATGATAATTCTTCCGGAATAGTCATATAAAACTGGCGCAGCAGGAAGATAAAGAAGGCATTGCCGGTAAGTGCGGGTATCGTGAGTGGATTCGGTGTATTGATCCAGCCCAGATCACGGAAGATCAGAAAAGTCGGGATGAGGGTGACAGGAAACGGGATCATAAGTGTGGATACGAGCACCAGAAAGAGCAGATTACGTCCCGGCCATTGAATTCGTGCAAACCCATACGCCACCAGCGAGCAAGAGATCACGGAGGCAACCACATTAAAGAGCGAGATGTACAGTGTATTGCGGAGATAGCTGAAGAATGGGATTGCCGTGAGTGCACGCGGATAATTGTTCCAGGTAAACGGGTTCGGAATCCATTCCGGTGGGAGCTTAAAGAGTTGTGCTGGCGGCTTGAGCGAGGTGGAGAGCAGCCAGAGGAACGGGATCGTAAACAGGATCCCGAGCAGCGTCAGCGCCAGGTAGACCGCCCCACGTTGAAGTACGCGCCGCCGATGGCGTTCCTCACGGGATATCATCGGCGACGCACCGGCCATGGTTTGTGTAGACATCAGGCGCGTTCCCCTTCATAGTAGACCCAGCGGCCAGAGGTCTTGAAGATGATCCACGTCAGAATGAAGACGAATGCAAACAACATCCAGGCCAGTGCACTGGCGTAACCCATCTTGAAGTAGCGAAAGGCGTTATTGTAAATCAGCATTGCATAAAACGTTGTTGAACCTGCTGGTCCGCCACTGCCGCCGGTCACCACGAACGCCGTGGTAAAGTACTGAAATGTGCCGATCAACCCCAGTACCAGGTTGAAGAAGATCGTCGGGGTGAGCATTGGCAGGGTGACGTGCCAGGTTTTGGTGAACGCGCCGGCGCCGTCCATTTCGGCGGCTTCATAAAGTTGGCGCGGAATATCCTGCAGGGCCGCAAGGTAGATCACCATGCTGCTGCCAAACCCCCACAATCCAATCAGGATCAGTGCCGGTTTCGACCAGTCCGGATCGCTCAACCAGCCGAGCGTCGGCACTCCGATGGCCTTGAGCAACGCGTTGACCAGGCCAAACTGTGGGTTAAGAATCCAGCCCCAGAGCATCGCAGAAGCGATTTCCGGCACGATGCTCGGCAAGAAGAACAATGTGCGGTAAACGGTTAGACCTCGCACATCGAGGTTCAGCAGCAATGCGACGCTTACGGCAATCAGCATGCTGAGTGGTAGAAAGATCAGTGCGTAGAAGAACGTATTGCCGACAGCCTGATAGAAAAGCGGATCGCTGGTGAAGGCGCTCACATAATTTTCCACCCCGATAAAGCGTGGAGGCGAAATGACATCGTAGCTCGTCAGACTGTAGGAAAACGAAGCCACAATCGGATAGATCGTGAAGATCACAACCCCGCTCAGCCAGGGCGAAATGAACAGCAAACCGCTGATCAGATTACGCTGTACCATCGGGCTGAGGCCGCGGCGGCGCCCGGCAGCCAGATCGGGCATGTGAGCCATACGGTTCATCCCTTCAACGCTTTATCCAGTTCGGCCTGTACATTCTTCGTCACTTCGTCCAGGCCGGCCTGCGGCGTCATTTCTTCACGCATCACCAGATCATAGATACGATTCAGCTCATCCAGGTAAAATTGCTGTACCGGCATAAGCGGGAAGTATTTTGTTGCAAACCCACCGGTCTGGGTGAACTTGCTGAGATAGTTCGCCATACGGTTGTCTGCACCCATCTTGGCCTTCAAACCATCTTCCCAGGCCTGGAACTGGCTTTTGACACAGGTGCCGTTGAGGGTGCTGTAGCCCATTTCTGCTGATTTGTCGATAAACCCGTAACGCAGGAACTTCCAGGCCTGCTCGGGATATTTTGCACCTGCCGGCAATGCCACCTGCCAACCACCCACCATGTAGTTGGCGCGTTCGGCCTCGGTGCCTTTGAGAGTGGGCCAGAACGTCACGGCATAATCAATGTCCGGAGCGTGCTGATCGAGGGCTTCATACGTCCAGAAGCCATCGATAATGAAGGCCGCCTGCCTGGTAGCGAACGGGTTGCCGGCTTCGAATGTTCCGGGGCGTTGATTGAATGCCGCCAGCTTGTTGACGTCCAGCTCTTTGACATAGGCCTGTAGCCGTGCCAGCGCTTCGACATTGGCAGGATGGTTGGCGGTGATTTTACCGGCGCCTGCATCGTAGAACTCGCCACCGAAGATATAGGCCCAGTTGACGAACCAGCCTGCCGATGGGTTATACCCGATACGCTGAATATCACCGGCGGCGTCCTTCTGCAGAATCTCTTTGGAGTGGCCGATCAGTTCATCGAATGTTGTCGGTGGTTTTTCGGGATCCAGGCCAACTTCGCGGTAGACATCCTTACTGTAGTAGAGGCACCAGAAATCGGCGCCGCCCGGCAATGCATATTGCTTGCCGTTGAAGAACCCGGCATCCCAGAGCGGAGTGACGAAATCCTCGCGACGCACTCCGGCGATCTGTACCTGTTCGTCCAACGCCACAAGCGCATTCCTGGCGGCAAAGTTCGCCAGTGGCGCCGGACGCATGATCGTAAAGTCTGGCTGTGTTTGTGCAGCGATCAGGGTGGTCAGTTTGGTTACCCAGTCCGGGTCGAAATTCCATTCAAGTGTGATATCGGCGTTTTCTTTGGTGAAATTCTCGCCGACTACCGTCATCAAACCGTTGTAGATATCGCCCCAGTTTTCCCAGAGTATATTCAGCGTTACCGGCGCACCACGCGATACAGGCACAGCCGTCGGTTCTGCTGGCGATGGCGCAGCCGTCGGGGCATGAGCATCAGGAGTAGCAGGCGCCCCACCGCATGCCGCCAGTAGTGATGTTCCACCAGCAAGGGCGCTCCAGCGCAAAAACGTCCGTCGTGTGATCCGATGCCTATGCATGGTCATACCTCCTTTGTGACGCCTTATCAGGAGATCTTCACAATGCCGCCCCTCTATCTTTGTGCCTGCGAGACGCACCATCAGCGTGGCCATACGAGGTCCGATAATGTGCTGCGAGGTCGGCATGCCAGGGCAACGCTGCGATCGAGTCTACGAGTGTACGGGCCTGTTCCAGTGTGCGGGTCCAGGGATCCATCAGCACCAGTTCGAGCAGGAGATCGCGGCTCCCGCTGGTATATGCCGCCAGTTCCAGGTTCGTCTGGGTCACACAATCACGCAGGGTGTAAGCCAGCGCCGCCGGAGGCAGGCCACCAGTCTGAACACCCTGAATTCCGCGTTTACTGACGAGTGCCGGTACTTCGACCTGGAAATCGGCAGGGATCCCTGGCACGAAGTTGCCGGTGTTCGCGATGTTACAGATGATCACCCGCTCGGTATCACACAGTAAGGCCTCAGCCAGCGGCACGATACTTTCGCCGCTGAGTTCGGGCGGAAAGCGCTCGCTCACACGCACCGCCGGGTCGGCGCTGATCCGTGCGATCTCGGCAACCTGGGCTTCGCCGTCGGTAAAGAAGCCATTCCAGAAACGCCCGGGATCCTCCTTCCACTGCCGTTCGGTGTCATCGTCCAGGTGATACCACCACCCCCATGATCCCCCGCCATCTCCGGCAGTATCGCCGATCGGGAAGGCGCCGATACGCCGGTACAGGTCGCACTTCTTGGGATTCAACTCGCTATCCCAGTCATCACGGGCCCAGGCTGCCGCCGAATGTTCCGCGATCCAGGCATCGATCAGCGGCAGGGCATCCTGACCTTTGTAGAATAGCTTCGTCAGCCAGATAAAATGGTTCACGCCCGGAATCTCGAAGCTGAGATGTTCCCGCTCCAACCCGAGCTGACGCGCAAGATTGTAGACGCCGCTGTAGCCGTGGCAGAGCCCGACGATTCGCGCCTGCGGGTATTTGCGTGCCAGATAGGTGATGCCGGCCTTGACCGGGTTGGCACTCTGAACGTACCAGGCGTTTGGGCAGAGATCGAGGATATCCTCGATAACGCTTTCGAACAGGCGGTACTGGTAGAAGTTGATCCAGTAAGCTTCGTCGTGCATGATATGCAGGCTGCCGCCCCAGCGATAGCCGAGCTTGCGCGCGACATCCCAGCCGGTGCGCAGGCGATGATGCCCGGCAGCGAGGGCGGCATTCACTACAAGATCGGCGCCCTGTAACGCCTCTCGACGATCGGTGGTTTTGCACAGCTCCAGCGTGATACCGATCTCCTGGGCATAACGGATTGCCAGCGCATGGATGGCATCCAGGCGGCCTTGATCGATATCCATAAAGACTACCCGGCTGCCGTGCAGGCTGGGCGTCAGACACAGATCGCGCACCATGCTGAGCGAAAAAACAGCACTGCCCGCGCCGATGATTGTGATTGTTGGAGGCATGCCATACTCTTTTCCTGGTTCTCCGAGGCGGAAACCGCCCCATCAGGGCTGATGAAGATGAACAGCATATCCTCGCCGGTGGTTGATGAATATTCATTTCCCGGCGTCGGCCCACGCCACGATCATAAGGCCCGGTCTACTGCGCCAGTTGTCCACCGTCCACCAGGATTTCGGCGCCGTGGATGAACGCAGCATCATCGGAGGCCAGGAAGGCGTAGACGCTGGCGATATCTTCGGGTTTCCCCACACGCCCGAGTGGGATGTGACTGACATAGTGCGCTACGAATTCGGGTGAGTCGATCGATTCGGAGAGCGGCGTCTGGATATAGCCGGGACAGAGCGCATTGACACGAATCCCGAGCGGCCCCAATTCGAGCGCCATGGTTTTGCTGAGCAACACGACACCGCCTTTGGAGGCGTTGTAGTGCGCGTACCTGACCTCGGCGGCCAGCCCGTTCTTGGAAGCCATGTTGGTGATGACGCCACGGGTACCCTGCGCAACCATGCGCTGCGCCACCGCCTGCGCAACCAGGAACATTCCGCGCAGATTGACTGCGAGAATCCGATCCCAGTGTTCCGGCGTGGTTGTGAGGAAATCTTCCTCCCAGGCGATCCCGGCGTTGTTGCAGAGTACGTCGATACGCCCCAGAAAAGCCTCGGCGGCCGCTATGAGTTGCGCCACCTGCTCTTCCCGACTGACATCGCTTACGATCCCGCTGATCGGCCCGAGCGGCGAAAGTTCAACAATCGTTTGCTCCACGCCCTGCGCCTCGTGGCCACAGAAGAAGACACGTGCGCCTTCCTCCAGAAAGCGCCGCGCCGCCGCCTTTCCCAGTCCACTGCTCGCGCCACTGATCAGGACGCCTTTGTCGCGTAAGCCGCGCATAGTACACTCCGTCGGAAGAACCGAGAACTGTGAATGCAGAGCTTTCGATGAGGCTGGTTCTCCAGTTGTTGATACATCGTTTTCATATTGTGGCGAACGTCCCGATGCTATACGGCGGCAGCGACGCGTCGATCCCGCGGAATGGCCAGTTTCCGCCTTGCACCGGGATCGTGCCGATTGTGTGGCAACGCTCGGTTGCTGTAGTGCGGTAGTATGTCACCCGTTCGTGCTGCAATTCCGGCAGGAAGCCACGCAACTCGACATTCAGGTGTACCGTTTCCGTGCCCGCATTCATTGCTGCAACGGTTACCCGGCGGCGCTCCGAATCGGTAAAGGCCAGCACACGGATGCCCTGATCGGCAGTTACAGCAGCAACACGCACAAAACCTGGCAGCACAAAATGAAAGATCTGTTTTGCCGCATAATAGCGGTGTTTTGGCGTATACGCCCGCAATCCGGTGCGCAGCAGGCCGTAGATCGTCCAGGCTTCGTCGTGATCGTGGTAATTATCAAAGGCATCCCATACCAGCGCGCCGTGAAAGCCGCCTTCGAGCAGATCAAACAGACGGTGGGTCATCACCCATGCCACATACCATTCACGCTCGCCGGATTGCTCCAGATCGCCGTATTCCGTCATCCAGAGCGGCGTTGCGCCGGCCAACTCACGCACCTCACGAAATTGCTCCGGCGTGTATTCGCTGTAGCAGTGCAACCCCCAGACCCCCACGCGCCGTAATACCGCCGGTTCAGCCAGGATTGCCCGCATGTAGGTTGCGTCAAATCGCGCCTGTTCCGCCACCACAAACCTGATATCATCGAGGCCGAGGGCGTTGAGTTTGCGATCCAGCAACGCCAGGACGCGCGTATACGCTTCCGGTGACACAAACGGCCCTTCGGGTGGCCCGATGTCGGTTTCGTTCAGCGGCCCGAACAACGTAAAGCGCAATCCCTCTTCACGTCGCGCCCACACCAACAACGAAACCAGCATGTCGCAGAAGCGTTCAAGATCCGATAGCGTCACACCGTCGGCGGCACACATCCAGGCCGGCACGACGCCGCTGCATGTCAGGTATGGCTCGATCCCGTTGGCGTTGAGGTAACGCATCATCTCCCAGCCGCCGCGGAACACCGGACCGCAGTAGAGTCTCGCCAACCGATCCGGTTCCAGCGCTACAGGGCCGAGCGTACTATACGGATCGGGCCAGTTTGACTTCCCCCAGATATCGACGCGGTAGAGCGTTGCACCGAGATCCGTTCGGAGCAAATCCAGTGTTGGGATGAGCTTGCCATCGTTCCAGTAGCGCGCATTGATATTGACGCCGAACCCATCAATCGTCTGAGCGACGTGATCGGCATGAACGACAATATTCACTTTGCGACCCGGATCGGTCATTGGGATGTACCTTTTCAAGAACCAGGAACTGGAGAACTGAGAACCGGGAACAACTTCAAGAACTGAGAACTGAAGAACCGAGAACCGAGAACCGAGAACCGAGAACCGAGAACCGAGAACCGAGAACCGAGAACCGAGAACCGAGAACCGAGA
>JACAEQ010000027.1 GCA_013388755.1 Chloroflexota bacterium
CTGGAGCAGGCCCGCGTGCGGCTGCGCGAAGTGCAGAACGGACCGATCCCGGCGGCGGTGGACCGGGCGCAGGCCGATGTGGATCAGGCGCAGGCGTTACTGGAGCAGCGGCGCGCCGAGCTCTCAGCCGCCAAAGAAGAAGCGCGGCGGCTGATGGAGGAGCGCGCGAACGACCTGCGCGCGGCGCAGGCGACCTATGCGTGGGCCAGTGAAGAGCGCCGCAGGAACGACGGTGACGACGCGCAGGGGCGAGCCGCGGCAGAGGCGCTGGCGCGGGCCGAACTGGCGATGTCCAGCGCCGAATCGGTTCTCGAGCGCGCGAAAGTCGAATACGAAGCGCGACGCCAGGACGAAATCGCCGGTCTGGCGTCGGCCGAGGCACAGCTTGCTGCGGCGCAGGCGAACCTGAACCTGCAGTTGCAGGGAGCGCGACCGGACGAACTGGCGAGCGCGCGGGCGGCAGTGGCGGCAGCCGAGGCTGATCTGGCGCGGCTGAGCAGCGGCGAGCGCGCGGGAGAGCTCGAAGCAGCGAATGCGGTCGTAGCGCAGGTGCAGGCGGAGCTGGAGGGTCTGGTCGCCGGGCCGGACGCAGCGGCGCTGGCGCTGGCGCTGGCGACGGTTGAAGAGAGCAAGGTGCGTCTGCAGCAGGCCGAGCTACGCCTGGCGCAGGCGACCCTGACCGCGCCGCTGGCGGGGACCGTCGCGATGGTGGAGATCAAGCCGGGCGAGACCCCGAACGGGCGCAACGCGCTGCTGGTGCTGGCCGACACGACAGCCTGGCGCATCGAGGCGCAAAAACTCACCGATTTCGACATGGTGCGCATCCATGAGGGAGACGCGGTGACAATCAGCGCATATGCCATCCCCGAGCTCCAGCTCTCAGGGCGAGTAGAGCGCATCCAGCCGCCGGGCCGCAACGAGCAGGGCCAGGCGCGCTACACCGCCGTGATCGTCCCCGACGAATGGGACGAGCGGCTCAGATGGGGTATGAGCGTACAGGTGACCCTTGTACCGTGAGAAAGCGATCAGTATCCATGATTCATTATCGCGAACAGTTGCTGAAGAAGGTCGCCGAGCCCGACGCGCGCCTTGCCATCATCGGTATGGGCTACGTCGGGCTGCCGCTGGCCGTGGTCTTCGCCGAGGCGGGGTTTCAGGTCGTCGGCATTGATATTGACCGGCGCAAGGTTGAGGCACTCAACGCTGGCCAATCGTACATCGAGGACATTCCGAGCGAACGGCTGCGCCCGCTGGTGGCCGAAGGGCTGCTGACAGCAACCACCAGCTTCGCCGTGTTGCGCGCGTGCGACGCGGTGAGCATCTGCGTGCCCACCCCCCTGAACAAGACCGGCGACCCCGACATCTCCTACATCGCCGATGCCGCCGAGTCGATCGCCACCCACCTGCGCCCCGGCATGCTCATCGTACTCGAAAGCACCACCTACCCGGGCACCACCACCGAGGTGCTGCTGCCGCGGCTCAGCGCCGGTGGTGAGGGTCTCCGCGTCGGCGAGGAATTCTTCCTCTGCTTCTCGCCTGAGCGCGTGGACCCGGGGCGCAAGGACTGGACCACGGCCAACACGCCCAAGGTGATGGGCGGCGTAACCCCGGCCTGCATGGAAGTCGGGCAGGCGCTCTACGGCGCCGCCATCGAGCGCATCGTCCTGGTGAGTTCCACCGAGGCAGCCGAGATGGTCAAGCTGCTGGAAAACACCTTCCGCGCGGTCAACATCGGGCTGGTCAACGAAGTCCTGCTGATGTGCGACAAACTGGGGCTGGACGCCTGGGAGGTGATCGAGGCCGCGGCGACCAAGCCTTTCGGCTTTATGAAGTTCACCCCTGGGCCGGGGCTGGGCGGGCACTGCATCCCGATCGATCCGCTGTACCTGTCGTGGAAGCTGAAGGCGCTGAAGTACAATGCGCGCTTCATCGAACTGGCGAGCGAGGTCAACACCGGCATGCCGCACTACTGGGTGGGCAAGGTACAGGACGCGCTGAACGATGCCGGGAAGGCGATGAAAGGCAGCCGGGTGCTGGTGCTGGGGGTGGCCTACAAGAAGGACGTGAGCGACCTGCGCGAATCGCCGGCGCTCGACATCATCCACCTGCTGGCCGCAAAGGGTGCCCAGGTGAGCTACCACGATCCGTATGTGCCGAGCTTCAGCTACGACGGCGTATCACTGCAGGCGGTGAAGGACCTGGAGACCGCGCTGCAGTACGCCGACTGCGTGGTGGTGGCCACCGACCACTCAGTCTACGACTGGGCCATGGTACGGGAAGGGGCGCGGCTGGTCGTAGATACGCGGCGGGCAGTCGGGCCGATGTAGCGGCAACGCTGGCGCCATGCACGGAACAACAACCACCTGAGTGGCAAGGGCAAGGAGACAGGTCATGGTAGCGATCGATCACAGCCTCGGGAAGACCTTTCTGATCACCGGCGGCGCCGGCTTCATCGGCTCGCACCTGGCGGACGCGCTGGTAGCCAGGGGTTACACTGTTCTGGCAATCGACAACCTTTCCACGGGAAGCATCGACAACATCGCCCATCTCCTCTCCAATCCGCTGTTTCACTTTGCACGCGCCAGCATCACCGACGAGACGGTACTGGATCGGCTGGCCTCACAGGCCGACGTGATCGTCCACCTGGCGGCCGCCGTAGGCGTGCAGCTGATCGTCGAGCGCCCGGTGCATACGATCGAGACCAACATCATGGGCGCGGAGGCAGTGCTCAAAGCGGCGCTGCGCTACGGGTGCCGGACGCTGATCGCGAGCACCTCCGAGGTCTACGGCAAGGGCATCAAGGTACCGTTCGCCGAGGACGACGACGTGCTACTGGGGGCCACCAGCCGCAACCGCTGGGCCTATGCCGCCAGCAAGATGGTAGACGAGTTCCTGGGCCTGGCCTACCAGCACGAGTATGGCCTGGAGGTCGTACCCTTCCGGCTCTTCAACACGGTGGGGCCAAGGCAGACCGGGCAGTACGGGATGGTTGTGCCACGTTTTGTGCGCCAGGCGCTGCGCGGCGAGCCGATCACGGTCTACGGCGACGGCACGCAGAGCCGCTGCTTCTGCGACGTACGCGACGCGGTGGCGGCGATCGTCGGGCTGGCGTTGCACCCCGAGGCGCCCGGCCAGCTCTACAACATCGGCAACCCCGAGGAGGTGAGTGTGCGCGAACTGGCCGAGCGTGTGAAAGCACTGACGGGAAGCGCCTCACCGATCGTCCATGTACCCTACAGCGAGGCCTACGGCCCCGGTTTCGAAGACATGCAGCGGCGGGTGCCGGACACCAGCCGCCTCCAGGACCTGCTCGGCTGGCAGCCGACCCGCACGCTCAACGAGATTCTGGCGGCGGTGCTAGCGTTCGAGCAGGGGCGGATGCTGGAACTGTCCGGCCCGCAGCCCACCAAGACCCTGGCGGCGAGGGCGGTAGGCAGGATTCGGTAAGGAGTATAATTGTTCCGCCGATGCTCGATAACCGCGGGCGCATTCGCATCGATAGGGTGAATCAGGATGGTATGCAGGCCAGAAAATACTATCGGAAGTTGGTAACCGACTCACCCTTTCACAAGGTGCTGGCAGTTACCATGGTGATGAACATCCTGCTTGCCATCCTTAGCCTTTTGTCGGGCACGATTGCTGCACGTCTATTGGGACCGACTGGACGGGGAGAGCTCGCAGCAATTCAGACATTTCCGATGATGCTTGCTCTCCTGGCATCCCTCGGCGTTCCGGATGCACTTGTATATTACTCCGCACGGGAGCCTGTCAGGGCAAAAAGCTGGTTGGCCTCTGCTATATGCCTCGCAATTATTGGCTCCATTCCATTTGCACTTCTGGGTTATTTCTTTCTACCTTATGTTTTAAAAGCTCAATCCGCTAGTGTTATTAGTGCCGCTCAAGTGTACCTCTGGTGGTTGCCGATAAGTGCAGTCTTTGGGTTTTTGATACATCCGCTTCGTGGTAGAAATGATCTTCTCGTCTGGAATCTACTGCGTCCCATTCCCAATATTGTATGGATTGCAACCTTATTAGCTCACGGTTTTTCCGGGACGCCAGATCCCATAAGTCTATCTCGCGACTTTCTACTGTGGTACACAATAGCAGGGCTCGCAACAGCCATATGTATTGCCATCCGTCTTCCGGGTTCGTTCCATCCGTCATTGGAACAGGTAAGTCCGTTGCTCCGCTTTGGTTTGCCGAACATGATGGGAACGCTCCCGTCTCTCATCAACTTACGTCTAGACCAGCTGGTCTTGGCGAGCCTACTTAGCCCGAAAGTGCTCGGTTTATACGTCGCGAGTGTAGCCTGGAGCGGAGCCGTCATTCCACTTGTTAATGCAGTAGCAGCAGTACTCTTGCCTAGAGCAGCGGGAGCGGGGGCCGAAAAGAGGAGTGAACTTATTGCGCAGAGCACACGGATCGGCTTCATTCTGTCGATCATGCTCTCCCTTCTTTCAGCGGCGCTTACGCCGTTGGTTGTGCCCCTATTGTTCGGCGAAGCTTTCTCACCGGCGATTCTTGCCGCAGTCATTCTTTGTCTGGCAGGTGGTTTTTCCGCCTTTAACCAGGTATTGACAGCAGCCATCCAGAGTACAGCTAAACCTCATTACATCGTCATCGCCGAGAGCTCTGGACTCATTGTGACCGTTATTCTGCTCTGGATTCTATTGCCTGTTCTGCAGCTCACCGGTGCTGCACTGACATCGCTGATTAGTTACTTTGTCGTGGCTGTTATCCAAATGATATTAATCGGAAAGGAAACTCGTGTCGCCATGTTGCAATTACTTCTACCTTCAATCGCGGAAATATCTCGATTGATTGCACGTGCAAAGTTATAAAGTATCTTCCAGCACCGAATACCACGGCAGATGTGCGAGGTTGCGCCGCACGCTGGCCGACAGGCCATGCTGTTGCAGCATCGCCTCGACATCGGCGTTAGAGCGATCGCTTCGTGGGCGGTTGTCGCGCAAGCTGTCGAGCGTGGCGAGACGGTCCTTGCCCCGTTGCATGTCGCTGAACACCTGCTCCCCGACGGTCAATCTGAAAGATTGAACTGCCATCAATCTATCCTATCCTGAGAAACGAACCGCTACACGGTTGCGAATCTCGGGAGATGACAGCACGCCCGGCACACTTTGCACGTGGGGTATTCTCGTGTACTGATGTTAAACACAAAATCGACGTTATGGGGCTTTCTGCCACGGATTGATCGAGGTAGATAAACGAGTGAGAAGAGCTGCGCGTATCCATCAAGGTCTCGGACACAGGCAGGTCCTTCCAGGCAGGCGCAAACACCTGGTACCTTTCCAGGCGTTGCTAGGTGGCGCGATGCTGACCCTGCTGCTGTCTGCTCCCGAACCGGATAGATTACGTGTCGAGCAGTCAAGAGTCTTCGCCGGACTGATCCTGGTAGCGGTCCTTGCCCTTACGGTAATGGGGGCCCACTGGCTGCCGCGTGGCGCGAAAGAGGTGTTGCCTGTCTGGGTGCATCCACCCGTGCTCATGGGCGCGTTCTTCCTCGGTCTCTACGGCATATCCGGCTATGCAACATTTTTCTTCCCCGATCTGGCGTCGAACATTGAAGTCATGGTCGGTCTCCATTACGGCTACACGGCCTGGGGTTTGGCCCTGGTGCTCGTCGGTTTTGTTGCGCTATGGGCCGGCTATCTTGTAGGCCTGAGGGTGATACGCCCCTTGCCATTTCTACGAGTACCGCAGATAGGTGAGATGCCACAACGAATCCTATGGCTGGTCTATGTGTTGACCGTAGCACTTCGGCTTTTTGAGATTGCCGTTGTGGGAGCCGGTTTCTTTCGTGAAGCCTCTCGATTGGGCGAGTTTCAGGGTTTCAGCCAGTGGCTTGGCTATGTGCAATCTGTTGCCCTGCTGGTACTTGCGATCGTGGCAATCAGAGTTTCGAGGCAGAACCTGCCACTCCTGATCGTTGTTGTTATCACCGAGTTTGCCTTCGTCTTCATATCCGGGTTTGGTGGCCAGAGCATACCTCTGATGATCATCATTCTCACCGCGCTTCGCTGTTCCGGCATCTCATTACGACCGCTGGTACCGCTCGCGCTCATCATCGGGATGATCGTCGTGATTGCCTATCCCGTGACTCATGGCTTGCGCGAGCAGGAGTTTGACCCCCGTTCCGTTGGTAGCGTTGTAAACGCTGTGGATGAATCAGTGCGCTCGACATGGGGCGAGGGCGCGGGGACAGCGCTGGAGATTGTCTGGGCCAAACTGACCGGCAGGCAGGCGGAGGCGATCTATGCGCCCGGTGTGATTATGAGGAAAACGCCGTCGGAAATACCGTATCAGGGTTTCGGGCGCTTTTTCATGATACCTGCGTATGTCGTACCACGCGTTATCTGGGAAGACAAACCCATCCTATCGAACTATGTATGGTTCAGCATTAACTACTACAATCACCCCCCAACCTCGATCAGTTCAACACCGATGACCATCTTTGGCGACACCTATATGTACGCCGGCTGGGTCGGCACGATCTTTGGACTCGGTATGCTCGGGTTGTTCTTCGCGCTCGTCTTTCGGAACACAGCAGGAACAGGCTTACTGCCCGTCTATCTGGTGTTAACAAGAAAATTTCTGTACTTTGAAGGCAATTATCCGACGCTGATCGTTGAGATATTCCAGCAGTTGCTCATTCTGTTGATTGTCCTGTGGTTCATGGCATATATCTCGCGCGTGAGATCGTCGCGATTGAGATCTAAACCTCGATAACAAGAGATGGCCGCGTGATCAACGCTCGCGTTGTCATCGCTGGCTGTGGTTGCCGCGCTCACGCTCAGGTCAATCGCTATGTCAGAGACTCGCTCTGTTGCGCTCCTCGTGCCCGCGCTCGCCGAAGGTGGCGGCGTTCCGGCCGTCGCCACGTTCCTCTACCAGGTATTGTCGCGGTCGGGTCGCTACCGGCCCGAGATAATCTCCCTTGCGACGTCGCTCCGTGACCAGAGTAGCGTCCGGCTACTCGCGCCATCGAGCTGGACTCGAGGGGTTAGATGCAGTGCTGGTATCTGGCAAGGTATACCCTATAGCCACATCGGCGCATTCCTTAGCGAGTTCGAGTTTCAACGCTACCGCCCAAGACAACTGCTAACCTCCAGGCTTCGTCAGTTCGATCTGATCCAGGTTGTCGCCGGGACGCCGGGCTGGGCGTTAGTGGCTCAGCAGGCGGAAAGGCCGGTGTGCATCTTTGCCGCAACTATGGCGCGGCCTGAGCGTGGCTCAAAAATGGCCCGGACCCTCGGCTGGAAGGGCCTCTGGCTGCGCGCCATGACGAGCGTTATCACCAGGTTTGAGCGACGAGCGCTTGCACAGGCCGACTGCGTGTTCGCCGAAAGTGAATACACGTGGCTACTGTTAAGCGCCTACACTGCCCCGCACAAACTGGTTATAGGCATTCCCGGAATAGCAACGGATGCGTTTCGCCCGGGTGATTACGATGCCGATGGCCCTATCCTTGCCGTTGGTCGCTGGGCGGATCCACGGAAGAATGTTCGCCTCCTGTTTCAAGCCTATTGCTCTTTGCGCCAGGCGGTGCCGTGCGCTCCTAGATTGATCCTCGCCGGGGCCACGCGTCCCACAGCCAGCGATTGGTCTTACGCTGTGTCGCTCGGCATCGCACCATGGATCGACATCCGAGAAAATGTTTCAAGAGCGGAGCTTATCGCTCTTTATCAGAGCGCCTCGTTCTTCGTATTACCCTCCAACGAAGAGGGGCTCGGGGTTGTCATCCTCGAAGCAATGGCAAGCGGCCTCCCCGTCATCAGCACGCGCTGTGGCGGGCCAGAAACCGCGGTGAGCCATGGCGAGACCGGCTACCTTACGCCGGTTGGTGACGCCGCAGCGCTGGCCAGCCATATGGCTGAACTGGTCCAGACGCCCGCCGTTCGGTATCGCATGGGCCGTAAGGGACGCCAGATTGCCGAAGCCCGCTTCTCCCTGGAGGCAACCGGCAGGGTCTATCTCGACAAATATGATGAACTGTTGAATACGACCCCTCGTGAAATACGGGCGGTATGAATGCGCATACTACTTGTTGGCATTGGCGAGGCGTTTCATATTGGCGCCTTCTTCCGACGATCACTCGAGGAAGCAGGGTATCAGTACAGCTTTATTGACGAACACCGGTTCCTTAAAGGGTTTTACAGATCGCGCACGAATTGCAAAGCCGGATACCGGCGTGCAACGGAAGGTCGGCACACCTAATTGTTGGGCGGGATTTTTCGGATACTGATGTTCAGCTCTTCAAAAAGCATAGATCAGGTCATAGAGTATGTGTGGTATCGCAGGCTTACTCTCCTCAAAGGGCTGGGTAGAAGAACATCATGCTCGTGTTCAGGCAATGACCGATGCCCAGCGCCACCGCGGCCCCGACGACGAGGATGTGGTGATGCTTCGCGGGGCCAACCCAGCCGTTGGCTTCGGCCATCGTCGCCTTGCCATCATCGATCTTTCTCCGGCCGGTCACCAGCCAATGGCTGATCCCGACCGTGGCACCTGGATCACCTTCAATGGTGAGATCTATAACTATCGCGAGCTGCGCCGGGAGCTTGAGCAGCTTGGCCAGTGCTTCAGAAGCCTGACTGATACTGAGGTCATCCTGAAAGCGTACGCTGCCTGGGGCGTTGCTGCCGTGGATCGGCTGCGCGGCATCTTTGCCTTCGCCATCTGGGACGAGCACGAGACCCGGCTCTTGCTGGCCCGTGACCAGCTCGGTGTCAAGCCGCTCTACGTCTGGCAGCGCGACGACCTGCTCCTTTTTGCCTCCGAAGTACGCGCCCTGCTCGCTTCACAGCTTGTGCCCCGCCGCCTGGATGCTGCCGGTCTGCAGTCGTACCTGGCGTATGGAGCGGTTCAGGAGCCATACACGCTCGTCGATGGCGTCAGGTCGTTGCCACCCGGTCACACGCTCGTCTGGCAATCGAACACGACAACAACTCGGCGCTACTGGCGCTTGCCCGGGCCGGACGCTATCTTGCCGCTGGCGCCGCACGACGTCTACGAGTGCGTCGCCCACCAGTTGCGCGAAGCCGTCGGCTTCCAGCTCGTGGCCGATGTCCCCCTGGGTGCATTTCTCAGCGGAGGGATTGATAGCACCGCCATCGCCGCTCTGATGCGCCAGGCCGGCAGCGACTCCGTCAAAACCTTCAGCGTCGTCTTCGACGAAAAGGAGTTTGATGAGCGTGAGTACGCGAGGATCGCGGCCCGGCACATCGCGACCGATCATCACGAGCTTCACCTGCGCGGCGAGGATGTGCGCCGGTCATTGCCGGCCGTGCTCAGCGCCTTTGATCAGCCCAGTGTGGATGGGGTAAACACCTATTTCGTCTCAAAGGTTACCCGTGAGGCGGGACTCACGGTGGCGCTCTCCGGACTTGGAGGCGACGAGCTCTTCGGCGGTTACGAGGGCTATCGCAAGCCCCTGCTGCTTGAGCGCTGGGGCCGCCCCAGGCAATGGCTGCCTGCGGGGGTGCGTCACGGTGCGGCATCGCTCCTTGAGCGCGTCCCGCGCAGCCCGGTAACTGATCGCGCTGGTGCCTTTCTTCGCACTGAGCGGCACCCGTACTTCGCTTCCCGACAGATCTTTACCGATCGGCAGATTGCCACATTCGTTGACCCCACCATCCTGGCCCGCTCAGCCGGGTGGGAGAATCTCAGCTTCGGTGAGCTGGAGCAGGCGGCGGCGAGGTACGACCCGATTAACCGCGCCTCTGCCCTTGAGCTGCAGACCTACATGCTCAGTATGCTCCTACGCGATGCCGACCAGATGAGCATGGCCCACGCGCTGGAGCTGCGTGTTCCGTTCCTCGATCACATACTGGTCGAGCAGGTTTTCGCGCTTCCCGGCGCAGCCAAGGTCGCCCCGGCCCAGCCGAAGCCGTTGCTGACCCGCTCATTGAACGGTGCGCTACCTGCAGCATGTGTTTACCGCCCGAAGCGCGGCTTCACGCTCCCGTTCGCCGTCTGGCTCCGCGAAAGCCTGCACCAGGAGATGCGTGCCACCCTGTGCAGTGGGACCGGACGTCTGAGCGATATGTTCCGTCAGGATGGATTGACCGATCTGTGGCGGAGTTTCGAGCGCGGTCAGATCGGATGGAGTCGTGTGTGGGGGGTCTACGTGCTGCACGACTGGCTAAGCCGGCAGAGCATCGCAGGGTAGCGAGAAGTCGCGAAAGGTAGCCTGATGGTGAGCACATCCTCCAGCATTTCCACAGGGTTCAGGCCGAAGATCTTGATTGTGCTCGAGTACTACCTGCCGGGTTTCAAGTCGGGGGGGCCCATTCGCTCGATCTCAAACCTGGTGGATCTCCTGGGCGACCAGTTTGACTTCTACATTCTCGCGAGGGACCACGACTCAGGCGACAAAAAGCCGTATCAGGGCGTGCAGTTCAACACCTGGGTGAAGGTGGGCAAGGGTCTGGTTTACTATGCCTCACCCGACCATCTCTCGTTCCGTCACCTGCTGTCACTTGTCAGAGACTTGCGTCCGGCCATTATCTGCTTGAACAGCTTTTTCGCCCCGCTGGCGCGCACGTTCCTCATGCTTCGGCGACTGGGGCTTCTGGCCGAGTCGCAGGTCATTCTTGCGCCCCGAGGTGAGTTTTCGCCCGGCGCGCTCAGGATCAGTGCGCTCAAGAAACAGGTCTATACCAATCTTGCGCTTCGTGCCGGCCTGGCCAACCAGTTGATCTGGCAAGCTTCCACGCCGCTTGAGCAGGAGGATATTCGGCGAGTTATTGGAGCAGGCCCTCAGATACGCATCGCCTCAAATATGCCCCCCGCGGTTGAGGTAAGCGCTCTAAAGACTTCCAGGATCCCCAAACGGACCGGGAGGGTTCGCTTTGTATTTCTGTCACGGCTGGCGCCGAAGAAGAACCTCAACCAGGCAATTGCAATGCTCGCGCCGCTACGCGGCGAGGTCTCGCTCGATATCTATGGTCCAGTTGAAGAAAAAGATCTTGCCTACTGGCAAGAGTGCCAGGCATTGATAGCTCGCGCCCCGGCAAACGTCGCAATAACCTACCACGGCGAACTGACGCACTCGAAAGTGGTAAGCACCCTCGCGCAAAGCCACTTCTTCCTCCTTCCGACCCTCGGCGAAAACTTTGGACACGTCATTCTTGAGGCGCTTCTTGCCGGGTGCCCCGTTCTCATCAGTGACCAGACACCGTGGTTCAAACTCGCTGACCGGCCGATCGGCTGGGGCATCCCGCTGGATGACACCCGCGAGTGGCAACGGGTGCTCCAGCAGTGTGTCGACATGGACGATGCGACCTACCAGGCGCTCTCGCGCTCGGCGTCGGGCTTCGCTCGCACGTTCGCCGATAGCCCGAGTGCTGTCCAGGAGAATGTCGCTCTCTTCTTGAGCGCCCTGGCGCCGTCGGCGACCCGGTCGCGCGCGGTTGAGCCGGGTCTTTGAGCAGAGGGCAGTGGTCCGCTGGCTGAGCACCAGGCGTTTCGACTTCTTCGCAGGCTACTCGTCGGCGAGATCTACACCCTTTCCAGTCAGATGCAGGAGCAGGGCCGAGGATCATTTGCGCACACCTGATGGCCGGATGGTGATCGGAATGAACCAGGTTTTCGAATGGGCGCCCGGTGTGCGTGAAGTGCAGATCGGACAAAGCAAGCTGCACGCGATCGAGGTTCGCGTTGTCCCCGAGCCTGCCTTCGACCGGGCCGCCGACCTGCGCATCCTGGAAGACGAGCTGCGCAAGCGACTCGGTCGGGAGAGATGGGGATCGCCCTCGAGGCAGCCCGAACGGCAACTATCGCGCGGTGATCTCGCGCCTGCTGCACGCTTCCCATGTCGCGTCGTTTGAAGAGATGTTATCTGGAGCTCCAGATCGTGATCACTAATACCGTTCGCATCGCTGCCCTTCAGTCGCCAGCGCTTACATACCCGGTCGAACAACCATTCCATCCAGATACAGCCTTCCCCGAGTCGCCCTCCCCGGTGATCGCCACGGCGCCGAATCTGGTCTATGGAGCCGTGCGCGATCTCCTGCGCCTCGCCGGTCTCGACTGTGACCGCTTTGGCACGGCCGACTGGAACCCGCTCCGGGGCCTGGTCAACCCCGGCGAGACCATCCTGCTCAAGCCCAACCTGGTCAAGGAGAGCCACCCGCGCGACCCCGAGGGCTGGCGCTATGTGATTACCCACGGCAGCGTGATTCGCGCCCTCGCCGACTACGTGTGGATGGCCCTCAATGGCCGCGGCACAGTTATCGTCGCCGACGCGCCCCAGACCGACTCGTCCTTTAGCGCGATGGTGCGGCTCCTCGGCCTTGACGCGATCCGCGACTTCTACTGCGCCCACGGGCTTGACTTCCGGCTGCTTGATTTACGGAAGGAAGAGTGGCTCAATCGCGACGGCGTGATCATCGAGCGGCGTAGGCTCGGTGGTGATCCACGGGGGTATATCGCCTTCGATCTGGCTGCGGCAAGCGAGTTTGCAGATCATCCTGGCGCGGGCCGCTATTATGGTGCCGACTATGACGCCGAAGAAGTCAACCGTCATCATAGCGGTGGTCGCCATGAGTACCTGATCGCCGGCACGGCCATCGCCTGCGATGTGATCATCAACATCCCCAAGCTGAAAACCCACAAGAAGGCCGGCATCACCGTCAGCCTCAAGAACCTCGTCGGCATCAACGGCGACAAGAACTGGCTGCCGCACCACACCGAGGGCGCCCCCGCCACCGGTGGCGACGGGCACCCCGGCGATGACTCGCGCCGCAGGCTCGAGCGTACCCTTGTCGCCCAGACACGCCGCCTCTCGTCTCAGCTTCCCGGCGTCGGGCCGTGGCTCCACCGCAAGCTACGCCGTATGGGTGGCCACGTCTTTGGCGACACGGAGGACGTGATCCGTAGCGGCAACTGGTGGGGCAACGATACCACCTGGCGTATGTGCCTCGATCTGAACAAGATCGCGCTCTACGGCAACCTCGACGGCACGCTGCGCGAGGCGCGGCCCCACAACCGTAAGCGCCACTATGTCCTCGTCGACGGCATCGTCGCGGGGGAGGGGCGCGGCCCAATGAACCCCGATCCGCTTCCCGCTGGCGTGCTCCTCTTCGGCGTGAATCCGCCGAGCGTCGACGCCGTCGCCGCCTACCTGATGGGATTCGACCCGGATTGCATCCCGATCGTCAGGCAGGCCTTCCGCTGCAAGCACTACCCCCTTGCCGACTGGGACTGGCGCGCGATCGAGCTCTCCAGCAACAACCCGGCCTGGAACGGCCCCCTGAGCACGATCCCCGACGACGCAACGTTTCACTTCGAGCCCCATTTCGGCTGGAAGGGCCAGATTGAGCGACAGGCGTATGAAGCAGCGGGCATTTGATCGTGAGCAACTCTACCTGCGCCTGCCGGTGCAGCTTCAGCACGCTGCCTGTAGCGTCGAGGGCTTGCGGGCCCACAACCGACGCTTCGGGGGCGACTTCCCCGCGCTGCTCGCCGACGCCGAGGAGCGCAGCGGCTGGACAGCGGAGCAGATTGCGGAGTACCGGGATCGGCGCCTCCGGGCGTTTGTGCGCTCCGCGGCGGCCTCAACCCCCTACTACCGCCGTCTGTTCGCCGACCTGGGCCTCGACCCGGCCTCCATCTCTGGCCTCGAAGCCTTGAGCCAGCTTCCCATCCTCACCAAGGACACGGTGCAGGCCCACTACCCCGAGCTGATCTCCAGCAACTTTCAGCCTGCTGAGCTCATACCCGTGCACACCAGCGGAACCACCGGCGGCGGGCTGCGCTTCGCAACGACACGTCGCGCCCACCAGGAGCAGTGGGCGGTGTGGTGGCGCTACCGGCGCTGGCACGGTATCACGCAGGACACGTGGTGCGCCTATTTCGGCGGGCGCTCCGTGGTGCCCCTTACGCAGCAGCGGCCGCCCTACTGGCGGTACAACGTTCCCGGGCGGCAGATCCTCTTCAGCGGGTACCACATGGCGCCCGACACCCTCGACGCGTACATCGCCGAGCTGCGCTGCCGCAGGCCGCCATGGCTCCACGGCTACCCTTCGCTGCTGGCCCTGCTCGCCGCCCACATCCTCGACTGCTCGCTGGAACTGGGCTACCAGGTGCGCTGGGTGACGATCGGGGCTGAGAACCTGCTCCCGCAGCAGGCTGCCCTGATCGAGCGGGCTTTCGGCGTATGGCCGCGCCAGCACTATGGTATGGCCGAGGCGGTGGCCAACATCTCCGAGTGCCCCCTGGGCAAGCTCCACGTCGACGAGGACTTCGCCGCAGTGGAGTTCCTGCCCAACCCGGAGGGGCCGGGCTGCCGGATCATCGGCACCGGTTTCACCAACCCGGCCGTCCCCTTCCTGAGATATGAGATTCAGGATCTAGCCACTGTCGATGACGACGGCTGCCCCTGTGGCCGGCCCGGTCGCATCGTGGCCCACATCGATGGGCGGCACGAAGACTACGTCGTCCTGGCCAACGGTAGCCGCGTCGGTCGGATGGACCACATCTTCAAGGACCTGGTGCGCATCCGTGAGGCGCAGATCGTCCAGCGCGAGCCGGGCGCGATGACCATCCGCGTGGTTCCGAGGGCGGGTTACACGCAGCACGATGAGCAACTCCTCAGGCAGGAGACGGCCAGGCGTGTGGGCACGGAGATGGTGGTGCTGATTGAGTATGTCGACGTGCTGCCGCGCTCGAAGGCTGGCAAGTTGCGCTTTGTAATCTCCGAACTGGATGCAGGGAAACTCGATCGCATAACTCTATGAAACAGATCACCCAGAACTATCGCAGCGGTGAGCTGTCGGTGGCCGATGTGCCGCCGCCGGCGCTGCGCCCCGGGGGCGTGCTGGTCGCCGTAGCCGCCTCGCTGGTCAGTGCGGGCACCGAGCGCACCATGGTTGGCCTGGCCCAGGCCAGCATGCTCGAAAAGGCCCGCCAGCGGCCGGACCTGGTGCGCCAGGTGCTCGACAAGGCCCGCCAGGAGGGCCCCCTCACCACCTACCAGAAGGTGATGACCCGCCTCGACAGCCTCTCGCCCCTCGGATATTCCTGTGCCGGCACCGTGATCGCTGTCGGCGAGGGCGTCACCGATCTCAAGCCGGGCGACCCTGTGGCCTGCGCCGGGGCGGGCTACGCCAACCACGCCGAGGTCGTCTTTGTCCCCCGTAACCTGGTCGCCCCTATCGTCGGCTCCGTGCCCTTCGAGGCGGCGGCCTTTACCACCGTTGGCGCCATCGCCCTCCAGGGCATCCGCCAGGCCCAGCCGGCCCTCGGCGAGACGGTGGCGGTGATCGGCCTGGGGCTGATCGGCCTGATCACGGTGCAACTGCTGCGCGCGGCCGGCTGCCGCGTGGTGGGCATGGACCTGAGCCCGGCACGCTGCGAGCTGGCGGTGCGCATGGGGGCGGTCGGGGCGGTCACCGGCGACGAGGAGCTGCGGGCCCTCGTCGAGCGGCACACCGGCGGCCTTGGCGTCGACGCCGCTCTGATCACCGCGTCTACGAAGTCCAGTGCGCCGCTGCGCCTCGCCGCCGAGCTCTGCCGCGACCGCGGGCGCGTGGTGGCGGTGGGCCTGGTGGGCCTCGAGGTCCCCCGCAAGCCCTTCTACGACAAAGAGCTCGACCTGCGCCTCTCACGCTCCTACGGCCCCGGCCGCTACGACCCGGCCTACGAGGAGCAGGGCCACGACTACCCCGTCGGCTACGTGCGCTGGACCGAGAACCGCAACATGCAGGCCTTCCTCGACCTGCTGGCCGACGGCAGCGTGGATGTGGGGCCGCTGATCACCCACCGCTTCCCGATCGCCGAGGCCGAGCAGGCCTACGCGCTGATCACCGGCGAGCGGGCCGGCGCGGCCCTCGGCGTGGTGCTCAGCTACCCCGAGGCCAACGTCGCGGCCCGGCTCGCGCCCGTTGTGTGGATCCAGCCGCCGGTGCCGCAGGCCGTGCCGGCTGGGAGCCGCGGGCCGGCGGCGACCGTGCGCCTGGGCCTGGTCGGCTCGGGTGTCTTCGCCCAGGGGACGCTGCTGCCGGCGCTGGCCAGCGTGCCGGGCGCGCCGCTGCGGGCGGTGGCGAGCGCCTCGGGGCTCTCGGCGCGCCACGTGGCCGCGAAGTACGAGGCCGCCTACTGCACCACCGACTCCGGGCGGCTCATCGCCGACCCCGAGCTCGACGCCGTGCTGATCGCCACGCGCCATGGCTCTCACGCTGCCCTGGCGATCCGCGCCATCGTGGCGGGCAAGCCGGTCTTTGTCGAGAAGCCCCTGGCGGTGAACGCCGAGCAGCTTCAGGCTGTGGTCACGGCCTACGAGGCGGCGCTGCGGCGCGCCGCGGAACCGCCCAACGGCTCGGCGCCGCCGGCGCCGCCGCTGCTGCTCGTTGGCTACAACCGGCGCTTCGCGCCGCTGGCCGTGGCCATGCGCGACTTCCTCGCGGGCGCCGGCCCCCTGACGCTGCAGTATCGCGTCAACGCCGGCTGTGTGCCGGCCAGTTCGTGGCTCCACGACCCTGTCGAGGGCGGCGGGCGTATCGTCGGCGAGGTCTGCCACTTCGTTGACCTGCTGCAGTTCCTCACGGGCGCCGACCCGGTGACGGTGCAGGCGATGGCCGCGCCGTCGCGCGCTGGCGCCGGTAAGGAAGACAACCTCAGCATCCAGATCGGCTTCGGCGACGGCTCGGTGGCGAGCATCCTCTATGCCTCCGGCGGCGACAAGGCCTTCCCCAAGGAGCGGCTCGAGGCCTTCGGCGGTGGGCGCGCGGCCGCCCTCGACGATTTCCGCACCCTGGAGCTCGTGCGCGACGGCCGCCGCAGGGTCGAGCGCAGCCTGCTGCGCCAGGACAAGGGCCACGCCGCAGAGCTGCGGGCCTTCGTCGACGTGGTCCGGGTCGGCGGTCCCTCCCCGATCCCGTTCGCCAGCCTGGCCCTCACCACCCTGACCACCCTGCGCATCCGCGATGCCCTCCGCACTGGCGGCACGGAGCGGGTTGTTGAGGGGTGAGTGGGCAGTAGTAAGGAACCGAGCCGAGGCGCTTACACCGACGGCGTGCGCGTGCCGGCCACCGCGTGACGCGAACGACAACGGTAGTACGTAAGGAACCATCCCGATGAAGATCCTTATCCTTGCTCACTTTTACCCGCCCGAGATGGGCGGCCCACCGGCGCGGCTGCACGGGCTGGCTCGCTGGCTGGCCGCCTTCGGCCACCAGGTCACGGTGATCACCGGCTTCCCCAACTACCCTACCGGTGTGGTGGCCGGGGAGTACCGTGGCAAACTGCGCGCCATCGAGCGGCTGGACGGCGTTGATGTGCTGCGCACCTGGGTGTACGCTTCGTCGTTTCGCAGTAGCTGGCGCCGGCTGGCCAATAACCTCTCGTTTGCTGGCTCGGCCATTGTGGCCGGTCTTACCTCAGGTCGTAGCTACGATGTGATTCTGGCCTCCTCGCCGCCGCTCTTCGTCGGCCTGGCTGGCTGGGTCCTGGCCCGCGTGCTGCGTATCCCCTTTGTCTTCGACATCCGTGACCTCTGGCCGGAGGTGGTGATCGAGGCCGGCGAGCTGGCCCCCGACGCGCCGCTGACCCGCGGCCTGGCTGCCCTGGCGCGCGGCATCTACCGGGCGGCCGATCATATCACGCCGGTGACCGAGCGTAAGCGTGCCAAGCTCATTGCCACCGGGGTGCCGCCGGAGAAGCTTACCGTGGTGAGCAACGGCGCCGACCTCGATCGCGTGCCGGTGCATCTCAATGGTCACAAGCGGAGCGAGCTGGGGCTCGACGACAAGTTCGTCGTGCTCTACGCCGGCCTGATCGGCATCGCCCAGGGGGTGGAGATTGCTGTCCACGCCGCCGACCGGCTGCGCGAGCACGATGATATACATTTCCTGATCGTCGGCGATGGCGTGCGCAAGCCTGAGCTGCTGGCGGAGGCCAGGCGTCTCGGCCTCACCAATGTCACCATGTTGCCGCGGCAGCCGCGCGAGGCCATTCCCGCCTTTCTCAGCGCCGCCGACGCCTGCCTGGTGCCCCTTGTCAACACCAGCCTCGACGACGCAGTGCCTTCGAAGCTGCTCGAGGCCTGGGGCCACGGCCGCCCGGTGATTCTCGCGGCCGGCGGCGAGGCAGCCGAACTGGTGATGCGTAGCGGGGGCGGCGTGGTTGTCTCGCCCGATGACCCTGGCCAGCTCGCCGAGGCTGTTCTCTCTCTCAAGCGCGACCAGGCGCGACTCGCCGACTACGCTCACAGCGGACGCGCCTTCGTGGCCGAGCACTTCGACCGCGCGGCGCTTGCCTGCCGTATGGAGCAGGTGCTCCAGCGGGTTGTCGCTACCCGTGCCACACGCTGACGGGCCGCTTCTCCCCGGGGTGGCTTTTCCAGGGTCAAAGGGCGAGCGTCTGAACCGTCGGTAGTGATTACGTGCAAAGCAAAGATGGTCTCTGTGGACCTCTGCGTCTCTACGGTAAATATCGAAAAATGGGCAGCAATCTCAAGGCTCCTCCCCTGATCTTTCCTGTATATCTCGATCGCTCCCTCGCGCTCCGCGCCGCCTGGCTGACCGCCCGCCGGGCGGGGCTGCGGCGCGTGCTCCGTCGCCTCGAGCGTCGGCTCAGACTCGGTGTGATGGACCCGTGGCTGGCCCCACGGTTCTACCCGGCGCCCGCCGGCACCGCTGCCGGCCCCGCGCTGCCGACGCAGCTCGCCGTGTTGCGCTGTCTGGTCGCCCTGCGAGGCGCCACGCCCCTCGCGGCCGCCTGGGACGCGCTCACGGGTACGATCGCGCTGCTTGGGCAGCCGCCTGCGCTCCTGGCCTGGCCAGCCAGCTGGCTGGCGTCACCCGTCGCCGACCCGCTCTGGGCCTTCAGGCTCCATAGCTGGGAGTGGGCCTGGCCCCACCTCGCTGACCCGGCGCGGCGCACGGCGCTGCTGGAGCTCTGGCACTACTGGCTGGCGCGCGTGCCCGTTGGCCGCGGCCCGGCCTGGGAGCCGCACCCCACCTCGCAGCGCCTCGTCGTCTGGGCCGCGGCCTGGCACCTGCTCGGCGGCGACGCGACGCTCGCCGCCGCCATCGCCCGGCAGGCCGCCTTCCTCGCCGACCACCTGGAGCGCGACCTCGACAACAACCACCTGGTCGCCAATGCGAAGGCCCTGGCGTGGGCGGGCCTGCTGCTGCCCGGCCTGCCCGGCGCGCCGCGCTGGCGGCGCCAGGGCCTCGAACTCTTCTGGACCACCCTGGACGCCCAGGTGCTGGCCGATGGGGGCCACGACGAGCGCTCCACCGGCTACCACCTGGCCGTCTGGCTTGACGCGCTCGAGCTTGCGCTTCTCTGCCTGGCCAGTGGTGAGGCCCCCCCACCACGAGCGTGGGCAGCCCTGGAGCGCATGCGGGTCTTCGCCCTGGCCCTCCGCCGGCCTGATGGCCGTCTGCCGCTGCTCAACGACAGCGTCGAGGATGAGCCGCTGCCGGCCTCCGCGATCTTCGCCCTGGCCGAGGTGCTGCTCGGTGTGCCCGGCCATGCCGCAGGACGTTGCCGCCCCGTGACGGAACTACGCGACAGCGGCTACGCCGTGCTGCGCGCCGGCGCCGGCCCCGCTGGCGTCTACCTGGCCTTCGACGCCGGCGAGCTCGGGCCGCGCCACTTTCTCGGCCACGGCCACGCCGACGCGCTGAGCTTCGAGCTCTGGGCCGGCGGCGAGCCTCTCGTGCTGGACCCCGGCACCTACCAGTACCCTGCCGGCCCCTGGCGCGACTACTTCCGCGGCACCGCCGCCCACTCCACCGTCACCGTCGACGGCTACGACCAGTCGGTCTTCGCCGGGCCGTTCCGGGTGGCCGAGGCTGCCCACGGGCGCATCGTCGCCGTCAGCGAGGACGCTGGCGACCCCACCGTCACCGGCGAGCACGACGGCTACCGACGCCTGGCGAGCCTCGTCAGCCATCGCCGCAGCGTCCAACTCCACGGCCCCTCGCGCCTCACGCTGGCCGACCAGCTCGAAGGCGCTGGACGGCATGCCCTGGTCGGGCGGCTGCACCTGGCGCCTTGCCAGCTAGCAATAGAGTCCCCGCAACTGGCCCGGGCCATCTACCCCGGCGGGTCGCGGGTGGCCTACCGTCTCGTCGGCGACGCCGCAGCGTGGCGGGTTGAGGAGGGCTGGACGAGCCGCCGCTGGTACCAGCGCGAGCCCTCCCCGGTGCTGGCCTGGGCAGTGGAGACGCCACTGCCGTTCGCGCTGGTAACCGAGATTGCGATTGAACCTTGATCGCGTGGGAGGTGAGCGTCTCACCACACCAACGCGCCCACACGGAGAACATCAGATGCGACTCTTGCATATCGTCGGTGCGCGCCCGAACTTCATGAAGGCGGCGCCGGTCTGGCTGGCCGTTGCCGAGGCCGGGGGCTTCGACCAGGAACTGGTCCACACCGGCCAGCACTACGACGTCAACATGTCGGACATCTTCTTCGCCGAGTTGGGACTGCCGGCGCCCCACTACTACCTGGGCGTCGGCTCGGGCACCCACGCCCAGCAGACGGCGGCGGTGATGGTGGCCTTTGAGCAAACCCTTGCCGAGGCCCGGCCCGACCTGGTGCTGGTCTACGGCGACGTGAACTCGACCGTCGCCGCGGCCCTGGTCTGTGCCCGGCTGCTGCTGCCGGTGGCCCATGTGGAGGCGGGGCTGCGCTCGGGTGATCGGACCATGCCGGAGGAGATCAACCGGCTGCTCACCGACCAGATCGCCGACCTGCTGTTCACACCCTCGGCTGACGGCGACGTCAATCTGCTGCGAGAGGGCGTGGCGCCGGAGAAGATCATTCGCGTTGGCAACGTAATGATCGACAGCCTGGTGCGGCTACTGCCCCTGGCCCGGCGCTCGGGCGTGCTGGACAGGCTGGGGCTCGCGCCCCGCCGCTACGCCGCCCTCACTCTCCATCGCCCGTCGAACGTGGACGACCCGGCGCGCCTGTGCGCACTGCTGGAGACGCTCGGTGACCTTTCGGCGCGGTTGCCGATCGTCTTCCCCGTCCACCCGCGTACCCGCAAGCGCATCGAGGACCTGGGCCTGAATGCGACCGGCGACATCAGACTGACCGAACCCCTGGGCTATCTGGAGTTCCTGCACCTGATGAGCGAGGCTCGTCTGGTGCTGACCGACTCGGGCGGCATCCAGGAGGAGACGAGTTACCTGGGCATCCCCTGCCTGACCCTGCGGGCCAATACCGAGCGGCCGATCACCGTTGACCACGGTACCAACACCCTGGTCGGCCTGGAGGTCGAGCGGCTCGCCGACCTGTTCAACGCCATTCTCGACGGAACGTACCTCTGGGACCGCCGGCCAGCCGGCGGGATCCCTCTGTGGGACGGCCAGGCCGCCCGGCGCATCGTGGCGGCCCTTGAGCAACTGAACGGTGGCATGCTCCACAGCATCCATACAACGTCAAAGGAGGTAGCGCGATGATCAACGCGACGACGAAGGATACACCCGTGCCCGCGACCACCCGCTCCGAGCTGCTCCCCCGCTTCTCGGAGCGCCGTCTGATCCTGATCGCAGGCGACATCATCACGATCGCGCTGGCCGGGGGGCTGGCCGTCTGGATCAACGGGTTGCTGCGCTGAGAGGGAGGAGGCTATGCTCTGGCTACTCTTCATCGTGGCCGCCTGGTTACTGCTGTTGATGCTGATCGGCGGCTATGATCTGCAGATCGCGGGCAACCGCTTGCAGGTAATGAGCCGTGTGGTCTCGGCAACGCTGCTCGCCGGCCTGATCTACCTCGTCATCTTCTTCATCTTCGGGCGCCAGGCTTTGCTGGCAGAGCATATCTCCCCGACCTGGCTGAATCTGTTTGATTTGAGCCTGCCGCCGCGCCTCGTCCCGGCGCTACTGATCGCCCTCGGCCTGCCCCTGCTGATCGCCTGGCGCTTCACCTACATCAGGCTCTTCAGCAACCCGGCCCTGCACCGGCGCGCCGTGATTGTTGGCGTGGGCGAGGCCGGCTCGATGCTGGTGCATGCCACACAGCAGGTAACCGTCGCGTACGAGTACGCCGGCTTCATCGACCACGACCCGACCCTGCATGGCCAGACCGTCGCGGGCATCAAGGTGCTGGGGAGCTACGATGTGCTCGACCGGCTCGTGCGAACGCGCAGCGTCGACGAGGTGATCGTCACCGTCACCAACCAGGGCGAGGACCGCTTCTTCACGTCGCTGGTGCTCTGCCACGAGCAGGGCGTGAAGATCCGCTCGGTCTCGAACGTCTACGAGGAGGTGCTCGGCCAGGTGCCGGTGGAGCACCTGGGGCCGGAGTGGTTCGTTGACACCTTTAACAACAACTTCCCAACCGTCTATCGCCTGTTCAAGCGCCTGCTCGACATCGTGGCCGGGATGGCGGGGATGGCGGGACTGGCGCTGATCTTTCCCTTCATCGCCCTGGCGATCTACCTCGACAGCCCCGGTCCGATCTTCTACCGCCAGGAGCGCCATGGGCAGTACGGGCGGCGCTTTCACGTGCTGAAGTTCCGCTCGATGATCCCAAATGCAGAGAAGGTCGGTCTGGAGAAGCTGGGGCTCGATAAGTGGACCGAGAAGAACGATCCGCGTATCACGCGGGTAGGCCGATTGATCCGCAAGGCGCGCATCGACGAGCTGCCGCAGGTCTGGAACATCCTCAAGGGCAATATGAGCGTGGTTGGGCCGCGGCCCGAGGTGTCGCGCATGGTCGAGCGGTTGGAACGCGAGGTGCCGTACTACCGGCTGCGCTTCAGTGTCAAGCCGGGTCTTACGGGCTGGGCACAGGTGCGCTACCGCTACGGCGCCACGATCGAGGATCAGTTGGCCAAATTGCGCTACGACCTGTACTATATCAAGCATCAGAGTCTGGTGCTCGACCTGCTGATCATCATCCGCACCCTCAGGGTGGTGTTCTCCTTCCGCGGGGTGTGATGTCCAGTCCGATGCGCCGCTTCCCAGAACGTTACTGTCACACATCGCCGACGCGGGCCGTCTGTTATACCAGCGCTGCTCCAGCGCCGGGGCGCCCCGCTATGCACCCCACGCGGCGTGGCGCGGCCACACCGGCATGACCGGGGGGATGGCACGGCACGGCGGCGCGGGCCGACGCCCGTGTCGTCGGGTCCTCGGCCTGGGGGCCCTGCTGGCACTGGGGCTGGTGCCTTCAGCGCCGAGGCCTGGCTGGACGCGCCTGGCCACTGGCTCACGGTCCCCTCGACGCCCTACCCGTCCGAAGTGATCGCCGTGCTGGGCGGCGGCGGTGAGCGCCCGGGCTACGCCGCCGGACTGCGCGACCGAGGCTTCGCCCCCGAACTCTGGCAGACGGGAGGCCCCGGGGATCGCGAGGCGGCACTGGCTATCCGCGACAGGCAGGGTTGGCTGGCGGAGAGTGTTGCCTTCCTCTGGTGGCGCAACCCTACCAGTCGCCGCAACGTCGCCGACGAACTGGTGAAACTGGCTGGCTACGCTGCGCTCTACGGCCTGAACCCCTGGAACTGCGCGTTGCCGCCCACATCACGACCGCATCCATCACATCCAGCTGCGAGCGGGTGTGCCGATTACAACAAGGCGTGGGGCAGGATCTGTTCAATGCTCCTGACCCACGCCTTCTGTTTTCATAAGTGGAGCGACGCACGGCCCCACCATGGCTATTCTGCCCCGACGGTCTGAGTCAGACCGTCACGGAGGGTAACGCGCGCGCGAAAGCCGGCAGCGGCGAAGGCGCTCACGTCCGCGCATGAGCGGCGCACCTCGCCTTCGCGGGCCGGGGCGAAGAGCGGGCGCACCTCCCGGCCAAGACAGGCGCCGATCGTCTCCGCCAGCTCCAGCACACTGGTCTCCTCGCCACGTCCCACGTTGAAGACGGCCCCCGCGATCCTGGAGAGGCTTGCCGCCGCCCGTAGACTCTCCACGATGTCGCCGACATAAATGAAGTCGCGCGTCTGCAGGCCATCACCGTAGATCGTGGGTTGTCCTCCCGCGCGCAGTGCGGCGATAAAGCGCGGCACCACCGCCGCATAGGGCGAAGCCGGGTCCTGGCGCGGCCCGTACACGTTAAAGAAGCGGAGGGAGACGGTTTCGAGACGGTGCAGCCGGGTGTAGAGTTTGAGCGCCTCCTCGGCAGCGAGTTTCGAGGTCGCATAGGGCGAGAGCGGCGCCGGCGGGTCCTGCTCACTGACGGGAAGCCTGTGCGTGTCGCCATAGATGGCGCAGGTGGAGGCGAGGATCACCCGACGGACACCGCCGAGACGCGCCGCTTCCAGGACGTGCAGCGTTCCTGTTAGGTTGACATCAAAGGTCTCGACCGGTTGTGCCACCGATTGGACCACGGAAACCAGCGCCGCGAGATGATAGATCACCTCCGTCCCTTCCGCAGCGGCGGCGAGCGCGCGGGGGTCGCGCACATCGCCCGCCTGCACCTGCACATCCGCTCCGAGGTGTGCGAGCCGATCGACTGACCCACTCGAGAAATTGTCCAGTATCCGCACGCGATCGCCCGTCGTGACCAGACGTTCGACCAGGTGTGAGCCAATAAAACCGGCGCCCCCCGTTACGAGGACCTGCATACATACCTCCCACGGCTTGCTCGCATACCCGATCCCCCGGCGCGCCTTCGCGGCAGCACTCCGTCATTGAGAGTGTTCGCCTATCTCCCGGGAGCTAGGGCGTCGCGCCCTCGCTCCAGAGTAGCGTTTACTCCCAGGTGTGAATATCTTCATCATAGTACGGCGACCGTACCTCGGGCGCTCGCAACGACGTTCACGCTGTAGACGTCGAGGCCGGCCTGGCAGTTCGGCTGCCCGGATGGCGTCCGTACCCACATTCCCGCGGCAGAGCGGTATTTGTCTTCTTTTGTGGTGCCGTGCGGCGGCTTCGCCCGGCGCACCGCACCAGCTTTCAAAGCCTGGAAGCGGTGGGCTGCGCGCAGCGCGAACGGTGTTCTGTTAAAGTTTCACCCATCGTCAGGGTCGCGCTGAGTGCCCGGTCTACGACCCGAGTTTGCGTTCGCGCTGGAGTGATTCGTAGGTGGCGATCACCCGGTCGGCGGTGGCGCCGGGGGCCAGCGGGTTGAGGGCGGTGGCGCGCAGGTAGCGCCGGTAGGCGCGTTCGAGCTCGGCGCCCTGGTCGAGACGCAGGTATGCCTGGAGCAACCAGATCGTCACGTCGTCGGCGTCCGGCGCTTCATCAATCGCGCGGGTGCAGACGTTGACGCATTCCCGGTAGCGCTGCTCCTCGACATACTGCTCCGCCAGGCGCTCGGCGGCATTGACGAAGTGCCCGAGGAGCAGCTGGCGCCGTTCGAGCATCCAGCCGTTGCTGCGCGCAATGTCGGCCATGTACGGCCCGCCGTACAGTTCCAGCGCGCAGCGATACAACGGCGCGGCGGCCGCCAGCCCGTCCCGCTGCTCGATGCGGTCGGCCAGATCAAATGCCTGCTCGAAGATGTCGGCGCTATTGCGGATGAAGTCGGGGCGCAGCATGCAGCGCTCGGCGTCGGTCACCAGCGCCGAGTCGGCCAGTTCACTGCCGCTGGCGTCGGCGATCAGGGTACGCAGCGAGGTCAGCGCGCGCGCCAGGCTGGCGGCGCCGGCGGCATTGCCCCACACCGCCGCGATGATCGCTTCGCGCGTGGCACCGCGCGCGCCGGTATGCGCCAGATAGGCGAAGACGCTCTGTAGCTTCTGCGCGCCGGCGCGCCCGCTGTCATACCGCCCCAGTCCTGCACCTGGATCGTGAGGCCGTTGATGTGGACCTGGAAGGCCCCCAGACAGCCGATCTCGATCCCGCCGAAGGGCGGTGTGGCACTGCACAGCCCGCCGCAGGCGTCCAGCGCGTCAAGTGCCAGGCGCGCCTGCCGGCGCTCCTCAGGCGTGCCGGCGCGCAGCACCAGGCGCACATGCACGGTGGCCTGGTCGCCGTAGGCGGCGTACAATGCCAGTGCGGTGTGCCGGCGGACCTCTTCGTCCGGATGAGAGAGCAGCGGTAAGTAGAGCCGGATCAATCCGGCAAGCTGCTTGATCATGCGAGTCTGCCTGCCAGGATGGTTGACCGGTGCGTGGCGACTGGCTGTTGGAACGAGAGCTGCGTATCTGCTGATCAGTATACCTTATATGTGGGCGATTTGTATCCTACAATTTGATGACAATTCTGTTCCTATACTCCTACCGCGCCGCCCGCTGCTGGTATAACGCCACCAGCGCCGCGCCGATCGCCTGGGACAGGTCGCCCAGCGCCGCCGGCACGATTGTCAGGTAGCCGCGCTGCGGTGGCCAGAGATAGGCGTCGGCAGTTTCGCGCACGATCCGCAGGTAGCGTTCGCGGAACTCCGCGGTTGTTGCCTCGGGGTCCATCAGGCCGCCGCCAACCACGACATACTGCATATCGAACGCCATGGCGAGGTTGGCGACGTGCAACCCGAGCGCGCGCGCCTGGAAGTCGAACAGTTCGGTTGCCAGCGGGTCGCCGTGCTGCGCCAGGCCGCGCAGGGCAAACGCCCGCTCGCGCATGTCGCGCCCGGGCCTGGCAAGTTCGTGGTCGGGGTAGCGCGGCAGGCGTTCGGCCAGCAGGTATGGCAGGCCGGAGAGGGTCGTATACACCTCGAAACAGCCCCACGTCCGGCCGCAACCGCACGGGTAGGGGCGCGCGTCGAGCAGGTGCAGCGGCGCCGGCATGTGGCCGCCCTCCATGCCGTTGAGCGAGTCGCCGTCGAGCGGCAGGCCGTCACGGCCCACGTAGGCGCACCCGAGGCCGGAGCCGGGCGCCAGCATCACTACCGTGCCGTTGCCGTCGCCGCGCGCGTGCTGCGCTTCCGCCACGCCGCCCATATTGCCGTCGTTGCCGAAGGCCAGCGGGATCGGGCGCCCGGCCCGTTCGGCCAGCGCGGCGCTGTAGGCGGCGTGCAGGTCGAACCCCGCGAAGCTCTCTGGCAGGTTCGGCGAGCGGTCGAGTACACCATAGCGCTGGTATGGCCCCGGGATCGCCAGCCCGACGCCGCGCACCTGCGCCCAGTCAAGACCGTTCTGCTCCAGGTAGTCGGTGATCGCTGCGACCCAGCCGCGCACTACGGCCTCCGGCCCGCCGGCGGAGCCGGTCGGTCGCTGCAATAACCGGGTAGAGATGGCCGTCCCGTCGTCCCAGACGCCACCAACCTTCGACGTCGTGGCGCCGCCGTCGGTGCCGATGTAGATCTGCCGCGTTGCGCTCATCGTATGCCTGGCTTTCTGCTGCTTGTCTTTACAGAGGAAACCGGGGGACCGGCGCGCACATTGTAGTCGTTCGTGGTGAGATGTCAAAATGTGAGTCAGGCCCGTGCGTCTCGGAAGCTATGTTCCACAACACATCGCGTAGTACCCCTACCAGTCCGCACACAACCATCTCCAGTCCAAAATGAATTATACTGAGGCTCGCGCCAGCGTTGTTCGTATGGGGAGCCTGCTTGAACGCGTATTGCCCATCCTGCGGCGCGCCGGTGATGCCACGGTCGCGCTTTTGCCCATCCTGTGGCCGCCCGTTGCCCGACCCGCCGCCGCTCCCGCCGCCGTCGCCGCCGCGCGGGAACGGCGATCCGCCGGTCGAGGGGGTGCTGCCGAGTGGTAAGCGCCTGCGCGTCAGTGGCGATAGCCTCGATCTGCGCGAGTTGATAAACGTGGTAGAATCGGGCGTGCGCTGGTGGCAGCGCAGCCTCAGCAGTGGCGATGCGGTGACGCGCCAGCAGGCGGCGACCGCGATTGATGAGCTGTCGCAGATTCTGCGTAGCCTGTCGCAACAGCTGGCTCAGGGGCGCGAGACCATCCGCATCACGAAACGCCTGCCGGCGTTGCGCCATTTCGACCTGCCCTGCCCGCTGTGCGGCGGCGGCAATCGCGCCGGCGCGCGTTTCTGCCAGCGTTGCGGTGCGCTGCTGGCGGCAGCGCCACGTTATGGAGCCGAACAGGTGCAGTCACGCGCTTTGCGCTTCACGGTCGCAGCTCGCACCGATACTGGCCGGGTGCGCAAAAATAACCAGGACGCGGTGTATACCGGGGAGATCGATCTCCCTGGTGGCCGGCGCGCGCTCCTGTGCCTGGTCGCCGATGGGATGGGTGGTGCGGCTGCGGGTGAGTACGCCAGCCGCCTGGCGACCGAGGTCAGCCGTGCACACCTCGAGCGCGAGTCGGCTGACCATCCGCCGCCGACCGATGAAGCATGGCAGGCGCTGCTGCGCGAGGCGGCGCGCGCCGCCAATCGCCGGGTCTATGATGACTCGCGCGCCGATACATCGCGGCGCGGCATGGGAACAACGCTGACGATTGCGCTGATCGCCGGCGATCGGTTGCATATCGCGTCGGTGGGCGACTCGCGCGCTTACCTGTTGAACAATGGCGGCGTCACGGCTGATGGCGCGCCCGCCGCCCAGTTGACGTCCGACCATAGCCTGGTGGCACGCCTGGTGGATATCGGCCAGTTGACGCCGGAACAGGCGCGCGTGCACCCGCAGCGCAATATTCTGTATCGCTCGATCGGCACCGATCCGTCGGTGGATGTTGATACACGCTCGGAACAACTCGAGCCGGGAGATGTCATCTTGCTCTGCTCCGATGGCCTGGTCAACCATGTCGGCGACGACGAGCTGATGCAGATAGCCCTCGGCGAGGCGAGCCTCGATCGGGCGGCTGCACGCCTGGTAAGCCTGGCCAATGAGCGCGGCGGGCGCGACAATATCAGTGTGGTGATTGTGCGTATCGAACATGCGCTATAGTTCTGCTGTTGCCGTTGCACCTGCGGGGAGGTCCGGAGGGCGCCGCCCCTCCAGCATTCCCTGTTTGCCCGTTGTGCGGATCGTTGCGAACGTGGAGTGGTAACCTGGCCATGCCTGTCTGTCAGTCGTGTGGCGCGGTGAACCGTGAGGGAGCCCGCTACTGCCTGCAATGTGCAACGCCGCTTTCGCCTGGCCGATCGCCGGCGGATGATCGTGCATGGCTGGCGGCGCGATTGCTCGCCGACCCGCCCGAACCGCCGCCAGACTCACCGGTGTCGCCAGACGCACATACCCCACCGCAGGGAATGATGGCTGCGACACTGCCGCCCGACGCGCCTCCGCCGCGTCCAGACGAGGAGCCCGCTATGGATTCCCCGCCCGCCGAACCTGGCGCAACTGAGCTGTTTGCCGGCCGCTATGAGTTGAGCGCCGCGTCCGCCGAAACGGTCGAGGTGATCGATCGCCAGCCGTGGCGCCGCTGCTGGTCGTGTGATACGACGCTGAATGAATCGGGTGAACTCTACTGTACCCAGTGCGGCGCGGCACTCGATGGTCGCCGCTATCGCGGTCGCCTTGCCGCTGGCCCGCCAGCGGGCCTGGCGCTGGTGCCGGCGGTAACCGACCCGGCCGCGCTGGCCATCCTGCCGCCGATCTGGGACCAGGTGGCCGATGGCGAGCGTACGCTGACGCTGACCCCTGCGAGCCAGCGTGCGCCGCTGTCCCTTCCGCTGGGTGAACTCGAGGCGCTCTTCGTCGGGCGTGCCCTGGCGCGCCTGCTGGATACGCTGCACGCCGCCGGCTTTGCTCTGGGTGCGGTCGAACCGGATAATCTCGATCTGACCCCGGCGCACGCGGTACGCCTGCGCGATGTGCCCGGTCTGTGCCGCGCTGAGGGGGAGGCTGCTGCCGACCTGCAGCACCTGGCGACATTGCTCGAAGCATTGACCGAAACGCCGCGTACTACCCGGCGTCTCGATGAAGAGGATGTGACGCTGGTCGAGGCGCCGACGCTTGCCGACCTGCTGCGCGAGGTGCGCACCGGGCGCATCACGGATGCGGCGGTTCTCGCACAGCGACTCGACAGGCTGATTGCCGATCGCACCGAGCCGGCGCAACTCTGGGTGCACTTCGGCGCCGCCACCGACCCCGGCATGGTGCGTGACCTGAACGAGGATAGCCTGCTGGCGTTCGATCTGCGCATGGTGCGGCGCGATACCCCGCGCGCCTGGAGCCTCTTCATCGTCGCCGACGGGATGGGTGGCCATAGCGCCGGCGAAGTCGCCTCCGACCTGGCGCTGCGCGGTGCATTTGAGGTTGTCCAGAGTGCCTACCTGGCGCCGACGATTGATGCCGACGCGCGTGATGATGAGGAGCAGTTGCGCGCGATTGTGCGGCGCGCGGTGCAGCAGGCCAATGAGTATGTGGTGCGCGAGGCGCGCAGTCACGGCAACGATATGGGAACAACCATGACGCTGGCGCTGGTTGCCGGTGATCGCGCGATTGTCGGTAATGTCGGCGATAGCCGCACCTACCTGCTGCGTGATGGCAAACTGCGCCGCGTCAGCCGCGATCATTCGCTCGTGCAACGCCTCGTCGATCTTGGCCAGATCAGCGCCGATGATGTCTATACCCATCCGCAGCGCAATGCCGTCCTGCGTTCGCTGGGCGACAAACTCGATGTGGATATTGACGTGTTTGGCGAGCGGTTGCGCCCCGGCGATGCCCTGCTGTTGATGAGCGATGGGTTGTGGGAAATGGTGCGCGATGGGCGGATGGAAGAAATCATCGCGGCGCACCCGGATCCGCAGGCGGCCTGCGCGGCGCTGATTGCGGCGGCGAATGCCGCCGGCGGCGACGACAATATCACCGTCATCCTGGCAAAATTCGCCACATACGGAGGGCAGTCGTGAGTTCATGGGCCGTGTCTTTGCCGCTGCGCCAGTCTACTGGAGCCTGAACGATGCGCTGCCCGACCTGTAACACGCTCAATCCGGCAGGGGCGCCGTTCTGTGCCGAATGTGGCACGCGCCTGGTAACATCCCCTGGCCCGCCGTCCGTGCCACCGACCGGCGCGCTGCCGCAGCAGATGGTGCTCCAGGGGCGCTATGTCATCGAACAGAAACTTGGCCAGGGCGGTATGGGCGCCGTCTATCGCGCGCGCGACCTGCGCCTCAGCACGGTGACCTGGGCCATCAAGGAGATGAGCCAGTCGCAGATTACCGGCCCGCTCGAATTGCAGCAGGCGCGCGTGGCCTTCCAGCAGGAAGCCGAGTTGCTCGCCGGATTGTCGCATCCTGGCCTGCCGCGTGTCGTTGATCATTTTGAGCAGGATGGTAAGGCCTACCTGGTGATGGAATTTGTGCCCGGTGGGTCGTTGCTGGCCATTGCACAGCGCGAAGGGTTGCCGCTGCCGTTGCCGCGCGTGCTCGACTGGGCGCGCCAGATCTGTGATGTCCTCGAATACCTGCATAGCCGCCCGTCGCCGATCATCTTTCGCGACTTGAAACCGGCCAATGTGATGCTGACCCCTGAAGGGCAGGTCAAGTTGATCGATTTCGGGATCGCGCGCCTGTTCAAGCCCGGCAAAGAGCGCGACACGCAGGCGTTCGGTACCATGGGGTACAGCGCGCCCGAGCAGTATGGTCGCGGCCAGACCGATGCGCGTTCGGACGTCTATTCGCTGGGTGTGCTGCTGCACCAGTTACTGACCGGTTATGATCCGACGTCAACACCCTTCCGCCTGCCGCCCGCACGGCAAGTCAACACGTCGTTGCCGGCGCACGTCTCCGACGCAATCGCGCGCGCGGTCGATCCCAATCCCGAGGCGCGGTTTCCCGGCGTCGCCGCCTTTCGCGACGCGCTCATGGCTGGCGAGCAGGTCATGCTGCGCCCGGTAAGCCGGCCGATCGAGACCGATCGCGCATATGACGCTGCGAGCCAGCAGGTCTCGGCGCAGAACGTGCAGCCGGCGCCGATCGGCGGTGACTCGACGCTTATCGCCAATGCCGGGCGCTGGGTCGGGATCGGTAGCGTGGCGTTGATGGCCCTGGCGGCGTTGATCGTCGGCATCGAGGCGGCGCGTGGCGATTCGGGCAGCGCGCTGGCGGGATTCGCCTACATTGTCGCGTTCATTCCATTACTTGCCGGCCCGGTGGCTTTTGTGCTCGGCATGATCGCGCTGGTCTCACCGGTCACGGCGCAGACGGTACATGGCCGGCGCCACGCAACAATTGCCGTCGTGACCGGCGTGGCAACGCTCCTGCTCTGCTGCGGGATCTTCGGCCTGGCCGGCACGACGAATGGATGATCGACAGCGCAACGTTTCCGCCCTGCAAGGCGTATAACAGGTAAGGATACGCCAGAGAGGAGAGAGCCATGTCCGGTGCCATCTCGCTCAGTTGCACCTGGGGACGCGCGCCGATGGTCGCCAGCCAGAACCCGCAGGTTGCCTACCTGCTGGTCGAAGCGCAGGCGGCGACGGTTGCCGAGCCTGTGCCACTGAATTTCAGCCTGGTGCTCGACCGCTCAGGCTCGATGCAGGGCGCCAAACTGGCAGCGTTGAAGGACGCGACCAGGCGCGTGATCGAGACGCTGACACCACACGATATTGTTTCGATCGTGCTGTTCGACGATACGGTGCAGACGTTGACGCCTGCGACGCCGGCAACTGACAAAGCCGCGCTTATCGCCCAGATTGACGCAATCGAAGAGGCCGGTGGCACTGCAATGTCGGGTGGCCTGGCGGCCGGCGTGGTCGAACTGCGCAAGCACGCCGATCCCGGGCGCGTCGGCGCAATGTTGCTGTTGACCGACGGCCAGACATGGGGCGACGAGGATCGTTGCCGTGCCCTGGCCCAGGAGCTTGCCCGCGATGGCGTGCGCGTCACGGCGCTCGGCCTGGGCGCTGAATGGAACGAGCAACTGCTCGACGATATCGCCGAAGTGACCGGTGGTACGTCGGATTATATTGCTGACCCGGCCCAGATTACGACGTTCTTTCAACACGCCGTGCGTACGGCGCAGGGTACGGTTGCGCAGGATGCGCGCCTGCTGCTGCGCCTGGTACGCGATGTCGCGCCGCGCGCCGTTCACCGCGCCACGCCGGTCATTGCCAACCTGGGCTACCAGCCGATTGGCGAGAGTGAGGTTGCGGTGCGCCTGGGCGCCATTGACGTTGGCGCGCCGGCCAGCGTGGTGATTGATATGATGGTGCCGGCGCGCGGGCCCGGTAGCTTCCGCGTGGCCCAGGCCGAGTTGCACTACACGCCGGTTGGCGGTACGGAACAGGTGATCAAACAGGACATCCTGCTTGAGTTCGTCGCCGACCCGGCTGCGGCGGCGTATGACCCGCGCGTGATGAACCTGGTCGAGAAGGTGACGGCGTTCAAGTTGCAGACCCGTGCCCTCTCCGAGGCGGAGGCCGGCAACCTCGCTGGCGCGACCCAGAAGTTGCGCGCCGCCGCCACCCGTCTGCTCGATCTTGGCGAACTGGACCTGGCACAGAAGGCAACCGAGCAGGCGGATCAACTCGAGCAGGGCAAGGCGCTCAGCGCCGAAGGCCAGAAGGAGTTGCGTTATGCAACGCGCCGCCTGACGCAGAAACTGGAGGAAGAGCCTTCATGAGCATTCCGGAGGATTGGCGATGATAACATGTTCGACCTGTGGCGCCCTGAATGACCCGGTCAATCGTTTCTGCGACCAGTGCGGTTCGCGGCTCGAGCCAGGCGGTGTCGCGCCACAGGCCCCGCCGCCCGCATTGAATGCGCAGCCCACCGCTGCCGCGCCCGTCTGCCCGAGCTGTGGGGCCATGGTGCTTCCTGGCCAGGCGTTCTGCGAGGAGTGCGGCACCGCGCTGGCGGTCGCCGTCCAGCCTGCCAGCGGTGATGTGCCGACGATGTTTGCGGCGGCACCCGACATCGCCGCGGTAGGCCCGGTCTGTCCCGCATGCGGCCACCAGAACCTGCCTGGCGACCGCTTCTGTGATAGCTGCGGCGCATCGCTTGCTGCCGCTGCTATGCCCGCGCCGCCCATTTCCGATGTGCCGACGGCTGCTGCGCCCGGTGAGCCGGCGATGCCCCCGCCGGAGCCGTTTGCCGCGCCGCCCGGCGAACCGGCGATGCCGCCGCCTGCCTTCGAGCAACCACTGCCCACCATGATCGAAGCCGTTGCGCCGGTGATCGAGCCGCCGGTTGCGCCGCCACCGGTGGTTGAGCCACCTGTCGCGCCGGTGGCGGCGCCGCCTGCCGTTGACGCGCAGGCGGAGTATGAGGCCAGGCGCCAGACGCTGACCGGCGAGATTGCGCGCCAGCAGCAGATCATCGCGCAGTTCGAGCAGATGCAGGCGATGTTCGGCGCCGCGACGCCGCACGCGGTGGCGCAGGGTCTGGCCGAAGCGCGTGATGCGCTGGCAAAGGCCGAGGCCGAACTGGCCGCCCTCCAGCCACCACCGCCCCCGGTGGACCCGGCAGTCGTTGCCAGGCTCAATGACGAGATTGCGCGCCAGCAGCAGATCATCGCGCAATTCGAGCAGATGCAGGCGATGTTCGGCGCCGCGACGCCGCACGCGGTGGCGCAGGGTCTGGCCGAAGCGCGTGATGCGCTGGCAAAGGCCGAGGCCGAACTGGCCGCCCTGGGCGTGGCCGCCGCGCCGGTCGCGCCGCCGGTGGCGCCAGCCCCCGCAGCACCGGTGGTCGCTCCACCCGTTGCGCCTCCCGTCCCGCCGGCATCTGTCGAGCCGGACGATACTGCTGCAACGGTAACCTCGCCGCCGCCGGATCTTCTGGCAGCCTCGGCGCCAACGATCCTGGCGCCGCCCGTCGCGCCGACCGGGCCACGCCTGGTGTTTGATGACGGCAAGCACGAGATCGTATTGCCGATGGATAAAACTGAAATTACGGTCGGGCGCGAGGATCCAATCAGCGGCATCCATCCCGAGATTGACCTGACCCCCTTCGGTGGCGAAAGCGGCGGCGTCAGCCGGCAGCACGCACGCCTCATCCAGAGTGGCGGTCACTGGGCGGTGGTTGATCTGGGTAGCACCAACTATACCCGCGTTGACGGCGTACGGGTCGAACCGGGCGCGCCGCAGCCGCTGAAAGATGGCGCGCGGGTGCAGTTCGGCCGCCTGGCGGTGACGTTCAAGCTGTAACGCGACTCAGGCCGTGCAGAACAAAGCGTACCGCCTCCTCGGCAAGCGTCTCGGCGTCGGCCTGGCAGGCATTCCCGAGACGCCGGCAGGTACGCAGGCTCAGGAGCTCGAGGCAGAATGCCGCAAGCAGGCGCGGATCGCCGTCGCGAATCAGGTGCTGGCGCTGGCCGTCGGCGATCGCGTCGGCCAGCAGTTCATGCAGCAGCCGGGCGACCTCCTCCGGTTCGGCGGCGTCAATCGGCGGGAGCGCATGCGTAAGGGGTGCGTGCGCGCTATGATGGAACTGCACCAGCGCCAGCGCTTTCAGCCGCGCGATCGGGTTCGTGGCATGGCTGGCGGCGCGCAATGAGTCGCATGTGCTGGCGCACGCTGCGTGAGCGACCGCTGCAAGGAGTTCTTCTTTGCTATTGAAACGGCGGTAGATTGTGCCCACGCCGACCCCGGCGTGACGCGCCACTTCTTCCATCGTCACATCAGCGCCGCGCTCGGCAAATAACTCGTGCGCCGCGCGCAGGACGCGCTCGAGATTTCGCTGCGCATCGCTCCGCGCGGCGCGTTGTGGTTCGTCGTGCGCCATAAGTTCGCGTCTGATCTTGCTCTGGTTGCCGCAATGGGCAGTATACCATGACTGTCATCGAAACGGGTTCACAGAACGACCGCGCACCGCGTGGAAGCGAGAAGAAACGTCGGCGCTTCGTTCTCGGGCTCGCTCATGGCCAGATAGTGACCTGAAACTCCGCGAGTTCGCGCGCATCGCTACGATCGATAGCAACTTCGATCTGCCACTCGCCATCCATCGAGAAGAGCACCCCATCAGCCTGGTACCGCCCGTCCGCCAGCGGGCGCGCAACCACCTCCGGCGACGCCATGCCATGCTGGCGCATCAGCGGGAGAATACGGACCGCCTCGATCGCGCCTGGCTGGCGACCGTGGTTTTCGATTGCTATGATCGCCTGGCGTTCGCCGGTCCGGCGCTCGCTGAGCGCCAGGCGTACCGTGTAACTGGCCGTCTGCGCTGTCAGGCGGTCACTCGATGCACACGCCACAAGTGTGACAAGAAGCGCCAGCACAAGGGCGACGAGTGCGGGCTGCGTGAATGCAGGGGTAGTGGGCGCCAGGCGGCAGGCGCCGGCAGGGCTACGGTTGCTGGCTGCATCCCCACCGGATGGAAGCATGGCCCGGATGGATCGCAGGCGGATCAATCTCATGGCGCCACCTCCAGCGTCGCCGGGACGGTGACTACCTGGCCGGCGTGACGGAACTGGAACCACGCGTGGTACCGGCCGGCACGCGCAAACGTATGGACGAAACGCAGCTCCGGGCCGTAGCGGATTGTGCTGCCTGGCGTCGCCATCGGCGCGGCGGCGTGGATATGGCTGAAGAGCATGCCGTCGGTGCGCCGCAGTATCAGGTGCCCGGCCATGCCGAGCCAGGGTTCGACATCACGCACCGGCCCGGCATCATCACTGAGCAGAAGTGCAAGCACGGCCTGCTCGCCGGCGCGCAACTGGCCGGGGGAGGTCTGCACGGTGACCTTCAATCGTTCGAAGGTGCGCTCGCCGGGTGGCGGCAGGGCGGGCGTGACGGCCGCTGCACCTGTGACCGCGAACTGGCTGGTCACGACCTGGGCGCCGCCGCCGTGACGCACAATCTCGGCATAGGCCGTGTACGTCCCGGGCCGGTCGGGAACCAGTGTGACCGCGAACTGCCCCGGCGCGATACGTGCCGGGTGCATATGGGCAAAGAAACCGCCGCTTTCATCAATCAGCACCAGGTGTACCAGGGCGTCGTGATGCGGCGATAGATCGTCGGCGGCCAGGCCGGTCGCGCCGTCGCGCAGGTCAAGGGTGAGCACTGCCGGGCTTCCGGCGACCGGCGACTGCGGTTCGCTCGCCAGTAACAGATTGATATGCGGCGCGCCGCCGTATGTGGTGCCTGGCGCGGGAGCGACGGCCTGGACGGGGGCGAATTGCTGCCAGACGAAGATGGCCGTGGCGACTGCTGCAGCGAACGCGACATAATTCAGAATGCGGGCGGTTGCGGCGAAGCCGCCGCGTGTGGCGCGCCCGCCGGCGCTGACAGCCGCGCCGGCCAGCAGGCTGATCACGAGCGCGCCCAGGGCGACCGCCAGCGGGATCGTGGTGGGGGGCAACGGTGGTTGCGCCACCGTGACCGGAATACGCGCCAGGCCCTGGCCGCGGTCGCCCTGGGCGCGCAGTTCGACCTCCCAGGTGCCGGGGCCGGCGAGGTCAAGCTGCGTGGTTGCCGAAAGCGGGGCGCTCAGGGTGAGACGGGTGGTTGGTGACGCAGGGAAAGGACTGCCGTAGCGTGTGAGGCGCAGTTCAACCGCCGCTGGCGCGGGCGCGCGTTCAGATGTCAGCGCAACCAGTAATGGACCGGGAAGGGCCGGCGGGATCGTCATGGTCACCGCCAGTGCATACGGCCCGGCATCCATCACGAGAGTCTGCACCGGCCCCGTGTCGCCGACGTGTGCTGCCGCCGGCAGCGGTGCCACGAGCGCCAGGCATGCCAGCAAGGCGACGAGTGCAGCGGAGCGCATTGCCTGGCGTGATTGTGAACATTTGCACAGCATGACGCATGTATCATACCACACACGCCGGTGGCTGTCAGATCACGCAGGTAGTCTGGTAGCAATCTCCTATCGCGCCGGTAGATTGTTTCGCTATCGCGCGCAACGACATCCAGCCATCCGTTTTTTCCGCGCACCCGGGTTCGCCAGCACTGTCGTTGCGAGAACCCTGCTCTCCCCTGTTGATGGGTCTTGACACACATGTTTCGCTGTGGTATATCTGAAAGGGGATGAGTAGAGGAGCGCATGATGATGCTAGCGACGAGCGATATTCCCCAGGCGGATGTGTTGTGGCATGTCGCGCGCGTGCCCGAAGCAATCGTTCGCGGCCACGACACGCACGAAGCGATCGGCGCCTACCTCGGCGCCAAAGGTCAGCGCCAGGGTCTGTACTATGCTCAGGCCGCGCGCGTGCTGGGTCTTGTCGGTGAGCCGGACGCCGCCGGGATCATTCCGCTGACGCCGTATGGCCGGGCGTTTGCGCAGTACGATCGCTTCGCGCAGACTACCGCGTTGCGCCGGTTGTTGCGCGAGCAGGAGCCGACGCGCTCGGTGTTGCTGGCCGCGCGCGAGCATGGTGGCCTCGATTACGCCGGTATCGCCGGCGTGCTGCGCCGGCTTGCGCCGCTGGCCGAGAGCACCGCGCGGCGGCGCGCCCACACTGCCGCAGCCTGGCTGGTCTCAGCCGGCCTGGCCGCCTGGCGCGATGGTCAACTCGTTGCAGCACGCGCAGCGCCCGAGAGTATGGGCTGGGCCGTGGCACGCCGCCGTGCCGGCGACGCGGCGCGCTGATGGTGCCTGTGTACCCCCGGGGATGCGAGCGGCCCTGGTAGAGACGCCCTACCGCACCGCCGGCACTTGCTGGGTCAGGCAGTGCCACGCGCCCAGACCCCAGATGATATCGGTGCAGTCAATGCCGACGATCTCGCGGCCCGGTAGCAGTTCTGCCAGGATCGCTGCTGCGCGATCATCATTCGCGTGGCCAAACGCCGGCAGCAGCACGACACTGTTCCCGATGTAGAAGTTGGCGTACGATGCCGGCAGCCGCTGGCCAGCGTACGACACTGCCGGCGGCATCGGCAGTTCTACCACCCGCAGCGCCCCGCCGCGCAGGTCGGTCAGGCCGCGCAGGCGGCGCAGATTCTGCTGTAACACCTCGTAATTCTCATCGGCAGGGTCGTTCTCGACGACCGTGACGACCGTGTCAGGTGCCACAAAACGCGCCAGGTCGTCAATGTGGCCGTCGGTATCGTCGCCGGCGATGCCGTCGCCAAGCCAGAGGATCGTGACAACGCCAAGATAGTCACACAGCCGCTGCTCGATCTGTTCACGGCTCAATTGCGGATTACGGTTCGGGTTGAGCAGGCATGCCTCGGTGGTCAGCAGCAGGCCGGCACCGTTCACATCAATCGAGCCGCCTTCCAGGATCATGCCGCCGTCGAAGCGCGGCACACCAAGCGTCTCGGCCATCCGCCGCGCGACCTGGTTGTCCAGATCGTATGGTGGATATTTCTCCCCCCACGCATTGTACCCCCAGTCGGTTGCAGCCAGCGGCGCAGGACCGTCGCGTACCACGAAGATCGCGCCATGATCGCGGCACCAGGCATCATTGGTTGCGATCGGGTGGAAGCGGATGTCACCCTCGGCTCCGGCGGCGCGCAGCAGGCGGCGCGCCTGCTCCTCCATGGCGTCATCGTTGACATTGATGTGAATGGTTTCGGATTGCGCCAGCGCCGCGACCATGCGAGCGTACACTGGAAGGATGACGGGGAACTTTCCTGGCCAGGAGGCTTCCTTGTGCGGCCAGGAGAGCCAGGTGGCCTGGTGCGGCTCCCACTCAGCGGGCATGCGATATCCGAGTGCCGCAGGCGCCGGCGTCACGGCTCGCGCTCCTCGTCAATGTAGCGTCGCGTAATCTCGCCATACGCATCGATCCGCCGGTCGCGCAGGAACGGCCAGTGGGTGCGCTGCACGTCGAGACGTGCCAGGTCCACCGGTGTGACGAGGATCTCAGGGCGATCAATGGCCGCCTTTGCCAGGACTGTCCCGCTCGGGTCGGACACGAAACTCTGGCCCCAGAACTCGATCCCGCCCTGCGGATCGCCTTCGTGGCCGGTACGGTTGACACTGGCGACGTAGCACCCGTTGGCGACGCCGTGTGACCGCTGGATCAGTTCCCAGCTCGAATGCTGTGCCGTGCCGTACTCGGCCTTCTCTGCGGGATGCCAGCCGATCGCCGTGGGGTAGAAGAGGATGTCGGCGCCACGCAACGCCGTGAGCCGCGCGGCTTCGGGGTACCATTGATCCCAGCAGATCAGCACGCCGACGCGCGCAAAGCGCGTGGCAAATACTCTGAACCCCAGATCGCCGGGGGTGAAGTAAAACTTCTCGTAGAAGAGCGGATCGTCAGGAATGTGCATCTTGCGATACTTGCCAAGGTAGCGCCCGTCGGCATCGATCACGGCTGCCGTATTGTGATACAACCCCTCGGCACGCTTTTCGAACAGGCTGGCGATGATGACAACGCCAAGTTCGGCGGCCAGCGCGCTGCATGCCGCAGTGCTCGGGCCGGGAATGGGCTCGGCGAGCGCGAAGTTGACGTGCTCCTCGCTCTGGCAGAAATAGAGCGAGCGGAACAATTCCGGCAGGCAGATGATCTGCGCGCCGCGCGCCGCAGCCTGGCGAACGCCATCGAGCGCCATGACGAGGTTCTGCTGCGGATCGCCGGTCATCCGCAGCTGGATCAACCCGAGTGTGACCATGCGTGCCGCGGGGGTCATAGGTGTGCCTTCTGTGGCAACGTGCAACAACCTTGCGCCCCGGTGGGGCGCGCCGCGCGCAGGAACAACAGCGCGTCGGCGGATCATCGTTGCTGCTCGCCGCGGTAGGCCAGGAATCATGCAGATAGGCGATTATAGCATGCCGCTGGAAGATCGCCAGCGACGGGCAAGGTCATCGAACCATTCGCGTGCCGGGAGCACGGGCGTTCTGCGGGCAAGATGCGCGCGCTCCTGGCGATCAACCATTCTGCGCTTCGTTGTCGTCCAGCGTCGCGGCGATCAGCACATAGGTCAGCGGGAAGCGCCCGGTATTGACAACCTGGCGCTGGACGCCGATCGGGTAGCTGATCACGGATCCGGCGCTGCAAGGGATGCTATGATCGTTCCAGACGAAATGTCCTTCGCCATAGAGGACATAACTGGTTTCGCTGGTATCGTAATGGGTATGTCGTTGCGTCGCTCGACCGGGCGCGATGGTCAGAACCTCCGCATTGACGAGTTTTTGCGGGCGGCGTAGCCAGATATTGCGAATACGCAGGTGCAATCCTTCTTCGTGCGATCGGTTGCTGCCTTCGTCAAACACGCGGGTGACGGCCACCCCCGAGCCAATCGCGGGCCGGTCGATTGTTGCGCCCCGTTGCGTCACAGCGGTCCAGGTGACGCCACCATCGGGCGCGATCCCGCCTGTGACGAGAAACTCGATGTAACGCAGCGGTGCGTCGCCGATATTGAGAATCTCATGCTTGATGCGCGGCGTGAGATAGACGGACGTATCCTGCCGCATTTCGTACACATCGCCGTCGGGCGCAGCGTCGTAGATGCTGAAGATGCCGCGACCGTCAAGCATGTAATAGAGCCGTTCTTCCGGGTGATCCGCCAGGGGCAGGTGCCCGCCGGGCGGCAGTGTTACCTGGTTCACGGCAGTGCGCCGGCAACCGGACTCGTGGTACCGTAGCAGATGGATCGTTTGCATGATCGTTTGCCTTTCGGAGGCGGTATGGCGTGCTGCAATCATACCACGTTGCCGCCGGGCCGCGGCGCGCTCCGAGCAGGCTATGCTATAATACCGCGTCATGATCCGCACAGGCGAGCGAGGGCCGTTCATGGACCGCATCTTTATTGCAATCGATGTCGAGACGACCGGGCTGGATGCCGCCGTCGACGAGATCATCGAGGTCGCAGCGGTCAAGTTTCGCGACGACGAGGTGCTTGAGACGTTCAGCGAACTTGTGCGGCCGCACCACACGCTGCCTCTCAATTCGGCGCGTCTGACGGGCATTACGCCAGAGATGCTCGCCGGCGCGCTGCGTTTCGCCGAGGTTGCGCCGCGCCTGGCGACGTTTCTCAAGAGCTATCCCCTGATCGGCCACAATATTGATTTTGACCTGCGGATGCTGCGCGCGCACGGGATGCGTCTGCCACAGCCGGCATTCGATACGCTGGAGCTGGCGACGCTGCTGGTGCCGCGCGCGCCTGCCTACCGTCTCGGCGCGCTGGCGGCGGCGCTTGGCATTGCTCACGATGAGGCGCACCGTGCCCTGAGCGATGCTGATGCCACGCGCCAGGTGTTTACATACCTGCTGCGCCGGATCAGCGCGCTCGACCTGGCGGACCTGAATGAGATTGTGCGCCTGACGGGGCGGATCGAATGGCCGCTGCGCGAGCTGTTCGAGGAAGCACAGCGTGACAGGGCGCGTCAGGTGTTCAATACGGATCAACCGCTCCAGGTCGCCGATCACCGGCGCGAGTCGGACGAGAAGCCGTTGACGCCGCTCAAGCCGACCGGCTATGAACGCCCGATCGACCTGGCTGATATCCGGCGCTTCTTCAGCCCGGATGGCGCGCTCGGTCGCGCATTCGCCGGTTATGAGCAACGCGAACCACAGGTGACCATGGCTGAAGCGGTCGCCGATGCGCTCAACCAGGGCGGCGCGCTGATTACTGAGGCCGGCACCGGTACCGGCAAGGGGCTGGCGTATCTCGTTCCTGCCGCGCTTCACGCCGCCCGTCGTGGCCAGCGCGTGGTTGTTTCAACCAATACGATCAACCTGCAGGATCAGCTCTTCTTCAAGGATATCCCGGCGTTGCAACAGGTGATGGCGAATAGCGACGCGATGCCGCCATTTACTGCGGCGCTGCTCAAAGGGCGCAGCAATTATCTGTGCCTCAAGCGCTACAAAGAACTACGGCGCGATTCCCGCCTCCTCGCCGATGAGATACGTGCCCTGCTCAAGGTGCAGCTCTGGCTTCCGGCGACCGAAAGTGGCGATCGCGCCGAGTTGCCCTTCAACGATCGGGAGGGAGCTGCCTGGGGCCGGATGAGCGCGGCCTGGGAGCAATGCACCGGCCCGCGCTGTGCCGAGTACCACCAGTGCTTCTTCTTCAAAGCGCGTAAACAGGCCGAAGCCGCACACCTGGTGGTCGTTAACCACGCGCTGCTGCTCGCCGATCTCGCGGTTGAGACGAATGTCATCCCACCATACGACCACGTCATTATTGATGAGGCGCATAACCTGGAGGATGTGGCGACCGACCAGTTCGGTTTTGCGGTCGATCGTGAAGGGCTGGTGAAGTTCCTCGACGATATTCATGTCGAGGGGCAGGCGCAGATTGTCGGCGGTCTGTTGAGCGATCTGCCGAACCACTTCCGTGAGAGTATGGCCAGCCAGGCCGATGTGGATCGCGCTGATGCGATCGCCGCTGCGCTGCGCCCGGCGGTGGCGCGCGCGCGCGAGGCGGTGTATGGCTGCTTCAATGTGCTGAGTGCATTTATCAAGAGCGAAGCCGAATTGACGGCGTACGATTCACGTGTGCGCATCACCGGCTCGCTGCGGCGCAAGCCGGCATGGGTTGAGGTCGAACGCGTCTGGGATGTCCTGAATACTGGCCTGAACGCGGTTGGCGAGGGGCTTGGCCGCCTGGAGACGTTGCTGGTCGATCTGAAAGATGCCGAGTTGCTGGAGTATGACGCGTTGCTGCTGCGCGTGCAGGCGCTCAAGCGCTATGCAACCGATGTGCGGATCAATATCGGCCATATCCTGGTGGGCGGCGCCGAGGAGAAAGTTACCTGGCTGACCCAGGATCGCGTGCGCGACACGCTGACCCTCGCTGCGGCGCCGCTCTCGGTGGCCGACATCTTGCGCACCAGCCTGTTTGAACGCAAGGCAACGACCGTGCTGACATCGGCGACACTCTCCGTCGGCGGTGACTTCCGGTTCGTGCGCAGCCGTATTGGCCTCGACAGCGCCGATGAACTGGTGCTCGACTCGCCGTTCGATTATACGCGCCAGGCGCTGGTCTATATTCCCCAGGATATTCCTGAGCCGAATCAGCATGGCTACCAGCGGGCGCTGGAAGAAGTGATAGTTGCGCTGGCGCGTGCAACCGGTGGACGAATGCTGGTGCTGTTCACTGCCACGAATGCGCTACGCCAGACCTATCGCGCCATCCAGGAGCCGCTTGAGGACGCCGGGATTGCGGTGCTTGGCCAGGGGATTGATGGATCGCGACGCAACCTGCTGGAACGGTTCAAGGAATATCCCGGAACCGTACTGCTCGGGACGTCGAGCTTCTGGGAGGGGGTGGACGTGGTGGGCGATGCCCTCTCGGTGCTGGTGATCGCCAAGTTGCCGTTCAGTGTACCGAGCGACCCGGTGTTTGCCGCGCGTTCCGAGGGGTTCACCGATTCGTTCAACGAGTACGCTGTGCCGCAGTCGATTCTGCGCTTCAAGCAAGGGTTCGGTCGCCTGATCCGCTCGAAAGAGGATCGCGGCGTGGTGGCGGTGCTCGACCGGCGCCTGCTGTCAAAGAAGTATGGCCAGATGTTCCTCGACTCATTGCCGCATACGACGGTGCGCAGCGGGACGCTGCAACGCCTTCCCGATCTGGCGGCCCGCTTTCTTGCCGGTACGAATGGTGCGGCAAAGTGACTGCTTGCGCGTGGCATGGAGCCTGGCTCGTGTGCAGAATGTCCGTCGCTCTTCCGCCTTGCGACTGATTGACGCCGCTCGACCAGGCGTGATATACTGCGCGCGTTAAAGATGCCGGCCGTGAGGCTTTGAACGATGATCATTCTGCGCGATACGATGAACACCCGCCGCCTCCGCGTCATGCGCGGTATGGGGATGCGGGAGTTCCTGCCTATGGCTGGCGTATCGCCCGGGTGGTCCTGAGTACACCTCCAGCGAAGATACGGGCCGTGGGCAGCAGGACGCGCTCACGGCTCTTTTGATCGTTCAGGAGGTGCGCAATGAGCAGATCTCGCCAACCAGAACGCAACGGTCGCCAGCACAGGCTGCTGCGCAACGATGCACAGAGTGTTCCCGACCGCGAAGGTAAGCCGGTAGATGCGGCGCGCCAGCGTCGCGAGGCGCAGATCGCTGCCAGGCAACCGGCGCAACGTCGTGGTCCGGTACTTTCGCGACGGCCGCTGCGCGTGCCTGGCCGGTAAGGAAACACCAGATCCGCCGTCCGGAGGGGCACACAGGGTATGCCCCTCTGGAGTACAACCGGGGTGCCCCACGCGCTCCGGGACCTGGTACGACGATGACAGCTTCTTGCCCCGGTACAACTCATAGAGTGCCCTTCAAACGCACACGACCACTCAGCGGCCCGCCCGGGCGGATGGCGGCATAGCCGCCTCTCTTCACACCCTCAATCGGTTGCACAATTATCTGAATTGACCTATGCTTCTGCGAGCCGGGCCGCACTGCCCGCCGGGACCGATGGCCCGTGCCGTTGCGCTCATCGACAGGAGTTACGCAGTGGCGTATCAGCAGGGTGGCCTGGCGGGCGGCACGCCCTCCAGAGTCCATCATCCGGCGGCGGGAAGGCGGTCGCAACGCGGAAACGAACGTCGTCCCGCCGGCGGGTGGGCACTGGCATACGCCCGGCTGGCCGATTGCGCGCGTGACCGCGTCACTCGTATCATTGACACGATGTCGTGCATACTATTGAACAGAAAGATCGAGGCATCCCTATGCCTGACAATATTCTCGTTTCCGTGGCCTGGCCCTATGCCAACGGCCCGTTTCATGTCGGCCATGTTGCCGGCGCGTACCTGCCGGCGGATATTTTCGCCCGGTACCAGCGCCTGCGCGGCAACCGGGTGCTGATGGTTTCAGGCTCCGATTGCCACGGCACGCCGATCACCCTCGCGGCTGAAAAAGAGGGCATTTCGCCGCAGGAGGTGATCCAGCGCTACCATCCATCATTTCTCAAGACGTTCCAGACCCTCGGTATTACCTTCGACCTGTTTACGCAGACGTATACCGCGAATCACTATCGCGTGACGACCGACATGTTCCTGCGGTTGCTCGAGCATGGGTATCTCATCAGGCAGACCATGGTCGGGTCGTACTCAGAGTCGCTCGGGCGCTTTCTGCCGGATCGCTTCGTCGAGGGAACATGCCCGAATTGCGGCTTCCCGCGCGCCCGCGGCGATCAATGCGACAACTGTGGCCAGTTGCGCGACCCGCAAGATCTGATTGCGCCGCGATCGACACTCGATGGCGCGCCGGTCACGTTCCATGACACCGAGCATTATTTCATTGACCTGGCGAAACTTGAGCCGGCGTTACGTGCCTGGCTCGATGGGGTCGATCGCGGCTACTGGCGCGCCAATACGCTGCTCTTCACGCGGAACTGGCTGCGCGAAGGGTTACGCGCGCGGGCAATCACGCGCGACCTGGAATGGGGCGTGCCGGTGCCGGTGGATGATCCGGCGTTCAAGGATAAACGGATCTATGTCTGGTTCGATGCTGTGATCGGGTACTTTTCGGCTTCGATCGAGTGGGCCGAGCGCTCTGGCGCACCGGATGCCTGGAAGGAGTGGTGGGTGTGCCGCCCGGACGGCTCGGCGCCGGCGCGTTCGTACTATTTCATCGGCAAGGATAACATCCCATTTCATACCATCATCTGGCCGGCGATCCTGCTCGGCTACGGCGACCTGGCGTTGCCGTACGATGTCCCCGCCAACGAGTTCCTCAACCTGGAGGGAGATAAAATGAGCACCAGCCGGAACTGGGCGCTCTGGGCGCCTGAGATTGAGGATCGCTACCAGCCTGACGCCCTCCGTTATTACCTGGCGGCCAATGCCCCCGAAACCCGCGACAGCAACTGGAGCTGGGCCGATTTTGTGCAGCGGGTCAACAGCGAACTGGTTGCGACGTGGGGCAACCTGGCCAATCGTGTGCTGAGCATCACGCATCGCAATTATGGCGTTGTGCCGCAACCCGGCGATCTGGCCGATGCTGACCGCCAGTTGCTCGCCGCGACCGGCCAGACGTTTCAAGCCGTCACCGAGTTGCTGGATGGGGTGAAACTGAAGGCGGCATTGACCGAGACACTGGCCCTGGCACAGGCGGCAAACCAGTATCTCAGTGAGCAGGAACCGTGGAAAATGGTGAAAACGGATCGTGCGCGCGCGGCCACGGTGCTGTTCGTTGCCTTGCGCGTGGTGGATACGCTGAAGACGCTGTTTTCGCCCTTCCTGCCTTTCAGCAGCCAGCGCCTCCATGAATTGCTTGGCTACCAGGGGATTCTGGCGCCGCAACCACGGATTGAGGATGCCATCGCGTTTGATGGCACGCCACGCACGGTGTTGACCGGCGATTATCCGGTCGATACAGGCGCCTGGGCGGTAAGTGACCTCCCTCCCGGCCAGGCCCTCCAGTCGCCTGCGCCGCTGTTCCAGAAACTGGACGAGGCGCTGGTTGCAGAAGAGCTTGAACGATTACGCGCGAAGGTGCGCGCATAACATAGACAAGGAGCTGATGCTATGGACCCGTGGATGCTGCGCCTGGTCATTTCACTGATCTTCGCCGCGATACTGGCGTACCGGGCGCGGATCACGGCCGGGCGCCCGCTGACGCGTCGCGCCTATACCCTGGGAGCAGCGGCATTTCTCTCGTTTGCGGCGCTGAACCTGGCATTGATCGCCGGCGCGGAGTTCGGCCCGATCCAGATCGTGCTCGGCATTCTGGCGGTGGCGCTGCTCATGTACTCGGTCGTCTCGCTGCTGCTTGGCGTACGCGCCGGCGAAATGCGTCGCGGGCAGGAGTCTGCCGCAAGGATGGTTGAGGAGTATAAGAAGCGCCGTGAACGGGATGAAGGCGCGTAGTGCCTATCCGAAAACCTCTATTCGGATAGGCACCTGCCATTGATCTATAATCACTCTATGCCAATCCTGCACAATATCACGGAACGCACCGCATATGTGCCGGGTGCAAATAATCTTGGCGTTGTGCTGACCGGTGACGGTGGCGCCATCGTGATTGATACCGGTCTCGACAAAGATACGGGGCGCATGGTGCGCCGCGCACTCGAAGAGGCGCGCTGCGAACTGCGGGCGATCGTCAGCACGCATCACCATGCTGACCATATTGGCGGGAATGAGTATCTGGTGCGCAACGTTCCCGGCGTCGTAGTGTGTGCGCCACGTCTCGAGGCGCCACTGGTCGAGAATCCACTCCTCGAGCCGGTATACCTGTCGCTCGGCGCAAGCCCGCCTGCGGCGTTGCGCACAAAGTGGTTGATGGCAAAGGGTGTACCTGTCAATCAGATCATTGATGGGAACACGTGCGAGATTGCGGGGGTGACGCTAGAGATCGTTGCGTTGCCTGGCCACAGTATAGGCCAGGTCGGGGTCGTCTTCGACGGGGTATGTTTCGCAGCCGACGGGTTCTTCGGGCCGGTGGTACTGGCGAAACATGGCATCCCGTATGCGCACGATGTTGCGGCGCAACTTGCAGCGCTGGATCGTCTGGCGGCGCGTGGTGAGCGCTTCTTTCTTCCCGGTCATGGCGAGTTGACGGAGCGCGGCGACCTCGATGCGGCGCTGGCTGCCAACCGGGCGGCGATTGAACGCGCTGCCACCGCCGTATGCGATGCGCTCACGGCGCCGGGCGATACTTTCGAGATTGCCCGCCGGGTACGCCGTATACTCGGCCTGACGATCGCAGGTCTGCCGCAGTACGCCATCTTTACATCAGCGGTGGCGGCGTATTTGAGCTATCTCGAGGCGCGCGGCACGGCGACCCTGGCAATGACCGACGATGGAGCCGTGTGGCATGGCGTGGCGTGAACAGCAGTGACCTCACCGGTGTGGATGCCGGAACAGACACGCCCGCCAGTGCGCCGGGCAGGCAACGACGTGGGCGCTGGCCCCTGCGACTCCTGTCGGTGGTGTTCGGGCTGTTTCTTTTTGTTCTGGCCCTCGATCTGCTGAAAGACGGTGCCCATGCGTATGGTCGCGCCATTGTTGAGTTCCTGAATGTTGGCAGCCCGGCGAGTGCCCTCGGCTTCGGCTGGTTGCTGGCCTACCTGTTTCTCAGCGGCTCGCCGGTAGCCGCGATTGCGATCACGTTCTTCGCTTCCGGCACGCTCGACGCGTTGCAGACCTTTACCATGATTACCGGTTCGCGCCTGGGGGCATCGCTGATCGTACTGGTCGTCGGGTTTCTCTACTATCTGCGCGGGTACCGCCGTGCCGCAAGTATTGCGATCGGCGTGCTGGCGTTGCTGACGACGGCGGCGATCTACCTGCCGGCGCTGGCACTTGGCTACTGGGTTCTGTCATCGGGTGTCGTCGGAACAATCAATGCCGAAGCGGACGTGCCGCTGACGTCGTTTCTCGACTGGTTGTACGCGCCGATTCTCGCGCTGATCGATGGCCTTGGTCTGCCCGGCTGGGCGTTGTTCGTCGCCGGGATCTTCGTGCTGCTCGGGGCTTTCGCGCTGCTGGATCGTGCATTGCCGCAGATCGAACCCGGAACCGGCGAGTTCAGCCGCATCGGCCGGCTGGTCTATCGCCCGATGGTGATGTTTGCGCTTGGCATGGCCGTGACGTCGGTCACCCTGTCTGTCTCGGTTTCGCTCTCGATCCTGGTGCCGCTCTCGGCACGCGGCCTGGTGCGGCGCGAAAACACATTGCCGTATATCATGGGAGCCAATATCACAACATTCATTGATACCCTGGTGGCGGCGCTCATCGTCGGCGGGGCAGCGGCCTTCACCATTGTGCTGGTGGAGATGGTCAGTGTTGCAATCCTGTCACTGATCGTGATTCTTCTGGTCTACCGCCGTTTCCAGCGGCTGGTGCTGCGCACCCAGGACGCCATCGTGCGCGACCGGCGCACATTGGTGGCGTTTCTGGCGATCATGCTGATTGTTCCTGTCGTGTTGCTCATGCTCTGACATTATGCACCTGCTGATTTATGCCGGCCCGGGACCATCGCGCGAGCATGTGCTTGCGATTGCGGCGCCGCTGGTTGAACGAGTTGCGACCGCTGTGACACTCGTGACCGGCGGCGGGGCCCGTCACGCCCCGTTGCTGGATGAGGCTGCCAGACGGCTTGGTGTTCCCCCAGGCGTACCGGTAACGCAACGGGTGCTCGATGGCGCGCCACAGGCAGCGATTCTCACGGTCGCTGGCGAACGGGCCCATGACCTGGTGATATTCGGCACGTTCCAGCGCCCGCTCGAACGTTTGTTGCGCGTGTGGCGCGACGATACCCTGGCCGTACGCTTGAAGTCGTCCGTGTTGCGTGTCAAGGGTCCGGTGCGCCCGCTTCGACGTATCCTGCTCGCCAGTGGCGGCGACCGGCACACGTTCACCACTGCTGAGCGCGCCATTCAACTTGCTGCTCCGCTTGGCGCGTCAATCACCGTCCTGCATGTCGTTTCGCAGCAGCCGATCGTGTTTGATCCCCGGGCGCTGCCGGCTGCTGATGAAGCTACGTTTCTGGCCGGCGACTTACCTGAGGCTGCCATCCTGCGCCAGGCAGCGGAATGGCTGCATGCGCGCGGCATTCCTGTCGCTGTACGGGTACGTTTCGGGATGGTGGTGGACGAAGTACTGGCGGAACTGGCCGCTGGCGACTACGATCTGCTTGCCGTGGGGACGCATCATCTTGAAGGACCGCTCGATCGTATGCTTATCGAGGATCTGACCGGCGACCTGCTCGATCTCTGCCCACGTTCGATCCTCGTCGCCCGGCATACGCCGGGTGACTGAACCAGCCCTTGTGTATGGTGGCCTGCTTTCTATGACAAGCTATAGCGAGTTTCAGCGCCGGTTACAGGCCGGCCAGATCGTCGTGACCGGCGAGATTGCGCCGCCGCGCGGCGCGGCGCGCGCGGCGCTTGAGCGGCTGGCGCTCGGTCTGCGCGACTCAGTTGACGCGATCAATCTGACTGACAACCAGCGTGGCCTTGGCCGGATGTCGGCGCTTGGCGCGGGGATCATCCTGCGCCAGCTCGGTTGTGAGCCGGTGGTGCAGATGACCTGCCAGCATCGTAATCGTATTGCGCTCCAGTCGGACGTCCTGAGCGGCGCGGCATGCGGTATCACCAACTTCCTGGCGATGACCGGTGACCATCCGCGGATCGGCGACCATCCGGATGCGAAGAATGTGCTCGATCTGAACTCGTTTCAGTTGATCAAAACGCTGCGCACCATGCGTGACGAGGCGAAGTTCCAGTCCGGCGTGGCATTGACCGAAGCGCCGCGTTTCTTTCTTGGGGCGGTTGCCAACCCGAACATTGAGCGTGTGGCGCGGCTGGAACGCAAGATTCAGTTTGGCGCCGAATTCATTCAGACGCAGATCCTGTTCGATCTCGACCGTTTTCGCCAGTGGATGGCCGATGCACGCGCCGCTGGATTGCACCAGCAAGCCTATATTCTTGCCGGTATCATGGTGGTCCGGTCGGCACAGTCGGCGCGGTTCCTGCGCGATCACCTGCCTGGCTCGCGGGTGCCGGAGTGGGTGATCGACCGTATGGATCGCACCGCGCAACCTGAAATGGAGGGCATTGCGATTGCCGCGGAGTTGATCGGCGAGTTGCTGGCCATTGATGGGGTGCGTGGCGTGCATATCATGTCGGTTGGATGGACGAAAGCCATACCGCAGGTGGTGGCGCGCGCCGGGTTGCTGCCGCGACCGCCTGCCCCCCCGCTGCCATGATCGTCATGAAGTTTGGCGCGGCGGCGGTCAGCGATGCCGGCCGCGTGCGTGATCTGGTGCAGGTCGTTCGCGACGCCGTAGATGGCGGCGAGGCGGTTGTCGTTGTGTGCGCGGCAATCGCCGATGTGACCAACCTGCTGATCGGCGCCGCGCGCGCCGCGGCGCGTGGCAGCCTCACCGTCGCGCAACAGGCGCGCCGCGAGTTATGGCTGCGCCATCGCGTCATCGCCGAACGTCTGGTCACTGACGACTGGGAACGTGAGACACTGTACCATGCATGGGCCAATCTGCTGAAGTCATTCGACCGGATCATTCGCGCGGTAGCGACACTGGGCGAACACTCGCCGCGCAGTAGTGATGCGGTCGCTGCGCTTGGGGAACGGTTCGTCGGATTGTTGCTGGCCGTGGCGCTGCGACGCGCCAGTGTGGCGGCGCAATTGATCGACGGCCAGGAACTTATCATCACCAATGAGCATTTCGGCAACGCCTTGCCGTTACCCGACGAGACCGCCGCCCGCGCCCGCGCCCGCTTGCTGCCGCTGGTTCAGGCACGCATCGTTCCTGTGGTGACCGGGTACACCGGCGCAACGCGTCAGAACCTGACAACGACGCTTGGCCGCGGCGGTGGCGATTACTCAGCAACCCTGATTGCAGCAGCGCTTGATGCCGACGAAGTCGTGCTCTGGACCGACGTGGCGGGGATTCTGACCGCCGATCCAAAGATTGTGCCTGGAGCGCGAACGTTACCGACGTTATCCTACGCCGAGGCAGCAGAAATCGCCACGATCGGCGCAGAAGTATTGCACCCGCGTACCCTGACGCCGCTGGCCCATCGGAACATCCCGTTGCACATCCGCAGCATGGCGCGCCCTGACCTTCCCGGGACGCGCGTTGTGGCCACGCCGGACCCGACCGCCAGCATGGCGCGCGCAATCATCTCGGCGCCGGCTATCAGCCTGATTGAGATCAGCGTCAGCCCCCTGGCGAATGGTGGGCTGGGCTGGGCGCCGGAACTCGCCGTGCGTGTGCTGTCGGAATTGACGACTGCCGGCGTGGAGGTACTGACCTTTGCCCAGAGTTTCAGTGAGCGGAGCCTGCTGCTGGCGGTGCGCTCAACCGACGCTGAATATGCCTACGAACGGATCGAGGCCAGTTTGATGATGGAACGCGAGAGTGGCGCGCTCCGCGCCATCAACCAGCAGGCGCCCGCAGCGCTCGTCGCAGTGATGAGCGCACCGGGCGGGGCGCGCCTGGCGCCTCGCGCGCTGGCAGCACTGGTGCGCGCCCAGGCGACCATTCTCGCCATGGTGCATGGCAACGCCTCAAATCACCTGTCGTTCATCATGCGAGAAGAAGACATGGGCGCTGCCATACGCGCGTTGCATCGTGAGTTATTGGAGGAGTGACCGGTTATTTACCGCCGCTGATCAGTTCGTATGCGCCGAGGCTGCGATTCCAGCGCACACCCGCCGCCTGGGTGTATGGCTCTCCGCTGCTGTTGATCGGCAGCACCGCTACCGTTGCCGGCTGGGCCGTGCCAATCAGTAGCATGAGTGCGACCGGGTTGTACGTCGCGTTGCTCGAAGGCGGGAAGCTGACGGCCAGTTGCTTCCCAAACATAATCCCTGCCAGGTTCATCATCACCAGCATCTGCGGCCGCCCGGTTGTGTCGGCCTGTACAATCACCGCCTCGCTGGCCGCGCCGATGTATGCCGCATATTCCGGGCGCTTGAAAGTCGCACCGGGTGTGATCGTCGCCGGCTTGTATGCCACGACGTCGGCGCGGCCATCGGCGTTCAAATCTCCACGGTACGCGACCGTCCACTCAGGTCCGACAAGTGACTCGGTTCCGGGCGGGGCGATCGGCGTCGCTGTGGCTGGTGCGATTGTGGGTGGAGCAACGGTAGCCGGTATGGCAGTCGCAGGCGCCGGGTATGCGGTAACAATTGCTTCGGACATGATCGACGATTCGCTGGTGGGTGTTGGCCGTGTGGCAGATCGGTTCGTGCAGGCACTGAGCGCCAGGCCCGCAAGCAGCGCGAGTGCAAATGCGCCTGTGATCCAGGCTTTCGGTACCATGAAGACCTCCACTGTGCTGAAGGATCACGCACTGTCAAGAGTTTAGCACAACCATGATCGTTCGTCTAGCGTGAGTTTGCGGATTGCCCGGGAACAAATGCAATACGAGTTGTATGATCGGAGACGAAGCAATCTCCTCTGAGTATTCATTATCCCCTACGTGCGCGCCGCCACGCCGTTCCCGTGTGGTATACTGTATGGTGGTGCGGCGTTGTCCGCACCACCCTGTTTTATGTACCTGTCCGAAAACCAGACGGTCAATGTCATTGCGAGCGCGAGCGAAGCAATCTCCTCTCGCGCCGGTCGATTGCTTCGGCCACGTTTCGCTCGCTGCACGCTGTCGCTGGCGCTCCTCGCAATGACCGCATGCCCATGGGTTTTCGGATAGGCTCGATGTATGCAGATGATGAGCAATGGAATATCAGCCTGATCTGAAACGTATGACCGGCGCGGGCGGCGAGATTGCCGTCGTTGCGCCGGGCAGCGTCGCCGCCGATCTTGGATTGCGCCCGGGTGATGTGGTTGTGGCCGTTGGCGAGCAACGTCTGCGCGATGTGATTGATTACCGTTTTGCGATCGCTGATGAGCGCATCGAACTCCGTGTGCGCCGCGGTGATGACGAAACGATCTATGAGATCGAAAAGGATGCCGACGATGACCTGGGGATCGAGTTCGTCGAGCCATTATTCGACCGGCTGCGCACGTGCAACAATAAGTGTCCGTTCTGCTTTCTGACGCAAATGCCCCGCGGGTTGCGCCGCTCGTTGTATCTCAAGGATGACGATTATCGCCTCGGTTTTTTGTACGGCAACTTCGTCACATTCACCAACCTGACGGAAGACGACTGGCATCGGATTGAAGAGCAACGTCTCAGCCCGCAATACATCTCGGTGCACGCGACCGACCGTGCGTTGCGCGCGGTGTTGCTTGGTAAACCGGATGTGCCGGATGTCATCGCACAGATTGAGCGCCTGGGCCGGATGGGTGTCACGGTGCATGCGCAGGTGGTTGCGCTCCCGGAGTTGAATGATGGCGCCGCATTGCACCAGAGCATTCGTGACCTTGCCGCGCTGTATCCGGTCGTGCAGACGATCGCCGTCGTGCCGGTCGGCCTGACGAAGTACCGTTTTGACGGCAAGCGGCCCCAGAGTATCAAAGCGGCGATCCAGATCCACGAGACGCCGGAGTGGATTGATGCGACCTGGGAGCGCCAGCCGCTCTGGGAAGAGGCGCTCCGGAATGGTACGCCGGAGCGCGCGCTGGCGGAGGAACTGGGCCACTGCGCGCGCCAGATCGTCGCGGCTGATGTGCCGATGCGCTGCTATCGGCCCGACGAGGCACCACGCATCATTGATCTGGTTGAAGCGTACCAGGTGGAGTTCCGCCACCGCTATGGCGTGGCGCTGGTCCATGCTTCCGACGAGTTCTACCTGCTCTGTGGCCGTGCGCTGCCCCCTGCCGCCGAATATGATGGCATGCCGCAGTACTCGAATGGCATCGGCATGACACGCGACTTTCTTGACGGGTGGGCGAAGGCGCAGCGACGGTTACCGGCGCGCCTGGCGCGCCCCGCCGAACTGGCGCTTGTCTGTGGCACGTTAATCGCCCCTACCCTGCAGCGCGTCGTTGACCGGCTCAATCGTGTCGCTGGCCTGCAGGCGCGTCTGCTGCCGGTGGTTAACCGCTTCTTCGGTGAGACGGTGACCGTCTCTGGATTATTGATGGGCCAGGATGTCGCGCCGGTCATTCGCGACTCCGGCGCGCGGCGCGTGTTGTTGCCGCGCGTGATGTTCGATCACCGCGGAGAGCGCACGATCGACGAGTACACCATGGAGCGCATCGGTGCCGAAAGCGGGGCAGCTGTCGCCGTTGCTGGCGAGCCGGATGAGATCGTCCGCTATGTGAGGGCGTTAAGCGTGGAACGTTGAGCGTGAAACGAGGTGCACCCGTGAGCCGTGAGTTGAACGCCCAGCGAATCTTGAGCGTCGTTCAGCGTGCGACGCAGATCGCCGCTCGATCGGAACTCGCAACGTTGCTCGAGCAAACACTCGATCTGTTTGTGGAGGAAGCCGGCGCCGAGGCGGGGACCCTCTACCTGTACGATTCCGAGCATGACGAACTGGTGTTCCATGTCGTCAAAGGCGATCCGGAGAGCCAGCGCCTGCTCGGCATGCGAATCTCGGCCGGGCGTGGCGTCGCTGGCGCTGCATTACGCGCCCGTGAACCGCTCTTCGTGCCGGATGTCGCTCGCGATCCGCGCTGGGATCGCAGCACCGGCGAACTGGCCGGGATGGAATTACGGACCATGTATTGCCTGCCGCTGATCCTCGAGGATCGCCCGGTTGGCGTCGTCCAGGTCTTTAATCTGCCGTCCACAGCGGTGGATGGCGCCGATGAACTTGCTCTATTGCGCATTCTCGGCAATGTGATGGTCAGCGTGATTGACAAGGCGCGCCTGCTCGACGAAGCGCGCCGCCGTGAATTGCGCCAGCGCGCTCTGGCGGATATCGCGGCGCGTCTGACAACGACGCTCGATCGCCAGCAATTACTGACGTTGATCATGGACTATGCGCGTGAGTTGCTCGACTGTGAGGCGACTTCGGTGTGGGAAATCGACGACGAGGATGAAACGATGCCGGTGTTGCGTTCACACGTCGCTACCGGTGAGCGCGGTGAACAGGTCGCGGGGGTGACGGTGCCGCTCGGCCAGGGGATCATTGGGCACGTGGTTGCAACCGGTGGCATTATCCGGGTTGATGATGTCACCAGAGATGTACGCCATTATCAGGGCGTCGATCAGATGAGCGGCTTTGTGACCCGCTCAATCCTGTGCGTCCCGTTACATGCGCCGAAAATCGAGCTTGGCGCCGAACGCGGCCGCGTGGAAGCGCGCATTATTGGCGGTGCGCAGGCGCTCAATAAAATCGGGGGGCCGTTCACCGACGACGATGTTGACCTGTTCGAGTCATTCGCCAACCTTGCGGCAACCGTGTTGCAGCTCTCGCGGTTGTATGCCGACACGCAGGATCTGATGCTCGGCATGATCAAGGCGCTGGTCGAGGCGATTGATGCGCGCGATCGCAACAACCAGCATCACTCACGCCGCGTCTCCGACTTCTCGGTGGCGATTGCCGAGGAGCTTGGTCTCTCTGATGAGCAGGTGTACCATGTCCGCATCGGCAGCCTGCTGCACGATATCGGCAAAATTGGTGTGCCCGACGCGATTCTTGACAAACCTGGCCGCCTGACCGACGAAGAACTGATCGAAATGCGCAGCCACACGACCAGAGGGTATGACATCATGAGCCAGGCTGAACTCAAACGCCTGTTGCGCGTCGAGTTGCCCGCCCTGGTACAGCATCATGAGCGGCTCGACGGCAATGGCTATCCGTACCGCATCTCTGGCGACGAGATGGTGTGGATCTCGCGGATCGTGGCCGTGGCCGATGTGTTCGATGCCCTCACCAGCGCCCGGCCGTATAAGGCGCCCTGGAGCGCCGAAACAGCAATCAGTTACCTGAGCGAGCGGAAGGGAACCGAGTTTGACCCGGCGTGCGTTGATGCACTCGCCCGGGCGCGCGCCAGGGGCCATCCCTATGTGAAGACGCAGGGTGAACGTGCGGGTGCGCGCGGCGCTGGCGCTTTGCCTTCTGCGTAGAGGCGGCCTGTGCGCTGCCAGACGAGATAACCATGAAACCGATTGTCGCTCTGGTTGGCCGGCCGAATGTCGGCAAATCAACACTCTTTAATCGCCTGATCGGTGAACGCCGGGCCATCGTCGAGGATTTGCCGGGAACCACGCGTGACCGCCTCTATGGTGACTCTGACTGGAATGGCCGGGTCTTTACCGTGGTGGATACCGCCGGCCTGCTGCTCGAAGAGGATGACCTGACGCCCGGCACACCACAGCTTGAGATTGCACGCCGGGTGCGTGAACAGGCGGAGGTGGCGATTGCCGAAGCTGACGCGATTATTTTCATCGTTGATACGCGTGAAGGCCTGACCGCCGCCGACGCCGCTGTGGCGGACGTACTCCGTCGCACCGACAAGCCGGTGGTGCTGGCCGCCAACAAGGCCGACAATCGCGAGCGGGCGCTTGACGCGGTCGAGTTCTATGCGCTGAATCTCGGTGAGCCGATCCCGATGAGCGCCTATCATGGCATTGGTGTCGGCGACGTACTCGACCGCGTCGTCGAGGCGTTGCCGGTTGTTGCCGAGGAAGAAGGCGAAGCGGCGGTCAAAATCTCTATCGTGGGCCGCCCGAACGTCGGCAAGTCGTCGCTGCTCAATCGCCTGCTCGGCCAGGAACGCAGCGTTGTCAGCGAGGTGCCCGGCACGACACGCGACAGTATTGATACGCTTATCGAGGTAGCCGGCGTGCAGGCGCTGTTGATCGATACCGCCGGTGTGCGCCGCCGGGGCAAGATCGAGCGCGGGATCGAGCGCTATAGCGTCATGCGGTCGCTGCGCGCCATCGAGCGCTCCGACGTTGCGCTGCTCCTTATTGATGCCAGCGAGGGTGTGACCGCGCAGGATACGCATGTGGCGGGAATGATCCTCGAATCGCTCAAAGGCGTGGCGATCCTGGTCAACAAATGGGACCTGGTGGCTAAGGACAATGACACATTCAATGCCTTCAGCCGCCATGTGCGTGATGCGTTCAAGTTTATCCCGTACGCGCCGTTGTTGTTCATTTCGGCAAAGACTGGCCAGCGCGTCGACCGTGTGTTGCCGCTGGCGCTGGAGATTGCCCAGGAGCGCCAGCGCCGCGTCCCGACATCGGAACTGAATGCGTTGCTGCGCCGCGCCGTGTATGAACACCCGCCGACCGCCATTCATAAAGGAGCGCACCTGCGGCTCTACTATGCCACGCAGCCGCAGACGGCACCCCCCGTGTTCCTGTTCTTCGCCAATAATGCCGAGCAGGTGCACTGGGGCTATGCGCGCTACCTGGAAAACCGCATCCGTGAGCGCTACGGCTTCACCGGTACCCCTATCAAGGTCGTGTTTCGCAGCCGTCGTGAGAAGCGGGATGAACGTGGTGCCGCGAAGGTGGGGCGGGCAGATGCGCGGAAGGGCGGGCAGGAACGTGTGACCGTGCCTGACGAAGAGCGCGTCGAGATCTGGACCGGTGATGATTTCGATGCTGAGGCCGATGTCTACTGGACGGACGAGTAATGCGAGATGGCAATCTGGTAGAACGCGAGGTATGGCGCAGGATCATGGGTCGGCCACCGGCATGGCGCTCACTGTGGAGAATGTTCCCGGAGCATAGTAGGTGACGGTATATGGGCCGATCACACAGAAGGCGCCGTCCGTCAACAGCCGCGGCGCATACGGCGCCAGCCGATCGCCACCGACATATGTGCCGTTCGCGCTACCCAGATCGGTGACCGTCACGCCCCCGGGCGCGGGATGGATCTCGGCATGGCGCCGCGAGACCCCCTCATGGCTCAGCACCAGGTCGTTGCTCAACGCACGCCCGACGGTGATCGCCACCTGGCCCAGTACCAGTCGGCGCTCAATCACGCCGTCGCGGCGTACGACGAGACGGGCTGCCGCAGCAACGCGCGGCGTGAAGGCATCGCCGCTGGCGGCAGGTGGAGGTTGCTGGCTCGAACTACCGTTCATAGATAGCTTGCCTTATGCTCTCTTCTTGACAGCCGATTGTATGTGTATTGTGGCTGGCGGTCAAGTTGCCCGGCAACGGCACGACGACGTCTCTGTTCACCTCCGGGGCAACAGAAACGTCACGCATGACGATCAGCGCTTGAAAATTGACGTGCGCAGGTGCAGATCCGTGTCGCACTGGCTACACCGCCCATCTACGACCCCGCTGAGTCGCGCGCCGGTTGCGCCACGCTCAATAACCACCGCGGCGCAGGATGGGCACGTTGTCGCCTGGCCCGGTTCGGGGCCGTAGACAAAATGGAGCCCGGCCTCCGCACCCAGCCGGCGCGCACGGGCTACCGCGGCGGTGGCCGCGGCACCGGCATCGCCCGGCAGCACATGCCAGGGCACAAACGGCCCCAACGCCGCGTGAATCCAGTGCGCCAGTTCGCTCACATGACCGGTGGCATCGTTCACGCCAGGATGCAGGCGTGTGACCACCTCAACATGGCATCCCCAGCGATGCCGGGCATGGGTGGCGATTTCCAGGACCCCGCGCCAGTGCTCCAATCCCGCCAGCCGGCGGTATGCCGCATCATCGAAAGCGCGCAGATCGAGGCAGAGACCGTCAAGATAATGCCCGATCTGATCCAGCGCTTCAATGGTCATAAAACCAGTTGCAACGAGTGCCGTATAGCGACTGCTGGCGCGCGCTGTGCGTAGCAGGTCGAGAACATACTCGTGCGACACGGTCGGGTCGCTGTAGCTCCAGACGATACCGCGACAGAGACGCTCCAGCGCAAATGTTGCCGCGCGTTCCGGGTCGAGGCGGCGTTGTTTCTCCGGCTCGGCAGGGATAACGCCATACTGCCCGCGTTGCTGATCCTCGGGAAATGCATAGCCCCAGCCGCCAATCACCAGCGCTGATGTCCCGGGAAAGAAATGCCATAACCGGTGATCTTCCACCGGCCCGACCATCGCCGCGCTGATCAGCCCATCATTATGAACGGCGATGCCGTGGTCATCGCGAACGCGAACCTGGCAGCGACCGGCCTGCCCGGGTGCGAGTTCACAATGCCACTGGCAGACATTGCACCGCAACCTGCCATTGTCGAGCGCTTCAATGAGCTCCGTGTAACGCATGGGATCCCCTACTGCACCGAGTCTTCAACTGGTTGATCGTCCTGTACCGATCAGCTATCAGCTATCGGTACCGCTTCATCGTGTTGCCGTACCTTCGCCCACGGAACCATCATTTATCGCCTGTGACCAGTTGCCGCGTCCCGCGCTAGCGTTCTCTACGTCGATCAGGTATAATCCTGGAGCGCGTTGCGTTGTGTGTGCAGCGCAAGCATCGTTCCCATCCGCGCCCCGAGCCGCATGCCAGTGGCATCCGGGCGCGTCAGTACATCGAGAGTCATGGACGAAACACCATTGCGCCGTCGCCTCGGGCTCGACAGTGCCGGCCGGCCATCGGTTGCCGAACAGTCGAACGATGACCAGGCGCTGGCCAGCGCTGCTGTGCGGCCAGTCCCCGCGGTACGAAGCGTCGTGCGCGAGATGCTGGAAACCGCCGTTTTCATCCTGCTGGTCTTCTTGATCGTTCGTGGCGTGGTGCAGAACTTCAAGATCGAGGGCCAGAGCATGGAGCCCAATCTGCACGGCGGGCAATATATTCTGGTAAATAAGCTGATCTTCTTCCACTTTGATCTGAATGCACCGCTACGCCTGCTCCCCGGCAACGCCGATCTGCCGCCCCGTATCGCCTACCCCTTCCGTATGCCTCGTCGCGGGGACGTGGTCGTCTTTGAATATCCACGCGATTTTAGTAAGGATTACATCAAGCGCGTCATCGCGTTGCCCGGCGAAACCGTCGAAATCAAAGATGGCGCCGTGTACGTGAATGGGGTGCTGCTCGATGAACCGTATCTGCAAGGCGCGCTGACAACCTGCCGCTTTGAAGATCCCTGCGCGCGCGGCCCGGTGGTGGTCGAGCCCGGCACGGTTTTTGTGATGGGCGATAATCGTGCCAACAGCAGCGACTCGCGCGAGTGGGACGATTTGCCGCTGGATCGGATCATCGGGCAGGCCTGGGTCTCGTACTGGCCGCGTGAGCAGTGGGGCGTGATTACGCCACCGACCTATGCGGCACTGCCGTAACTCATTATATACCAACGGTGCATGCACGTCGCCATCAATGCACATCTCCTGGCCCATACGCGCACCTTCCGCCGCGCCGGCGTCTCCAACTATGTCGAGGCGCTGCTTACGCATCTGGGCCAGCTCGACCACGACCACCAGTATACCGTGTATACCACGCGCGGCCTGAATGGTGCAGCGCTTGATCTGCCACCCAATTTTCGGGTGCGGCCCAGTCTGCTGCCGACGATTAACCCGCGCATCCGTATTCCCTGGGAACAATTGCTGGCCCCGCTGTTGCTCCGCCTTCATTCCGCCAGCGTGTACCATGGTGTGCTGAATGTCGTTCCGCTGGCATGCCCTGTGCCAAGCGTGGTGACGATTCATGATCTGAGCGCCTTCCTGTTTCCGCAGACGTTCCGGCGCGTGAATCGCACCTATACACAGTGGGCGATCCGGGTCGCCGCGCGTCGTGCCAGCACCATTCTTGCCGTCTCAGAGTTTACCAGACGTGAGATTGTGCGCTGGCTGGGAGTGGCCCCCGAGCGTGTCGTTGTGACGCCGAATGCTGCTGACGCGCGTTTTGCGCCGCCGGAACCTGCGGCGCTTGATGCGTTTCGCCGGCGCGCCGGCCTGCCGGATCGGTTTGTGCTGTTTCTTGGGACGCTCGAGCCGCGTAAGAATCTGCCGCTGCTGCTGGAAGCATATGCGCGGATTGCGCGCGATACCGATGCGCCGCTCCTGGTCGGTGGAGCGCGAGGCTGGCTGTATGAGCCGATCCTGGCGCGCGCCGAACAACTCGGCCTGGGCGATCGGTTGCGATTTGTCGGTTATATTGACCAGGAGGAGCAGGCACTCTGGTATGCGGCGGCAACTGTCTTTGTGTTTCCGTCATTGTATGAAGGGTTCGGCATGCCGCCACTTGAGGCGATGGCATGCGGTACGCCGGTGATCGTCAGTAATAGCAGCAGCCTGCCCGAAGTCGTTGGTGATCCGTCGGCCGGGCCGGATCAGGCGGCAGCCTTAATTGTGCCGCCCACGGATGCCGATGCGCTGGCGGAGGCGATGCGCCGCTTGCTGGCTGATGCCGATCTGCGCGCCGAGTTGCGTGCGCGCGGTCTGGCACGGGCGCGCTGTTTCTCCTGGCGCGCCACGGCTGCGCGCACGCTGGCGGTGTACCGCGCCGCCGCTGGAAGATCGCCGGTGCCGCACGATGGCGCCTATGGCTGATTGCCGGGTTGCCGCGTGTAGATTATTCGGCGAAGAATCGCGGAACAGGTCTGTGGGCCGGGAGTGGCTCGTGTTTCGTCTGGCCATTGTCTGGATGCTGGCGACCGTCATATTTGTCGGTACCGGGATCGCTCAGTTCCTTCAGGCACATCATGTCGCGGTAACGGCGCAGCCGTTCGTGCGCCCGGAGTTTGCGGCGCAGATGGAAACGTTGCGCCCGCTTATTCTGGCGGCTGCCGCACGCCATAACGACCCCGCGCTTTCAGGCATGGACGATGCCAGCTTTGCGGAGATTGTCGCGCTGGTACTGTACAACGAACATTTCGGCTGGCTCGAAGATGCTGTGCCGTCGCTACGGCCGTTGACGCCGTGGTACCAGGCGGCGCAGGTGGCGATCAATGGGCACGGCGCTGACCTGACCGTCTGGCCGAGTAATCTGCGACCGTCGGTCGCGCTCGAAATGTTGCGCGGCGAGTTACCGGTGAAAGGATCGCCCGGCGTCGCCATTATCCCGCTGGCGATCAATGGCAGCCGGATCGATCCGGCGCACGACCAGAACGAGGCGGCATTGTACGCGGCAATTAACGATGAACTGGTTGAGCCGGCGCTCGCGGTGGAGTATCTCGCCGCCAACCTGGAACGTGGCGTGTACCGGGCACGGTTTGAAGGGGTCCCGGTCACCTGGCAGGCGCTGGCGGCCTGGCACAACCAGGGGATCGTCGCGCCGGCCGATATCGCTGCCAACCTGACGGCGCGCGCCTACCTGCGCCGCGCGGCGGCCTACCGCGCGCTCGCGCACGCCTTTATCACGGCGTCCCCTTCCCCAGCGCATACTCGCGCACTGCCCAGTAGATCGCCTTTGGCGTGCCATCCGCCGTTACAAAGTTCCAGTTATCCTGATAGGTACGCGTCTGCCAGGGCATGCTGAACTGCCACAGGCAGATTGCTTCCAGCCACGGCCACTCCCGTGCCATCTGATACGCCCCGACCGTCCAGCGTATGCGCTGTGCCGGGCGCACCGCTGCCGACCAGCGCGGGTGGTCGTTCCAGCCTCCTTCGGTGATGAACAATGGTTTGTGCCCATCACCCAGGTAGGTGATCAGGTCATGCACCAGTTCAATACGGCGGAAGTTGACCGTCTCAGGCGCCGGTAGAGCGTCGTGTGGTTGCTGCGCACCGTAATTATGCACTGCCCAGGCGTCGAAGTATGGCGCTGCCCCGGCTGCATACACCTCGGAGATATAGCGCAGGTCGCCCATCCGCACTTCGGCATTGTCGCCAAGATCGGCGCCGGGTGAAAGTGCCCCGGCAATCACGACGGCGTCGGGTACCGCAGCTTTGACCTGTGGATAGACCGCCTGCAGCAGTGCGGCATAGGCACGCGGGTCAGGCGAGCGGCGCCCCCATTCAAAGGCCAGGTTTGGCTCGTTCCAGATCAGGACATGGCGCACACCGTCGGGCCGGTAACGCCGGACGAAGGCTGCAACATAGGCGGCGTAATCGGCATAGTGCGTTTCATCAAGGTACCGATCGCTCGAGTCGCGCGGGCGTGCCCACTGAGGCACCATGTCGAGACGCGCGATGACGGTCAGGCCCTGGCGTACAGCGTGCCGTACCACCATGTCGGCACCGACCCAATCGTAGCCATAACGAGATCGGGGCTGCACATAGGCCCACGGAAACAGGTCAACGATCCAGGGTGCACCCATCTCGCGCACCTGCTCGAGCGTGCGGCGAATGTATGCCTCGTCGCCGATGCCGGTCAGGCGGGTGTGGATGCCGATCCTGGGATTGTTCGTGACCACGCGCTGTTGCTCCGGGAGGTGGAGCGCACGCGGCGCGCGCAGCGCCCAGAACTCGGCAGCCGCCGCGCCAAGCGCTATCGCTAAACCGGGCAACAGCCGGCGCCGATTCCGGCGCCAGGCGCTAGTGGATGAGACCATGATGCCTTGACATGTGATGATCGGGCGCTATAATCGGCAATAGCCGCGACTCACTATCGCCGGGCCGCCGTGCAGGCAAGGAGATGCGATGACGTACCGCGATGTTCGCTTCGCCCCTGGAATGCTGCTCGCAGTTCTTCTGCTCTTGATCTCGCCTGTTGCGGCGCAGGCCCAGGCCCCGGCTCTCTACTTTCCACGCACCGGCCATCACCTGACAGACGAATACGGCTTCTTGAGCTTCTGGCGTGCTCACGATGGCCCACACCTGATCGGCTTTCCTGTGACCGAAGCGTTCCACGCCGATGGTATCGGGCCGGTACAGTACTTCGAGAAAGCCCGCCTCGAACAGATCGTTGCCGCAGATGGCGCGACCACGGTGCGCACCGGCGCCGTGGCCGCCGAGTATGCTGCGGCGCTCTACCGCAGTTTCCCGCCGCGACCGGATCGCGCGCCGGTTGCGGGCGAGTTTGTGTTCAGCGAAACGAACCACGGCGTCCGTGAGCCATTTGCTGGTTTCTGGCAGGCGGCCGGCGGTATCGATTTCTTTGGTGCGCCGATCAGCGAGCCGCTGTGGGAGCGCACTGCGTCTGGCCAGCGCCAGGTGCAATACTTCGCGCGCGCCCGCCTGGAACGTGACGCGACGTTTGCCGGAACGCCCGATGAGATCCAGGTTGCTGACCTCGGGCGCGCCCTGGCAGAATTGTATGGGTTGAACATTGCGCCTGTGCCGAACACGGGTGCCGAAACATTCGGGCCGGCAGCACCCGCCGCGCCCGATGCGGCCCCGCTCGCTGGTGTACCGAACGCGGCCGGTGCCGCCGCGCCACAACCCGCCCCTCCGGCGCCACCAGCCACGCATCCCGCACCGGCGCCGCAAGCCGGTCGTCCCGCGCCACCACCGGTCGCGCGGAGTGCAGGCGGCGCGAAGCGGATTGTCGTCAACCTGACCAGACAATGGTTGTATGCCTACGAAGGCGATCAACTGGTGTTCGATGCACCGGTGGCGACCGGGCGCGACGGCATGAACACGCCAACCGGTTCCTTCAGCGTGTATGCGAAACTGCCGGTTCAGACGATGGATGGCGTGACGAATGGCGAGTACTGGGTCGTCCCCAACGTGCCGCATGTCATGTACATCTATGGCGGCGTGGCGTTGCATGGCACCTACTGGCACAATCTGTTCGGCAGCGGTGCCAGGCCGTCGCACGGCTGTGTGAACCTGCCGCTGAAATCGGCAGCCTGGCTCTACTCGTGGACACCGGTCGGCACGCCGGTGCAGGTCACCTATTGATTGATGAGTACCACCGTGATCAAGCCACTCATTGCCCCGCTGCGCTTCCTGCTGGTGGTTGCCGGCGTGCTGGTGTTGATCAGTGGTGTGCAGTTGTTCATCTTCGCCGAGCAGACCGACCGCTGGTTTGCATGGACGATCAAGCCGCCGCTGACCGCCGCATTTCTGGGCGGAGCATACTGGTCAAGTATGTTCCTTGAGTTTCTGGCGGCGCGAGAAGCGTTCTGGGCGCACGCACGCGTCGCCACATCCGCTGTGCTGACGTTCACGGTCCTGACACTGGGTGTCAGCATATTGCACCTGGATCGGTTCCATTTCGGCAGCCAGGATCCGGTGACACTTACGGCAACGTGGGCATGGTTCGTCGTCTATGCAGCAGTTCCGCCGTTGCTGGCGACGCTGCTGGTTATCCAATGGCGCACTCCGGGCGCTGATCCGTCGTTAGAAGCGCCGTTGCCGGCCTGGCTCTGGCCAATCATCGGGCTGCAGGCTGCCGCCCTGTTCACGGCTGGCGCGATGATGCTGGTCGCGCCGCAAGTCTTCACGGTACTCTGGCCCTGGCAGCTCACCCCGCTGACGGCGCGCGCAATTGGCGCATGGCTGATCGGCCTGAGCGTCGCGGCGGCACATGTGCTGCGCGAAGGCGATTTCACCCGCGTGCGCATCGTGCAGATCAGCTCGACCGTGTTTGTCATCCTCCAGGTGATCGCGCTTGCGCGCTATCCTGCCGAGGTGGCCTGGAACGACCCGCGGCTCTGGGTGTATGCAGCGTTTCTCGCCAGCATTCTTGCGGTGAGCCTGTATGCCTGGCGCGCGGCATCAGCGCACCGCCGGCAGGCCGTATAAGGTCGTTCCCGCATCGCGCCCGGCCACGGCAAATTGCTCGCCATCCGGGCTGAACGCGAGGGCAAGCACGCCATATTCCTGGTCAACACGCGCGGCTTCCGCACCGCTGGAAGCGTTCCAGAACTGCAGCACGCCGGTTGGCGTCCCTGTCGCCAGTAGTTCGCCGTCCGGCGAGAACGCCATCGCCGAGAACCAGCCCTGCTCCGGCCTGGCCTGAATGCTACGCACCAGGGCGCCGCTCCAGCGATCCCACACCCGGAGCACGCCATCGGTGCTTGTGGCGGCAATCAGCGCGCCACCGGGCTGGAACGCGACCCCGGTAATCGCATTGCGCGGCCCGCTCAATGTATGCAGCCGTACGCCGTCGGTCGTGCGCCAGATCTCGATACGCGGGTCACTCGGCGGGCCGGCAACTGCCGCCAGTGCACCGTCACCACTGACGGCAACCAGAAACACCGCCGGCAGGTCTGTCTTGAGCGACTGGCGCAGATCACCACGCTGCCCGTCCCATATCGTCAGCGTCCCATCATCGCTCCCGGCGGCGACAACGCTCCCACCGGTATCGGAGGCAACACACAACGGCGTGGCCGTCAAGCCAGGGAGATCCTGCGTCTGCTCCTGGCCGATATCGAGCACGGTCACCGCATTCTGGTCGGTGATCGCCGCCAGCCGGCCATTCGGCAGGAATGCCAGCGACTGGACGGACGCGACGGAGCCGGTAAACTGGCGCCCACGGTCGTCGGCCAGCAGGCGCAACTGGATGACGCCATTGTACCCCACCGAGCCGAGGACCGCGCTATCCGGTGAGAAGAGCAGCGATGTGACCAGTCCGAGGCCGATGCGCAGACTGGTGTCTGGCCGGCGCTGGAGCAGGTCCCACACGATCAGGCGCCCTTCCTGATCGCTCACCGAGACCAGGCGTTCGCCGTCGGGGCTGATCGCGATACTGAAGATGTCGAGCCGGTGGGTGTCGAAGGTCGCCAGTTCGGCCCCGCTGGCGACGTTCCACGCGCGCACGGTGGCGTCCAGGCCCGAGGAGTAGAGTGTTGCGCCGTCGGGCGAGAAGGCCAGGCCGCGAATAACGATCCAGTTCGTATGCCCGCGCAACTGGCGGATCTGCTGGCCGCTGGTGGCATCCACCAGGTAGACCACGCCATCGGTCGCGCCGACGGCAAGGATTGTGCCATCGGGTGAGAAGGCCACGCCTGTGGCCCAGTAGCGCAGGTTGGTATCGGGGTCCAGGGCAGTGCGAAAACTGAAGCCACTCTTCTCTTGCCCGGTCGCCACGTCCCACAGGCGCACACTGCCATCGCGCGCCGCCGAGGCCAGCGTCGCGCCATCGGGCGAGAAGACAACACCGCCGATGAATCCGGTGTGTCCAGTAAGGGTTGCCAGTAGCTGACCAGTTGATGCATCCCAGAGGCGCACCGTCTGATCGGTGCTGCCGGAGGCCAGTGTCGTGCCACTGGGTGAGAACGCCAGACTGCGAATCCAGCCGCTATGGCCGCTCAAACGGCGGGCGAGCGTGCCGTCGGCAGCGTTCCATACCCGGATGTCCGTGTCGTCGCTTGCGCCGGATGCCAGCAGCGTACTATCAGACGACCAGGCGAGCGATGTCACCTTACCGGTATGGTCGAGCAACGTACCGCGATCATCAAGCGTTGTTGCATCGTGCAGGCTGACTGACTGGCTGATCCCGACCGCCAGGACCTGGCCGTCGGACGAGTATGCCACCGGGCCGAGCACGGCAGCCGTTAATTCGCGTGTTGCAGTAATGGCGGCGACCGTCTGCAACGTGATGGCGTCCGGCCCGGGTTCGGGCAGGATCTCGGTGCTCGGCGGCGTTGCAGGGGGTGCTGCTGGCGTCGCGGTGGCGTCGCCCGTCGCAGGAGGCGCCGTTGCCTGTGGCACAGCCGTTGCTGGTGTGGAGGTCGCCTGCCCGGAGACGTTGGCCGTGTTCAGTATCTGGCGTAGCGGGCTACCGGGCAGGAAGAATGCAATCACCAGGCAGACTGCAATCGCGGCGACGGTCAACACGACCGCGGCAACAATCATACAGCCGGTACTCAGGCCGCGGCGTTGTAGCGGCGCAGGCGCGTATCCGGGCGGGTATGCGCCGGGTGGATAGACCTGGCCCGCAGGCGGTGCCTCCATAGCTGGTGGCGATACGACCGGGGCCGGGCCGGGAGCCGGCGGGGGAGAGGCCGGCAGTTGTGCCAGCGCAGCGTTGGCCGGCACCTGTGCCGCCGTCATCAGCACGTCAGGACCAAGGCCAAGCGAACGCCCACCCATCATGTGCGCCGTTTCGAGCGCAATACGCATCTCGCGCGCCACCTGGAAGCGGTTGACGGCGCGCAGCTGGAGCGCGCGCAGCAACACCTGTTCCACAAGTGGCGAGATCTGCGGGTTCAGCACGCGGGGGCCATTCAAGGGCATGCCCGCTTCTTGTTGTTCCGGCGTTGGCGGCGACCAGCCGGTCAGCATGTGATACGCCAGCGCACCAACGGTATAGACATCGCTCACCGTCGTTGGCTCGGCATCGGCGCGTACCAGTTCCGGCGCGCGATACGGTGACGGCGCCTGGCCGATCGGGCTGGCAAGCGTGAACGGAGCCAGTGAAATCACGCCCTGCTCACTAATCCAGACATCGCCAGGAGCGAGGTCGCCAAGGAACAGTGGTGGTCGCTGGCTGTGCAGATGCTCCAGCAAATGAAGCAACCGGGTTGCCTGCAACAGAGCGTCTGCTTCAGGAAATGGCCCGCCGCGCGCGCGCGTGATACGCTCGAGGTCCTGGCCACCCGGGTCGGCGCAGACGAAGTAGTAACATTCGCCCTCGGCAAAATGATCCTGCAGCGGCAACAACGCGTCATGGCGCACTGTCGCAATCTGCTTCGCCAGCGACTCCAGGTCGCGGCGTGCCGTATCACCGGCGGCAAACTCAGCAACCAGCGCCAGTTCGCCTGTTTGCTCGTCGCGACAACGATACGTTCTGATGCCTGGCCGCTCATCAATCGTATAGATCACACGATAGCGCGCGTGGAACAATGTTTCGCCTGGTGCCATGGATGCCTCGTTCGTATGGCAGTCGCCTGCCGGAATGGATCAGTGGGTGCACCTGTTCACCCATCTCCCGGGTTGTTTCCGTCGGCGGGGCGACATGAATCGGCGCGTGTGCAAGCCTGCCCGCCGCCGATGGAAAACGCCCCGGTGGGGTGTTTTTACACGAGACCTTTCGCGAACCTCCGGCGATGAACAGTCACACAGTGGCCTGGATCACCGGCGGCGCACGGCGTACAATCGACTCTGGAACAGCAAAATCCCGGGCGATAATGCGTGCCGTCATCTTGGCCGACATCATGACCGACGGCGTGCCTCCACCAGGCTGCACGCTCGCACCGACCAGGTACAGCCGCTCAATGTCCTCACTGCGGTTATGCGGCCGAAAGTACGCCGACTGCACCAGCAACGGTTCAACGCCGAAGCCGTTCCCCTGCCAGCTATTCAGCGTGCGCTCGAAATAGTCGGGCGTGATGAAGCTCTTGTGGACCAGACGCTGCATGAGGCCGGGAAGATACGCCTGCTCATCAAGAAAGCGCAACACCGTATCAACAAACGGCTCACCCAGTTCTTCCCAGTTCAATCCCGATCTGTTATTTGGAACCGGGACAAGGGTATAGGCTGCGTGATGGCCAGGCGGCGCAAGGCTCGGATCGGTAAGCGTAGGAATATGCAGGTACTGCGAAAAATCCGCTGCCAGCGTCCTGCGCTTGAAAATATCTTCAAGGAGCCCTTCATAGCGTGGGCCAAGGATGATATTGTGATGGCGCAATTGCGAATCACGTGGATCGGCGCGAAACCCGAAATAGATGACAATCAGCGACATGGACTGGCGCGCCAGGCGCACGCGCAGATCATTATTGATCCGGCGGTGGGCGCGATCGACCAGACGCAGGTACGTTGTGGCATAGTCACCGTTGGACACGACCAGATCAGCCTCGATGCGCGAGCCGTCCGCCAGTTCGACGCCACGGGCGATGCGCCGCGCGCGCAGGCCACGTGGTTCGCGCCCGTGCTCATCGGTGATGATGATGCGCCGGACCTCGCTGTTATAGCGCATCATACCGCCCAGATCCTCGAATTTACGCACAAACCCTTGCACCAGGGCGCCGGTACCGCCCTGGGCAAAATGGATGCCCCAGGTCTTTTCCACAAAATGGATCATGGCATAGATCGCAGGCACCTGCAACGGGTTCCCGCCAATCAGCAGCGGCTCAAAGCTGAACACCTGCTGCATCTTGGGGTTGCGGAAGTAGCGCCTGACGAATGAGAACAATGGGCGGACGGCATCGAGACGCAGCAAGTCAGGTACGACCCGCAGCATCGTCCCCAGGTTGCCAAAGTACGTATAGCCGAGTTCGAGGAAACCGCGATCAAAGATCGCCCTGGCTGCCGCGTGGAACTGCTCATACCCGTCGAGATCCTCGGGGGCCAGCGCGCGGATCTGGGCGCGGGTGTGCTCCGGGTCGCCGTCGTAGTCGAAATAGGTGCCATCATCGAAATAGATGCGGTAGAAGGGCAGCACCGGTGTGATTGTGACATACTTCGATGTGGCCGGGCCGCCGCTGACGCCGCTGGTGACACGCGCGCCGGGCGCGAGCACCGCAGGTGGAAAATCAGGAGCGGCAAGGTTGGCAGAGTCGCGTTCGAGCGCAAACAATTCCTCAATGAAATGGGGCACCGTGATCACCGTCGGCCCCATATCAAACGTGAAGCCGTCTACCTTCCGCACATAGGCCCGCCCACCGGGACCGTCGAGTTTTTCGACGATTATGGTATCAAAGCCGAGGCTCTGCAGGCGGATGCCCATGGCGAGGCCGCCGAACCCTGCGCCAATGATGACTGCGCGCTTGCGTTGCATGCGGGGATCTTCCTTTATTGGGGCGGCTCGGAGCCACCCTCACAGTTGAGCCGCTCTGCCGGCCTGGCGGCTTGCTGCCAGGGGCACTGCGGATACACTACTTATGCTAGGATCTAAACGGGAGCGTAAGCGCCACGCTGTTCAATCTCGTCACTACGCACTGCGCGTCATACCGGATGCGCAGCATCATACCATACGGCGGCAATCTGTACGTTCGTCGCTGTTCATGGTCGGGGCTGCCACTGACACTCGTTCGCACGGTTGTGCGCCATGCCGCTGCATGGTATAATAGCACATCGGTACGAGATTGTACGTGTGCATGGAGCCTTGCATGACCCCTGCCGAACGCCGTGCCTTCGAGCGCCAGTTGCAGCAAGAGTTCCCCGACCTTGAACTGCACGCCTGGTACCGCCAGTACCGTGGCCTCAAAGCTGCCTACCCCGATACGGTGCTGCTCTATCGCCTGGGCGATTTCTATGAGACCTTCGATGACGACGCCAAGCTGGCTGCCGAGCTCCTCGAAGTGACGCTGACATACAAAGATTTCGCCACCCACAGAGGGCGCGATCAGAAACAGCGCTGTCCCATGGCCGGCATGCCATACCACGCCATTGAAGGATATGTCGCACGGCTCGTCGGTGCCGGCTATCGGGTTGCGATTGCCGAGCAGATCACCGAAACGCCGTCAAGCCGCAGCGATACCCGGCCACGCTCGGTCTTTGCCGCTGGTATCGAGCAGACGACCCTTGCTACCGGCGGCAGTAACCGGATGGTTGAGCGTAAGGTCGTGCGGGTCATTACGCCGGGGACGGTCGTTGAGGCTGGCATGCTGCCCGCCGAACGCAACAACTACCTCGCGGCCCTGATCAGCGACAATGGGCGCGTCGGCCTGGCGTATGCCGACCTGAGCACGGGTGAGTTTGCTGCTGCCGAGTTCAGCGGCGAACGCGCCGCGCTCCATGCCCAGGGCGAACTGGCGCGCCTTGGCGCGGCTGAGGTGCTCGTCCCCGATAGCCCTGCCCTGCGATTACCCGGCCTTGACCCGTCCAGTGCGCGGCTCGAGCAGGATCTGGAGTTCCTGACCCGGCAGGAGCGTGAGGTGTTGCTCCCTGGAGAACGGGTCGCGCGACGCGTCGAGCGTGAGAATCATGCGCGCTGGGCGCATGGCCATATTACCGCCTGGCCCGAAAAACGCTGGGATCTGCGCAATGCACGCGATGCCTTGCTCCACCAGCTGGGGGTTCAGTCACTCGCCGGGTTCGGGCTCGGCGATCGTCCACTCGCAGTTCGCGCCGCCGGTGCTATCGTGCAGTATGCGCGCGAGACGCAGCAGGGCACAGTTGCCAATCTGCGATCCATCCGCGCCTACACCCCGGGCGACATCATGTTCCTTGATCCACAGACGCGGCGGAACCTGGAGTTGCTGGAGGGGAGTGGCGGTACTGCGCGCGGCGCCCTGATCGGCGTACTGGATCAGACGCGCACCCCGATGGGTGCGCGCATGCTGCGCCGCTGGATCTCGCAACCACTGCGTGATCTTCCCCGGCTACGCGCCCGCCAGGATGCCGTGGCGCACTTTGTCGCCGATACCATGCTGCGCGCTACGGTGCGCGATGTGTTGCGCCGCGTCGGCGACATGGAACGGGCTGTCAATCGTGTGATTCAGGGGTCGGGAGTCGCAACGCCGCGTGACCTGGCGCGTTTGCGCGATGCGTTGCGCGCGCTGCCCGACCTTGCTGCTGCGCTTGGCGACTGGGTGCCGCCACTGGACGATCCGGCGGCGCCGGTGGCGCCTGCGCCGGGACCGGAAGATCTTGATGGTGGTGCGCTCACCAGTGTGGCCGGGCCAGGCGATGATGAGCACACACACGGCCAGGAGTCTGCGCCCGCCAGTCTGCGCCGGCAGCGTGAAGCGCGGCGACGCGCGCGTGCGCGCTCCGACGATGACGACCTGTTTGGCGACGACGAGATACCGGATGGTGACCACGCCTGGCAGACCGTCACGTCTGCCGCACACCCCGTCACTGCATCACAGCCGTTTCCGCCAGCGAAGCAGCCATCTACCACACCACATCCGATCGATCCACCCGCCGGCACCACGCTTGATCCATGCGCCGACATCCTGGCATATCTAGAAGCTTCCCTTGATAGTGACCCGCCAGCCTTGCTCGGCGCATCCAACTATCTGCGTGCAGGCGACCATGGTGAAGCGCCGCGCCGCGTCATCCGGCCCGGCTTCGAGCCTGAGATTGACCGCGTCGTGGCCGCCAGCCGCGATGCCCAGCGCTGGATCAGCGAACTGGAGCCCAGAGAACGCGAGCGTACCGGCATCAAGTCACTACGCGTTGACTACAACCGCGTGTTCGGCTATTACATCGAAGTGCCCAGAACATACGCTGACCAGGTGCCGAAGGACTATGTGCGCAAACAGACGCTCACCAGTGGCGAGCGCTACTTTACCGAAGAGCTCAAGACCTACGAGGAAATCGTTGAGAACGCACAACAGCGTCTGATCGAACTCGAGCGGCGCGCCTTCGCCCGGATTTGCGCCGTGATAGCCGAAGCCGGGCCGCGGTTGTTGCACGCCGCTCGCACAATTGCCGTAATTGACGTCTTTGCCGCGCTGGCCGACGTCGCTGTACGCGGGCGCTATGTGCGCCCGGAACTCTGTGCCGATACACGCCTGCGGATCGTCGGTGGGCGCCATCCAGTGGTCGAGCAGGTTCTGGACGAGGTGTTCATTCCGAATGACATTGCGATGGATACCGACACGGCTCAGATCTGCCTGATTACCGGCCCGAATATGAGCGGCAAGAGCACCGTGCTGCGCCAGGTGGCCCTGATCGCGCTCATGGCGCAGATCGGCGCGTTCGTCCCCGCCGATGCGGCCGAGATAGGCCTGGTGGACCGGATTTTTACCCGGATTGGCGCGCAGGATGATATCGCCACCGGCCAGAGCACCTTCATGGTTGAGATGACCGAGACGGCGGCGCTCCTGGCGCAGAGTACGCGCCACAGCCTGATTATTCTCGATGAGGTCGGCCGTGGTACCAGTACCTATGACGGCATGGCGATCGCGCAGGCGGTCGTGGAATACCTTCATAATGAGCCGCGTCTTGGCTGTCGCACCCTGTTTGCAACTCACTACCACGAGCTTACGGAACTGGAGCGCACCTTGCCGCGCCTCAAGAATTACCACATGGCGGCAGCCGAGCAAGATGGTCGGGTCGTGTTCCTGCACGAGTTGCGCCCCGGCGGCGCCGACCGCTCCTATGGCATCCATGTGGCCGAACTGGCAGGCATTCCCCGGCCGGTCATCCGCCGTGCCGCGGCATTGCTGGCCGAACTCGAACAGCGATCGGGCCGCGGCCTGCAGGCCGCGGTGGCGCCAGGCGATAGCGAGCGCCAGAGCATGGCTGCAACATCGCGCTCCGCTGGCGAAGCACGCCATGCGCCGGACCGATCCCCTGCCATTGGCCAGCTTTCCCTTTTCGAGCTTGCACCCGGCCCGGTGCTGGAAATGCTGCGCCGGCTCGACATCAATGAACTCACACCGCTGGAAGCGCTCAACAAGCTGCACGAATTACAGAAACTGGCACGAACCAGCGCGGGTTAGCCTGGTGGAACACCAGGTATTCCGCTGCCATCGCAAGCTGCCAGACTTCGCTCATGGCAGGCTTCGCGAAGTCATCTTCTCGCCATGACGGCACGCATGTGGTTTCTCGGATAGGTACCCGGCGCACTCCATCCGGTGTTGCATTGCTACCAGATGAATGGAATGAGCCGCTTCACCCGGCGCTGATAATCGGCATATTCCGGGTATTGTTCGACCAACCAGCGTTCTTCACGCTGCGACTTGAAGTAGAAGAATACCAGCAACCCGGTGCTCAGGACCAGTGCGAGGATGCTGCCGCGCACAAGCGACCAGCCGAAGGCCGCCATGATGATGCCGCTGTAGATCGGGTGCCGTACCAGCGCGTATGCGCCGCGTTGTACCAGTGTGCCACCTTCGATCGGGCGCGGGAAGGGTGTCAGGTTCGCATCCAGGTGCAGTAGTCCGGCCAGTGCCAGCAGTCCGCCGCACCCGCCAAGCACCAGTCCGGCGATCAGGGTCGCCTGACCGCTCAGAACGGGCAGCCCGCTGAACGCGCCAGGGGCCAGCAGTATGGTGAACAGGAGGCCGAACTGGGCCGTGACCCACCATCCGCCGCGAGATGTGAATGATTTCATGATTCTTGATGGTACAATACATAAGCGAACCGGCGAATCAATTCGCGCCTCTGAGCCTTCGGCCAACCACTCGCCTTTGCGGTTGGGAAGCGTCGGCACGAGCCGACGCCCGGCATGGAGCGCCCCGAGGCGTGGTTTCAACCGCCGGCCAGGGCCTACCGGTTTGAATGGTTCATCTTCATAAGGCGTGCATCCGTCATGTCTCTTTGCAGGTAATTATATGCTTTCATGGACTACGATGGATCAGTATACCGGCGCGCTCGAGCGCGTGGCGCTGGCCGACGAGCGCTCTGCCGGGCGGATCGTGATGCGGGGCCGCGATCGCGCCGCGCTCCTCCACAGGCTTTCGACCAACGACATCGAACATCTGAAGCCGGGTGACGGGGTGCTGACTGTCCTTACGACGCCTATCGGGCGCATGATCGATCTCCTGACCGTTCACGCGCTGGAAGATGCGCTGTTGCTGGTAACGAGCCCGGAGCAGGGGCCGGCGGTTTTCGGCCATCTGCGCCGGAACATCTTTTTCAATGACCAGGTGACCCTTGAACCAGCCGGGCGCACATACGAGCAACTTGCACTCTACGGCCCGCACGCCGCGGATGTGCTTGCCGGCCTCGCCGGTGTAGCGGTTGACCTGCCGTTACACGGCATTACAACGGTCACCGTCGCCAGAGTAAGCCTGCTGGTCGCGCGGCGGAAGCCGATTGGCGGCGCAAGCTTCACCCTCTACGTTCCGGCTGCCGGCTATGAGACGGTTCGCGCAGCGCTACTGGCTACCGGCGCGGTCGTGCTGGAGGTCGAGGCGCTCGATGTCCTGCGGGTTGAGCACGGATACGGCGCGTTCGGGCGTGAATTGAGCCAGGAATATATTCCACTGGAGACCGGACTACTCGATGCGGTCAGCTTCAGCAAGGGATGCTATGTAGGTCAGGAGATTATCGCGCGGATGGAAAGCCGTGGGCGGCTGGCGAAACGATTGTGTGGTCTCAGGCTGAGCCGCCCGGTTGTTGCTCCTGCCGCGCTTGATGTGGGTGGCCGCGAGGCCGGCGATCTGACCAGCGCCGTTATATCGCCACGCTTCGGCCCGATCGGGCTGGCTTATGTGCGTAGCGCCTTCGCGGATTCTGGCGCGGTCGTTGCCATCACTGGAACCGATGTAACCGGCGTGGTGGTGGAGTTACCGTTTGCCTGACCGGACTCGAATCAACTGTTCTGCACTTCGCTGTAAGCTGGAGATTTGCCATGCATGGTGAGTATAAAGTCCCTGGCGGCAAACTGATAGTTGTTGACCTGGACATTGTCGACGGTAGCATGCAACGTGTCACGTTGAGTGGTGATTTCTTTCTTGAGCCGGTGGAAGCGCTGGACTGGATGGCGGCGGCAATTGAAGGTCTGCCGGTGACGACGCCAGCCGAAACAATTGCTGAACGGGTGCGCACGGCGGCAGCGGCAGCCGAACTGCTCGGCATCACACCGGAGGGCGTCGCTGAAGCGGTACGACGAGCAACACAGGGGGATGTCCCATGATTGACGAACAGCTGGCGCTATGGCGCGCCTACGACTGGCAACTGGTGCGAGGTGCGGCGTTACAGCCAGTCATGCAGATGGCGCTCGACGAGGCGCTGCTTGATGCCGTGGCTGCGGGGCATCGCCCGCCGACACTGCGCATCTGGGAATGGGCCGCCAGCGCCGTGGTCATCGGGCGCTTTCAGTCGCTACGCAATGAAGTTGATCCCGATGGCGCGCAGCGCTATGGGATTCATGTAGTGCGACGGATCACGGGCGGCGGCGCCATGTTTATTGAGCCGGGCAATACAATCACCTACTCGCTCTATGCGCCGGCCAGCCTGGTGGCCGGCATGAGCATGGTGCAGTCATACGCCTTCTGCGAGCGCTGGGTGCTTGAGGCGCTGGCGTCACTCGGCGTCGAGGCATGGCACCAGCCGATCAACGATATTACGTCGGCGGCGGGCAAGATTGGCGGTGCGGCGCAGATCCGGCGTTCCGGCGCGTTACTCCACCACGTCACCATGGCCTACGACATCGACAGCGCCAGGATGATGGAAGTGCTGCGCATCGGGCGCGAGAAACTCAGCGATAAAGGGATCGCCAGCGCCGCCAGGCGGGTGGATCCACTGCGCCGCCAGACGGGGTTACCACGCGAGGCGATCATTGAGCGCATGATCGAGACGTTTCGCAGCCGGCATGGCCTGGCCGACTCGCCACTGACGGCTGAGGAGCAATCCGCCGCCGAACGTCTCGCCGAGACCAAATTTGCCACCGAGGAGTGGATCCGTACCGTGCCGTAGTGGTGCTTCCCGGACATCTATCCGAAGAACGGATTGCATGTCATTGCGCGCAGCGACGCAATCTCCCAGTGTGCGCGGAGATTGGTTAAACCACGCTGCGCTCGCTGCAGGCGGTCGCTGACGCTCCGCGCAATGACCACGACCCGGGTCATTGCGCGCGAAGCGAAGCAATCCGTGCTACGGATCATCGAAACCCAGCGCGTCGGCCACGATATAGAGGGGGCGTTGTTTGACCTCGTCGTAGATACGCCCGAGGTACTCGCCGAGGATGCCGAGAAAGACCAGTTGTACGCCACCCATGAAGAGCACCGCCACGAGCGTTGTCGCCTGCCCGGCAAGTTCGTTGCCCAGCAACCGCAGAATAATAACCGCGATAATGCCCAGCAGGCCAAGCGCGGCAACGCCAAAGCCCACATAGGTTGCAAGCTGCAGGGGTAGATATGAGAAGGCCGTAATGCCATCCATCGCGAACTTCAGCATTTTGCGTAGCGGGTATTTTGTCTGCCCCGCCTTGCGCGCATCGCGTTTGTAGGTGACACCGGTCTGCTTGAAGCCGACCCACACCGACAGGCCGCGCATAAAGCGGTGGTGCTCGCGCATCGACTTGAGCGCATCGACAACCTTGCGGTCCATCAGGCGGAAGTCGCCGGTATCGGCCGGGATGTTCACGCTGGTAATCTTACGGATGAGGCGATAAAAAATCGATGCGGTTGCAAGTTTGAACGCCGTTTCACCCTCGCGTTCAGAGCGCACACCATAGACCAGTTGATACCCCTCGCGCCAGCGCGCGATCATGTCCACGATCACCTCCGGTGGGTCCTGCAAGTCGGAGTCGATCACGGCGACGGCCTGGCCACGCGCGTAGTCGGTACCGGCGGTAATGGCGATCTGGTGCCCAAAATTGCGAGAGAAGTTCACGACCTTCACGCGCGGATCGCGCTCGTGCAGATCCTCCATGATAGTGATCGACCGGTCACGCGAGCCGTCATTCACCAGCACAATCTCAAACGGCTCGCCAAGCGGCTCGATCGCCGCCACCACACGGCGATAGAATTCGGGGAGGAGTGCCTCTTCATTGTATACCGGCGCAACAATCGAGAAGGTGGGTGGAGCTGGTTCGATTGCGCTCCGTTCGCGAGGGCGCGTCTGCGGTACAGGTTCAACACGGGCCATACGGGGCGATTCTCCTGGGCGAGGCATTGGACGAGTGAACGCGTTCGTGCTCATCATCGCGCCTTTCTGACATTGTAGCATACGCGCAGCATGATTGTTGCACGCGGCTGTGACGCTGTGATGAGCGGCGATGCCGGCATGGTTACTGTTTCGTTATATGGGCGAAAGCTCCTCCCAGTTCGGCCCGGCTTCGATCTCGACCCGCAACGGTACTGCGAACGGCGGATCGAGATCGCGCAATGCGCCCTCCATCCGGTCGCGTACCAGTGCCACAACAGCAGGTACTTCCTCGTCTGGCGCTTCGAAGATCAGTTCGTCGTGGACCTGCAGCAGCATGCGCGTGCGCAGGTTCTGACGGTGCAGTTCGGCGTCCACGGCAATCATCGCGAGCTTCATGATGTCGGCGGCGGTCGCCTGAATAGGATGGTTGATCGCCTCGCGTTCGGCAGCCTGGCGGCGCGGCCCCGAATTGCGGAGATCGAACATCGCGCGGCGCCGGCCGAAAAGCGACTGGACGTATCCCTCGCTTCTGCCTGTTTCGAGCGTCCGCTCGATGTAGTCGCGGATTCCGGGGAACTGCTCGAACAGGCCGTCAATCAGGTTGCGCGCTTCGTCGCGCCCGATGCCCAGGCGCTGTGCCAGGCCAAACGGGCTGATACCGTAGATCACGCCGAAGACCACCGTCTTGGCGATACGTCGCTGGTTCTTGTCAACCGCGCTGAAGCCAACGCCGAACAATCGCGCGGCGGTAGCGGCGTGAATGTCGCGCTCGTCAATGAAGGTCTGCACCAGGTTCGGATCGCGTGTCATATGCGCCAGCACGCGCAGTTCGATCTGCGAATAATCGGCGGCGATCAGCGTGTGACCGGGAGCGGCGATAAAACCGCGCCGTACTTCACGCCCTTCCTCGGTGCGTGTCGGGATGTTCTGCAGGTTGGGCGAATTACTGCTCAGCCGGCCCGTCGCAGCGCCGAGTTGACCATAGTCGGTGTGTACCCGGCCCGTCTCGGGATTGACCAGTTCGGGTAGTTCGTCGACATAGGTGGATTTGAGTTTACTCAGACGCCGGTGTTTCAGAATCAACGCGATGATGCCGCTGCGATCGTGCTCCTGGAGTTCTTCGAGTGTCTGCGCGGTCAGCGAATAGCGTCCGGTTCTGGTCCGCTCAAGGCTGCTGGTCGGCAAATCGATCTCGGGGCCGAACAGTACGTCGCTTAGCTGGTCGCCAGAGTTGATATTGAACCGCCGCCTGGCGATCGCATAAATCTGCTCCTCAATCGCGGCCAGTTCACGGCCCATACGCTCACCAAGCGCACGCATGTATGGCACGTCGAGCAGGATGCCGGCCTGTTCCATGCGCGCCAGCACAGGGATGAGCGGCATTTCCAGGCGGTTGAAGATGTCGGCGACACTGCCGGCGGCGTGCAGCTTTGGTTCAAGCACGCCGGTCAGGCGCAAGGTCATATCGGCGTCGGCAGCGGCGTATGGTGTGGCGCGGGCAACAGGGACACCGGCGAACGTGATCTGGTTCTTACCCTTGCCGATCAGTTCTTCGATCGACGTCATCGGTTCCGGCAGTTCCAGCTCGTAGAACGCCAGATCCTTCAGACCACGACGTTTGTCCAGCAATGCGGCAGCAATCATCGTATCGAATGCCAGGCCGTTTACGGGTACACCGGCACGTTCCAGCACCTCGATGTCAAATTTCGCATGATGCGCCGTTTTCGGTCGGGCAGGATCGGCAAAGAAGGGGCGCAACGCGCCAAGAACGTGCTCGCGCGGCAATTGCGCCTCGCCGGTTGTATGCCCGAGCGGGATGTACCATGCCTGCCCGGGCACCGTTGCCAGCGCGATGCCGACCAGATCGTCACGCAGCGGTCGCGTACCAAGCGTTTCGGTATCGAAGGCGATCAGTGGCGCGGCAGCGAGTTCAGCAATGATGGCATCCAGGTCCCCCTCGTTGCAGGCGGCACGATAGATGCCGACGGAGGGGTGGAGTGGCAGTTCAGCGACATTGGCGGGTGCTGGTGGAACCTCCGCTGCATCGAAGAGCGTGAGTTGCTGTGGTCCGCTCCGCAATGAGGGTGCAGGCGTCGTCGCTTCGGTGACCATGCCGGCCTGGAGCGGCGCTCCTGCCGGCGGGAGTGCCTGTGCCGCTGCGGTACGCCCGGTCACCGGCAGGCGCCTGACGAGCGTCGCGCCGAACTCCAGCTCCTGGAAGAGCGCAATTACCCGGCCACGGTCATAGTCAGCCAGCGCTGCAGCCGGCAGATCGAGTGTCACGGGCGCATCGCACACAATCGTTGCAAGTCGTTTGCTGAACAGCGCCATCTCACGCTGCCCTTCGAGATGCTTCTGATAGCGTTTTGGCGCCTGATCGAGATGTTCGTAGAGGTTCTCAACCGTGCCGAACTGGTTGAGGAGCGCAATCGCGCCGGCTTCACCGATGCCCCGGACGCCGGGGATGTTATCGGACGCATCGCCCTTCAGGCCGCGCAGGTCCGCGAGCTGGGCGGGCTTCAGGCCCTTGTAACGCTCAACGACCTGCTCCTCACCATACCGCGTCGTATTCTTACCGGCGCGCACGTAGGGGTTGTTGAGCAATACCGCCACGTGATCATCAACCAGTTGCAGTGTATCGGTATCACCGGTAAGGATGATGACATCCACACCCCGGGCCGACGCCTGGCGCGCCAGTGTGCCGATCACATCATCTGCCTCGTACCCTTCGGCTGTATAGATCGGGATGTTAAACGCCGCAAGCACCTGTTTGATCCGTTCAAGCTGCGGCTCGAACTCGGCAGGCGTTTCAGCGCGCCCGGCCTTGTATGCAACATACAGGTCATCACGGAACGTCCTGCCAACATCGAACGCGACCGCCACGTACTCGGGATGATATTCCTCGATCGCATTGAGCATTGCGGCAGTGAACCCATAGACGGCGTAGGTTGGTTCGCCGCTCGAAGCGCGCAAACCAGCATCGGCCAGCGCGTGAAACGCGCGGTAGGCCAGTGCGTGGCCATCGATCAGCAGCAGCAATGGTCGGCGCTGGGACATGAGGCGCTCGCTTTTCCTGTAACCTCGCGTCGGACAGACGCACAGGTATTCTAACACGAAACACGGCGTGTCGCGAGTAGATTTCCGCATCTGGAGAGCCTGCGGCAGCTCTGCCGACGGCAAGAGCAGATGGGCAAACGGTCATGCCGCGACCCGCTGAATCTCGCGCGCAATCGCCACCACCTCGGCGCGTTCGGTTGACCGGATGAGGTAGCCGTATTCACCCATGGCGCGATGGAACATACTGGCCATTGGCTGATGGTGAACGATCCGGTTGCCGAAACGCGCCAGCACGTCGCCATGGCTGAGGGCATAGGGGCGGAAGTATTTACGCCCGGCGTAGCATACATGGTATGGCCAGTTGTACCGGGCATTGAACCGATCATTGAGCAGAACGCTGGCCCATTCGTAGTACAGGTCGATATCGTTCGCATAATTGAACATATCGATGCTGAGCCCACCCGGCGGGCGCATGTTCACTTCGAGCGCCACCAGGCGCCCTTCGGGGGTGCGGAAGAACTCGAAGTGGAAGAAGCGCTCGTGCACATTGAACGCCTTGAGAATGCGGCGCCCGGCCTGCTCGACGTCGGGAGGGATGTCACGTTCCGTGAGATAATAGATGTCAGCGTCGTCGGTGACGACTTCCATGACGCCGCTGCTATACTGCATGGAGGTAAAAAACACCGGAGCACCACTGCGATCCGTCAGCCCGTCGAATGTCTGGATGACGCCGTGGATATATTCCTCGAGAATGTAGTCGGTCAACTGGCGCGCAAGGAACTCTTCCAGTTCTGCCGCACTGGCGATCTTGTAGGTGCGGTTTGCGCCGACGCCGATGTCGGGCTTGGCGACGACCGGGTAGCCAACCTCGGCGACGAAGGCGCGCGCCTGGGCCGGTGAACGTACCTGCTGGCCACGCGCCACCTCAACCTTCGCCCGCTGAAAGAGCCGTTTCATTTCCGACTTGCGTTTGATGCCTGGCAGGTCATCGAGCTTGAACCCGGCAATATTGAAGTCGGTGCGGAGTCGCGCTTCGGTTTCCAGCCAGTATTCGTTGAGCGAGTCGATCCGCTGGATTTTGCCATGGCGGTGAGTAAAATAGCCGATGGCGCGCAGCAGCTCATCATAGTGATGCAGATCGGAAACGCGGTAGTATTCGGTCAGCGCTGCGCGTAATTCAGGGCGCAGCTGTTCGTAGGGCTCGTCGGCAATGCCGAGCACAGTTGCACCCAGCGTTCGCAGATGGACACAAAACAGGTAGTGTGTCGGCGGAAAGTGTGGTGATAGAAAAACGACGTTCATGAGCCTTGTCTCGTCTGGACAATGCGATCAGGTGTCATCCTGGAAGAACCGGCGGCCACGCCGCTTTCATGATACCAGACAATTGTTCATCTCTTGCCCGTGCCCCTGGTACGCTCATAGCGTGGGCCAGAGGCAAAGGGCAGGAGGTTTGCGGCAACTACCGGGGTGTTGCTTCTCGCCTGTAGCCTCACCTGGTAATGCACTGGTGGCACGATGCGCCTCAACCCCTCCGAATTGAACGGCGCCCTGCCGCCGCACGGAACCGCGCCAGCGCGGCACTTCCCGCTGGCCGTTATTTTTGTGGCCGTGTTTGTTGACCTGGCGGGCTACGGAATGATCGTGCCGCTCCTGCCATTCTATGTGCAGCGCGTCGCGCCGGGTGCAACGCTGGTGGGCGTCATGAGCGCGCTCTATGCTGCTGCGCAATTTCTGGTCGGGCCGATGCTCGGTGGCCTCTCGGATCGGTATGGTCGTCGCCCGGTGCTGCTCGCCTGTCTCGGTGGCACGTCACTTGCCTACCTGCTGCTCGCCATCGCCGATACCCTGCCACTGCTGGCGCTGGCGTTGTTGCTTGACGGCATCACTGGGGGCAACCTTAGCATCGCCCAGGCATACATCGCCGACAGCACGCCGCCGGAGCGGCGAGCGCGCGGCATGGGCCTGGTCGGCGCGGCATTTGGTCTCGGGCTGATGATCGGGCCGGCGCTTGGCGGCGTGTTGAGCCTGTATGGCTTGAATGTGCCGGCGCTGGTTGCGGCTGCGCTGGCGCTGGCGAATGTATTGTTCGGTATGATTGCGTTGCCCGAGTCGCTGCCGCCCGCGCGACGGCACCCGGTTGCCGTGACCGGATCGCTGCCGCTCCGGATCTTCACCGGCATCGGGGCATACAACCCGCTGGCACAACTGGGCGCCTTGCTGCGCATCGTCGCTATTCGGCGTCTGCTGGTCGTCGTGCTGCTGCTCAACCTGGCATTCGCCGGCCTGTACAGCAACTTCCCGCTCTTCACCGCGTCGCGATTCAACTGGGGAACGATGGAAAACGCGCTGTTCTTCGCATTCGTCGGTGTGTGTGCCGTTGTAACTCAGGGCATCGTGCTGGGTCTGGTGCAGCCACGGCTTGGCGATCGGCGGCTGGTGCGCGGCGGGCTGGCGCTGATGATGCTTGCGCTGGCGCTCACCGCCGTTGTACCGGTTGCCTGGTTACTCTATCCGTCGGTGGGCCTCATTGCGCTCGGCAGCGGGCTGGCCATTCCAGCGCTCACGAGCATCCTCTCACAACGGGTTGCACCTGCCGACCAGGGGCGTCTGATGGGCGGCACCGCGGCACTCCTCAACCTGACGATGATCGCCGGCCCGCTGCTGGCGGGTGTTAGTTTTGACGTGCTTGGCACGCCCGCGCCATATCTGCTGGGTGCGGCTCTGGCAGGCGCAGCGCTGCTGCTGTTTCACTGATGTGGCTTAATCAAGAGAGCCGCTGATCGCCGTTACCGCACGTGCGACACCATCCTCCGCCCGTATCAAACGCCCAAGCGCCGACGCCCGCGAGATCATTGTTTCGCTCTCGGTTGCCCCGATTGCCGCCGCGAGTCGCTCAGGCGTCGCGTATCGCCGTGCCAGCGGCGGCGCCCCCGCACCAAGCGCGGCAAGCCTGGCGCCCCAGAAATATTGATCGACTCCCACTGGCAGCGTGACGGTTGGAACGCCGGCGCGCAGGCCGGCGGCAGTTGTGCCCGCGCCGCCATGATGGACGACAGCGGAGACACGTGGGAACAACAGGTGATGCGGCGCGCTTGATATCACCAGCACATCGGCGCGCCGCGCCGCCAGTTGCGCGACATCGGGGCCACCAAGCAGAATGCCGCGACGGCCGGATTCCACCAGCGCGCCAAGCGCCAGCGCCGCGTCTCCGGCTGGCCGTCTTCCACCCATACTACCAAAGCCGATGTAGACGGGCGGCTCACCAGCGGCGAGGAACGCCTCTATCGCAGGCGCAAGTTGAAAACCGGCATCGTCATCGAGGAACCAGTAACCGGCTGTCACATGATGCATCGGCCAGTCGTCGGGCGGCGGTACGACGTGCTGGCTGAAGCCATAGATGACGGGTGCGCGCTCCTGGCGCGCGAGTGTGAACGGGTTCGGCGAACCGGCGCGTGATCCAGTGACACGCAGACGCCAGCGCGCGACGGATGCGCGCCACGGTGCCCAGAGTGCGAGTTCGACCGCAGCGTAGCTCAGGCGGCGGAGGCGCGCGCCCGGCAGTGATATACCTGGCAGCAATGGTGAGGAGAAGCGTCCTGTCGGCGTGATCGGCTGCAATGGTGCCCAGATGCACGGGATGCGGAATGCTGTGGCAATATGCTGCCCCCAGCAACTGGCAAGCGAGATGATGATCGCCGCGCTGCCCCGGCAGGCTTCTGCAGCAGACGTGAGCATGCGCTCGTAGAGTGGGCGCGCCACACGAATGAAGCGCACCGTCGCGGCGCCACCGCGTATGATACCTGCATCGAAGGTCAACGCCGCATCGTCGTGTAGCAGCAGATCGCTAGGGTTACCGTCAACGGGCCGAAATGGCAGGCCGTGCGCATGCACCAGCGCTGCAAAACGCGCATGGGTCGCAATCGTTACCGGGCAGCCGGCGGCGCGTAGCCCTCTGCCCAGCGCGACAAACGGTCGAATATCGCCGGTCGTACCGCTGGCAAGGATCGTTACCGGTCGTGACATGGGGTGTGCAGAGGGATGGTTTTCCGGTCACACGGCACCTGACGCGCCCTGGAGCCGATGTTTTTCACATACACCCGTCACCCCCACCCCGGCCCTCCCCCGGCGGGGGAGGGAGTCCGACTCCTCCCCCCGGCGGGGGGAGGTCGGGTGGGGGGCGGTGCGGTGCAGAACGCCTTATTTGAAAGGTATTGCACTTAGAGCCTGTCCGAACACCAGATGGTCCATGTCATTGCGAGCGCGAGCGAAGCAATCTCCTCTCGCGCCAGTAGATTGCTTCAGCCACGCGTCGCTCGTTGCAGGCGATCACTGGCGCTCCGCGCAATGCCGGATAGGCACTTATTCTTGCGGCGGCGCATCAGGCGTCCACCCCTCTGGCTTCGTATCGCCGTCGCCGAAGAAAAAGATCTCGGCCTGTTCCATGAGCAACCGGGTCGCCTGGGGATCGAGCATACTCAGACCATAGTGATTGATCAACAGCAATGCCTGGTCCATCCACATGTTCCATGCCTGCTGCGACACATGATCATAGATTCGTCTGCCCAGGTCGCCGGGATAGGGCGGTCTGGATAATCCCGGCAACTCGCGGCCAAGTTTAACGCACTGCACCATTCGTGGCGTACTCATGCATCCACCTTTGCGCCGTACCATGTTGCTGCTGCCTGCTACAGATCAGCACCATGGTTGTCACTGTACAACTCGTGGCAGGCAGGCTGGGCAGCATACCCGCCGGACACACAATCTGTTCTCTCACACTCTACCATGAAAAAGCAGACCCGTGGATAGAGGCACGACCCTGCACATAGGTCCAGTCATGCCTCGCGCCAGGCCGCAACGATGCAATCCATCAAGCGTGTACGCGCCAGACTCGGGCGGATCAGAGCCTGCATGCCTATCCGCAAAACGGATGGCTGGATGTCATTGCGAGCGAAGCGATGCAATCCCCGTGCTTCAATGAAGCGAGAGCGGCCTCAGATGCGCAACGATACTCTCACGATGCTGCTCCAGCCACGGTGGGAGCATCAGGCGTCGTCCCAGTTCTGCAGGCGGTTCATCCACGGCAAAGCCGGGGCCTGCGGTCGCCAGTTCGATAATATGGCCGTCGGGATCGCTGGTATAGATGCTCTTGAAATACACGCGATCCATGACCGGCGAAACCCGCAGGCCGGCCCGCAGCAACCGCTCGCGCCACTCAAGCTGAGTCGATTCGTCGGGCAGTGCCAGCGCAAAATGGTGCGTCTGACCGGCTCCCATGCGCGCTGGCGCCTCACGCTGCCGGTCACGCTCAAAGTAGGTAATCAACGTACCAGGCCGGCCATCGCCGCATCCCCAGTACCAGTGTGCCGATCCCGGATCATCAAAGTTCGAGGTCATCTTCACCCGGCGCATGCCCAGCAATTCGCCAAAGAAAGCGTGAGTGCGTTCAATGTCGCTGCCGATGGCGGTGATATGATGCATCCCATGGCTCAGCGCCATGTCGGGCGTGATCGTGATGACCGGTTCGGGCCAGGTCGTCGCGGCAATACGTGCTTCGTCGCGATTGCGCACCAGCATCTCCTGCGGTGGTTCGCGGTACGCCAGGCCGATGGCATCCGGCGGCTCATCAATCGCCCAGCCGGGGCCAGTTGTAGCAATCTCGACAATCGCGCCGTCTGGATCATTGAGATAGATCGACGTGAAATAATGGCGGTCGAACGGCCCGGATACAGCGACACCCAGATCGATCAGGCGGCGCTTCCATTTCAGCAGGCCATCGTAATCCGCAACCGCCAGCGCCACGTGGTGCGTGCCGCCAATACCGGGCCGGCCACGTGGCGCACCACGCCATTCAAAGAATGTGATGGCGGTGCCGGGCCGGCCCAGTTCATCGCCAAAGTACAGGTGATAGCTACCGGGATCGTCGAAGTTGACCGTCTGCTTGACGAGGCGCAGGCCAAGCACACGCGTGTAGAAGTCAACGGTGCGTTGTGCATCGGCGCTGACCAGAGTAATATGGTGCAAACCCTGTATTGCCATGGTGATGCCCTCCAGAAGTTGTCGCAACCGCTCACACGTCACGAACGGTGACCACCGTAAGGTCTCGTGCCATCAGTATAGCCGCAGATCATCAACATGACCGTAAACACGGCCAGGCATCACAGGTTGGCAAATCGTCACTGCACGTGGCAACCCCTTCCCGCGGCGGCCCGACAGGGCGTGCTATGCTCGTGTGCACGGTATTGGCTGTCAGTATGCGGAGTAGCTGCGGAGGGGGGCCATGGATATCGCGATCCCACGGGCCTATGCGCCTGACGAGGAGCGTGTCGCGCTGACGCCAGCAGGCGTGCACACACTGGTTGCTGCCGGGCACGCGGTATTCATCGAGCGTGGTGCAGGGCTCGGCGCAGGGTTCACCGATGCATCGTACAGCGCCGTGGGTGCACACATCGCGTATGGTCCGGAAGAAATCTATGCGCGCGGTGATCTGCTGGCAACGGTTGATGGTGTGCCGGAGAGCGCATTGGCGATGGTTCGTCCGGGACAGATCGTGTGTGGCTTTCTGCACATGCAGGTATTACCGCGCCGCATCATCGACGGTCTGGTAGCTGCGGGTGCATCGACCCTCAGTTACGAGGCCATTCAGCGTGACGACGGCATTGCCCCCGTGCTGTTACCGATGAGCGAGATTGGCGGCCGGCTGATGCCGCAACTGGCGGCGCATCTGCTGGAAACTCCCAGCGGCGGGCGTGGTACGCTGCTGGCGCCGATACCCGGTGTACCGTCGGCGGAAGTCGTTGTGCTGGGCGCTGGCCGCGTCGGCGGCAATGCGGCATATGGCTTCAGTTCGTGGGGTGTACAGACAACGGTACTTGACCAGGATCTTGACCGTCTGCGCCTGGTCGAGCAGATCTGTCGCGGCCATGTGACGACCCGGCTCTACACCGAAAACACGCTGACGCAGGTGCTGCCATTTGCCGATGTGGTCGTCGGCGCGGTGAAGGTGCCGCGGGAACGCGCGCCAAAGTTGGTGAGCGCAGCAATGGTTGCGACCATGAAGCCGCGCAGTGTGATTATTGATGCTGCCATTGACGAGGGGGGGTGCGTCGAGACGAGCCGCCCGACGACCCACAGCAACCCGACATATGTTGCGTCGGGCGTGTTGCATTACGCGGTGCCGAACATACCGAGCGCGGTGGCGCGTACGGCGGCGCACGCGCTCAATAATGCACTCCTGCCCTTCGTTTTGCAGATTGCCGAACAGGGTCTGGAACAGGCTGCTGCGCGCAGCCGTGCGATTGCGCGGGGCATCGGCCTTTACCATGGCCAGCCGTACACCCCCGCGATAGAACATGCCCTGGAGCGCTGATACACGAAGCAATAACGGGCATGCTCACGGTTGGAACAACGCGTAACTCACCTGTGTATCATGTGGCAGGCAGGCGATCGGAGCGATCGGGCTGTGCCTGGTAGTGCACAGCTGGCCGTGCCCAGAATCCGGAGATCGTCCCATGGCACAAGCCCTGACCGCAGCATCGCGCGAGATGACGGCGGAAGAAGCTGTTCAGTTGATCGAGTCGCGACATCGTGTGTATATCGGTGGCGGATGCGGTGTTCCGTCGCCACTGCTCGAGGCACTCGTGGCGCGTGCACCCGAGTTGCGCGACGTCGAAATCATCCATATGCTCACAGCCGGCGAGGATCCAACCACCGCGCCGGAGCACAGCGCATCATTTCGCCACAACGCGCTATTTATCGGCGGCAATACACGGCGTGCCGTGAATGAAGGGCGCGCTGATTTCACGCCAATCTTTCTCGGCGAGATCCCGAAGCTCTTTCGCCTGGGCATCCTGCCGCTTGATGTGGCAATGATCCAGGTTTCGCCGCCGGATCGCCATGGCTTCTGCTCACTGGGCGTGGAAGTCGGCTGCACCTTACCGGCGGCGCGAACCGCGCGAATCGTTATTGCCGAGGTCAACTCGCGCATGCCGCGTACCCTGGGGGATAGCTTCATTCACATGTCGCGCCTGAGTGCGCTTGTCGAGAGTGATCGACCGTTGCTGGAATTGCCGCAGGGTGAGACCAATAGCGTTGCGCTTGCGATCGGCCGCCATATTGCCGAGCTCATTCCCGACGGCGCGACCCTGCAACTCGGCATTGGCGCCATTCCCGACGCGGTGCTGGCCAACCTGCATGGCAAGCGCCACCTTGGTATTCATACCGAGCTCTTCTCCGATGGTGTGATCGATCTGGTGGAGGCCGGCGTCATCGATGGCGAGATGAAAGCGATTCACCAGGGGAAAGTTGTCGCCGGCTTCATTCTCGGCAGCCAGCGCTGCTTCGACTGGGTCCATAACAACGCAATGGTCGAAATGCACCCGACGGACTACATCAACGATCCGTTCGTTATTGCACAGCACAGGCATATGGTGGCCGTCAACTCGGCGCTGCAGGTGGATCTGACCGGGCAGGTCTGCGCCGACAGTATCGGTTCCCGTTTATACAGCGGGGTTGGCGGGCAACTCGATTTCATTCGCGGCGCGTCACGTTCCGAGGGTGGCCTGCCGATCATCGCCATTTCTTCAACGGCGCGCGACGGTACCATCTCGCGCATTGTTCCTATGCTTGATCCAGGCGCAGGGGTCGTGACTGGCCGTTATGACGTCCATTACATCATTACCGAATATGGCGTCGCGGATCTCTACGGGCACACCCTGGCGCAGCGCGTCCGCTCGCTGATCAATATTGCGCATCCCGCATTTCGCGACCAGTTGACCGACGCAGCGAAGAAACTGCACTACATCTAATGTTCGCTGGCCCGCACCAGGATCAACGGCGTTGTCGTGGCGTGCAGAACCTTATCGGCAACGCTGCCGAGTGCCCAGCGACGCAGCCCGCCGTAACCGTGTGTCGCCATGACAATCAGATCAACCTCCATCTCACGTGCCTCGTCAACGATTACTTCAGCGGGATAACCAATGATGGCGTGCGTGAGTATGTGCAGGAGCTCGGCGCGGAGCGCGGTCGCCTGCGCCTCCAGATCTTCCAGGGCATACTCGCGGAGTGAGCTGATCGCCTCGCTGCTTTCGGCGATCGGACGGCCCAACATCGGCGCACCAACATATGCTTCAATCATCGGCACGACGGCGCGCAGGAGTATCAGTTCGGCGTGCGCAGCGTGCGCCAGTTCGCGCGCCAGTGGCAGTGCCTGCTGTGCCAGCCCTGAGCCGTCGAGCGGCACCAGAATGCGCCGCGGCGGATGCACGGTCGCCGGTGCCTCACCACGCACAAGCAACACTGGTGCATTGGTCGCGTGGATGACCTTGTCGGCAACGCTGCCGAGCGCCCAGCGACGCAACCCACCATAGCCGTGTGTCGCCATCGCAATCATTGCATCGCCGCCGCACTCGCTCGCTGCCTGCACAATGGTTTCAGCTGGCGATCCGCAGCGCACGTCCGTCGTAACGGTCAGGTCCAGCTCCTTCAGCACCCGGGCGTGGGCGTCGAGGTATGCCTGCGCGCGCTGGCGCAACGCTTCCATAGACGCATCATGATACTCCCGCTGCAATTCCTCGCTCTCCGGCACGCCATACACCGCGGCAAGTGCGTATCCCCACGACTCGCCGCCGGTCATCTGCGCCTCGGACACAACCCGGAGCAACCGAAGATCGGCTCCCAGCAGCGGCGCCATCGTTTTCACATGCGGCAGTATATGCTCGGCCAGTTGTGAGCCGTCGAGCGGAACAAGAATGGTGCGCATCGTTGCCCTCCTCATTGAGGCAAGAATCCTGGTTTCAGCATAGCACGTCGGCAGAGGCACGGTGGAAGAGAACCTTTACTGCGCGTGACGGCATCACAACGCAACAGGGGACGTTGTGATCCCTTTACACCGCGTACTGGCATCTTTCCTGCGTTGCATCGTTGAGATCACGTATAGTGTGACTGTGAATACGCTTCGTTGATCGCACTCAATGGGGAGGTGATCATGTTTCGCAAGATACTTGTCGCTGTTGATGGTTCATCCACGTCGACACGAGCGATTGATATCGCCGTCGATCTCGGCCAGCATTACAATGCGACGCTCTGCCTGCTGCACGCCTTTCCGCATGTCTCCGATCTCCTGGGCACGCCAGAATATGAGCGTCTGCTGGAGGCGCGGTCGCTGATCGGTCAGTCGCTGCTCGAAGCCGCGCGAACCCAGGTCGGCGATCAGGTGGCGGTTGACGTGCAACTCCTTGAGGGGCCACCGGCACAGGCGATTTTGCGTGTTGCCGAAGAAGAGCATTTTGATTTGATCGTCATGGGTTCGCGTGGGCATAGTCAGCTTGCAGGGTTGTTGCTTGGCAGCGTAAGCAATGCCGTGGCACAGCGCGCGCGGTGCCCGGTGCTGATCGTTCATTGATGTGAACGGCGACAGACTGCGGTAGGGACGGGAGTGACCCTATGGGGAAGGATGATGCCACGCGGTGAGGAGGCGTGCATGTGCCGATCCATCCTGGTACCACTTGATGGCTCGGTATTTAGTGAGCATGCGTTACCGCTGGCTCTTGCGCTGGTTCGCCGTTCTGGAGCGCAGCTTCACCTTGCGCATGTCTTGCCTCTGCGGGGTGCGGTGGGTTCCGGTATGGTAGGGCGCGCCACGGCCACCGGGCGCGCGGCGTATCTTGAGCAACTGGCGCAGCAGGTGGCGCACCAGACAGGGCGCGCCCCGATCACCTCGGTGCTCTCCGGGCCGGTGGTTGAGACGCTGCTCGACTATGCACGCGCGGCGCGCTGCGATCTGCTGGTATTGACAACCCATGGTCGCGGCGCGCTCTCCCGGCTCTGGCTCGGCAGTGTTGCCGATGCCATGGTGCGACGCTCACCTGCTCCGGTTATCCTCGTGCGCCCGAAGGACTCGCTTGCCAGGCCTGTCACCGCAGAACTCCCCTTTCGCCGTGTGCTTATCCCCCTCGATGGATCGCCACTTGCGGAGGCAATCATTGAATACAGCATCCGCATCGGGCAGATCATGGACGCGGAGTATACGCTGTTGCGCGTTGTCGATCCAGCCGTGCTCGGTGTGCCGATGGCTGATGAAGATGCGATCGATCCGGCCGCGCTTCAGCCACTCCAGTACCGGGCGCAAACGTATCTCGATCGGCAGAGTGACGAGTTTCGTGCACGCGGCCTGCGCGTCGACACGATCGTGACGGTCGGCGTTCCGGCAACGGCGATTCTGGGGTATGCCCGCGCTCATAGTATAGACCTGATCGCGATGGCGACGCATGGTCGTGGCGGGTTCTCGCGCTTGCTGCTGGGGAGTGTGGCCGACAAGGTGTTGCGTGGTTCGTCAACACCGCTCCTGCTTCACAGCCCCGGCGCACACGGGTAGATGATGACCGGACGAACAGCCTCCCGTCAGATCTCAGTATGGAGCCGGTAGCGATCGAGCAGGATCGTGGCATCGTCGTCACCGAGGGATGTCTGCCAGCCGTCAATGTCGTCGGCGCGCGTTGAGGCATGGTCATCCAGGGCGACAACCTGATCGGCCCACGGGGTGATGCGCCGGAGAGCTGTGGGATGCGCGCGCGGGGTTGCGATGATACACGCCGGAGGATGATAGTGTCGCAGCGCCTGGAGGGCAGCCAGCTGCGCCAGGCCGCTATGCATGCCGTCGTCAACCAGGATCACAGGGCGGCGGTTGCTCAGGGGCAGCGGGCGTTCCCGGCGGTAGCGGCGCACCAGATGCGCAATCAGCGCTTGCTCGTGTAGCGCCGCTTCCCAGAGCGCGTGTGGTGTGATCCCGCTGTAACGTATTGCGGCACCGTTCAGACAGAGCCCGCCCGCCTCACCAACCGCGCCAGCCACAATGACAGGGTTAGCCCGCACCCGAAACTCGCGGACAACCAGCACATCCAGTTGCAGCCGTAACGAGCGTGCCAGTTCACCAGCAACTGCCACCCCCCCGGGTGGGAGCGCCAGGACAATGGCATGGCCACCCCGGAAGCGCCCCAGAAATGTGGCAAGGTGTCGCCCTGCGGTGGCGCGATCTTCATAGCGATCATCGCAGCCGATGAGCGGCACGCCATAGACCGGCTCAACTACGGTGACATGATCGTTCATGACGTGTCCATGCAAGATGCAGTCACACTGCGAGGCAACTGGACGCGATCTTGCTCTCAGCTCTGAACACGGATTGTGCTTTCCTGGTGGCTACCATTGCCGGGAAGAGCTCATGCCAGACGCAGCACTGATCTCTCGAAACTGATATTAGCGCTCGGCCTCCTGCTCATGCGAAACCAGGTAGATGAAACTGCTGCAATCGCGGCCAGGTATCGGTGCGTGGCGCTCGGGCCGGTTCAGCATACAGGTGATGCTATCAAAGTAGCGGCAGTTGTCGCAGCGGTGCAGGTGATAGTGACAGCGCCAGCATTGATCGTCGCGCCCGATCAACTCGAGTGAGCGGCCACGCAATATCGCGCCACAATGATGGCAAACCAGCGTCGGGCGTGCGGTGTCGTGCACGGCGCCGCCCGACGCAAGGGCAATCTGTAGCCGGAAGAGATCGCTTTCGGTGATCACGCCCACGACACGATCGGCATCGACGACTGGCAGACCGCCGATCTTGTGCGCCAGCATGAGCCTGGCGGCCTCGAGAGCGGGTGCGTCGGGCGAGATCGTCTTGACATTGCGGGTCATGCACTCCGAGACGGTCACCTGATCGAGCAGAGCGCGCCACTCATAGTAACTGAGCGTTGTGTCGGCGGGTTGCGCGGTGCGCAGATCGCCCCGCGTAATGATACCAACCAGGCGTCCATTGTCCACAATCGGTAACCGGCGAATATGCCGCTGTTCCATCAGGCGCTGTGCATCTGCCAGCGTTACCGTCGGCGCGATAACAATTGCGGGGGTGCTCATCCAATCGGCGACTCGCTGCTCGTTCATGATGTCACCTCCAGGGTTGCATGGCCGATCCGAAGCGCTGGGCGTGTCTCCTACTCTAGCATGGTGGTACACGTCGCAGAGAGAAGAAACCGTCACACACAGAGAGTATGCGTTTACACGCCCGTCGTGCCGCGACTCGTCCGGGTTACGCCTGGCGCGCCGTCTGTGACAGCCCGCAGGTAGCGAATCCGCTACTCCAGGTGACAACCTGTTATGACACACGACGCGCACGACGACTACAATTATTAAGGAATATGCATCGTGCGGTCAGGTTGCTGTGTGGCCCGCATCACTTCACCGGAGTGGCGGCGATCTCCGGCACTGCATCAGAGAGGAGGCCTTCAATGGCGAAGACAACCACAACTCCTAAGCGGCGCGCTTCGGTTCCCGCTGAAGAGGAGATCCGGTTCTGGATGCGCGCACCGGCGGTCACGGTCAACCTGGCGGCGCCTGTAAGCGAGGCGCTGGCGTTGATGCGCGAACATAATGTGCGCCGCCTGCCGGTGGTGATCGATACCGGCGAGTTACGCGGAATCATCACGCAGGGTGATATTCGCGGCGCTGATCTGTTGCGAGTCGCCGGGATGGATCCCTTTGATATTGCCGACGCGCTGCGACGAGTCAAGGTCTATGAGGTTATGTCGGAAGACCCGATTACGGTGTCACCGCAAACAAGCCTGCGGGAAGCGGCGCTGCTGATGATTGAGAACAAGATCGGTGGCCTGCCGGTGGTAGACGAGCACGGCGCAGTCGTTGGCATTATTACTGAGAGTGACCTGTTCGAGGCGCTGGTACAGAACCTCGACGGCAAAGAGTATGAATCGTGACGGGCGCCTCCTGTGTGCCAGAGGGGTGGCTTGCGAGTCGCCCCTCTGGCACTGCCGTTCTGACCCCTACGTATCGGTTGTATCGCGCTCGATCGTCTCCAGCGTCTGATCGCGCGCACGCTCGATGCGCTCGAGCCGGCGCTGAAACTGGCCAAGGGCATACTGCATGAAGTCGTCATGGCGCAGGCCGAATGGTACGACCTCGTAGCAGGCGAACGCATCGTCAATCACGCCCATGGCATGGACGACGAGGTCGTTCATGCGTTCAACAATGATATCCCACAGGCGCGGCTCAGCTTGAATCAGGCGGGAGAGCAGGTAGACACCGTACGCAATATGGCGCGACTCGTCCTGTTTGAGCAACGCGATGCCCTGGCGTGTTCCTGGCATCAGGCTGCGCTGTTCGAGCATCGTAAAATATGCGTGGTACCCTGTTTCTGCCAGTACCCCCTCAACGATCATGTTGTAGGTAAGCGCCGCAATCGCCTGTGCTTCAGGTGATGGATCGTCACGCAGGCGCCCCATAGCGTCTGGTAGTGCCTCGTGAATAAGGGCACGATAACTGGGCGTGTGGTAGTGGCTCAGATCGCCACGGAACCCTGCTACCTCCTCAAGGAAGCGGCTGAAAAAATCCGTGTGCTTGGCTTCCTCCCAGAGGAAACTGGTGAGGAACAACTCCTCTTCGACGCGCCCTTCAGCTGCGATCGTGGCGACCAGCGGCAGCAGGTCGAGCGTGACGGCCTCTTCACCGGCTTGAAAGAGCGCCGTCAGCCGGAGTATAAGGTCACGTTCATCGGCGGAAAGCGTTGCCCAGTCGTCAATGTCCTGGCTGAAGTCTATCTCGCTCGGGTTCCAGACGCCCAGACGTTTGGCCTTCTCGAACAGTCGCATCGGCAACGTGTCACGCCGTAGCCCCCGGCTGGTGGTGACGAATGTCATGTGGCCCATGATCGACTCCTGTGAGGTATACGAAGTGTCACCGGGTTCACCGTTCCGGTGAGGTCTGGATCCCGGCTTTCCGCAGGATTTTGCGCGCCTCCTCGCCGGTGATGAAGCCATACAGCTCCTGGACGGCGCGGGGTGCGCCGCGTTCGCGCGAACGCAGTACGTACCAGTCTTGCTGGAGATGGAGACCGGCAATGTCGATGGTACCGATCTCACGGCCGCGTGGCACGCGCGAACGCGGGATGAATGCCAGACCAAGACCTGTGCGTACCGCCTGAATCATCATGGCGATGCTATCCGTCTCAATGGCGACATTGATCTCGCTTGCGCCGACGCCGCGCCGGCGCAGCCCGTCTTCGATCATGCGTCGCGTGGGTAAGCCACTGCGCGGCAGCACAAGCGGCACATTGCGCAGCGCGCCGGGAGTTACCTCGCCGCACCGCAATAACTCGTGGCCGCGTGGGGCGAGCAACGCGAACATTTCGCCGCCCAGCAGATGCGACTCCCAGCCGCGCCGGCGCTGTTGCTCCTCGACCAGCAGCACCTGAACCTGCTGGTTGGCGAGCCACTCCACAAGGGTATCGATCGGTGCCGTACTGACGGTGATGCTGATAGCAGGGTACCGTGCGCGAAAGAGGGCCAGTACTGGCGGCAGGAGATACTCGCCACTCGATGCCGCGCAGCCAATCGTGACCCGCCCGCTGATCTGCCCACGCAGACTGCGAATGTTCTCCTCGGCGCGCGTTGCCAGCGCCAGCATCTCACGCGCGACATCCACCAGTTCCTCACCGGCATGGGTCAGCAGCATTTGCTGGCCGACGCGCCGGAACAACCGTACCTGTTCGAGTTGCGTTTCGAGTGCTCGTATGTGTTGACTTACAGCCGGCTGCGACATGTGCAGGCGTTCGGCGGCCGCGCTGTAGCTGCCAGCGTCGACGACCGCAAGGAACGTCTGCAGATGGATGGTGTTCAGCATACCGGTGGATGTGAATCAACAATCCGCGATCGGAAATGGTACTGGTTCTAGCCACCGTGCGCGCCGGGGGTAACAACGTAGAAGAAACCCAGCCCGATGATGAAATAGACGGCCAGCAACTGCGCGCCTTCGAGCCAGTTGCTTTCACCGTCGAGTGAGACCTGGGTAGCGCACAGCACGGCCAGCGTCAACGCAGCCACCTCAAACAGGCTGAAATAGAGCGTCATCTCCCTGCCAAAGAGCAGGCTTACAAACACCAGCAGCGGCGCCACAAAGAGTGCAATCTGCATGCTTGAGCCAAGCGAAATGGAGAGTGAGAGGTCCATCTTGTTCTTCATGGCCACCTGGACGCCGACAATATGCTCGGCTACATTGCCGACGATCGGGATCAGAATGACGCCCAGAAACAACTCGCTCACCCCGAGTTGTTCGACCACCGGCTCGACTGCGCCAACCAGGAACTCGCTCAGGAAGACGATAGCGATCGTTGCGGCTGCCAGGATGCCGAGTGAGACGGGTACGCTCCATTTCGCTGTGTGATGCTCAATCTCCGCAGTCGGGTCGGTGACGCCGGTCGGTGCGCCAATGCCACGCTCCGGTTTCTGAAATGAGAAGATCAGGCTCAGCACGTACAGCACGATCAAGACGCCGGCCACCCATAGACTCAGCGCATCGAGCGCCGGGTCACGCACATTGGTATTGAAGACGTCCACTGCGCCATTCTGCACCTCGCGCAGCAACTCGAACAGGGTCGGGATCATCAGGCCGACGACGGAGAGCATCATCATGGTTGCAGCGACCCCGGCCAGGTTGCGGTCGAACCGCTGGATACCGTGGCGGATGCCGCCAAGCAACAGGCTCAACCCCAGAATGAGCAGCAGATTGCCCAGGATTGACCCGGTGATTGACGCCTTGACCAGATCGAACTTGCCCTCGCGCAAGGCGACAATCGTGATAATGAGTTCGGCTGCATTGCCTAGCGTTGCGTTCAGCAGGCCACCGACTTTCGGGCCGGTATGTATCGCCAGTTCTTCAGTTGCTTCCCCAAGCAGCCCGGCGAGGGGGATCAGGGCAATGCACGAAAGTGCGAAAACCAGCAGAGGGTCAGGATAAACGAATTCGGCCAGTACTGCAAGTGGAACAAAAATCAGCATGTAGCGCAGGATGTTCACCCTGATGCTCCTCTCGGTGCAGGTGCAGTGTGCAGGATGCAAGCGATGCAATCATACCACAGGGAGGAAACGACTCAGTTGCACACAAGCGGATTTATGAGTACGATTGACAATGACGTGCGGCGTGGTCGCCGCGCCATGATGGAGTGTGAGGAGGGTATTGTGTTAACCGATCCTGAGATCCGCGACCTGCTCGCCAGCGCGCACACTATTGCCATTGTCGGTATGAGCGACGATCCGGAGCGCGACTCATACGGCGTTGCAGGCTTCTTGCAGCGCCAGGGGTACAGGATTATTCCGGTCAACCCGAAGCTGCAGGCGCCGGTACTGGGCGAACAACCTTATGCCAGCCTGCGCGATATTCCGGAGAAAGTCGATATTGTTGACATTTTCCGCCGTTCTGAGGCGGTGCCGCCGATCGTTGAGGAGGCGATCGCCATCGGTGCGGGTGCGGTATGGATGCAGTTGTCGGTCGTGAACGAGGAGGCTGCAGCGCGCGCCGAAGAAGCCGGCCTGAAGGTGGTGATGAATCGTTGCATGGCAGTCGAGCATCGCCGGTTGATGTGACGAGACGGGGGTAGCGGCGGCTCGCGCAGGGGCAACCGATGAGTGGCACTTCATCCCCCGCCTTGCCAGCATGACCGGGCGGGGGATGAGGTCGCGCGCTACTCTGGCTTCTTCCGGTCGTTCAACGCATCGCTCATACTGTCGGCGAAGGCCTGCACACCGTCGAGCAGGGCGGCACCGACGGTCCGGCCCACTTCGCTGCCGACGACGCCGCCAACCAGTGCGCCGGCAAAGGTTCCAACGACCGGGATGGGAATGATGGCGCTGCCTAGCCCGGCGCCGGCAAGAACGCCTGCGCCCAGGCCGGCGAGTTTGCCAACCTGCTGGTTCTGTTCGTCGTGTTTCGAGGCCATAATAGAGTGCTCCTTCCGGCTGCGGATAGCGCTGTCGGGGATATGACGTGCGCGGCGCGCTGTTTGTTCCGCTGCAAGTGGTGCTCCCAAATCAAGGTGGGGTTTTCGCCGGCTCTGGCGGCATTGCGACAAAGAGAGCGCAGTGAAAAGGAGATTTCCATGTTGTCATCATTTGCTGCGCGGTATCGTGCAAACCTGGCTGACCTGGTGATTCCATTCTGGCTGGCGCACTCGCTCGACCATGACTATGGTGGCCAGTTCACCTGCCTGGATCGGGATGGGACGATCTATGACACCAAGAAATACATGTGGCTGCAAGGGCGTGCGGTCTGGATGTTTTCGCGCCTGTACAATGAGTTCGAACGCCGCCAGGAATACCTTGATGCAGCAACCCTGATCTGCCGGTTCATGCGCCGCTATGGCCGTGATCCGCAGGGTCGCGTCTATTTTTGCCTGACCCGCGAGGGTGAGCCATACTTCTACCAGCGCAAACCCTACGCGGCTGTCTTCTACATGCTTGGTTTGCTGGAGTATGCACGCGCCACAGGTGATCGGGAGTGTTTTGACGAAGCTGTCGAGGTGTTCTGGAAGATTGATGCCTGGATTCGGAACCCGGTGCTGCTGGATCGCCCGGCGCTCGCCGGCAGCCCGCCTGTCAGTAGCCTGGCGAATGTGATGGTGCTGGCAAGTATGGCGATCGAGCTGGCGCGCCTCTCCGATGACCCGCGTTACATCCAGGTGATGCGCGATGCGATGGACGGCGTGCTACGCCATTATGACCGGGAACGCCGTATCTTGATCGAACACCGGGCGCTTGACGGGCACGATCTGCGCGCCTGGCCCGAGGGACGCCTGTTCAGCCCTGGTCACTCCATCGAAGTTGCCTGGTTCTTGCTCCACATGCTGCAGTTTGTTCCGAGTGAGATGCACCGCCAGCTGGCGCTGGATGTGCTGGAGGGCTCGCTTGCGTATGGCTGGGATGCCGAGTATGGCGGGCTGTACTATTTCATGGATATTGAAGGCCGGCCAACGCTCCAGCTTGAGTCGACAATGAAGCTGTGGTGGCCGCATACTGAGGCGATCTATGCTCTCGTGCTGGCGTATACCCTTACGGGCGAGAATCGCTGGCTGCACTGGCTTGAGCAGGTGGATGACTACAGCTTCCGCACCTTTGTTGATCCGGTTTATGGCGAGTGGTTCGGCTACTGTGATCGGCGCGGCGAACTGGTGCTTCACAGCAAGGGGGGCAATTATAAAGGGTTCTTCCACGTGCCGCGGGCGCTACTCTTCAGCGTGCAACGGATTGAAGGCGCGTCCCTCGCGCAAGACCGTCCATAGGAACAGGGGCACCGCCGTCATGATCCGCCGCCAGCGCCATGGCTGCATAACCAGACGATACAGCCATTTGAGGCCCGCGCGTTGCACCAGCGCCGGCGTGCGCGGTACGACGCCCGCCAGTTCATCAAAGGTCCCACCGACGCCGATCGCGACCGGGACGCGTAGCAAGGGCTGATTGCGCGCGATCCAGAGTTCCTGGGTCGGGTGCCCATAGGCGACCAGCAGGATATCCGGTTGCGCAGCGGCGATACGCGCCCGGATTGCCGGTTCCTCGGCAGCGCGTGGTGAGCCGGCGTAACACCCGGCGATCCGCAGGCCAGGGTTTGCCTGTTGAAGCGCAGCCGCCGCGCGCTCAGCCACGCCTGGTGCAGCTCCCAGCAAGAACAGTGACCAGCCGCAGCGCGCCGCTGCGGCTGCGATGCGCTCGCTTAAGGCAATACCGGTCACGCGCTCGCGCAGGGGTGTCCCGCGCCAGCGCGACGCCAGCAGCAGGCCGGTCCCGTCCGGCGTCGCCAGGTCGGCGGCTGCCAGCACGCGGCGAAACGCGCTGTTGCGCCGTGCCTCCATGACGAATTCCGGGTTGACCGTGACGATCTGGTGGGGCCCGCCTTCAGCGATGAACCTGGTGATCGCGGCCAGGGCGTCATCCATACGGATGTCGTCAATCGCGACACCGAGAATAGTAACTCGCTGGCGCATCGTGTTGGACAGCCCTTCCGCCTCCGGCTATAATGGCGACCTCGGAATTGTACCATGGGGGATGCCCCATGCTCCACGTCCCCCGATCGGGTCACTGGTACTCTACCATTCGCTGGAACAGCATGCTGCATCGTACCATACTGTGACGAGGAGTTATCCTATGTTTCGCAGCCACACCTGCGGCGAGCTGCGCGCCGGGCACGCCGGCCAGGAAGTACTGCTCGCCGGCTGGGTGCATCGCCGCCGTGACCATGGGCCACTGATATTTATCGATCTGCGCGATCGCTATGGTATTACGCAGGTCGTCTTTGATTCGACCGCTGCGCCAGCCGCGCATGCGGTTGCCAGTGACGCGCGATCGGAGTATGTGCTCCAGGTGCGTGGCCCGGTCTTTGAGCGCCCTGTCGAGGCATATAACCCCGATCTTGCCACTGGCACGATCGAGGTGCACGCCACAGAAGCAACGCTCCTCAATCCGGCCAGGAACACGCCGCTCTACATCAACAAGGAAGGTGGCGAGGATGAAGCACTTCGCCTGAAGTATCGTTACCTCGATCTGCGGCGCGAACGAATGCAGAAGAACTTGATCTTGCGCCACCGGATTGTCAAGTTTATCCGCGATTATCTCGACCGGGAAGGATTTCTGGAGATTGAGACGCCGATTCTGATCAAGTCGACACCGGAAGGGGCGCGCGATTACCTTGTGCCGAGTCGCATCCACCCGGGTGAGTTCTATGCGCTGCCGCAGTCGCCGCAGCAACTCAAGCAACTCCTGATGGTTGCCGGTTTCGATCGCTACTTCCAGATTGCGCGCTGTTTTCGCGATGAGGACCAGCGCGCCGATCGCCAGCCGGAATTCACCCAGCTTGATATGGAACTGAGTTTCGTCGATCAGGAGGATGTTCTCGACCTGATTGAGCGGCTGTTCATTGCCCTGTGCCGTGAAGTTGTGCCGCACAAACGCCTGGTGACCCCGTTTCCGCGCCTGACGTATGCCGAGGCGCTGGAACGCTACGGTTCGGACAAGCCTGACCTGCGCTATGGCCTGGAGCTGGTGAACCTGGGTCCGGTTGTGGCACAGAGCCAGTCTGGCCTGTTTCGCGCCGCGCTCGATACGGGTGGCCAGGTGAAAGGGCTGCGCGTTCCGGGTGCGGGCACGTATTCGCGCAAACAGCTCGATGAACTGGTGGATATGGCGAAACAGGCCGGTGCCAGAGGATTGCTCTGGGCCGTGGTTCCGGCGGACGGCGGCGATGTGCGTTCCAGCTTCGGCAAGCAGGTCTCGCCTGAAGAAATGGCGGCGATCATCCGGCAGATGGAAGGTGAACCGGGTGACCTGCTGCTGATCGTGGCTGATGCGCCGAAGATCGTGGCGCAGGTGCTCGATCGGCTGCGGCGCGAGTCTGGCGCGCGCCTCAACCTGGCCGATCCAAATCTGCTCGCCTGGGGCTGGGTGCTCGATTTTCCGCTGGTGGAATGGAACGAGGAGGAACAGCGCTGGGATGCGGTGCATCATCCGTTCACCGCACCCCGGGACGAGGACCTGCACCTGATGGGGACCGACCCGGGACGGGTGCGCGCCAGGGCATACGACCTGGTCCTCAATGGCTACGAGGTTGGTGGTGGCTCGATCCGCATCCATCGCCGCGATGTTCAGCAGCAACTGTTCGACTTGCTCGGCATCGATCGTGAGACGGCGATGCGTCAGTTCGGCCACATGCTGGAAGCATTCGAGTATGGTGCGCCACCTCACGGCGGTATTGCCCCGGGCATTGACCGGATCTGCATGATCCTCGCCGACGAGTCGACGATCCGTGAAGTGATGGCATTCCCAAAGACTCAGCAGGCCGTGGATTTGATGACCAGTGCGCCGTCGCCGGTGGATGAGCGCCAGTTGCGCGAGTTGCACATCGCACTGCGTCTGGAGTAGCAGCATGCGCCTGCACGACGCCTGAGCACGGCAATCGCCCGGAAGGCAGGGCGCCTCCGGCAGAGAGGAGCCAGGGACAATACCTTTCACATACGCCCGTCACCCCCACCCCGGCCCTCCCCCGCCGGGGGAGGGAGTCCGACTCCTCCCCTCAGCGGGGGGAGGTCGGGTGGGGGGCGGTGCGGTGCAGAACGCCTTATTTGAAAGGTATTGGATCTAGAGAGTCAGTTACCCGGCCGAAAACGATTGGGCCTGTCCCTGGCGCTACCAGCCCGAAAGCTGACATCCGAGACGTGCGGTGAGTACACGGCAAACGCACGTGGCTCTGAACCTTTTGCCTGGCGACAGCCTTCTCGCCAGCACCGGCCAGATTCAGCTGGTAACGAGCGCGTAACCGGGTCCACGGGTGCAATCCCCGAATTGTGCCTTCAGCCCGGAGGGTAAACATTAAGAATTATGGCGGGGGCGTTCCTCCCGGCGCTCAAGCTGCCGGGCTTCCCGCCCGAAAGGGTAAACAACTGTGAAAATATACACCCGTACTGGTGATGAGGGCGAGACCGCGCTGTGGGGTGGGGCGCGCGTTCCCAAGGACGCCGCGCGTGTTCACGCGTATGGCACGGTTGATGAGTGTAACGCGGCGATCGGCGTGGTGCGCACAATCGGACTTGCCCCCGACCTGGATGCGCTCCTGGCGCGAGTGCAACACGACCTGTTCATCGTCGGGTCGGATCTGGCGACGCCGGGCACGGCGGAGTACATTCCACGCATCGGCGCCGAGGCCGTCACAGCGCTGGAAGAGGCAATTGACGACCTGGAGGCGGGCCTCGAACCATTGCGCCAGTTTATTCTGCCCGGTGGCACGCCAGCGGCGGCGCATCTTCACCTGGCACGCACGATCTGCCGCCGCGCCGAGCGCTGGGTCGTGACTCTCAGCCACTCCGAAACGGTCAACCCGCAGGTTGGTATCTATCTCAACCGCCTCTCGGATCTGCTCTTCGTTGCAGCGCGCAGCGCCAATGCCCACGCCAGCGTGGCAGACGTGCCGTGGCAGAACCCGAAAAAAAGCAGTGAGCGCGGGGTGAGTGGTGATCCCGGTGGTGGCCATCACCCCTGACCCATGCCCACGGAACATGGCCAGATCGATATCGTGATTGCCGCCGTACTGGATGCGCCAAAGTATCGCAATCTTGCGCCGGAGCTGGTGCGCGCCGTTGCGGTGCGCGAACTGGCGGCGCACCGGGGTGTGAAAGCGGCGATCAAAGCAACAAAAAGCAAACTGCACCAGGTCGCTGGCGCGTATGTTGAACAACGCATCGCGCCGGCGGTGTGGCTGGATCGGTTGCGGTCGTGCGAACCGGCGCCGGGCGCGCATGACCCCGGCGCTGCTCTGGTACAGGCAGGGCTGGCGAACCCGCGTTTTGCGCATCTGAGCGATCGGTTCCTTCGCGGCGCGATTGACCTGATGACGCGCCATGCTTCCATCCGCGAGCGATTGCCAATCCTGCAGCGCTTCTACGTTGAAACGCTGGCCGATCTGCCACCCATTTGCTCCGTTCTTGATGTCGGCTGCGGCCTGAATCCTCTGGCGCTGCCCTGGATGCCGCTGGCGGCTGACGCTACCTACTATGCCAGTGATATCGATCGCACACTGATCTCATTTATCGCGCAGTACCTGGCGCTGATCGGTGTGCCAGGCGAGGCGCACGTGCGCGACCAGGCAACGAATCCTGGCGGGCCACGTGTGGATCTGGCGCTCGCGTTGAAGCTGCTGCCGGTGCTGGAGCAACTGGAGCGTGGCGCTGCTGCACGCTTCCTGGATGCGCTTGATGCGCCATTTATCCTGGTCTCGTATCCGGCGCGTAGCCTGGATGGGCACGCCAGAGGCATGCATGTCGCCTACGAACGTCAGTTCGCGGCGCTGGCGTCCGGTAAGGGATGGGACATCCGCCGCTTCGTGTTTCCGGGAGAGCTGGCGTTTCTGATCAAGAAAGGGGCTGCGCCGTAATGGAAATCATCGGCATCCTACTGCTGCTTGCTGCGGCGATCTGCCTGTGGGTCTGGCGCGGCCGGCGTGCCAGACTGACGGCCATTGGCGCGACAGAGACCTACACGGCATCGTTGTTGGCCGATATCCACCGGCAGGTGGTCACGGCAGTCGGCGCTGATGCACTTGCGCAGCGGTGCGAGGTTGCCGGCACGGTCGAGGTTGATGCGCCGCTGCTCGGCAAGGTGAGCGGCAAAATGTGCGTTGCGTACAGCTTCACCGTCAACCGCGAGTATGAGGAGCCGGTGACCGAAACCGACTCACAGGGGCGAACGCAGACGCGAGTGCAACGCGGCAGCGAATCGCTCGAGTCGGGCGATGTACGCGCGCCATTCTATGTGCGTGATGCTACCGGGCGGGTGCTGGTGGACCCGCTGGGGGCGGAAATTGACTGGCAGCCGACCGCCGATGTTTTTGAGCAGGCGAATGATCCCGGGCTGGCGCGCCGGCGCACCCTGGGCATCCGGCGAACGGAGAAAGCATTACTGGTGGGTGAGCGTGTGTATGTGCTTGGTCATGTGGTTGATCGTGGCGGGCAACCGGCAATTGCCCGCGGGCCGGCGGGTGATCGTATGATCATCAGCCGCAAGAGCGAACGCCAGTTGATCATCGAGACCGAGCGTAGTGCGCGTAATCTGTTGATTGCCGCTTCAGTATGCGGCGGGCTTGGCCTGGTGGCACTGGTGTGGGGTATCCTGACCTGATCGGGAAGGTTCCTGCCGCCGGACGGGTATTCCTACCCTGTTGCGTGATTGCCGGATGTTGTACCATTGGTCACAAGCAAGACCAGATGGGAGGAAATACGCATATGGGTGGCAATGTGATCAAGCTCTTTGTCCTCATGGCAGCGCTGACGGCGCTGTTCATGGTTATCGGTAATGCGCTCGGCGGAAGCATCGGGCTGATCCTGGCGGTGATATTCGCCGTGGTGATGAACTTCGGCGCCTACTGGTTTTCCGACAGTATTGTGTTGCGCATGTCGGGCGCCCGTGAGGTTAGCCGGGAGGAAGCGCCCTGGTTCTATCAGACAGTCGAACGCCAGATTGCGCGCGCTGGCCTTCCGATGCCACGGTTGTATATCATTGACAGTGAAATGCCCAATGCCTTTGCGACCGGTCGTAGCCCGAGCAAAGGGGTGGTGGCAGTAACCAGTGGCATCAGTCGCCTGTTGACGAAAGAGGAACTGGCGGGGGTTATCGCGCATGAACTGGCGCATATCAAGAACCGCGACACGCTCCTGTCGGCTGTGACGGCGACAATCGCCGGTGCGATCTCGGCAATCGCCGACATGTGGATGTGGAGCCAGATCTTCAGCATGTTCGGCGGCGGTAACGACGAAGAGGGTGGTAATCCGATTGGCGAGTTGCTGCTGATGATTGTGGCGCCGATTGTGGCGACGCTCATCCAGCTTGGTATCTCGCGGGCGCGTGAATTCAGCGCCGATGAGCTTGGCGCCCGCATTCTGGGCGATCCGCTGCCGCTCGCGAGTGCGCTTGAGAAGATCGAGTGGGCGGCCCAGCGTGGCGTGATGCAGATGAACCCGGCGGCTTCGTCGCTGTATATCATCAACCCGCTGAGTGGCGTGGGTGGTATGATGAAGTGGTTTAGCACGCATCCGCCGACGGAGGAGCGCGTCGCGCGTCTGCGAGCAATGGCCCGCCAGGGATCCGGGCGCGGCGCCCTTGCAGCATAACGGTATACTCGTCTTGTGGAGCGCAGGCGACATATGACGGTCGCCTGCGCTTTCATGTGCGCTGAAGCCCGCCGGATTGCAATTATCTGCACATCTGCGCTACAATAGGAGCGTGGCAGAACTGGAGCGTGAACAGAGTCACACGGATGCGGCCAGAACGCACTGGCATGTGTTGTTGCGCCTGCGCTGGCTGCTCGGTGGAATCATCGGCCTGGCATTTGCCGTGGGCCGGACGCTTGAGGCGCTCTGGCTCGATGCGGGCACGCCGCGGGATCGCGTTTATGCCGATGTCGCCGGCTGGGGTCTCCTTGGTGGCCTGGCGATCTGGCTGACGTTGACATGGGTCATCCGCCAGGAGCAGCGCTACCAGGCCGGGCTGGAGCAGGCATTGCGCGAGCAGCAGCGCGCCAATAGCCAGCTTGCGCTGTTGAGCGAGGTAAACCGCAGTATCGTCGACTCGGCGACGCTGGATGAAATACTTGATGCTGCGATGACCTTTCCGCTGCGCCTGGTGCGCGCCCACGCCGCGGCCGTCCTGCTGCTCGATCCCGCCGGCGCGATCGAGACCCGGGCGAATGGTGCGCCGGCCAGCGAACTGGCGCGTCTGCGCAAGTTACTGGGGGTGACCGAGCGTGTGGTGGAAGCGCGGCGCCCGCAGGTGATCCAGGGCGATCATGGCGTTGCCGAGACATGCCTGGCCCTGCCATTGCACGACGGTATGGCGCTGCTGGGCTGGATCGAGCTGTACCTTGAACGTCCGGTGGAGATCGCCGGCGATGAATTATCGTTGCTGGAGACGATCGCCAACGAAATTGCCGAGGCGATCGCCAGTGCGCGGCGGCGCTCGCGCGAGGAACGCGCCGTATACCAGCTTGAACGGGCGATTGCCGATGAACGCGCCCGGATCGCGCGCGATATTCACGACGGTATTGCACAGAGCCTCGCGTTTGTACGGATGCGTGTCGATCTCTGGACCGACTGGATCGAACGTGACCCGGCCCGCCTGCGCGCTGAACTGGCGGAGTTAAAGACGACGCTACGTGAGCAGATCCGTGAATTGCGCCGGGCGATCTTTGCGTTGCGCCCGGTGCAGTTTGATGAACTTGGCTTTGTCGGTGGCCTGCGACGCTATATCGTCGAGTTCGCCGGCCAGCACGACTGGGATATCCGTGTTGATCTGGCCGGAGCGCCACCGGCCATTCCGCCCGAAGTCGAGGCGATTGCGTTTCGTGTCGTGCAGGAGGCACTGACCAACGTTGCCCGGCACGCAGGGGCGTCAGTTGTCGAGGTGACGATCGGCCAGGCTGACGATGGTCTACGGCTCGTGGTGCGCGATGATGGCAAAGGGTTTGAGCCAGGCGAGGCGCCCGACATTCCGGGCCATGTCGGCCTGCGCCAGATGCGTGAACGCCTGGCGGCGCTGCGTGGCCAGTTGACCATCCTGTCGCGCCGTGGATCCGGCACCGAGCTGCGCGCCTGGATACCATTGCCTGCCGAGCAATCTGTGAGTGGACATCACTGATAGCCGCCGACGGCTACTCGTAGGTCGCTCCAGGCGACCATCGTGGATACGCGACGCCACGTCGTGTTCCTCGAGTTTTGAAGGATACCGGCATGAGTACTGGACCAGTGCGGCTCTTACTGGCCGACGATCACCGTATGTTTCGCCAGGGGTTGCGGGAGTTGCTGGAACGCAATCCGGCATTCGTGGTTGTCGGCGAAGCGGCGACCGGGCGTGAAGTGCTGGCGCAGGTTGCGGCACTTCAGCCTGATATCGTGTTGCTCGATATTCAGATGCCGGAACTTGATGGTGTGGCGGTCGCGCGTCAACTGGCGCGCGCCCATCCGAATGTGAAGATTATCATGCTGACGATGTATCGCCAGGATCAGCATCTGTTTGAGGCGATCAAAGCCGGGGCGCGCGCCTATCTGTTGAAAGACGCTGACGCCGAAGAATTGATCGACGTCATTGGTCGCGTGTCTCGCGGCGAAGCGGCGCTTGACCCGACGGTGACGCTGCGGGTGTTTGATGAGTTTCGCCGTCTGAGTACTGATCAGGAAGCCGAACAACTCACCGAGCGCGAGCGCGACATTCTCACCTTGCTGGCCGCTGGTTACGATAACCGCACCATCGCACAGCGCCTGTTTCTTTCTGAGAAGACCGTTGGTAACCGCCTCAGCGAAATCTTCCAGAAACTGGGGGTTAGTAATCGTACCCAGGCCGCTCTGGTGGCGGTGCAGCGCGGCTTGATCGCGCCACCCTCGTCGGACGACGACGGCTGAGACGCTGGGTGTAACGTCTCTAAATACCGTAGATCGCGCGCGCAATGGCAAAATAGATCGGCAGGCCGATCGTCAGGTTGAACGGGAAGGTAATCACCAGCGCCGCCGTCAGATAATAGCCGGGGTTGGCCTGTGGCAGCGCGATGCGCACGGCTGCCGGCGCAGCGATGTATGATGCACTGGCGGCCAGAACACCCAGGATCATGCTCCCGCCCGGAGACATGCCTGCAATGCTACCAAGCCATACGCCGAGTGCACCATGAAGGATCGGCATGACGATGCCGAAGCCGACCAGAAAGAACCCGGCTTTTGCAACATCGCGGAACTGGCGCGCTGCGACCATGCCCATCTCAAGCAAGAAGAGGGTTAACGCGCCCTTGAACGGGTCAACGAACAATGGCGCGACCTGTGCAAATCCGCTTTTTCCCGCAATGGCACCGATCAGCAACCCGCCGAAGAGTAATAGAATACTCTTGCCGGTCAGCACCTCGTGCAACACATCCCCCCACGATCCTACCTTACCCAGGCGCGAGCGGGCAATTACCATGGCGACAACGATTCCTGGTATCTCCATAATGGCGACCAGCGCAGGCGTGTACCCTTCATACGGCATGTGAATACTTTCGAGAAAGGTCAGGCTTGCGCTGAAGGTGACCGCCGAAACCGAGCCGTAGTGGGCCGCGATCGCTGCGGCGTCGGCAATGCCGAAGCGGCCAAGCGAGCGTAACAGGGCGTAGCACCAGATCGGGATGCCGATGCCGATGACAAGTGTGACCAGCGCAGGCGCCCACAGTTGCGCCAGTGGCGTCGCCGAGAGTTCGGCGCCACCTTTCAACCCGATCGCCAGCAGCAGATAGATCGACAGCGCACTGTAGAGCGCATCGGGGAAGTGCAGGTCACTGCGCACCAGCGTGGCGACAATACCAAGTAAAAAGGCTAATGCCATTGGTGAGAGCAGGTTGATCCGCACCAGTTCGAACAGGTCCATGCGATTGCGTCCTTTGAGCAGATGCGATGATCGTGATGGGTGTGACGCCATTATAGCGACAGGTGGGACGCCACCAGTTCAATGATGCTCGCCATGGATGGTTCCGACGATTGCGGTGCCTTGCATGCGCCGGTGCTGCCGGTGCTCCGCGCACTGCTGATGACACTTCCGAGACCTGCCGGTCCGCTGCTTGATGTCGGATGCAGTGCAGGCGGCAAGGCTGCGTTGTGGACCGGACCGTTCGGCGGTCACATCCCATTGATCGGTGTGGATATCGATCGGGTTGCGCTGCGTCGTGCTGCAGTACACCGGCGGTTCGACGCAATCGTAGCCGATGCTCACGCTCTGCCGCTGTGCGCGTCCAGTTGCGGTGCGGCGGTATGCAGCGCCACCCTTGGCTTGCTGGCCGACCCGCGGCTTGCATTGTGCGACATGCGCCGGGTGGTGCGACCGGGAGGGTGGGTGCTGGTTGTGACGGCAACATGGACCTGGACCCTGGCAATTCCATGGCCCGCTGCGCTGTGCTACCGGCTTGCACTCGTGCTCAGAGCACACCCTGGTGCGAATCGTGATCTCCTGCTTTCGACGCCTGAACCGGCTGAAGGGCTCGTAACGCTTCTGCGCGACGCGGGATGGCCGGCGGTGACAGCAGGCGTGTTCGTGCTTGACGCCGAGGGAGATGCACTGGCGCGAGCACTGCCGTTATTGCCGTGGCGCCTGGTACGCCCGCGCGTTGCTGACCGTCTGACCACCGCCGAGCTGCGCGAGTGTGACGCCATCGCTGCTCAGGCGGACGCCGAGTTGCGTGCCCTGGCCCTGGTAGCGATCGGATCGTAGCCGGTTTCAGGAGAAGCATGCGCAGTTATCACAGGAGCATTCAACCCGAGAGCACACCTTCTTCACACCCTCTTCACACCTGGCCTGCATACTTGGATCAACGATACGCTACGCCCTGGCACTCTTCCAGGGCCCGACATCAAGGGAGAACGACAATGAAGCACATCTTTGCAAAAGTGATTGCCGGTGGTGCGCTGGCACTGGCTCTCGCGCTGTCTCCGCTGACGGTCGCACCATCGTTTGCAGCGGCGCCGTACCTGCAGAACGAACAGACGCAGCCACCAGCACGCCCTGATCTCCAACGCCGATTTGGAGCGGCGGCGCTGACGACGAGCCTGATCCGCGCAACCGCCGACGTTACCGGCCTGACGCCGCAGCAAGTGATTGAACAGTTGAACACCGGCAAGTCTCTCACCCAGATCGCTGCCGACAATGGGAAGACCGAGCAGGATGTGGTTGCCGCGTCACGCACCAGACTCAATAGCTGGCTCGATCAGCTGGTGGCGAATGGCCGGATCACCCGGGAGCGCGCCGACGAGGTGCTGAAAGCATTCGATGAGAATGCGTCAAAAGTGATGAACGACCAGCAACTGGGGAAGAAGATCGAGTGGGCACGACGCGTACCCGTCGCTATGGGACTGGTGCATGTCACTGCCGATTTGACCGGTCTGACGCCACAGCAAGTGACCGAACAACTCCGTGCCGGCAAATCGATTGCGCAGATTGCCACCGAACATGGCACAAGTGCTGACGATATCCTTGCCGAATTGCGCAAACGCGGCCAGGAACGCCTTGATCAGGCGCTCAAACGCGCGGAGCAACTGATTGATACCTCATTACCAGCTCGTTAACGGCTGTATAATGAGGCCATGCCTTCGCTGCTGGCAGTTGATCTTGGTTTACGCACCGGCCTGGCGTTGTACGGCGCCAATGGCCGGTTGCGTCGTTATGGTTCGCACAACTTCGGCAGCGTTGCGCGGCTTCGCCGTGGCGTGGCCGCCGTGCTCGCCGACGCCGATGATCCGGCGTGGCTCTATATCGAAGGGGGTGGCCCGCTGGCGGATATCTGGGCGCGCGAGGCCGAACGTTGTGGTATCGCCGTGCGTCTGGTAAGCGCAGAAACCTGGCGCGCTGCACTGCTGTACCAGCGCGAGCAGCGCCATGGCGAACAGGCCAAGCGTGTTGCGGATGCCCTCGCTCGCCGGGTGATCGTATGGTCCGGCGCGCCCCGCCCGACCGCGTTGCGCCACGATACTGCCGAAGCCATCCTGGTCGGCCTGTGGGGTGTGCTCGATGTGGGCTGGCTGGAGCGTGTACCGGAAGACCTACGGCGCCGTTGATCGTGCCTGGAGGCCTGGATTGTGGGATGGCAACTGGCCGGCGAATCTTGAGGAAGCGCGCGTTATCCAGCAACGGCTGAGCGCACGAGTGATTGCGCACGATGCTCATGGCCCTGTTCAGACGGTTGCTGGCGTGGATGCCGGGTATGTCGCCGGTGATGCGCGCGCCGCGGTAGTGGTTCTGGCATTTCCATCACTCGAACCGCTCGATTATGCCGTGGCGCGCCGTCCGGTGGATTTTCCCTATATCCCCGGTTACCTCTCGTTCCGCGAAGCTCCCGCTGTGCTTGATGCGCTTGCCACGCTTCGTGTCATGCCGGATCTGCTGATCTGCGACGGTCATGGCCTGGCCCATCCGCGTCGCTGCGGCATCGCCTGCCACCTTGGCGTCGTTGCTGACCTGCCCTCGATCGGCTGCGCCAAATCACTGCTGGTCGGGACGCATGGCGCGCTGCCTGATGAGCGCGGGGCGTGGGTGCCATTGCGTGATCGTGACGAGGTGGTTGGCGCGGCGCTGCGCACCCGTCGCGGCGTACGGCCGGTCTACGTCTCGATTGGTCACCGCGTCGCGCTTGAAACGGCACTGCAGTTCGTCATGGCATGCGTCACGCGCTACCGCCTGCCGGAAACCACCCGCGCTGCCGACGCACTTGCTTCACATAATCGGATGCCACTGATTGCGATCGGCGGCGCGTAAGTGCCTATCCGAAAACCCATGGGCCTGCGGTCAGTGCGAGGAGCGCCAGCGACCGCGTGCAGCGAGCGCAGCGTGGCTGAAGCAATCGACCGGCGCGAGCGGAGAGTGCTTCGCTCGCGCTCGCAATGACATGGAC